>NZ_JBIUVD010000035.1:0-69906 GCF_044742785.1 Streptomyces sp. NPDC087844 | reverse complement strand
GCCGCCGGCGCCGGCGGGGGTGGCGGCGGGCGCGCGGCGGCGCGCCGCCCGGGGCGGGTTCGCGGTGTGGGCGGGGGGGGGGGGGGCGGGGGGGGGGGGGGGGCGCGCGGGGGCGGCGGGGGCGCCCCCCCCCCCCCCCCCGCCGCGTCCCGGGCCCTGCTTCCTTTGCTCGCTCAGTTCTTGTAGGTCGTACGGGTCCTATGGGTCGTACGGGCAGGGCGGGCGGGGCGGGTGGCGGTCACCCGCTCAACGCACCACCGCCGAAGAGGCCGAAGAGGCCGAAGAGGCTGAAGAGGCTGAAGAGGCCGATTAAGCCGTAGGGGTCGAAGGAGTCAATGGGGCCGACGAGGCCGCCGAGGCCGCCGGATCGGGACACTGCGGTGCTCCCCCGCGCCCGCGCCCGCGCGGAAGCGGCACCGTACCGACGTGCAGCCCTTCCTGGTCGGCGCGCAGGCGCCGGGCCCGCAGACGTTCGGCCTCTGCGGGGTCGGCCTGCAGGACAAGGCGATAGGGGGGCCGGCTCTCCTTGCGCACCACGGTCACCCACCCGCGACGGGCCCAGCCGTACAGGGTGATGGACGGCATGGACAGCTCCGCGGCCAGATCCTGCAGCCACCACTCGTGCGCCGCCAGGCCCTCACCGCGGACAGCGGCGGGTTGGCGGCGGGCGGCGGGCATGTTCTCGCGCAACAGACGGCGCACCGTGGTCAGACTGATGGGGTCGCTGCGGCCGGGCGCCATGGTGTAGCCCTCACGCCCCAGCACCTGGGCGATCGTCGGAGCGTTGAAGCCCAACGCGGCGAGAACGCTGATGCGTTCGACGACCAGGGTGTAGTACCGCTGCGACGGAATCGTGCGCGGCGGCTCGGGAAGGGTGGGCGAGCGTTGCGCCCCGGGGCCTCCGGAAGCGGGGCCCGTGTCGTCGGCGAGCTCGTGACGGGCGGTGCTCCCGGCGAACTCGGCCACATGGCGGGCGATGCTTCCGGTGGGCCGTGACGTCATGTCCGCTGCGGGCGGACCGGTGCGCTCAGCCATCGGCGGCGGGGCGGTGGGCCGGCCACCGGAGCAGCCGTACCGGGCGTCCGGTGCGGTCCGTGGCTGCCTTCTCGACGGGGCGGACATCCGTGGCGTACCTCGGGAGCGCTGCCCGTAACCGTGAGGGCGTTCGCCCGACGATCTCCGGTCCCACGATCTGTGTGGCGATGCCCGGCCTCACGACCGTCGGTCCCGCGATCTCCAGCCTCACGATCCCCAGCCTCACGATCGCCGGTCCCGCGATCCCCGGTCCCGCGATCCCCGGTCTGACGGGCTCCTGGCCGGTGGGGCGGGGTCTTGCCCGGTTGCCTTCTTTGCTCCGGGCCCGTAGCGACGCCCGGTGCACGGCCCGGTGCGGTGTCCGCGGGACGGCACGCGGACGTCCCGGCCGGCCGGGGGACGGGCGGCTGGTGCCGCGGGCGTGGTCCCGTCGGCGCGACGGGCGGATGGCGATGTGCAAGAAGCAGTACGGATCGCCGGGGCGGGCGACGGCCGGTTTCACGGGGAGGTGTCCTCCATCGTCACTGGGTCTCACTGAGCACACGACCGGTAGAGCGAACGGATGCGCGCCGCGACGCTAGAAGTGCCTCTGCGCGCTGGGCACACGGTTCACACCCCTGACCCCGAACGGCTTGCCGACAGGGGCCGGAATGCGACAGCGGTCACGTCGACCCCAGCCGTGCCCCACAGCCGGGGAAAGGGGTTTCGGTCCGGCCCCTGGAGCCCCGAGCCGCCCACGAGCTGGGTTTTCGACGCTTTACCGGGCCCAAGAGCGTGCCGTTGGTTCACAAAGGCGCCTCACAAGTTGACCGAAACAGGCCAGTTGCGCGAGGTCGGGCGGGGCGCCCGGTCCGACCCGTATGCCCGCTCTGCGGCCCGACCGGTTCAGCCGTACGCCACGCCGCCCGTCAATGCGTGCAGGCGGCACCGGCACCGGCACCGGCACCGGCACTGGCATTGGCAACAGCGTTGTCATCGTCATGCCTCGCTGCCGCTGCCCGTGCCGCTTCCGGCGCTGCGGAACGCCAGGCACACGTTGTGCCCGCCGAAACCGAAGGAGTTGTTCAGGACGACGGCCGGGCCGGGCGGCAGCTCGCGCGGTTTGTCGCGTACGACGTCCGCGTCGGCCCGTTCGTCCAGGACGTCGACGTTGATCGTGGGCGGGGCCAGTCGGTGGTGCAGGGCCAGCACCGCGGCCACCGACTCCACCGCCCCGGTCGCTCCCAGCAGATGGCCGGTCATCGACTTGGTCGCCGACAGGGGAACCCGGCCGGCGCGGGCGCCCAGCACCCGGCGCAGCGCGGCGAGTTCGGCGAGGTCGCCCAGGGGTGTGGCGGTGGCATGGGCGTTGACGTGGACGACCTCGTTCCGGTCGGCGCCGGCGTCGGCCAGGGCCGCCCGCACCGCGCGGGTCACGTCACGGCCGTCGGGTTCGGGCTGCGCGATGTGGTGGGCGTCGGAGGTCAGTCCGACGCCGGCCGCCTCGCCGTAGACGCGTGCGCCGCGGGAAAGGGCGTACTCCTCGGACTCCAGGACCAGGATTCCGGCGCCCTCCCCCATCACGAAGCCGTCCCGGTCACGGTCATAGGGGCGGGAAGCCGCCTGGGGGTCGTCGTTGCGCCGTGACATGGCCATCATGTTGGCGAAGGCGGTCATGATCAGGGGATGGATGGGCGCCTCGGTGCCGCCCGCCACCACCACGTCCGCGCGCCCGGAGCGGATCATCGCCAGGGCGCAGCCGACCGCTTCGGCGCCCGAGGCGCAGGCGGCGGCGGTGGTGTGGATGCCGGCCCGCGCGCCGAGTTCGAGGCCGACTTGGGCGGCCGGCCCGTTCGGCATGAACATCGGCACCGTGTGCGGGGAGACCCGGCGCGGCCCCTTCTCCCGCAGGACGTCGTGGGAGTTCAGCAGCGAGGTCAGGCCGCCCAGGCCCGAGGCGACGACGACGCCGAGCCGCCCGGGGTCCACGGCCGGACTGCCCGCGTCCCGCCATGCCTCACGGGCCGCCACGAGGGCGAACTGCGTCGAACGGTCCGTACGCCGGGCCAGCGTCGGCCCGATGAGCGGCGCGGGCTCGCTCGCCGCCGGGCACGCGATGCGTACGGCGAGGTCGTGGGCCCACGGCTCGGTCAGCTGCCGGGCTCCGGAGCGACCTGCGAGCAGGGACTCCCAGGTGGACGGGACGTCACCGCCCAGCGGCGTGGTGACTCCGAGTCCGGTGACGAGAACTTTTCCGGTGCCGGGGGCTTTCCGGGCGGCGTGCGCCATTGCGGTCTCCATGGTGTGGTCTCGCACGATCCGAGGGGTCACGATCCGAGGGGTCACGATCCGAAGGGTCACGATCCGAGGGGTCACGATCCGAAGGGGGGTGGTGTCTGCCGGAGCCCTCCGCGTCAGGCGGCACTTCAGACGGCACTGAAAATGCGGCCCATGATGTCGAAGACGGTGGTGAAGTCCGCCCCCTCCGGTTCCGGGCGGGCAGGAGCGGCAGAATCGGCGGGGACGGCGGGGACGGCGGGGGCGAACTGGTCCCCACCGGGCCCGAGCGGACCGAGCCCCGACACCGCAGCGGACAGGGCGGACGGTCCGACGACGACGTGCGGGGTGCGGGTCCGGCCGGAGGGAGCGCCGTCACGGCGTGCGGCGGCTGCTCGCTGCCCCGCGGTGCTCGCCGTGTGCGGCGCGACGGATGCATCGATCATGATCATGTCAGCTCCAGGTACGGGAACAAGTACGGGAACAGGCACGAGAACAGGTACGAGGACACGAGCGGCGCGGCCCGTCAGGGCAGCGTGATCACCTGGGCGGCGCAGGAGAGCCCGGCGCCGAAGCCGATGGTCAGGGCGAGCCCGCCGCTGTGGACGGCTCCGGAGGCCAGCATGTTCTCGATCGCCAGCGGGATGGAGGCCGCCGAGGTGTTTCCGGTGTGCACGATGTCGCGGGCGACGGCCACGTGCGCGGGCAGCCGCAGTGTCGCGGCGAGGCTCTCCACGATGCGCAGGTTCGCCTGGTGCGGAATGAAGGCCTCCAGGTCGGCGGCGTCCACCCCGGCCTCCTCCACGGCCCGTCGGGCGACCCGGGCCATCTCGTAGACCGCCCAGCGGAACACGGTCTGGCCCTGCATCGTCAGGGCCGGGAAGCGCGACGGCGTACCGTCGCGGAGCTCCAGCCAGGAGGCGCTCTGGTCGATGGCCCCGCCCTGCGACCCGTCGGCGCCCCAGACCACGGGGCCCATGGCCGGGGTGTCGCCGGGCCCGACGACGACGGCTCCGGCACCGTCGCCGAAGAGGAAGGCGGTGGCGCGGTCATCGTGGTCGATCAGGTCGGACATCCGCTCGGTCGCCACCACGAGAACGTGGCCGGCGCTGCCGCCGCGCACCAGGTCGTGGGCGACCGCCAGAGCGTGGGTGAAGCCCGCACAGGCGGCGGAGAGATCGAAGGCCGCGGCCTGGGTGGTCCCGATCCGGTGGGCGATGTCGGCGGCGAGGGCGGGCAGTTGGCGGAAGTGGGTGGAGGTGGCCACCAGGACACAGCCGATCCGGTCGGCGGTGACTCCGGCGTGCGCGAGTGCCTTCTCCGCGGCCGCGGCCCCCATGAGGGCCACGCTCTCCTGCTCGGCCGCCCAACGCCGTTCGGCGATGCCCGAGCGTTCGCGGATCCACTCGTCACTGGAGTCGATGCGGCGGGCGATCTCCTCGTTTGGCACCACGCGGGAGGGCCGGTAGCCGCCCACGCCGACGATACGGGCGTACTCGGGGCCCTTGGGAGGCTTCAGTACGGAGGGTGTGGACACGTGGGTCTCCCTGGAACGTGGAACAGACGGGTCAGCGGAAAGGCGGGAAGGCGGGAAGGGCGGGGCGAGTAGGGCCGGTGGGCGGGAAGGGAAGGTGGGGCGAATGGGGCGGGTGAGGAGAGTGGGCGGTGGGTGTGACGGGCCCGGTGCGGGGGATTTTCGCCGGGCCCGTCACGTATGGGGCGACCGGTTCGACGACCGGTTCGGTCGAGGCCGCGGCCGGTTCGGTCGGAACCAGGAGGGACTCGGTCGGAATCAGGAACGACTCGGTCGGAGCCAGGGTCGACTCGGTCGGGACCACGGCCGGTTCAGTCGAGGCCACGCAGGATGTGGTCCTCGGCGTACTCGCCGTCCTCGACGTCCTCGACGTCCTCGCCGTACTCGCCGTCCTGGCGGGCCAGGTGCAGCGGCGTGGGCCGCGCCCAGCAGTCGGCGAAGGCGGGCGGCACGGGCGGGACGGCCGGCGCCGTGCGCTCACCGGGCCGCGCGGCAACGGATGGTGCGGTGCCGGGCGCCATGTCAGGACACCTGGGCCAGAGCGCGCTGCCCGGCCCGCCCGGACAGCCGGTCCAGGCGAAGGTCGGCGACACCGGCGAACGCCGGCCGCAGCAGGGCGGCGAGGCTGCCCCGGTGGGTGAAGGTGTGTGTGACGTGGGTGCCGTCGCCGTGGGGCAGCAGGCTCCAACTGTTGGTCTCGGCCAGGCCGGGTACCTCCCACCGGCCCTCGATGAGGGTCTCGCCGATGCCCGCGTACTCCCAGTGGCCGCGGAGGCCGCCGCGGGCGACGAGCGGGTAGCGCCGGCCGGTGAACGCCTCCGACGGACCCCTGACCGAGAGGAAGGCGGGGTTCCACTCGGCGAGGGCGGCGGGTTCCAGAAGGATCTGCCGCACGATCCCGACAGGTGCGGGGATCAGGATGTGCGAAGCGTTGGCGTTGGCGTTGGCGTTGGCGTTCATCAGTACCTCATTCCTCCGTCGGTGCGGATGACCGTGGCATTGATGTAGTCGGCGGCAGGAGAGGCCAGGAAGGCGATCGTCTCGGCGGTCTGCTCCGCCTCGCCGGTCCCGAGCAGTGAGCGGTCGGTCATACGCCGCCGCTGCGGACCGGCGACGGCCGCCCCCAGACCGGTGTCGAGGATGCCCGGGGCCACGATGGCGGTGCGGATGTTGTAGGAGGCGTACTCCTGCGAGACGGTCATGGCCAGGCCGTGCAGGCCCGCCTTGGAGGAGGAGTAGGCCGCCTGGCCCGCGTTCCCGGTCAGCGCGGTGATGGAGGAGATGTAGATGATGCGGCCGTAGCGCGCCCGCATCATGGTCTTCACCGCGTACTTGGTGCTCAGGAAGGCACCGCGCAGGTTGACCCGCTGCACCTCGTCCCAGTCCTCGATCGACATGCGTACCAGGGGCTGGTCGCGGGTGATCGCGGCGTTGTGGATGAGGGCGTCGAGCCGGCCGAACCGACGGGCCTCGGCTGCCAGCAGGGCGGCCGTCTCGTCGGTGGCCACGTCACCGGGGACGAGCCGGAGCCGGTCCTTGTGCTTGTCGACGAGGCGGTCCAGGCCGTCCGAGGGTGAACGGTGATTGGCGACGACCGCCGCTCCCTGGTCGAGGAGCGTCTGCACGGTCAGCAGACCGAGGCCCCGTCCCGCCCCGGTCAGGAGCACCACTCTGCCCTTCAGCGGGCTGCCCGGGGGCGGGGCCGTCGGAGCCGGACTGCTCATGGCGTGGTCTCCCAGGTGTGGGCCCCGGCCATCGCCGAACCGGCCGGGCACATGACGGCGGCTGCGATATCGGGGGTGACTGCGGTGTCGGAGATGACTGCCGCGTTCGAGATGGCTGCTGCGTTCGAGATGGCTGCGGTGACGGCGATATCGGCGGTGAACAGATGGTCGGTGACCGGCGCGAGACGGTCCTCGGAGAAGGGGCGGGGTGTACGCAGCCGGGCGAACCGCAGGTTCTCCGGCTGGTACGGCGGTGTCTCCACGATCAGGTGGGGCAGCAGCAGGTCAGGACTCTCGCGCAGCAGGCCCGTGCTGTTCTCCAGGAAGCGCAGGCCGCGTTCGCGCAGCGCGGGCGGCATCCAGTCCAGGACCGGCAGGTGCAGTTCGCTCACCACTCCGTCACTGGTCAGGTCGGCGCGGGCCGCCACGTCGGGCGGCAGCCGGTCGGCCTCCTCGGCGTACATCGGTACGGAGATGCGTTCCTGTTCGAGCAGGACGAGCAGGCACCCTCCGCCGTACAGGTGGTCCAGTACCTGGGCCGCCTGCGCCGGGCTGGGCCACAGGGCCGTGGGGGTGTAGTCGCCGGATATGGACGTACGCCAGGCCAGTCGGCGAGGCCCGTCGAAGACCACGAGAGTGTTGCCGCACTTCAGGGACGCCGATGTGCTCGACACTGACGTACTCGACGCTGACGTACTCGACGCTGATGTGCTCATGAATGAGCTCACCCCCTTGGGGTCGTAGGGCCGGCGCCGGCGCCGGCGCCGGCGAGTTGCTGGTACTGGGCCTCGGCCCGGCGCCGCCGGTCCGCCGTCCGCGCGTCGGGGGCGGGGGCGGTGAGAACGCCGCGCAACTGTCCCGCCGCCTCGTCGTCGCGGCCGACCGCGATCAGCGCCTCGGCGTACGCCATGGGGTACCGGGTGTCGTGGGCCCCCAGGCGGGCCGCGTGCCGCAGATGCTGCAGCGCCTCCTCGCGGCGGCCGCCCAGGGCACGGGGCATCAGCAGATGCCAGCGGCCCAGCAGGTAACGGGCCATCAGATGGTCGGGGTGCTTCCGCAGCACCTCCTCGGCGCCGCGCCGGACCCCGCGCAGTACTGCGGGGCGCAGCACCGCGGGGGCGTCCAGGGCACGCAGTCCGGTGAGCCTGGCCGCCAGAACGCGGGCGTCGGCGACGACCGGGTCGTCGGATCTCTCGAATCGGTCCGGATCGGTACGGCGGGCCAGGGTGAGCAGGAGGCGCGCCTGCTTCATGCGCCGCCCGGCGGGCAGGGGGTCGGTGCGGCTGAGCATCGTCTCCGCGACCGTCTCGGCGCGCCGGACCAGTTCCAGGGACGCCTGGCGTGTCCGCTCCGGACCGGGTTCGGTTCGTGCCGTCTCCACCAGCGGTTCCAGTGCTTCGCGCGCCGCCACCACCAGGGCCTTGACCCGCTGGGGCCTGGGCAGTGCGGAGTCGTCGGGCAGTGCGGGGCCGAAGACGACACGGACCTTGGCGCGGCGGGGCAGCGAGGCCCCCTTGGGCAGGACGTGCTGTGCTCCCCACATCGCCACGGGTATGACGGGCACACCGGCCCGTACCGCGAAGCGGAAGGCACCGTCCTTGAAGGGCAGCAGGGGCCAGCCCGTCCCGCGGGTGCCCTCGGGGTAGACCACGAGCGCACCTGAGCCGGCGAAGACACCGTCCACCGCGGCCAGCAGTTCCTTGCCGGGGCGGTCCCGGTCGACCGGGATGCCGCCCATGCCGTCCGTCCACCGGCCGCGTATCGGGTGGACGAAGGCCTCGGCCTTCGTGAGGTAGGAGGTACGGGTGTCCCTCAGCGCGTCGAGGACGGCGTCGAGGACGAGGTGGTCGGCGAAGCTGCTGTGGTTGGCGATGAGGACGAACGGCTGGTCGGCCGGCAGGTGCCGGACCCCTTCTACTCCGGCGAGGAACCGGTGCGTGACTGCGGGTCGGGTGACCGCGTTCGACGCACCGGCCATCCACCGGGGGATACGACTCACTTCACCCGCTCGGTCCGGGCGGCGGCGTACTCCCGAAGCTTTTCGATGCTGGTCAGGATCAGGCCCTCGCGCCGGGCGAACTGGGCGAGCTGGGGGAGGCGCGCCATCGTGCCGTCCTCAAGGATGATCTCCACGATGACGCCGGCGGGCGTGAGCCCCGCGAAACGGGCGAGGTCGACCGCCGCCTCGGTGTGGCCGGGCCGCTCCAGGACGCCGCCCGGACGTGCCACGAGGGGGAAGATGTGGCCCGGCCGACGCAGATCCTGGCCGGTGCCGTTCAGCATGAGGTCGATCGTCTTGGCCCGGTCGGGGGCCGATATACCGGTGGTGACGCCGTGCTCCGGGCCGCCGTCGACGCTGACGGTGAACGCGGTGCCGTGGTGGTCCTCGTTGCGCTCGACCATCGGGGGCAGGTTCAGCTTCTCGGCACGCTCCTCGGTCACCGAGACGCAGACCAGACCCCGGCCGTGGGTGATCATGTAGTTGATGGCCGCGGCGTCGGCGTACTCCGCCGCCACTATGAGGTCTCCCTCGTTCTCCCTGTCCTCGTCGTCCACCACGACGATGAGCTCCCCGCGTGCGATGGCGGCCACGGCCGCCGCGGCGTCGTCGAGAACGATCGGGGCGTCGAGTGCGACGGGAGCGTCTTCAAGGATCTGCGCGGTCATTTCGTTTCCTTTGCTTGACGAGGGCCTGAGCTGAAGCTGTGAGGTCGTGCACCGGCCAAGAAGTCGATGGCGCGACATCGATGGTTTGTCATCGATGTCCCAACACCGATGCCTCATCATGCATGTCTCAGCATCGTTGTCGCAACACCATTCTGGGTGTCCGATAAAAGTGGTAACCGCGCTTCCGGATGGGTCGGAGACAGGCCACACGGGCCGGATAAGGCGTATATCGATGACGTAGCATTGAATGATGTGGCATGGATGCTGCATCATCGAGAAATGACGTGATCACCCGCTCGTGTGAAGCCGCCCGCCGACAGCAACGCCCACAGCACCCCTTGGAGCCGCCATGTCCCGCCCCCCGACCGCCACGGACACCACGTTGAGCCGAGCGCCCGCAACGGCCGAGCCGCCTCCGCACGACTCGGAACTGCGCTACCTCCTGCTGGCCGCGCAGCGTGAGGGGGCCCGGCAGATGACCGGACAGCTCAGGCCCTTCAACCTGACCCCGGCCCAGGCGGAGATCCTGCTGGTGCTGGCCGAGCGTGCCCCGCTCACACTCGCCGAGGTGGGCCGCCTGATCGTGTGCGAGAGCGGCAGCCCCAGCCGCATCGTCGACACCCTCACCAAGCGCAGCCTGATCGACCGCGAGCCGGGACAGGTGGACCGCCGGGTCGTCTACCTGCGGCTGACTCCACGCGGGCAGGAACTGATCCCCGTACTGCGCACCATCGACACCCAGACCGACGCGATGATCACCGACTGTCTCAGCCTGGAGGAACAGGCGGTCATGACCCGCGGGCTGCGCCGGATCCTCGACGGCACACCCAGCGGAACCGCTCTGGCGGCACGCTTCGAGCACCAGAAGTAACCGGCCGCCACCCCGGCCGCCGTCCGCCGTCCGCCGTCCAACCACCGTCCGGACGGCTCCCGGGTCCGCCGCGGCAGCGTCAGGGATGCCGCGGCGCTGGGGCGACGCGGCGGTCAGCACATGTGAGAAGGCCGCCACCTCGTACGAATGCTTCGTACGAGGTGGCGGCCTTCTCACATGCAGTTACCGCTGGCGTCACCGCAGGTGTTACCTCAGGTGTTACCGCAGGTGTTACCGCAGGAACGAGTTGATCTCGATCGTCTCCGTGCGGCCCGGGCCCACGCCGATCGCGGAGATCGGGGCGCCGGACATGTCCTCCAGCGCCTTCACGTACGCCTGGGCGTTCTTCGGGAGGTCGGCGAAGGTCTTGGCCTTCGTGATGTCCTCCGACCAGCCGGGCAGGTTCTCGTAGATCGGCTTCGCGTGGTGGAAGTCGGTCTGCGAGTACGGGAGCTCCTCGACGCGCTTGCCGTCGATCTCGTACGCGACACAGACCGGGATCTCGTCCCAGCCGGTGAGGACGTCGAGCTTGGTGAGGAAGAAGTCCGTCAGGCCGTTGACACGCGTCGCGTAACGGGCGATGGGCGCGTCGAACCAGCCGCAGCGCCGGTCGCGACCGGTGGTGACACCGCGCTCGTGGCCGATGCGGCGCAGCGCCTCACCGTCCTCGTCGAGCAGCTCGGTCGGGAACGGACCCGCGCCGACCCGGGTCGTGTACGCCTTCAGGATGCCGATGACCCTGCTGATCTTCGTCGGTCCGACACCCGAACCCGTGCAGGCGCCGCCCGCGGTGGGGTTCGACGACGTCACGAAGGGATACGTGCCGTGGTCGATGTCAAGGAGCGTGCCCTGGCCGCCCTCGAAGAGGACCACCTTGTCGTCGTCGAGCGCCTTGTTGAGCACCAGGACGGTGTCGGCGACGTACGGGCGCAGCTTCTCCGCGTAGGTCAGCAGCTCCTCGACGATCTGGTCGGTCTCGATCGCGCGGCGGTTGAAGACCTTGGTGAGGAGCTGGTTCTTGCCGTCGAGAGCCGCCTCGACCTTCTGCGTCAGGATCGACTCGTCGTACAGGTCCTGGACGCGGATACCGACGCGGTTGATCTTGTCGGCGTAGGTCGGGCCGATGCCCCGGCCGGTGGTGCCGATCTTCCGCTTTCCGAGGAAGCGTTCCGTCACCTTGTCCACCGTCACGTTGTACGGCGTGATGATGTGCGCGTTTCCGCTGATGAGGAGCCTTGAGGTGTCGATGCCTCGCTCGTTCAGTCCGTTCAGCTCGGAGAACAGGACCGATGGGTCGACGACGACTCCGTTACCGATGACCGGGGTGCACCCCGGCGAGAGGATTCCGGAAGGGAGGAGGTGGAGGGCGTACTTCTGATCGCCCACGACTACCGTATGGCCGGCGTTGTTGCCGCCTTGGTAGCGCACCACATAGTCCACGGAACCACCGAGCAGGTCGGTGGCCTTTCCCTTGCCTTCGTCACCCCACTGAGCACCGAGCAGCACAAGTGCGGGCACGCGCGTACACCCCTTCCGGGCGGGGCATGTCCAAGGTCGGGGACGTACGCGGCTGATTCTGGTACGGCTGCGTACGCCGGCGACCACCTTTGGCCGCGACCGTCGGACCGGATGCCCCGGAATAGACGAAGCCCCTGGCGCAATAGCGCAAGGGGCTCTTGCACAAAGATGCTACCCGAGGAAGCGAGGCATGACCGAGGTGGCGACTTCCGACCAGCTCCTGGTGGTCATCGACCCGGTCGCCCGTCACGGTGACGGTGAGGCGGTACGGATCGCAAAAGACGTGCTCAGCGCGGGTGCGACGACAAAAGTGTGCCTCCCCGACGGGCCTGAGGAATTCGATCGGGCACTGGCCCGGAGAGGGTCGCGGCGACCCGTCGTGATCGGGGACGACCGGGCGCTCCTGCGTGCTGTGTCCCTTTTGCACCGGCGGCGCGAGCTGGCTGGATGTGCGCTGTCCCTGGTGCCGGTGGGCGTGGGCGGCGGAGCGCTGACGCTCTCGCGGGCCCTCGGCGTGCCCATGGGGGCCGTGTCGGCGGCACGGGCGGTGCTCGACGGCTCCGAGCGGCGGCTCGATCTGCTGGTGGACGACAGTGACGGGGTGGTGCTGGGGGCTCTGCGGATTCCGCCCATGGGCGGGGACGCGGGTGCTGGTGCTGGTGCTGGTGCTGGTGGGGCAGGTTCCTGGGGGGAGGACGGCTCGCGTCAACACCCGCACTGGTTGCGGACCTGCCAGTCCCTCGTCCGCACGCTCGCCGCACGGCCCGCCCGCGCACCGGCGTCCGCCTCACCCGGGCCCGCCCGGCTGCGGGTCGAGGTCGACGGGCGGACCCTCATCGACCTGGACCAGCCCGTGGAGGCCGTGTCGATCACTCCGGGAGGCGCCGGGGGTGGTGCGCGGATCGAGATCCGGCCCGTCTCCGTCGGGGCGGAGGCCGCGCCGCTGGAGGCCGTGGCCAGGACGATCACCGTGTCGGGGGCGGATTTCCGGTATCGGGCGGATGCGGTGGTGGGGGGGCCGGTGCGGACGCGGACGTGGACCGTCCGGGAGGGGGCTTGGGGGCTGATTCTGCCGGGGTAGCGCGGGGGGCGTGCCCGGGTTTTCTCGCCGGGGGCGCTGCCCCCGAACCCCAGGTCCTCAAACGCCGGACGGGCTGAAAACGTTTCAGCCCGTCCGGCGTTTGAGGACGAGCGCGCAGCGCGATACGGGGGCGAGGGGCGCAGCCCCATGCAGTGACGGGGAGGGCAGGGGCGGCGGGGGCGGAGAAAGGCCTAACCGGCACCGAAGTGCCGTTCCCGATGCACCCGCCAGCGATCCATCATCAGCGCCACCTCCCCGTCCATGAACTCGAAGAACGCGAGCGTCTCAGCCAACCGCCGCCCCGCCGGACTGCCCCCGCCAAGGCTGTCCACACCCTCGCGCAGGGCCCGCTCCCACCTCTTGACAACCGCCTCACGATTAGTGAGCGCCTCGTACCACTGGTTGCTGTGCACCCGGTACCGCTCGCGCCGCGATCCGGGCTCACGCTCGCGCGAGACCATGTGCTGCTGCGAGAGATAGCGCACCGCCCCGGACACGGCGGCCGGACTGATCCGCAGCTGTTCACCCAGCTCGACCGAGGTCATCGTCCCGGAGTCGGAGGAGAGCAGCGCGGCGAACACCCGGGCCGGCATCCGCTGCATCCCGGCCTCGACGAGCTGCGCGGCGAAGCTCTCGACGAACTTCGAGACCGCCTCGGCGTCACGCGACGCACCCCCGCCTTCCCGTGCCGCCCCATTCGGTTCCGCCATCCCGCGATCCATCCTCTCCGTACCCCGCTCCTGTACCCCTCGGTCACACCCTCGGTCACAACCCTTGGTCACACCCCTCGCCCGCCGTCGAGTCTATCCGTCGTTCATACGCTTCCTTAACTTCACAAGTTTGTGAAATGCGCGTACGTTCTGAATCATGACGAAGGCAATCACCGTCTCCGGACTGCACAAGTCGTTCGGCGGCACGCATGCTCTGGACGGCCTCGATCTGGACGTCGAGACCGGCGAGGTCCACGGCTTCCTCGGCCCCAACGGCGCGGGCAAGTCCACCACCATCCGTGTCCTGCTGGGCCTGCTGCGCGCCGACTCGGGCACCGCGCGACTGCTGGGCCGCGACCCTTGGGCCGACGCGGTGGAACTGCACCGCCGGGTCGCGTACGTCCCCGGTGACGTGACGCTCTGGCGGAACCTGTCGGGCGGCGAGGTCATCGACCTGTACGGGCGTCTGCGCGGGGGCCTGGACCAGGCGCGCCGCGCGGACCTGATCCAGCGGTTCGAACTGGACCCCACGAAGAAGGGACGCACCTACAGCAAGGGAAACCGGCAGAAGGTCGCCCTCATCGCCGCCTTCGCCTCGGACGTGGACCTGCTGATCCTGGACGAGCCCACATCGGGCCTTGACCCCCTCATGGAGGAAGTCTTCCAGCGGTGCGTCGAGGAGGAACGCGACCGGGGCCGCACCGTCCTGCTGTCCTCCCACATCCTCAGCGAGGTCGAGGAACTGTGCGACCGGGTCAGCATCATCCGCAAGGGCGTCACGGTCGAGACCGGTTCGCTCGCCGACCTGCGGCACCTCACCCGCACCAGCATCACCGCCGAAGTCGCCGGACCCCCCGACGGACTGGCCGCCCTGCCCGGCGTCCACCACCTCGACATCCAGGGCACCCGGGTCAGACTCCAGGTGGAGAGCGACAAGCTGAACGCCGTACTGCGCTCGCTCACCGAGTCCGGCGTGCGGTCCCTGACCTCCACACCGCCCACCCTGGAGGAGCTCTTCCTGCGCCACTACCAGGAAGACGTACAGGCGCAGGCCGGGGTGGCGTCCCGATGACCACTGCCGTGACCTCGCCCGCCGGGCCCACCACCGTACGGGGCAGGGGTACGCGCCAACTGGCAGGAACCCGGCCCCTGCTGCGGCTCGCACTGCGCCGGGACCGGGTGGTGATCCCGCTCTGGGTCGGTGTCGTCGCCCTGATGGTGGTCTCCATGCCGGGTTCCCTGAAGAGCGTGTACTCCACGGCCGCCGAACGCACCGACCTCGCCGGTCAGATGCTCACCAACAGCTCCCTGCGCGCCATGTACGGGCCGGTGTTCGGCGACTCCCTCGGCGCTCTCGTGGCGTGGCGCATCGGCGCGTACGCGGGGGTGTTCGCCGGGATCATGAGCCTGGTCGTCGTCGTGCGGCACACCCGGGACGAGGAGGAGAGCGGCCGTCAGGAGATGGTCTCGGCGGGCATGGTGGGCCGACGCGCCCCGCTGACCGCCGCGCTCCTCACCGCCCTCGTCGCGAACGCGGCCCTCGCCCTGCTCATCACCGCCGGCCTCGCCGGACAGGGTGCGCCGGGCGCCCTCGCGCTGGGGCTCGGCACGGCCGGGGTCGGCATGGTCTTCGCGACGGCGGCGGCGGTCGTCGCCCAGCTCACGGAGAGCGCGCGGCTCGCGAAAGGGCTGACGGGAGGCCTGCTGGGCGCGGCGTTCGCACTGCGGGCGGCCGGCGACTCCTCGGTGAGCGACGGCTCGTCCGTGCTGACGTGGCTGTCCCCCGTCGGCTGGCTGGAGAACCTGCGTCCCTTCGCGCACGAACGCTGGTGGGTCCTGCTGCTCTTCGCCGCCGCCGTCACGCTCCAGGGCGCGACCGCGTACGAACTGGCCGGGCGCCGTGACGTCGGGATGAGCTTCCTGCCGACCCGGCCCGGCCCCGCCGCCGGCCGCCTCGGTACGGCGGGCGCGCTGGCCTGGCGACTGCAGCGCGGCAGCGTACTCGGCTGGAGTCTCGGCTTCCTCGCCGCCGGGGCAGCCTTCGGCGGGGTGACGAAGGGGGCGACGGATCTGGTCGGCGACAACGAACGGACCCGCGAGATCATCGAGCGCATGGGCGGACAGTCCGGCATCACCGACGCGTTCCTCGCCACGATGGTCGGCATGCTCGGCATGGTCGCCGCGCTGTACGTCGTCCAGTCCGTGCTGCGACTGCACGGCGAGGAGACCTCCCAGCGCGCGGAACCGGTCCTCGCGGGCGCGGTGGGCCGTCTGCGCTGGGCCGGCGGCCACCTGCTGATCGCCTTCGGCGGCGCGGTGCTCATCATGCTCCTGGGCGGCCTCGGCCTGACGGCCGGCTACGGGCGGTCGCCGGGCGCCGTCCTGGGCGCTTGCCTGGTCCAACTCCCCGCGATCTGGACCATCGGCGCCCTGACGGTCCTCCTGTACGGGGTGTCTCCACAGGTGGCTCCGGCCGCGTGGGCGGTGGCCGGCACCGCACTGCTCCTGGGCTGGATCGGCCCGGCCCTTGACCTCCCCGCCTCGGCGCTGGACCTCTCGCCCTTCGGCCACCTGCCGAAACTCCCCGGCGGCGAGATGACCTGGACACCGGTACTGGTCCTCACGGCGATCGCGACGGCCCTGGTCGCGGCGGGCCTGGCAGCCTTCAGGCGCCGCGACCTGACGACGGGGTGAGGCCGCGGTGAGGCCGGGCAACCCGTGGGGGGTGCCGTGGGGGTGCCCCGCAGGGGCCCTTCAGGGGCGCGGAAGGCGCGGGGTACGGAGGGTGCGGAGGGCGCGGGGAACTGCGCGACCAGCCACGGTCGACCCACACGTCACAGCCGGACCGCCACAGCCGGTCCGCCACAGCCGGTCCGCCACGACCAGTTCGTCGGACCAGGACCAGTCCGTCACACCTCGACCAGCAACTCCTCCAACCCCCGGATCACGAAGTTCGGCTTCCGCCGAGGCTCGGCCGTGAGCCGAAGCGAAGGAGCCCGCTCCAACAACGCCCTCATGGACGCCGCAAGTTCGATCCGGGCGAGTGGCGCCCCGATGCAGTAGTGGATACCCGCGCTGAAGGAGATGTGCGGATTCTCCACCCGGGACAGATCGAGCGCCTCAGGCTCGGCGAACACCGCCGGGTCGTGATTGGCCGCCCCGAAGAGCAACGCCACCTCGCTCCCCCGCGGGATCACCGTCCCGTCGACCTCGATCTCGTCCAGCACCCACCGCTCGAACAACTGCAGCGGGGTGTCGTACCGCATCAGCTCCTCCACCGCCGTACCCACCAGCCCCCGGTCCGCGCGCAGCGCCGCCAGTTGCTCCGGGTGCCGGAACATAGCCCACCAGCCGTTCACCGTGGCGTTCACCGTCGCCTCGTGGCCCGCGTTCAGCAGGAGGACGCACGTCGAGATCATCTCCTGCTCACTGAGCCGGTCCCCCTCGTCGTACGCCGCGATCAGTCCCGAGACCAGGTCGTCCCCGGGCTCCTTGCGCCGTACGGCGATCAGCTCCCGCAGGAACTCGGTGAACTCGACCGACGCCCGCACCGCGTTCTCCGCCGTCTCCTCGGACGGGCTCAGCTCGTACATCCCGCAGATGTCCGCCGACCAGGGTCGCAGCTGCGCCCGCTCGGACTCCGGGATGCCCAGCATCTCCGCGATCACCGCCACCGGGAGGGGCTCGGCGACGACCTTCAGCAGGTCTCCGCCGCCCGCCGCGACCAGCTCGCCCACCAGGTCGGACGCCAACCGGTCCACGTACGGCCGCAGCCGCTCGACCGTGCGCGGGGTGAACGCCTTCGACACCAGCCGCCTGATCCGTGTGTGGTCCGGCGGTTCCAGGTCGAGCATGCCGTGGTCGTTCAGCACGTGGAACGGCTCGTGCTCGGGCGGGGGCGGCGTCCGTCCGAAGTCCTCGTGCGTGAAGCGGTGCTGGTAGGTACGGCCCAGCCTGCGGTCCCTCAGCAGCGTCGACACGTCCGCATGGTGGGACACCAGCCACTGGTCGGTCGGCTCGTAGTAGTGGATCCTGCCGTGGGTGCGGAGGTCCGCGTAGGCGGGGTACGGGTCGGCCAGGAAGGTCTTGTCCCAGGGGTCGAAGGACTTCGGGGGGTTGATGGCTGCCATGAGCGGACGCTAGCCGGTGGTGTCCCTGTCTGGACAGGGGCTGCCCTCTTGAACTGGGGCTTCGCTCCGCAGGGGTCGGTTTCGTCTGCGGGTCCGTGGGGGCTGGTCGCGCCGTTCCCCGCGCCCCTGAAAGCCAAAGACAAAAGACTGCGCCGTTCCCCGCGCCCCTACGGGGCTTCGCCCCCAAAGGGTTTCAGCCTGGGGTTACCAGGCGGGCCTCGTAGGCGAAGACCGCTGCTTGGGTGCGGTCTCTCAGGCCCAGTTTCACCAGGATGCGGCTCACGTGGGTCTTGATGGTGGACTCGGCCACGACCAGGCGGGTGGCTATCTCCGCGTTGGACAGGCCCTGAGCGATGAGGACCAGCACCTCGGTCTCCCGGTCGGTCAGATCGCCGTACGCCGCGTGCGTGGCGGCCGAGTAGCGGGGCTCCTCGGACAGCTTCGAGAACTCGGTGATCAGCCGCTTCGTCACCGAGGGCGCCAGCAGTGCCTCACCGGCCGCCACCACCCGTACCCCGTCCGCGAGCTGCCGGGCCGAGGCGTCCTTCAGGAGGAAGCCCGACGCCCCGGCACGCAGCGCCTGGTACACGTACTCATCGAGGTCGAACGTGGTCAGCACGAGCACCTTCGCCGCGCCGTCCGCCGCGACGATCTCGCGCGTCGCCTCGATGCCGTTCATCTCGGGCATCCGGATGTCCATCAGGACGACGTCCGGCGTGAGCTCCCTGACCCGGTCGACCGCCTCCCGGCCGTTGACCGCCTCGCCCACGACCTCGATGTCCGGCATCGCGCCGAGCAGCACCGAGAACCCTTCGCGGACCATCATCTGGTCGTCGGCGATCAGTACCCGAATGGTCATGCCGTGTCCTCCGTCGACGCCGCCGACGAGACCGGCAGGAAGACCGCGACCTCGTAGCCCCCGTCGTCCGTCGCCTCCGCCGTCATCTCCCCGTCCAGCATCGACACCCTCTCCCGCATACCGGTGATGCCGTGCCCGGCGCCCGGTGACGGCTTGACCAGCCCGGTCGCCGGACCGTTCACCATCCGCAGCCCGAGCCCGCCGAGCACATAGCTGACCTCCACCTTGGCCGACGCGCCCGGCGCGTGCCGCAGGCTGTTGCTCAGCGCCTCCTGGACTATTCGGTAGGCGGACAGCTCGACGCCCTGGGGAAGCTCCCGCACCGCTCCCGTGACCGTACTGTCCACCCGGAGGCCGGTGTCGCGCACGTTCTCCAGGAGGCGGTTCAGGTCCGCGAGTCTGGGCTGCGGGGCGTCCGGGGCCTCGTAGTCCTCGGCCCGTACGACACCCAGGACCCGGCGCAACTCGGAGAGCGCTATGACCGCGTTCTCCCGGATCACCTTGAAGGCGTACTCCAGCTCCGGCGGGGGGTTCTCCACGCGGTAGGGCGCTGCCTCCGCCTGAATGGCGACCACCGACATGTGGTGGGCGACCACGTCGTGCAGCTCACGGGCGATCGTCGTGCGCTCTTCGAGAAGAGTGCGCTTGGAACGCTCGTGCGCGGTCACCGTCTGCTGGGCGGTCACCTTGTGCGCGGCCTCGCGGCGCACGTGCCACACCGTGACCACCAGCAGGGCCAGTGCGCTCACGAACAGGAAGGGCATCGTGTTCGTGTAGTCGTGGCCGCCCGGGAAGAAGCCCTCCGAGACAAGGCCGTAGGCCGCGGTCAGCGCCCACATCCAGGCCGCAGTGCGAGGCCTTGTCCGCATCGCCACGACCGTGAGAACGACCAGCTGGGTCGCGAAGGCGCCGGGCGCCCAGGGCCAGTCGCTGGCCCACCAGTGCCCGAACTGGGCCGTCACCAGTGCCACCACCAGAGAGGCCCAGAAGGCGACGACCGGCCTGAGCAGGGTCAGCAGGATCGCGCCCAGCCCCATGAGGCCGGTCAGGAACTGCGCCAGATCGCCGCCGCCGTTGCCCGCGAGGGAGATGAGCAGCGTGATCAGGCCGGCCAGCACCACCAGGGTGTGCGGGAGCAGGGTGGCCCGCTCTCTCAAACGTGGCGGCAGGCTCTTGATGACGGGGCCGTCCGTCCGCATCCTCGGAAGCGGGCGGAGGGCGAAGGCGTCGTGGAACAGGTCCTGCCGCAGCCCCCGCGACACGTCCATCGCGAGCTGGAACTCGGGACTGCGCGGCCGGCCGCCGCCTGGCTGTGTCATCTGCGTCTGTGTCGCCTGCGTCTGGGTCGTCTCGGTCATGTACAAAACGTAGGCCGAGGCGGGTGCGGTGGTCGTCACCAGTAAGACGGGTTCTGCAACCTCCCTCTCAGGTACTACGGGTATCACCGGGGCCGATCGCGGCGAGCCGCACCCCACCGACGAGACAGAGTGTCGCGGGCACTTCTGCGGCCGTGTTCGGACCGGGCGCGCAGTTCCCCGCGCCCCTTCGAGCCCGCCGGACGCACCCCACAACTCACGGGCGAGCCACACCACACCGGCGGGGTGGAGTGGCCTGGGCTCGTCTGCGGCCGTGTGGGGGCCGGGTGCGCGGTTCCCCGCGCCCATGCGCCCCTGAGGGGCCTGCCCTACCAGGCCAGTTGGGTGATTTCCTCCGCCACCACCGCGCACGCGTCCGCCGCCGGGTCGATCAGGGGGAAGTGGCCGACGTCCTCCAGGAGCGTCAGGCCCACCACCTCGCCGGCCTTCGCCGCGGCGTCCGCGTATGCCTCGGCGACCGCCTGCGGCACGACGGTGTCCGTTCGGCCCTGTACCAACGTCGTGGCTATCCCCGTCGGGAGGAGCAGGGCCGGGTCGGTGTACGGCTGTCGTTCCTCGAACCTGGTTTCACCGCCGAGGAGTTGGAGTGTGGCTCCGGAGCAGACGCCCAGCTTCTCCGCGACCGTGAAGTCGGCGATCGGGGCCAGCGCGACGACGCCGCGCAGCGGGGCCGGCCTCTCCAGGTACCAGGGCGCGTCGGTCGGCAGCAGGTGGCGGGCGGCTGCCCAGAGCGCCAGCTGACCGCCGGCCGAGTGGCCGGTGACCACCGTGCGGCGGACGTCGGCTCCCGGCAGGGCGTTCCGTACGAGAGCCGGCATCGCGTCCAGCGCCGCCGCGACGTCGTCGAAGGTGTCGGGCCAGCGCCCCGCCACCGGCCCCGTGCCACCCTGCGCCGGGATGGTGCCGCCGCGCCGGTACTCGACGTTGGCCACGGCGAAGCCCCGCCGGGCCAGGAAGTCCGCGAACGGGGTGATGTGCCGCCGGTCGTACGGAGCCCGCCAGGCGCCGCCGTGCAGGACGACGACGAGCGGGGCCGACTCCTCACCGCCGCGCGGTGCGTAGAAGTCGACAACCTGGTCTGGGTGGTCGCCGTACGCGGCGGTGGCGTCGGGGTCGACGGGCGGATGGGAGAAGGCCGACTCCTCCTCCGCGGCGTCGCGGGCGTCGTCCGGCATGCTCCAAGCCTCTCAGCGGTGCGGTGTTCGTTCCCCGGCCCGTGAGCGCTCAAGGTTTGTGGTCAACGTGCTCCGGGGCGCGGGTCGTTGGCGGGACGGTATCAGGCCGGTGACGTGCGCCTACACACCGCCGTAACGCTCGGCGAGGGGTAAACGGTGCTGGTGTTTCGTTACGCTGGTGGAGTGTCGCCCAGCGATCGCCCCGCTTCGCCCCGCGTCGCCCCGTCACCCCTCACCACGCCCGACCGCGAAGGAGCCCCCTCATGACCGCCGAGCCAGATCCCGAGCCCAAGCCCGAGCCCAAGCCCGAGCCCAAGCCCGAGCCCGAGCTGGATCCCGAGCCAGAGCTGGATCCCGAGCCAGATCCCAGTACTGGCTCAGATCAAGGGACCGTGCCAGATCACGGGACCGTACCCGCACCCGGGACCGCACCCGAGCCCGGGACCGTGCCCGAACCTGGGACCGTCCGTCCCGGAGGGCGTACCGCTCGGGTCCGTACGGCCGTGTTGCGCGTCGCCGGGGACGTGCTGGCCGAGCAGGGGTTCGCCCATCTCGATCTGGCGGACGTGGCCCGGCGCGCGGGGGTGGGGAAGACGACCGTGTACCGGCGCTGGGGCTCGGTCACCGGACTCGTCGCCGATCTGCTCGGTGACATGGCCGAGCAGTCGCTCCCCCGTACCGAGACGGGCTCCGTGCTCGGGGATCTGCGGGCCAATGCCGCGCTGGTGTGCCGCACGCTCGCCGATCCCCGGCAGGGGGCGTTGTTCCGGGCGGTGATCGCCGCCGCGGCGTGCGACGCGCGTACGGCGGAGGCGTTGCGGCGCTTCTACGAGGTGCGGGTCGCCGAGTGGGCGCCCTGTGTCGAGCAGGGGGTCGCGCGGGGGGAGTTGCCTGCGGGGACTGATGCGGGGGAGGTCGTGCGGGCTGTATCGGCGCCGTTGTACTACGCGTTGCTCACGTCAGGGATGGCGCCTGGGGCCGACGCGGCTGAGCGGGCCGCGATGGCGGCGGTTGTCGCTGCGCGGAGTGGGGTGTTCGTGAAGTGAGGGGTGAGGGTGAGGGGTGACGGGCGAGGCGTGAGGCGTGAGGCGTGACGGGCGAGGCGTGACGGGCGAGGGGGGAGGAGTGAGGGGTGAGACGTGACGGGCGAGGGGAGACGGGTGACGCTGTGGGGTTCTTCGCCCCCGCCGCCCCTACCCTTCCCGTCCGCGCATGGGGACTGCGTCCCCTCGCCCCCTCGTCGCGCTGACGCGCTCGTCCTCAGACGCCGGACGGGCTATCCAGACAGCCCCTCCGGCGTTTGGGAAGCGGGGGTTCGGGGGCGCGCCCCCAAGGCAGTGACAGGGCCGGGTCAGAACATCCGACCCAGTACCCCCGCCGCCCTCTCCACATCCCCGAAGCCCACATACAGCGGGGTGAAACCGAAGCGCAGGATGTCCGGTTCCCGGAAGTCGCCGATCACGCCCTGTTCGATCAGGCGGCGCATCACCCCACCCGCGTCCGCGCATCGCAACGCGACCTGGCTGCCCCGTTCCCCGTAGCCGGCCGGAGTCACCGACTCCACCGCACCCGCAGGCACGTACGCCGCCACGCACTCCAGGAAGAAGTCCGTCAGGGCGAGGGACTTGGCGCGGACCGCCTCGATCGAGACGCCGTCCCAGACCTCCAGGGCCGCCTCCAGGGCGAGCATGGAGAGGATGTCCGGGGTGCCGACACGGCCGCGCAGGGCGCCGTCGGCCGGGATGTGGTCCGCGGTCATGCCGAACGGGTCGGCGTGGGAGTTCCAGCCCGGCAGCGGGGAGTCGAAGCGGGGCTGGTGGTCCCGGCGGACGTAGAGGTACGCCGGTGAACCCGGGCCGCCGTTCAGGTACTTGTAGGTGCAGCCGACCGCCAGGTCCACGCCGTGTTCGTCCAGGCCCACCGGCAGAGCGCCCGCGCTGTGGCAGAGGTCCCATATCGAGACGGCGCCCGCCTCGTGGATCGCGGCCGTCAGCGTCGGCAGATCGTGCAGGCGGCCCGTGCGGTAGTCGACGTGGTTCAGGAGCACCGCGGCCGTACGTCCGCTCAGGGCGTCCTGGACCTCTTCGGGCGCCACCGGGCGCAGCGTGCAGCCCGTGAGCCGCGCCGCCGACGCGGCGATGTAGCCGTCCGTGGGGAACGTCGTCGCGTCGACGAGGATCTCGTCCCGGACGCCCGCCCCCTCGCGACCGTCCGCGTCCCCGCCGGCCAGGCGCACCGCGCCCACGACCGCCTTGAACACGTTCACGCTCGTCGAGTCGCCCACGACGATCTGGCCCGGCGCCGCGCCCACCAGCGGAGCGATCCGGTCACCGATCCGCTCCGGCGCCGTCCACCAGCCGCTCTCGTCCCAGGACCGGATCCGCAGCGAACCCCACTGTCTGCGCACGACGTCCTCGACCCGGCCGGGCACCGAGCGCGGCAGCGCGCCGAGCGAGTTCCCGTCCAGGTACACCGTGTCGTCCAGGACGAACCGCGCGCGCACCTCGGCCAGTTCGTCGGCGGCGTCCAGCGCCGCCGCCCGGCCCGCATACGATTCCCCGCCGGAGTCCGCGTACGACTCCCCGCCGGAGTCCGCGTACGGCTCAGACATGCGACCGTGCCGTCCACAGCTCGGGGAACACGTTCTTGCGGGCCCGCTTCTCCAGCCAGGCCACGCCCGCCGAGCCGCCGGTGCCCGTCTTGGAGCCCATCGCCCGCCGGGTGGCGACCAGGTGGTCGTTGCGCCAGCGCCAGACCAGTTCGGCGACGTCGGTCAACGCCTCGCCGAGCCGGGCGAGTTCGGAGCTCTCGTCGCCCGCGTAGAGGTCGGTCCAGACGGCCTCGACCTCGGGAGAGGGCTCGTAGCGGCCGGAGACGTCCCGCTGGACGACCGAGGACGGAACGGCGTGACCGCGCCGCGCGAGCAGCCGCAGCACCTCGTCGTACAGGCTCGGCTCGTGCAGCGCCTTCTCCAGCTCGGCGTGCACCCGGGGCGCGCCCCGGTGCGGTACGAGCATGGACGCCGACTTGTCGCCGAGCAGGAACTCCATCCGCCGGTACATCGCCGACTGGAATCCGGAGCCCTCGCCGAGGGCGCTGCGGTACGAGTTGAACTGGGCCGGAGTGAGCTGGCCGAGGGGCTTCCAGGAGGCGTTCAGCGCCTCCAGCTCCCGTACCGAACGCTTCAGGGCGGCCACCGCGACCGGCACGCGGTCCTCGCGCAGCGCCTTCGCCGCGGTCTCCCACTCGTGCACGATGACGGTGAACCACAGCTCCATGACCTGGGTCGTCACCAGGAAGACCATCTCTCCGGGGTCGTCGGAGAGGGTGTGCTGGAGGTGGGTGAGAACGTCCGCCTGTACGTAGTCCTCGTACGGGGTCGTTCCCATGAAGTCGAGATGCGGGGTCTCGGGCTCCGAAGCCGTCTCGTGCGCCTTGTGCGCCGCTTGCGCCTCGTGGGGCTGAGCCTGTTGGGACATCGCTGTCTCCTGCTGTACTCCGGGTAGCGGTCCGCCCCTGCCGAATTCCGACACGGGGGCCCCGGTCCCCAAACGGCATCCTCCACAATCGTGCCCCGAAACCGCAAGGTCCGCCTGGTCACACCAGGCGGACCTGCATGTACGTCGTCCCGGGGGCCGTCGACCAGCCCCTCGGGCCTAGCCCAGGGTCTGGGCCGCCGCCGGGGAGGAGTCCTTCAGGAACTGCGCGCAGCGCTCGTACTCCGCCTGCTCGCCGATCGCCTGGGCGGCGCGGGCGAGGCCGTGCAGGGCGCGCAGGAACCCGCGGTTCGGCTCGTGCTCCCACGGCACCGGGCCGTGGCCCTTCCAGCCGCCGCGGCGCAGGGAGTCGAGGCCCCGGTGGTAGCCGGTACGGGCGTACGCGTACGACTCGACGACACTGCCGCGCTCGTACGCCTCGTCGGCCAGCTGTGCCCAGGCGAGTGAGGAGGTCGGGTACTTCGCGGCGACATCGGCGGGCGCCGTGCCGTTCGCGAGGAGCTCGCGCGGCTCCGGGTCGTCGGGCAGGTGGGTCGGGGGCGGTCCCCCGAGGAGATCCTTGTGAATGGCCATGGGTTCCAGTTTGCGCTATCCGTGGCCGCCCCGGGCTCCATGGGTGGAGCTGTCTTGTCTGAAAACTATTCCAGCCGCCCCCGCGACCGGTCCGGCTCCAGCGGCGGAGCCGTCACGCCGCCGTGTGTGAGGCATTCCGGGCGCGGGCAGCCCGGCGCGGGCTTGCGCACGGTCGCGAAGGCGATCACCGCGCCCACCACCAGGATGCCCGCGCACAGGGGCATGGCCCGCCGGAACGCGTCGTCGAAGGCGTCCGCCGACCGGTACGCGTCCTCGCCCATCCCGGCCAGCAGCGGCAGCGCGGCCACCGCGACCAGGCCCGCGGCGCGGGCCGCCGCGTTGTTGACGCCGCTGGCGAGGCCCGCCCGGCCGGTGTCCACGGAGGCCAGCACGGTCGCGGTGAGGGGCGCGACGAGCGTCACCATGCCGGTGCCGAGCACCAGGACGGCGGGCAGCACGTCGGCCGCGTACGAGGCGTCCTCGCCCACTCTCAGCATCAGCAGCATCCCGGTCGCGCACAGCAGCGGGCCGACGGTGAGCGGGACGCGCGGGCCGACACGCTGGGCCAGCTCACCCGAGCGGGCCGACAGCAGCAGCATCAGGGCCGTGGTCGGCAGCAGCGCCGTACCGGCGCCGAGAGCCGAGTAACCGGCCACCACCTGGAGCTGGACCGCGGAGAGGAAGAAGAAACCGCCGAAGGCCGCGTACACGCACAGGGTGACGAGGTTGACCGCCGTGAACTGACGGGACGCGAAGATGTCGAGCGGCATCATCGGGTCGGGCCGCCGCTTCTCCACGGCCACGAAGGCGACCCCCGCCGCGACACCGGCCGCCGCCGTCACCGCCACGACGGGCACCGAGCCGCCGGGCGCCTCGATGAGCGCGTACGTCACCAGGGCCAGCGCCAGTGCGCCGAGGGCGGCGCCGAGCACGTCGAAGCCGCGTCCGTGGACCCGGTCGTCCTTCGACTCCGGTACGTGTCTCAGGGCGATCGGGGCGCACAGCAGGGCGAGCGGGACGTTCAGCAGGAACACCCAGCGCCAGCCGGGGCCGTCCACCAGCCAGCCGCCCAGGAAGGGGCCGACCGCCGCGCCTATACCGCCGAAACCGGACCACAGACCGACGGCCCGCGCCCGGTCCTGCGGGTGGAACGACGCCTGGATGAGGGCCAGCGAACCGGGGGTGAGCAGCGCGCCGCCGACACCCTGGAGCGCGCGGGCGGCGACGAGCACGCCCGCGTTCGGTGCGAGTCCGCACAGCAGTGAGGCCGCCGCGAACCACACCACACCGACGACGAACACCTTCCGCCGTCCGAAGCGGTCGCCCAGGGCGCCGCCCAGGAGGATGAGTCCCGCGAGGGTCAGCATGTAGGCGTTGACGGTCCACTGGAGGCCGGCCAGGTCGGCGTCGAGGTCGCGGCCGATCGTCGGCAGCGCGACGTTCACCACGGTCGAGTCCAGCATCGCCATGCCCGAACCGAGGACCGTCGTCAGCAGGATCCACTTCCCCGCGGGGGAGGACATCCGGACGCCCGGGGACGCCGCCGGGGAGGAGGCCGGAGACTCCTTCGGCGGGACCGGCGGGACGGGCCGGACCGGCGGGACGGGCGGGACGGGCCGGACCGGCGGGACGGGCGGGACGGGCGGGTCCGGGGGGTCCGTCGGGGGCGTCGGGGCAGCCATGTTCCGGATCATACGGACATACGGCGGGGCCCGGTTCTCCCTGTGGACAACCGGGCCCCGCGTACGAGAAACGGGCGCTTACTTGATCTTCGTACCCGTGGAACGCAGGTGGCCGCAGGCCTGGGTGACGCGCGCGGCCATCGAGCCCTCGGCGAGCTTGCCCCAGGTGCGGGGGTCGTACGTCTTCTTGTTGCCGACCTCGCCGTCGACCTTCAGGACGCCGTCGTAGTTGCGGAACATGTGGTCCGCGACCGGACGCGTGAACGCGTACTGGGTGTCCGTGTCGATGTTCATCTTCACGACGCCGTTCTCCAGGGCCGTGCGGATCTCCTCCTCGGAGGAGCCGGAGCCGCCGTGGAAGACGAAGTCGAACGGGGACGGCTTGCTGTACTTCGCCGCCACGCCCTCGTTCAGCTCCTTGAGGAGCTCGGGGCGCAGGACGACGTTGCCCGGCTTGTAGACGCCGTGCACGTTGCCGAAGGACGCGGCCAGCAGGTAGCGGCCCTTCTCGCCGAGGCCCAGGGCCTCGACCGTACGGATCGCGTCGTCGACCGTGGTGTAGAGGTTGTCGTTGATCTCGTGCGTGACACCGTCCTCCTCACCACCGGTCGGAGTGATCTCCACCTCAAGGATGATCTTCGCGGCGGCGGCGCGGGCCAGCAGTTCCTGGGCGATGGCCAGGTTGTCGGCGAGGGTCTCCGCGGAGCCGTCCCACATGTGGGACTGGAACAGCGGGTTCCGGCCGGCCTTGACGCGCTCCTCGGAGACCGCGATCAGCGGACGCACGTACCCGTCGAGCTTGTCCTTCGGGCAGTGGTCCGTGTGCAGCGCCACGGTGACGTCGTACTTCTCGGCGACGATGTGCGCGAACTCGGCCAGTGCCACGGCACCGATGACCATGTCCTTCTTGTGCTGGCCGCCCAGGAACTCCGCACCGCCGGTGGAGATCTGGATGATGCCGTCGCTCTCGGCCTCCGCGAAGCCGCGGAGCGCAGCGTGCAGGGTCTGCGTCGAGGTCACATTGATGGCCGGGTAGGCGAACTTGCCTGCCTTCGCCCGGTCGAGCATCTCGTTGTAGACCTCGGGGGTTGCGATGGGCATCTGTCCGCTCCTTGTATGTGCGGGTGGCGTTCTGCTGAGAACCCTGACCTAGGGGGCGACGTCATCGTCGGCCCCATCCTTCCAGACATGACCGGATGCTCCGGCCTCGCTGTTCGCCCCTGTGGACAACCGATCACCCGGGACCGGAGCCGGGGCCAGGGAAGGGGCCAGGGAAGGGGCCGGGGAAGGGGCCGGCTCCGGCCCCGGTCCTGCGGAAGGGCTCAGGCGAGACCCAGTTCGTCCTTGGAGTACGCGAAGAGGTACGGGACCCCGGTGGCTTCGTGGATCTTCTCCGCGGCGCCGGTGGCGCGGTCGACGATGGTCGCCACGCCGACGACCTCCGCGCCGGCCTCACGCACGGCCTCGACGGCGGCGAGCGGGGAGCCGCCGGTCGTCGAGGTGTCCTCGACGACGAGCACGCGGCGGCCCGCGATCTCCGGACCCTCGACCCTGCGCTGCAGACCGTGCGCCTTCGCCTCCTTGCGGACGACGAAGGCGTCCAGGCGCCGGCCGCGCGCGTGGGCGGCGTGCAGCAGGGCCGCGGCCACCGGGTCGGCGCCCATCGTGAGGCCGCCGACCGCGTCGAAGTCCAGGTCCGCCGTCAGGTCGAGCAGCACCTCGCCGACCAGCGGGGCGGCCTCGCCGTCCAGGGTGATCCGCCGCAGGTCTACGTAGTAGTCGGCCTCGATGCCGGAGGAGAGGGTCACCTTGCCGTGCACCACGGCCTTGTCCTTGATCTGCTGCAGCAGCTCGCCGCGCACGTCGTCGCTCATGGGGGTCAGCTTAGAGGCGGCGCCAGGTCCAGGTGGTGACGGCTTCCAGGGGGTCGATGGGGGTGACCAGGCGGGGCAGGGTGTTCAGGCCGTTGGGCGGCCCGGTCTGCGGCTCCACGCACACCGCGGCCTCCTGCTCGTCGTACACGACGACCCACTGCTCGCGACCGGCCACGTTCAGCGCGAGCTGCCCCGGCCAGGTGAGGGTGACGTCGACGCCGTCGGGCATTCCGAAGCAGTCGTCCCAGGGGCTCGGCTGCGGATCGATACGACGGCCCGTCGGCAGGTGGTCGTCGCCGCGCTCCTCCTGCCAGGCGGCGGTGAAGTCGACCCGGACGTCCTGCGCGCCCTCGCCGCCGAGGTTGCGGTTGAACCAGGGGTGCCAGCCGATCTGCGCCGGGAACGAATCGCCGTACGTCTCCACCGACATGGTCAGTGTGAGGGAGTCCTCGGTCAGCCCGACGACCTGGGTGACGCGGCCGGCGTACGGCCAGGGGTCGGCGAGGTCGTACGTGATGACGGTTTCGTCGGCGCTCTTGCGGGCGGTGCGCCAGGCGGCGTCGCGGGCGGTGCCGTGGATGGCGTGGGGTGGGGAGTTGAGGGGGAGTTGGTGGGGGGTGGCGCCGTTGCGGAAGCGGCCGTCCCTGGTGCGGCCGCACCACGGGACCATGGGGAAGCAGCCGAACTTGTCGCCTTGGCGCAGCAGTTCGACGCCGCCGATCTTCAGCCCGCCGATCCGTCCACCGTTGCCCGGCTGCACGGTCGCTTGCGCGTCGCCGGCGGTCAGCGTGATGTCTTCGTTACTCACGCGGGAGACCCTACGGGGTGGGGCGCGGTATGTGGCCCGCAGGGCCCGATCCCGGCACTCCCGGCCCGGCACACCCCCGCCTGCGGGCCGTCTGTGGGCCAATCGCGCAGTTCCCCGCGCCCCTTGGGGACATCTGCCCTTCTGCCGACCGCAGGCCGCCCGTGGCCGGCCGCGCTATTCCTCGCGCCCCTACAGGGCACGCACCGCGCCCGGCACGCCGACTACAGGCCGCCCGTGGCTGGCCGCGCAGTTCCCCGCGCCCCCGTCGGGGCACTCCCTGCCCGTCTGCCGCTTGCGGCCCGGCCGCGGCCGGCCCTTTGAGGGGCGCGGGGAACTGCGCGGGCAACCCCCACCGCGCCCGATACGCCGACCGCAGGCCGCCCGTGGCCGGCCGCGCAGTTCCCCGCGCCCCTTTGGGGCGCCCGCCCGCGCCTGCGGTCAGTGGCGTTTGCGGAGGGCTCGGCCCACCACGATCGCCGAGGCCAGTGCGAGCGCCGCCGCGGGCGCGGCCCAGCGAAGGACCGCGCTGCCGCCCACGGAATCGGGCGCCGGCACGGGCGCGTACCGGCCCCGCGGCGGCGCATGGTCGACCTCCTCCGCGCTGCGGCCGATCATCGTGCGCCGCGCGTGCGCCGCCTCGGCCGGTGCCCCCGGCGGCGAAGTCCCGTCGTCCTCGAAGCCACCCGCGAAGTCGCCCTCCGCGAACGGCACGTGCGAGGAGGGGGGATCCTCCACCGGATCGGGCGCAGCGACAGGCGCCTCTTCCGGTGACGGTGACGGCTCCGGCCCCGGCCCCGGCTCCGCCGCCAGGTGTTCCGCGAACCGGTTCAGCAGGCGGGTCGTCGCCGACGCCACCTCGTCCGCCGGCAGGTCGGCGATACGGCCGTCGGCCGAGGCCGTACCGGTGAACGTGAGCGTCACGCCCCCCTCGGCCGGACGGACGGCCAGCGTGAGCGCGAGCTTCACCGAGCCCGTGCCCCGGGCCTCCGTGGCGTCGGCCTCGACGGAGTACGAGCCGTCGTCCCGCTCGGAGACGCCGAGCGTCCCCCGGTACGTGATGGAGTGCCCGCCGACCCGTACCTTCAGGCGGCCGGAGACGGGCGCCGTCCCCGCGTCCTGCTGGAGACCGGGCAGCGCCCGCGCCACTCGCGCGGGATCGGCGAGAGCCTCGCGCAGACGCTCGACGGGAACCGGAACGAACACCTCATGCTCCATGTCGGCCGAGCCTACCCAGCACCACCCGTACCGCACCCGTACATGCGGGGATTCCCCCGGATCCGCCGCAGATGGACGCGCGGACCGACACGCGCACGCGCAGCCGCACGCGCACCCGCACCCGCACCCGCACCCGCACGCGGCCTGGCTTCAGTCCGCGTATCTCGGGTGCACCAGCGTCGAGGGCGGCAGTCCCTCCAGCCTGGTGCGCTCCGCCGCGCGGACGCCCGCCTGCAGGGACGGGACGCGCGGCGCCCTCTCCGCCATGGCCCCGTCCGCCGCCGCCCCGTCCCCGAGGTCCGGCCGCGTACGCGAGGCGAGCACGTACCCCCAGTCGTGCGGGACCCGCGACCCGTCCGTCACCTCGGAGTCACGGCCGCCGACCGAGTAGGGCACCGTCCGCAGCCCGGCCGCCCGTACCGTCGCGTCGACCGTCCAGAAGGCGCGCGGCCGGGCCGCCACGGGCCCGGCGTGCACGACGAGCCGCCCGCCGTCGCTGAGCACCTCGCGGGCCAGCCCGTAGAACTCCTGCGAGTACAGCTTCGTACTGGACGTGTTCTGAGGGTCGGGCAGATCGGAGACCACCACGTCGTACGCGTCCCGCGGGGCCCGCCGCAGCCAGCCGAACGCGTCCGCGGCGACGACCCGCACCCGCGGATCCCCGTACGCGTGGCCGTTCAGCGCGGACAGTGCCGGGTCGGTGCGCGCCAATTCGACGAACGCGGCGTCGAGTTCGACGACGTCGACCCGTCGTACGCCCCGGTGCCGCAGTACCTCGCGCACCGCGAGCCCGTCGCCGCCGCCGAGGACGAGCACGCGCGCGTGCCGGCCGTTCATCGCGGGGTGGACGAGGGCCTCGTGGTAGCGGCGCTCGTCGCTGCCGCTGACCCGCAGCCGGCCGTCGAGGTAGAGGCCGAGCCGGCTGCCGTCGGTACCGCCGGTGAGGACGACGTCCTGGACGTCGGTGTGCATCGCCACCCGGACGTCCCGGCCGTACATCGCGTGCCGCGCGGACCGTTCGAAGTCGTCGACGAGGACGGCGGCCGAGGCGAGCAGCACGAGCACGAGGAGGTTGGCGACGACCAGCAGCCAGCGACCGCGCCGGGTCAGGTCCTGCCGGAACAGACCCAGGACGAGCGCGGCGCCGGCGATCGCGTTGACCGTGCCGGTGATCAGCGTCGCGGTCAACTGGCCGAGCAGCGGCAGCAGGAGGAACGGGAACGCCAGTCCGCCGGCCAGCGCGCCCACGTAGTCCGCGGCGAACAGGTCGGCGACGGCGCCGCCCGCGTCCTGTCTGCGCACACGCTGGATCAGCTCCATCAGCAGGGGCACCTCGGCGCCGATGAGCAGGCCGATGGCCAGGGAGAAGCCGACGAGGAGGTAGCTGGAGCCGTTCGCCCAGGCGCCGCCCCAGTCGCCGGTCCAGGCGAAGACGGCGTACAGGGCCATCGCGCTGCAGCCGCCGACCAGGGCGAGCAGGGCCTCCACGGCGCCGAAACCGGCCGCGGCGCGACAGCGCAGCCGCTTGGCGAGGAGCGAGCCGATGCCCATCGCGAAGACCATCACGGACAGGACGACGGAGGCCTGGGTGATGGAGTCGCCGATCAAGTACGAGGCGAGGGCGACCAGTTCCAGTTCGTACACCAGTCCGCAGGCAGCGCAGATGAACACGCCGGTGAGGACGAGGAACCGGCCGGTGGCGGGCCTGACCGGCAGACGCGCCTGGCCCGCGCCGCTGCGGGGCGGCGGGGCCGTACCGGGTGGGGCGGGCGCGTGCGGCTCGATCACCCAGGGAACGCTACGTCACCGGTTCACCGCACCCTGTCACCCACACGTGTGTAAATGCCGTCGCCCGCGCATACTTCGGCCGTTTCGGGGCCCCCTCCCGCACCTCTCCCGCCGAACGGCTGCCGGATGCGTGACGCCGGGCCCAGGACCTACCTCGAAACCTGCCTCAAAACCTGCCTCAGGACCTGCCTCAGGAGCTGCCCCGAAACCTGTCCTAGAGCGGCGCGGGTACCCGTACGCCCACCTTCGTGCGGGTGGCGACCAGTTGGCCCTCCTGGGGGTAGGCGTGCCAGGTGCGCCAGTGCACCTGGCCCTCGTGGTGCTGCGCCAGCATCGCGGTGAAGGCGTGGGGGCTGCCGGGGAAGACCCCCGCCAGTCCGTTCGGGTGGTCGGCGACGAGGGCGAGCAACTCCTGGGCCCGGCCGGCGAAGGACCCTCGCGACAGCGTCTCCACACGCGCGGCAAACTCGTACTCCCAGTCGTCCACCCGCTTGGCGACGCCGAGTGGCAGTGGTGAGCTGCTGCCCGCGATGCAGGCGACGGTCTCCGAACAAGTGCCCCGCTCCTCCTCAAGGAGCACCTGGTGGGACGCGCCCAGCAGTCGCAACTGCAACCTGGTGTCGGCGAGTTCGAGGTCGAGGGTGGCGAGCGCGGGCAGCGGTTCGCATCCGAGGGCCCAGGCGAGGTCGGCCGCGCGCGTGTCGGTGTAGGCGGTGTTGAGGGTCGTGAGCATGGGTCGGCTCCGCTGCACGCAAGGGTGGGGTCGGTCCGTCGCACCCCGGTCGGCGCCGGGCGGTGATCCGGGCCCGGTCGGCCAGGTCAGAAGGTTGTTGCGGGGGCTGCGTCGGCGATACGAGGGAATCATGAACGGCGCGTCCGCCACAGCGTTTTTACCCAACTTCGTAGGGTTTCCATCCCCCCGAGGGCTCCACAGCTCAACTGTTCAACCAGAAAGCGCGCCCCTGGGGGGCTCGCCTCCGGTTTCACGCCCCCTCAACGGCGAGGCGCCCGTCGGGAGATACCCCCCGACGGGCGCCCGTCCGACCGGACGGTCGAGACGGTCCGGACGGTCGAGACGGCCGAGACGGTCCGGACGCGGTTCCCTGCCCGGACGCGGTTGCCCCGCCCGGAACCCGGCTGCCGCCCGGAGCTCAGCTGCCCCGTGTCAGCTGCCTCCGCCGCATCCGCCTCCGCCCCCGCAGGACGAACCGCCGCCGCACGAGGAGCTGTGACCCGACGAACCCGACGAGCAGGAGGAGGAGCCGCTGTCGCCTCCGCCCACCGCTCCGCCGCCTGCCCACCAGCTGTCACTGTTGCGGCGCGAACGTCCCCTGCCCCGACCGCGCCCCCGGTCGGCGGATGCGATCCGCGCGACCACGACGACCACGAACCCCACGACGAACAACGTCAGGATGATGCCGATGATCATGGCGTCACCCTCCTTCCGTTCCCCCGAAGCGGCCCCCCGTGGGCTCTGCTTCTCGTCTGCTTGCTGCCTGATTCCTGCCGCGATCCTTGCTGCGACTGTCGCCGCGACTGCTGCTGTGACTACTGCTGTGACTCTGCTGTGATTCCTGCCGCACACCCAGGTGTGCTCCTTGCGTGGGAGGGGGATGCCCTCTCGTCTCACGGACCAAAGCAGAGTTGAGCAACTCCAGAGGTTGAGCGCAGGATGGCCGTCATGACCTCCAGCGCACGCCGCCCCCTCCTCAACCGCCGTCTCGCCGAGTTCGGTACGACGATCTTCGCCGAGATGTCGGCTCTCGCCCTGAGTACCGGCTCCATCAACCTCGGCCAGGGCTTCCCCGACACGGACGGCCCCGAGGAGATCCGGGAGGCGGCCGTGCGGGCGCTGCGCGACGGGCGCGGCAACCAGTACCCGCCGGGCCCGGGCGTCCCCGAGCTGCGTACGGCCGTCGCCGCGCACCAGGAGCGCCGGTACGGCCTGACGTACGACCCCGGGACCGAGGTACTGGTCACGGCGGGCGCCACGGAGGCCATCGCGGCCACCCTGCTCGCCCTGGTGGAGCCCGGCGACGAGGTGATCGCCCTGGAGCCTTACTACGACTCGTACGCGGCCTGCATCGCGATGGCCGGCGGTACGCGCGTGCCGGTCACCCTGCGGCCGCACGAGGAGAGCGGCGACGACGGGGTCGTGCGGCGGCGGTTCCGGCTGGACCTGGACGAGCTGCGCGACGCGGTCACGGACAACACCCGGCTGCTGCTGATCAACACCCCGCACAACCCGACCGGCACGGTCCTCACCCGCGAGGAGCTCACCGCGATCGCCGAGCTGGCCGTCGAGCGGGATCTGCTGGTGGTCACCGACGAGGTGTACGAGCACCTGGTCTTCGACGGGTCCGAGCACATCCCGCTCGCCACCCTGCCCGGAATGCGCGGGCGCACGGTCACCATCGGGAGCGCCGGCAAGACCTTCTCGTTCACCGGCTGGAAGGTCGGCTGGATCACCGGCGCCCCCGATCTGGTCACGGCGGTGCGCTCGGCGAAGCAGTACCTCACGTACGTGGCCTCGGGGCCCTTCCAGTACGCGGTCGCCGAGGCGCTGGCGCTGCCCGACACGTACTTCGACGCCTTCCGCGCGGACATGCTGGCCAAGCGGGACCTGCTGAGCACGGGGCTCGCGGAGGCGGGCTTCGCGGTGTTCCGGCCGGCCGGGACGTACTTCGTCACCACGGACATCCGGCCGCTGGGCGAGAGCGACGGCTTCGCGTTCTGCCGGGCGCTGCCCGAGCGCGCCGGGGTCGTCGCGATCCCGAACGCGGTCTTCTACGACCACCGGGACGCCGGGGCGCCCTTCGTCCGATTCGCGTTCTGCAAGCGGACCGAGGTGCTGGCGGACGCTGCGGGACGGCTCCGCAAGGCATTCACGCACTGACCGTCGTCCTGCGGGGCCGGTCGAGGCCACCGTTCCGGCGCTTGCCCGTACCGCAGATACCGACGTACAATTTCCTGTACGTGAAAGAGGGGTGTTCGTGAAGACCATGACGTATTCCGAGTCGCGCGCACGGTACGCCGAGGTGCTCAACTCAGTCACCGACGACCGCGAAGAGGTCGTCATCACCCGGGCCGGGCATGAACCTGTCGTCATCGTCTCCCTTGAGGACTACGAGTCCCTGAAGGAGACGGCGTACCTGCTGCGCAGCCCTGCGAACGCCCGGCGCCTGCTCGCGTCCATCGACGAGTTGGAAAACGGCGGCGGCACCGTACGCGAGCTGGCGACTGACGAGTAAAGGCCGCGAATGAAGATCACTTTTTCCTCCCGCGCCTGGGAGGACTACCTGTGGTGGCAGCTTCAGGACCGGAAGATCCTGAAGCGCGTCAACACACTCATCGCGGACATCGCCCGGAACGGCAACGAGGGGATCGGCAAACCGGAACCGCTCAAGCACGGATTCCAGGGTTACTGGTCACGCCGCATCAACGACGAGCACCGACTGATCTACAAGGCCACCGAGGAGGGCGTCCTGATCGCACAGTGCCGCTACCACTACGAAAACTGACAGGACTCAAGGATCGTCGTGCGACCCGCTGTCACGGCGGCGCGCCGTGGTGGTGGAATATCGGGGTGAACCGGACCCGGTCGGCCGCGCGTTGCTCGCAAAAGGCGCGAAGTGCGATCAATCTGCGAATGTGACCCTCGTACGTACCCTCGCGCCCTCCCCCGTCACGCCTCCCGCCGGGACCGAGCGTCCGCCGCGGCGCCGCCCGGTCCCGGCCGCCACGATGGGCACGGCCCTCGGACTGTTCATGGCGGCCCGGCTGCTGGGGGCCGCGGCCGTGGCGCTGACCGCCTGGGCGGTCGGCGAACATCCCGTGCTGCTGCTCGGTCGGTCCTGGGACTCCATCTGGTATCTGCGGATCGCCGGGCACGGCTACGGCCGCAGCCTGCGTTTCCAACCCGACGTCGTCCACAGCGACCTGGCGTTCTTCCCGCTCTATCCGGGGCTGCTGCGGGCCGTCACCGAACTGACCCCGCTCAGCGGGCCCGGCGCGGGCCTGCTGGTCTCGTGGACGGCCGCCGGGGTCGCCGCCTGCGGGATCTACGCGATCGGGGTCCGGCTGCACGACCGGGCCGTCGCCACCGCCCTCGTCCTCCTGTGGGCCCTGCTGCCGCACTCCGTCGTGCTGTCGATGGCGTACACGGAGCCGGTCCTGACCGCCTTCGCGGCCTGGTCGCTGTACGCCGTCCTCACCGGCCGGTGGGTGTGGGCGGGCGCCCTCGCCATGGGTGCGGGGCTGGCCCGGCCGAACGGGTTCGCGGTGGCCTCGGCGGTCCTCGCGGCGGCGGCGTACGAGTTCTTCAGGCGGCGCGGGAAAGTTACCCACAGGCTGTGGACGGGCGCGGTGCTCGCCCCGCTCGGCTGGGTGGCGTACGTGCTGTGGGTGGGGCGGCGGCAGGGCGATCCGCTCGGCGGGTACTTCGAGGTGCAGCGGCTGTGGGGTTCGCGCTTCGACTTCGGCCTGGACGCGCTGCGTTTCGTACGGCGTCTGCTGCTGGAGGGCGGCCTGCTCGTCTTCCCGATGTCGATGGTGATCGTCGCGGCGGCACTGCTGCTGTACGGGCTGCTGCTCGCGGACCGCGCGCCCGTGCCGCTGCTGGTCTACGCGGGCGTGCTGCTGGTCGTGGCGGCCGGCGGCGCCGGGTTCTTCGAGTGCAAGCCGCGGTTCCTGCTGCCGGCGTTCCCGCTGCTGCTGCCGCTGGCGTGCGCGCTGGTGCGGACGGCGAGAGCCCGGCCGTGGCACGCGACCCTGGTGGTCGGCGCGCTGGCCGGGCTCTCCTTCGCGTACGGGGCGTATCTGGTCGTACTCGCCCACAAGCCGCTGTGAAGTCTCGCCCACAAGCCGCAGCCGCTGCGAAGTGAGGACAGCCGCTGTGCGGACTACTCGTCCTCTTGGGGCTTCTCGGCCTCGTCGATCTCCTGCTCCAGGCCGAGCTGCTCGACGAGCCACTTGTCGAACTCGATGGCGGCCCGCACCCAGCTGACCGTCGACGACACGAAGTGCTCCAGGCTGACGCCCGTGCCGATCAGCATCTGCGCCTCGCCGATGAGGCGGACGGTGCCGTCGTCGTGCGTGTGGCTGTAGACCTTGGGCCACAGCGTGCGCCGGTTCCAGTCGTCGATCGATTCGAGCAGCTGCTGCTTCTCGTCGATCTGGTGCGGCCGGTCGTAGAACGTCCGGACCGAGAAGACCTGCTGGTCGTCCTCACCACGGAACATGAAGTACGTACGGAACTGCTCCCACGGCGCCGCGAGGTCTCCCTCGTCGTCGACGACGTACTTCAGCTCCATCTGGTCCAGGAGCTGCTTCACAAGGTCCTGATCCGGGACGACGGGGCCCGCCGGTCCGCCGGGGTTCGGCTCTGGCTGGCCCCCGAAGTTCGGAATCGAGGACGGGTCGATGCTCACCGTGATTTTCCCTTCGTACGGATTCCGCCATCCTCCCCCATGCGGGGCGGGGGCCCGCAACCCCCGCCCCCGCCGGTGACGGAATTCCGCTCAGAGCGTTTTGCCCGAAGCCGGGTCGCTTGTCGGGCCGCTTGTCGGGCCGCTTGTCGGGCCGCTTGTCGGGTCACTGGCCGGGTCACTGGCCGGGTCACTGGCCGGGCCGGCTGCCGGACCGCTCGCCGGGCCCTCCGCGGCGACCGTCACGGGTCCCGTCGCCGGCCCCACGATCAGGCCGTCTCCGAAGGCGTCCACGCGGACCGTGTCGCCGTCCTTGACCTCGCCGGAGAGGATCTCCTTGGCGAGCCGGTCACCGATGGCGGTCTGGACGAGACGGCGCAGGGGACGGGCCCCGTACGCCGGGTCGTTGCCCTCGTCCGCGAGCCAGGCCAGCGCCTCGTCCGTGATCTCCAGGGTGAGCCGGCGCTCGGCGAGCCGCTTCGCGAGACGGCCGACCTGGAGGCGCGCGATGCGTTCCAGTTCCGTCTTGTTCAGCGCCGAGAAGACCACCAGGTCGTCGAGCCGGTTGAGGAATTCCGGCTTGAACGAGGCCCTCACCACCTCCATGACCTGTTCCTTCTTCTGCTCCTCGCTCGTGAGGGGGTCGACCAGGTACTGGCTGCCCAGGTTCGAGGTGAGGACCAGGATGGTGTTGCGGAAGTCGACCGTCCGGCCCTGCCCGTCGGTGAGCCGCCCGTCGTCCAGGACCTGGAGCAGGATGTCGAAGACCTCCGGGTGCGCCTTCTCCACCTCGTCCAGGAGCACGACGCTGTACGGGCGCCTGCGGACCGCCTCGGTGAGCTGGCCGCCCTCCTCGTAGCCGATGTAGCCGGGAGGCGCGCCCACCAGCCGGGCCACGCTGTGCTTCTCGCCGTACTCCGACATGTCGATGCGGATCATGGCCCGCTCGTCGTCGAAGAGGAAGTCCGCGAGGGCCTTGGCCAGCTCGGTCTTGCCGACACCGGTGGGGCCGAGGAAGAGGAACGAGCCGGTGGGGCGGTCCGGGTCGGCGATGCCGGCGCGGGTCCGGCGGACGGCGTCGGAGACAGCCTGTACGGCCTCGCTCTGACCGATCAGCCGGCGGCCCAGCTCCTCCTCCATGCGCAGCAGTTTCTGCGTCTCGCCCTCCAGGAGGCGGCCGGCGGGGATGCCGGTCCAGGCACCGACCACGTCGGCGATGTCGTCCGGGCCGACCTCCTCCTTGACCATCGTGTCCTTGGAGACCGCTTCCTCGGCCTCGGAGGCTTCCTCCAGGTCCCTCTCCAGGGTGGGGATCTCGCCGTAGAGGAGCTTGGAGGCGGTGTCGAAGTCGCCGTCGCGCTGGGCCCGCTCGGCCTGGCCGCGCAGCTCGTCGAGCCGCTCCTTCAGCTCACCGACGCGGTTGAGGGACTGCTTCTCCTTCTCCCAGCGGGCGGTGAGACCGCGCAGCTCCTCCTCCTTGTCGGCGAGGTCGCGGCGCAGCTTCTCCAGACGCTGCTTGGAGGCCGCGTCGGTCTCCTTGTCGAGCGCCAGCTCCTCCATGCGCAGCCGGTCGACGACCCGCTGGAGCTCGTCGATCTCGACGGGCGACGAGTCGATCTCCATCCGCAGCCGCGACGCGGACTCGTCGACGAGGTCGATGGCCTTGTCGGGCAGGAAGCGGGAGGTGATGTACCGGTCGGAGAGGGTCGCGGCGGCGACGAGCGCGCTGTCCGCGATGACCACCTTGTGGTGGGCCTCGTACCGGCCCTTGAGTCCGCGCAGGATGGCGATGGTGTCCTCGACGCTCGGCTCGGCCACCAGCACCTGCTGGAAGCGCCGCTCCAGCGCCGGGTCCTTCTCGATCCGCTCGCGGTACTCGTCCAGGGTGGTGGCGCCGACCATGCGCAGCTCGCCGCGGGCGAGCATGGGCTTCAGCATGTTTCCGGCGTCCATGGCCGAATCACCGCCCGCGCCCGCGCCGACGACGGTGTGCAGCTCGTCGATGAAGGTGATGATCTGCCCGTCGGAGCCCTTGATCTCCGCGAGCACGGTCTTGAGCCGCTCCTCGAACTCGCCGCGGTACTTGGCGCCCGCGACCATCGCGCCCAGGTCGAGCGAGACCAGCCGCTTGTTCTTGAGGGACTCGGGCACATCGCCCTTGACGATCCGCTGGGCGAGGCCCTCCACCACGGCGGTCTTGCCGACGCCCGGCTCGCCGATGAGGACGGGGTTGTTCTTGGTGCGCCGCGACAGGACCTGTACGACGCGGCGGATCTCCTGGTCGCGGCCGATGACCGGGTCGAGCTTGCCCTCCCGGGCCGCGGCGGTGAAGTCGGTACCGAACTTTTCGAGTGCCTTGTACTGGCCCTCGGGATCCGGGGTGGTCACCCGGCGCCCTCCCCTGCTCTTCTCGAACGCTTCCAGCAGCTTCTTGGCGCTGGCCCCTTGCTGGGAGAGTACGTCGCCGATCTGGCCGCCCTTGGCGGCGATCGCGATCAGCATGTGCTCGGTGGAGAGGTACTCGTCCCCGAGCTCCTTGGCCCGCTCGCTCGCGTCGGCGATGACCGCGAGCAGCTCACGGTTGGGCTGCGGCGGGGCGACGGTGGAGCCGGTCACGCTGGGCAGCGCGGCGAGGACGCGCTCGGCGCCGGCCCGCACGGCGGCCTGGTCGGCCTCGACCGCGGCCAGCAGGTCGGTGATGTTCTCGTTGTCCTCCCCGGCCAGCAGCGCGAGCAGCAGGTGCGCGGGGGTGAGGTCGGGGTGACCTTCGGACACGGCCCTGCTGCTGGCCGCGTTGATGGCGTCCCGGCTCCTGTTGGTCAGCTCGGCGTCCACGTTCGCGTTCTCCTCCTCGTGCTCGTGCTCGTGCTCGTGCTCGTGCTCGTGCTCACGCTCGTACCCGTGCGGTGTTGGCTGACCCAACCAAAGTACACAAAGGTGAGTCTATTCCACTCAAGAGGGCTCAACGGGTTAGGTTCCGGTTCATGGCCTCGTACCCCGTGAACCCACGCGATCCCGGCGACTCCTATCTCGGCTTCTGGCGGGAACGCCACGTGTGCACCTTGAGCACCTTCCGTCCCGACGGCACCCCTCATGTGGTACCCGTCGGTGTTACATACGATCCCGAGGCCGGTCTGGCTCGGGTCATCTCCTCCAAGTCCAGCAGGAAAGTGCGCAACGTGCTGGCCGCCGGGCCCGACGGGATGCCGGTCGCCGTCTGCCAGCTGGAGGGGCGGCGGTGGGCGACGCTGGAGGGGCGCGCGACGGTGTCCGGGGACCCGGAGCGGGTCGCGGAGGCGGTGCGCCGCTACGCCGAGCGCTACAGCAGGACGCCGTCGCCCAATCCGGCCCGGGTGGTCATCGAGATCGCCCTGACGTCGGGCATGGGCAACTGCTGACACCGCGGGGAGCACACACGGGGCCCTCGGAGGGGCGACCGCGGCGCGAGGCCGGTTTTCACCCTTGTGCAGCCCTGGGGAGGCATGAAGCATTCCTGCTGAAACCTGTCCGGGCGGAACGTGCCGGAAAACTGCAGCGGCGTCACCGTGTTCAGGTCACGGTGACGCCGCTGCGGGGGGAAGCGCCTGAGCGATTTACAACGACGGGGGAATCGCGTCAGGCACTGCGGGGGGTGGCTGCGATGGTTCGTACGTCCGGGGCCTCCGGCTCGTCCAGCCGATGGTCGCGCTGATCGAGGTTCACAAAGATCATTCCGTACCGAATGGCGCACCGTACCGGCTGTGGCGCCCCCCGAGGCCGCCGCAGACACCGGTACGCCCGTACGTCGTCCTCGTCGTCCCGCGTCACCACGACCGGCTCTCCGAAGACGGTCACCATCAACGAGTCACCGCTGTGGGGGATGGCGGTGGCCAGGTCGATGAAGTGCCAGCCGGAGCGGTAGGCGGTGGCCATTTCTCTGCGGAAGGACCGGTCGTCGGGAGGAGTGCTCATGTCAGCCTCCGACACTGCCGTCTATCGGGGCGCCGTCTATCGGGGCGACCGGCCAGCTGGTGTCAGGGGGGACAGCAGTCTCGCCGTTCTGGCCGGCCGACGGCCAGCTGGTGTCCGCTCGAACGTCACCCTTCGCGTCGGAGAGGCCATCCAGCGCTCCGAAGGCCACAACGGCGGAGAAGACGGCGACAAGCACCGAGCGAAGCATTTTCTTACCCATAGTCGGCTTCGTCCTCACTTGAAGGTCCCTCTCCCCCGTCGGATACGACGATGGCTCATTCGGGCACATCATGGCCACATAATCGATGCATCATGTTCCTGCACGTTCAGGACCCTGGGGGGTGGAGATTTGATGGCGAAGAGACATAAACCGACACATCCTCATGCGGTGACCGAGCTGTGCGAGGAAGGCAGCCGCCTTTATGCGACCGCGCTCCGCACGGGACGTATCGCCCGCGAGGAGGTCGAGTCCGCTCCCTGCTTGATGGAGTTCGCCCTTCTTCACCCTGATCCGGACGACGCGAGCTGGTTGCGCCCGGTGCCCCCGACGGTCGCCCTGGCCCAGCGACTCAACCCCATAGAGCGCGAAATCACGGCGCACCGGCGGTTGTCGATCGAACTGACCGATGCTTTCGAGCCGTTCATGACACTCAGCGCCCAGGCGACGGCCCCCACCCACTCCATCACGGTGCTGGAGGGCAGCGACCGGATCAACTCGGCGCTCAACCTGGCCACGGCCCAGTGCCAGACCGAGGTCCTCACCATCCAGCCGAGCAACCGCATCTCCGAGCGCAACCTGATGCACGGGCTGGAACGCGACAGGCCGCTGACCGAACGCGGTGTGCGGATCAGGACCCTCTACCAGCACACGGCCCGCTACAGCCAGGAGAAGCTGGCCTACGTGGACCAGCTCTCCAACGGCAAGGTGGAGTACCGCACCATCGACGAGCTGGTGGAACGTCTCATCATCTGCGACGAGACGGTCGCGTTCATCCCCACGCGCGACGACCAGCAGGTCGCCCTGGAGCTTCGTCATCCGGGTCTCGTCCGCTACCTGATCAAGGTCTTCGAGTTCGTCTGGGGCCGAGCCGTCCCGCTGAGCGCCGGCGCCCCGTACGAAACCGCCCCCGACGGCATCACCAACATCCAGCACTCGATCGCCAAACTCCTCGTGGAGGGCCATGTCGACGAGGCGATAGCGCGGCGCCTCGGCATGAACGTACGAACATGTCGCGCGCACATAGCGAAGCTGGCCACAGCCCTGGGCAGCGGCAGCCGGGCACAGCTCGGCTACCGCATCGCGGAATCGGGGATCCTGAAGCAGGACGCCGCGGAGTGACGGTTCCGCACTCCGCACACAGTGTGGAAGAGCTGTGCGAGGCGGGCTCGGAGTTGTACGAACGGGCCCTGCGCGAGGGGCGCGTGAGCGGTGCGGATGCCGAAGGGGCGCCCTGCCTCGTCGACTTCGGGCTGCTGCGGCCGGCTGCCGAGGATCTGAGTCGTCTGGAACCCGTCGCGCCGCTCGTCGCCCTCCATCGGTTGCTGCGGAGATCCGGCGAGCGCATAGCCGACGAGCGGCGGCGCGAGGTCCGGCTGGCCGCGGTGTTCGAGCCGCTGATGCGGGTCGACGAGCGTCGGACGACAGCGGACACACCGGTGATCAGCGTCCTCAGCGGTTCGGAGCAGATCAACCAGGCCATCACCGAGGCCATGGCCCACATGTCCCGTGAACTCCTCACCATCCAGCCCGCCACCCACACCGGTGAGCGCCGCTACACGGCCGAGGCCATCTCCCTGGCCCGTGACCAGGCCCTGCTGGACCGTGGTGGCCGTATCCGCACCCTCTACCAGCACACAGTGCGCCACTCGCCCACCGTCCTCGCCCGCCATGAACTGCTGAGGGGCGACGTCGAGGCCCGCTCCCTCGACGAACTCACGGACCGGCTCATCGTCACCGACCGTGCCGTCGCCTTCATCCCTGTCGACAAGGACGGCAGCATCGCCCTGGAAGTCCGCCATCCGGCCCTCGTCGGCTACTTCGCGACCACCTTCGACCGCTTCTGGCGACTGGCCACGCCCATGCACCCCGAAGCCGTCCGACAGCCCTCGCTCAGAGGCGTCACCCCGCGCCAGCAGGCCATCGCGGGCCTCCTCGTCGAGGGCCACACCGACGCCGTCATCGCGGAACGCCTCGGCCTGAACGTGCGCACCGCCCGCGTCCACATCGCCAAACTCGCCGCGACCCTCGGCAGCGAGAGCCGGGCCCAGCTCGGCTACCTCATCGGCCGCTCGGGGATCCTGGACGGTTCGGAACGGTGACGGGCTGGAGTTCCGCGGCGCGCGGCGGCCCGTCCAGGCCCGCCTGGGCGATCCGCACCCCCAACTGCGTACGGCTGGCGGCCCCCAGCGTCTCCGACAGCCGGGCGATGTGCGCCCGGCACGTACGGACGCTGATGCCGAGGCGCTCCGCGACCACCGCGTCCTGGTGGCCTTCCGCCAGCAGCGCCGCGATGGAGCGTTCGCGGTGGGTGATGCCCTCGATGCCCGTGTCCGGCAGGGGCGCGGTGAGCGGGATCGCGAGGCGCCAGAGCCGTTCGAAGACGGTGACCAGATAGCCCACCAGCGCCGGGTGGCGCAGCTCCAGGGCCATGGTGCGGTCGGGGCTCGCGGGGATGAACGCGACGGTGCGGTCGAAGACGATGAGCCGCTCGGTGACCTCGTCGAGGGTACGGGCCTCCGCCGCCTCCTCCATCAGCTCCATGTAGTTCAGCAGGCCCTGGCCGTGCCGGGCCACGTGCGTGTACAGGTCGCGCATGCGCACCCCGCGGCGGCGCAGCGCGAGAGCCCGGTGCAGGCCCTCGGAGAGTTCGTCCTCGCGGCGGATGCCGCCCGGCTGGACGGCCAGCACCTCGGAGGTGCACGCCTCGGTCGCCTCGTCCATCGCGGCGCGGATCCGGGGCAGCCCGTCGAGCACCCGGATCGCCACTCCCTCGGAGGGTGAGTGGGCGTCGCCGCCGAGGGCCGCGTACCACTCGAAGGCGGACACCGCCTCGCCCATGCGTGACTGTGTGGCGACGACGTGCTCGTGCATCTCGCGCAGCAGGCGCGTCATGACTTCCTGCGGTGAGGTCGGCACCAGCCAGCCCATGTCGTCGGGGTCGGGGTGCAGAAGCGCCAGTTCGACCAGGCAGGGCACCGATTCGGCGTCCTCGCGGGACACCCGGCCGCGCCGCACCGCCCGGGAGTACACCCTGTCTCCGGCATCGCACAGGCGGTCAGCACCGTGCGGATGCGCTTCCGTCCTGTGCCCGGCCATCTCCCCAACCCCCGGTTCCAGCCTCTTCCGCAGCGCAACTATGCGCGGCGTCCCCCGGCTCCGCAACACGGCTTCCCCGCTTCCATGCCCCCCATCGCACCACTTGATCCGCGTTTGCGCACACGTCCGTGTGACTCGTTGCAACAAGCTGAAGGGGGCGGCGGCGCGCGCCTCCCGCACGGGGGCCGTTGCCCGCGTGAGCTGCCGGAAACCGTGGGGCGCCCGCCGGGTCGCGGGCAGCGTCCGACGTCAGGGCGCGCGTCGGGACGCGGGAAACCGGTGTGGCGCGTACGCGTCGTCCGGTGCGTGGAGTGTGCTGCCGGAGCCGCCCGGTGGGGCAGGGGCTGCCCATGGGCAGGCGTCCGCCGCACCGCAACCGACGGAACCGGCCGAACTTCGGCCGGGACTCGCTGTGTGGGCCGTCGGTCCGCGAGGTGGGGTCCGCCGGGAGCGGGCGGCGCGGGCTACTTGATGCCGAGTTCCTCGCACGCCGCCCGGTACTTGGCGGTGCAGATCTCCTCCGCCGAGTAGATGCCGTCATCGACGACCGTCGACTCGATGGTGTTGCGGGTCAGGGAGGTGACCTGGACGAGACTGGCGGGAATGCTCTTGTCGGTGGGGCTGGAGACCCTGTCGGGGGTGAGCGAGTCGAACTCGATCCCGTAGCCGCGGACGCGGGCCACGGCTATCTCGGCGGCGGTCTCCGCCTCCTCGGGGTACGGCTTGTAGACGCTCATGAACTGGTCCCCGGCGAGGACGCGCTGCACCGCGTCCAGTTCGGCGTCCTGGCCGGTGATCGGCGGCAGTTTGGTGGCGCCCGCGGCCTTGAGCGCGGAGATGATGCCGCCCGCCATGCCGTCGTTGGCCGAGTACACCCCGGCGATGTTGTCGACGCCGATGGAGGAGATGGCCGCCATCATGTTGGCCCGGGCGTTCGACGGCTTCCAGTCCTTGGTGTCGTACGACTTGGCGACGGTGACCTTGTTCTTCAGCTCGGTGAGGGCGGCCGCCTTGAACTGGGCGGCGTTCGGGTCCGTCACCGCGCCGTTCATCATGACGATCTTCTGGGACTTGTCGCCGTCGAGCCGGTCGGCGAGGGCCCGGCCCTGCACCTGTCCGACCTCCTCGTTGTCGAACGAGATGTACGCGTCGATCGGGCCCTCGGCCAGCCGGTCGTACGCGATGACGGGAATTCCGGCTTTCTTGGCCTTCTTCACACCGGCGGCGATGGCACGGGAGTCCACGGCGTCCACCATCAGCACGTCGACCTTGTCGTCCACCATCTTCTGCAGCTGCCCGCTCTGCACGTCGGCGTCCTGCTCGGCATTCGCGTAGACGACCTTCCCCTTGCCGTCCGTGAGCGTGCCGACCTTCTTCTTGATGATGGGGTAGTCGAACTTCTCGTAGCGGGAGTTCGCCTTTTCCGGCAGCAGCAGGCCCACCGTGATGTCGTCACCCTTGGTGGGGCTCGCGTCGGCGCCGTCGTCACCGCTCCCGCACGCGGCGAGGGCGAGGGTCATGGAGGAGACGGCTACGGCCAGGGCGGTACGACGTGTGGCGCGGTTCACTTCAGGTGCCTTCCGTACGAGGGCGACAGTGCGGGCCCAGGTGACAAAAAGCCAACGCGGGGGTTCTCGGGGCGTCAAGGAGTAACTGCTAACGACCTCGCAACAGAAGTCTGTGAAGAGACGGCGGCGAAGTCGGGCGGATGCGCGGAGTGAGAATCCACACCGCCCTCGCACTCTTCACACGACAGAAACGGGTGAGTCGGTACGCATCCTGACGGGTCGGCATGATCGGTGTGAAAGGCGGCGGAATCCCACGTCCGGGTCAGTGTGAGCACCTGATCGGCGGCGCACGGATTGCGGCGGGGCGGCTGCCGGAACTTGCTGGGACCAGACCGTTTTGACCGTGTCCTCCTTCACCACGGAGTTCCCATGCGCATTTTCTCCCGATGCCTCATAACTGCGCTGGCCGCGGGCTGCCTCGCTCTGACCGCAGGCACGTCCGCGGCGGCCGTCACCCGGTCCGCGGCACCCGCGCCCGATCCGGTCCCCGGCGCCTGTGACGTCGACTGGACCGGCGCGGCCGGAATCGCGGGAACCGGCACCCTGCACGAGGCGATCGCCGCCTGCGTCGAGGCCTACACGAAGCGCGACCTCGACAGCCGGCTCCAGACCCCGCCGGAACTGCCCGACGAGCAGCAGGAACAGCCCGCGGAGCAGCCGGGGAAACAGCAGGACCAGCAGGAACAGCAGAAGGAACAAGGGGAACAGGAGGAACAGGAGGAACAGCAGGACTGGACGGGAGCCGATGCCGGGGACTGGGCGACCGACCTGTCCTGCGCCCTGGCCGAGCTCTTCAAGGAGCCCACGGCCTGCCGCCGGACTCCGTGACCCGGCGGTAGAACCTTCTCGCAGGTGACAGAACCGACCGGGAGGTGAGCACTCGCGGATGAATGCGCATCCGCGACTGCTCACCCTCCGGCGGCCATGTGCCGGCTCGCGGCCCTGAAGCCCGGCTCGCCGCCGCCATCAGCCGCCGTCGTCCGAGGGGTGTTCGTGGCCCCGCGGGCGTTCGGGGAAGGGCAGGAGGCGGGCCGGTGGCCGGTCCGGGCCCACCAGGTGCTCCTGTCCGGACGCCCTGGCGTGTTCCTCCCAGCCCGCGCGGAACCAGCTCAGCTGATGCCGCTGCAACTCCTCCTCGGTGAGTACGCGAACACCGTCCGGGCCCGCGACCCGCACCTTTTCGGCCAGTACGCCGAGGAGTTCGCCCACGGCTTCCACGGCGTCGGCGACGCTCTCGGCCCCGGCCCCACGACCGCCTCCCGGTTCACCCATGCCGTGCTCCGTCCTCTCCGCCGTCAAGCACCCTCCGGCAGGAACTGCCGTGCCACCCTGGCGAACAGCTCCCGCAGCTCGGGCGGGACACCCATCCGGCAGGCGGCCTCCTCGGGGCTGAGCCACGGGTGCTCCTCCCCGTCCGCGGGACGGCCCGTGCCGGTGAGCGGCAGGTCCTCCTCGGTCAGCCGGCCCGAGCGGATGAGCATCTCCCGCAGGGGCACGCCGAGTACGGCCGCGATGCGCCGCATCGTCTCCAGGTCGGGCATGGACTGCCGCTGGAGCAGCCTGCTCACGGCGGCCCGGTGCACCCCGGCGTCGTCGGCCAGTTTCGAACGGCCGCCGCCGCGCGGGCTGTCGATGTCGTAGCCCCGGGCGCGCAGCAGTTCCTCGATCCAGCCGGCGAACTCCCGCAGTCCCGCCGCCCGGTACGTCTGATCCGTACGGGCCCCGGCCCGTGCGCTCGAAGCCATGTGTCCGCTCTCCCCTCGTCGCCGGGGCAGCGTACCGATCGCACACGCGCGAATTTGTGTGCGCGCTCGCACGTAACTGTGGAGATTCGGCAACTTCGGTAACTCTGCGCAGCAAAAACGGGATTGACAGGCCGTCACCGCACCACCCTTCACGGAGCGTAATCACTTGCGTACGCGCTCGCAACATGCGACTCTGACCGCTCGCCCGCAACTATCGAACACATGTTCCCATACATGAGGAGGGGTTGCACGTGCACGATCAACTGTCCGAGGCCGCTGTCACCACACCCGGACCGCTGGACTGGCGCAGAGAGGCCGCCTGCGCCCACCTGTCCGAACACTCGGTGTTCACCCGGATCCCGGCCGAGGCCGAGCCCGTCTTACGCGCCTGCGGCCGGTGCCCGATCCGCAAGCGGTGCGAGGCCGTGGTCGACCCCTCGCACACCTGGTTCGACGGGGTCAGCGGTGGCCGCCTGTGGCGCAACGGACGCGAGGTCACCCGATGAGCGAGAGACAGGGCGGAGCCGTGTGGATCGCCTCCCTCGTCCGCCGGTGGCCGGACCTCGTCGACGAGTTGTCCCCCGCGGGCCGCGGCGCACTGCGGGAACGGCGTGGCGGCGGACCCGTCGGCGGGACGGCCGCCCCGGTCCGCCTCTACGTCTCCGACGCCGTACGGGACATCACCGACGGGGTCGTCGAACTGGAGGAGGCCGTACGTGAACGGCTCGGGCTGCGGCCGGTGCCCCCCGCCCCCGTACCGGTACGACTGCGCCGGATCGCCGGGCTGCTGGACCGCATCGCCGCCGACCCGCTGCTCGCTCCGCACGTCGAGGACGAGACCCGGCGGATGGCCGCACGCTGCGCCCGCGCGCTCGGCGACCCGGAACAGCTCGTCCGGCTGCCCGGCCGCTGCCCCGCGTGCGACTGCGTGTCCCTGCGGGCGCTCCCGGAACGGGCCGAGATCAGATGCGTCAACCCCGCGTGCCGACGGGTGTTGAAGGCCGAGCCCTCGTGACCGACGCTCCACCTCTGATCACCACCGAGCTGGCCGCCGACGAGGCGGGTGTCACGACCGCGACCATCCGCAAGTGGGTGCAGCGCGGCCATCTGCGGTCCGCGGGCAGTCAGGGCCGACGGCGCCTCTTCCGCCTGGAGGACGTCTTCGCGGCCGAGCGGACGACGTACCGCACCCGGCGCCACGACCACTGAACCGCGATCCGCGATCCGCGATCCGCGATCCGCGATCAGTACGACCACCGACCCCGCCGTACGCGGGAGGGGCCCCACCGCAGCACGCGGCGGGGCCCCTCCCGCGTCCACCCGCGCACCCGAGCGCCCGAATAGCCCCCCGGCATAAGCCGGTTGCACGTTCGGGCGAGCGGTGTCACATTGGATGCAGCGGCAGAGCTGCGCCCGGCGGACGGGCGGCGGACCTGCCGCTTTGTGTTGCCCGGAAACTCAGGGCACCCCGGGAAACCTCATCTCCCGAAGGGAGCGTCCATGTGGCCATCCTGACCTTCCCCGACGCCGAGCAGCTGGTCGTCGACTTCCTCAAGAGCCGGGCCGAGCTGACCGGCGTCACCGTCGACAGCCGCCCGCCGGCCGGGTTCGACGGCACCCAGAAGGTCGTCCTCGTCTCCCACATGGGCGGCGCCTGGGTCGACGACCAGCATCTCGACCAGCCGCTGCTCGACCTGGAGGCGTACGGCCCGGACAAGCCCACGGCGCACACCGTGGCGCTGTCCGCCCGTGCCTGTGTCCTGGAGCTGGCCGACACGGTGTACGGCTCCGCGGCCGTAGTCGACGTCACCGAGGCCGACGGACCGCGCTGGCTGCCCGACTACACGCGCTCGGCGGCGAACCGCTACCGCTCCACGATCCGGCTGCTGCTGCGGCTCGGCTGAGCCCCAAGTCCCGTACCTGTATGTGAGAGAGGCGTTCGCATGGCAACGAACAACGGCAAGGAAATCCGTGTCGCCGGTACCGGCCGGGTCCTGGTGGCCCCCGCCGGTACCACCGCGCCGGTCAAGTCCGACGATGTCTGGCCGACCGGCTGGGTGGAGCTGGGCTACACCTCCGCCGACGGCATCAAGCTCAACAAGAAGGACAAGATCGACCCGGTCGACACCTGGCAGTCGGCGTCCCCGGGCCGCTTCATCTACTCCGACCGCGATCTGACCGTGAAGTTCCAGCTGCTCCAGATGAACAAGAGCACGCTCTCCTTCTTCATGGGCATCCCGGCCACCGGCATCACGCAGACCTCGGTGGGCGGAACCGCGGTGGCGGACACCTACGAGCTGCTTATCCCGAGCACGCCGGCCAAGGACGAGCGCGCCCTCGGGATCGAGTTCACGGACGGCACGGACGCCGTGTACCGCTTCATCCTGCCGCGTGGGCAGGTCACCGACAGCGAGGAGCTGGGCTTCACACGGACCGGTTCCGTGAAGCTCGGGGTCACCTTCACCGCGCTGGAGGCGGAGAGCACCAACCGCGAACTGGCCAAGTGGATCATGAAGGACAAGGCGTACGCCGCGCTCTGATCCGCCTTCCTTGACAGCCCGGCTCATTCACCGGCCCGCGGTCGCATGTCGGCTGCGGGCCGGTGGGGGTCGGCCGCGCAGTTCCCCGCGCCCCTTCGGTGCAGAAGCAGGGGCGCAGCCCCGCCCTTCAGGGGCGCGGGGAACTGCGCGGCCGGCCACAACGCACCCGCACCAGACACACCACGGCACCCGTATCCCCCTCCCCACAAAGGAGTTCACAGATGGCCGGATTCGACGTCAACGCGGCCCGCGCGCAGCGCCTGGAAGCGCTCGGGCAGGCCTGGACCTTCGAGCTCGACGACGACAGCTTCGAGCTGCCGACCGAACTGACCCGCACCACCGCCCGCACGCTCCGCGACCTCGACGACAACGACGTGGACGGGCTGCTGCGACTCCTGCTGGGAGACGAGCAGTTCACCCGGTTCGAGCGGCATGACGTCACCATGCAGGACATCGCCGCGATCCTTGAGGCCTACGGCAAGGAGACGGGGCTGGGCCTGGGGGAAGACTGAGCCTCGGCGAGCTCGTGGAAGAGCACGCCGAGGCCCTGGAGGTGGACCTGCTCCGCCACTACGGGATCGACCTGCTGGACTGGCACCGGGGGCAGCTGTCGTCGCGGCGGCTCTCGGTGCTGGTCCAGCACCTCCCGAGGGACAGCGCGACGGCCCGTGAACTGCACGGCGAGGCGGCGGACTGGTCGGTCACCGACTACCTGCTCGCCTCCGTCGTCGACCAACTCGCGGAGGCGAACTGGATGTTCGCGACGGTCAACCGGGACGAGGACAGCGAGCCGCTGAAGTTCCCGGCAGCCGTACCCCGGCCGGGCGGCGAGTCGAACGCCGAGCCGGCGGGTCGGACGGGAGCACAGGCGGGAGCTCCGACGGCGGAGGAACTCACTCGCTTCTTCCTCTGATCTTCCTCTGATCTCCCCCCGAGATCTCTTCGCGTTTTCAGGCGCCGGAGAACAGCACGAGCAGCCAGAAGGCGAGCAGCAGACCGGAAACGACGGCCACCGGCAGGGACACCCTTCCGGTCATCATGTTGCTGGGAATCTCGACATTGGACAGGTCCTTCGGGTCATAGACCACATCGATGATGCCGCCCACCAGTGCGGGCGGATTCCTGAAGGGCCCCACCCTCGCCTGCAGCGCCCTGCCGTCTTCTGCCGTGAACCGCATGACAAGGAAGCTGATTCCTTTCGAATCCCTCTCCCTGTGCACACATTTCGCGGCGGTGCGGACGCCGCGCTTCCGTAATGATCTGCCCCGTCGAAAAGCTGTGACAGAGAACCAGAAAACGATACCCGTCAACACGAGGATCGGTATCGCAGGTCCGTACACGTGCACCCCCAGCTGAATGAGAACCACCCGCCGGGCAGACCACCCGGACCGTCGTCGCCGCTGCTCACCACGGACCCCTCAGCCCCCTCCGGAGGACGGCGGATCGCCGGACCGTCCCCGGACCGGTCCGTCGGAAATGATGGGGCTCTTCTCCTGACGTACGGGTGTCAGTTCGTGTGAGCATGACTCCATGTATCACACGAGACGTGCGAATGGGGAGGGTCAGTGGGCGATATGACCGCCGGCAGTACGTGGTCCGGCTGGCGGGACCGGATCATCGAGATACCTGGTGCGGGCAGCGGGGCACCGGTGCTGCTGGAGTTCCGCGGGGGGCTCACTTCCAATTTCGACCTGACCGCCGTCCACAAGGGCTCGCACCATCGACGGGCCCGGTCATGGCTCACGACCGTTCATCAACGCGGCCCCGCGCGATTGGCCCTGCCCGCGAACTGTGACGCTCTCTCTGTCCGACGCATGCGATACCGCGAGAACGCGGGCGGTTTCAGTGGCTGGAAACTGCGTGTCATCGAACCGGACGTCCTTCCGGAAATATCCAAGAAGGATTCCGAAGGAAAAGGGGTCGAGACGTTCGGCTACTTCGAACCGAAGCCGTACCACGAATATATTCGAACCCTGTACTACGACTTCACCGACGACCCGGGAACCTTGATCTACAACCCCGCGAACGGTGCCGAACACGTCATCCACGGCACCTCGTCCGCCGATCAGAAGGGCTCGCTGCGCCTTCCGCACCACGGCTATGTCACCGTGGCCGCGAACGGACGGTGGCGGGTCTCCGTACGCTGACGTCTTCCACTGAACCACTCCACGAACAGAGGGCGCACTCGCACAGCGAGTGCGCCCTCCGCTTTTCCCCCATCACACTCCAACGCACCGGACAGGCGGTGAATCACATGGCCACTGACACGTCGGGCGACGAGGCATGGGTCGTCGGAATCATCAAGCGTGAATGGACAGGTCTGCGAGGCAACTGGAAGGCCTGGACCACGGACGCCATCCGCAGGGAGTACCTCCGGCAGATCGAATTGAACGGGGCGAAGGCCGAGGCCAACGGTGCCGCCCTCGCCGCGCACGGTCTGAACGCGGAAGTGACCGGAATCAAGCTGGAGCACACCTTCTTCGACCCGATCGCCGCCCTGGAGAAGAAGAAACTCGCCATGGACGAACAGCTCCCGGAACAGCTGAGCAGACGCATCACGTCCGCGGTCACCCGGACCGACCGCGGCATAAGCGACGTCCGCAACCAGGCCGGACGAGCCATGGACAAGGCCCGCGAGGCGGAGACCGAGGTGCACCGCCTGCGCACCGACCAGCAGGGCGACCTGGAGGAGATTGGTGCCGAGTTCGGAGTCATCGGACGCCGGGTCGACAACCTCATCAACAGTCTGGGCGGGCTCTGACCGAGGAGGAACCCCATGAGTTTGAAACGAGCGATTCAGCAGGTCAACTCCGGTCTCGGCGGGCTGAGGCGGTCATTGACCCAGTCGGCGTCGAGCATGGCCGGCCTGCAGCGTGGAGCCACCGGCGCGACAGCGCCCCTGACACGGCTCAGGGTCGGCGCGGGGCAGACCGCCACGGCCGTCGGAAGGCTGCGTACATCGGCCCGCGGGAGCGACAGCGCGGTACGCCAACTCCAGGCGGGTGTACGCGGAGCCGACAGCACCCTCGCCAAGTCCCGTGCCAGCACCGACAAGTTCAAAACCTCCCTCGACAAGCTCAAGTCCTCTGCCGACAAGGCCAAGAACTCCCTCAAGGACGTCAAGCAGCAGTCCGACGCCGTGGAGAAGTCCGTGGGGAAGGCCGGTAAGAACGCCGACAAGGGCGGGAAGTCCATGGGGAGCCTCGGGAAAGGGCTCAAGGGGGCGAGTCTCGCGCAGAAGGGGCTCAATCTCGCGATGGCGGCCAGCCCGTTCGGGCTGATCATGACCCTGGTCGCCCCGCTCATCGCCCAGTTCGTCAACATGGACAAGGTCGCCGCCCTGGTCCGCAAGGGACTCACCGCCGCCTGGACGCACATCAAGAGTGCCTCGCAGTCGGCGGCCAAGATGCTCGGGCCGCTCTTCAAGGGCGTCGTGAACGGGTTCCTGACGCCCAGCCGGATGCTCATCCGCGGGCTCAACGTCCTGATCGGCGCCCTCAACCGCGTCAAGTTCAAGGTCCCGGACTGGGTGCCCGGCATCGGCGGCCGGGGCTTCGCCTTCAACCTGCCGCCCATCCCGGTGCCGCAGCTCGCGAAGGGCGGTGTCGTGCGGGCCCGTACCGGCGGCACGCTCGCCCTCGTCGGTGAGGGCGGTGAGCACGAGGCCGTCATCCCGCTCTCCAAGCTGGAGCGGATGCTCGGCTCGGGCGGCGGCATGCGCCGGCTCGCGGCGGCCATGGAGGCGCTCGCCGACCGGCCCGTCCAGATCGACGTGGACTCCCAGACCATCGCGCGCGCCGTCCAGCTCGGACAGCGCAAGCTCGCCCGGAGGTGAGGCAAGGACATGGCCAGGAACCTGTGGATCGGCAAACCCGGTCTGTTGCGGGAGATCGACCAGGCCGCCAAGAGCTGGGACCGCACCGCCGAGTTGAACGTCACCGAGTTCAAGTCACTGGAAGGACGCGTCACCACCGTCGCCCCGCCGCGTACGGTCCGCCGGCTCAAGTTCTCCTGGGACTGGCTCGAACCGGGTGACGCCCAGCACCTCACCCGGCTGGCCCGTCGGGTCGAAGGGCCCGGTCTGCTCGGCAGCCCGAAGCCGTCGTACGGACCGCTCGCCGTCGTCGACCCGGCCTCCGTCAATCTGCTCGGGCCGTACCAGGCCGCCGCCCAGAGCCTCGAACCCGGTGGCACCGACCACTGGTTCACCGTGACCGGCTCGCTCGGCGTGCTCCCGTACACCGGTGACACCGTCATCGGGGACTTCGGGGAGACCACCCGGATCGGCTGGAAGCACGGCACGTGGACCGGCTGGCCGGTGGCCCCCGGGATGCGGGTGTCCTGGCGGGTGCCGCCCGACTGGAATCCGGCGCTCGCGACGGCTCAGCTGGACTGGAAGCGCGCCGACGAGAGCTATCTCGCCACCACGGCCGTGACCGGTGCGAACGTCGTCACCGGCACCGCTCCGGCAGAGGCCGCGTTCGTCACGCCGGTCGGCGGCCCCGGTGAGGCAGTGCTCGCCGGACTGGCGGGCGCCTGCCTGACCATCGACGCGGACCCCGTCGCGTACGCGCTCGGCGACGGCTGCCCGGCGATGACCGTGACCGCGTACACGGACGTCCCGGCGACCCGGCTGCCGTACCGGAACATCAGCATCGACCTGGTGGAGGTGTAGAAGGTGCAGAACTCCGACGACCTGCTCGGCGCCGCTCTCGCCGCCCCGGCCCGCTCCCCGGCCCACGCCACCCGGCTCGGCGGCCGTGAGCTGGGCGCCCAGATCCAGTCCTGGAAGGTGGAGCGGGCCTACAGCACCGATCTGCCCGAGGCCCTGCGCGCCTTCTCCGGAAGCGCGTCGGCCCAGCTGGAACTGCTCCTCGGCGGCGCCGGCGCGCCCGCGCCCCTGCTGTACTCGGCCTGGGCGGGCCGCGGCACCGGCGACGTCGTACGCCCCGGCCAGTCCGTCGTCCACAGGGCGGGCGCAGGCGGCCGTACGGTGCCCGCCTTCCGGGGCACGGTACGGTCCCGGACGGCCGCGTCCGGCAGCGACACCGTCACCGTGCAGGCGCTGGACGGTGCGGAACGGCTGCGCGGACCCGCGCAGTTGCCGCGCCCGTACCACGGTCTGCGGTACGGGCGGCCGGTGGCGACCGCGACCTGGTGCGTGGACGAACTCCTGCGCCAGGGCGGCATCCACAGCTGCCCGCCGCCCCGGGCGGCGGCCGTGGCGGACGACCCCGCCAAGCCGTTCACCGTGCTCTACGCCTCACTGCACGGCGGCTTCAACGCCTCCTACGGACAGCCCGAGACGCTGCCGGCACCGGCGGCATACTCCTGGATCCGGGACGGGGCCCCGTTCGAGACGGCGCTGATGCCGAAGGCTGCCGGGCTTGAGGTGTCCTGGATGCCGCGGTCCCGTTTCGTCGTGGCCGGGAAGGTGTTCCAGGCGGAGCTGCACGTCAACACCGCGCTTTCGGTGGGCAGCGAGCTGGAGCTCAAGCTGATCCTCGACCGCAGCGCGGGAGCCTTCGGGAACTACGCGATGAACGTCTACTTCGCGACCGGCGTCGTGAAGATCACCTCGGGTACGGTCGGCGGTGGCGGCACGGTCGCGAGCTGGACGTTCCCCAAACTCGCCTCCCTCAAGGGCGTGTGGCACCTCGGCTTCACGGTGGACACCCGGGCGGGAGCCGTCGGCGGGAGCACCCCGGCGGCCGTGTACCCGCGGCTCACCGCACCCGACGGGGCGTACCTGCCGACCGCGCCCTTCACCTTCACGCAGGCGGCGGCACTCCAGCCGCCCTCCGAGCTGTCCCAGGTCAACCTCAAGACGGACGTGGCCGTCGAATGCCTCCAGGTCACCGACCGTTCCTGGCCGGACGGCGACTCGTACACCGCCGACGAGTGGGAGCAGAAGGGCCGTTGGGCGAAGGGCGCGGTGCTCGACGACGCGACCGTGCCGCTGTTCGACCTGCCCGAGGTCGCCGGCTCCCAGTGGGACGCCATCACCGAGATCGCCCGCGCCACCCTGTCGACCGCCGAGTTCGACGAGCAGGGCGTCTTCCGCTGGCGCGGACCGGCCCGGTTCCAGTCGGTGCCGGAGCGGCCCGACCTCACGGTGACGACCCGCCGTGACATCGCCGCACTCACCGTCTCCGAGGAGATCGACGCCTGCCGCAACTACTGCGAGCAGGCCTACCAGGACTGGACGGGCGTCAGCCACACCTTCAGCGACACGGTCACCGACACCGTCGTACGGGAGATCCAGCCGGGCGCCTCGGTCGAGGTCGCCTACGCCATCGCGGAGGACGAACTCGACATCGGACCGCCCCAGATCGAGGACGACATCGCGCCCATGACGGGGCACCGGGTGCGCTTCGGCAGCGCGGTGACCGGCGGCACCTCGGTCAAGGGCGGTGTGACGGTCGGCTCCCGGCGCGACGGGCCCAACTACATCGTCCGCTTCACCAACCACGGGACGGCGAGCGTCTGGACGGTCACCAAGGACGGCAAGCCGTCCGTGACGATCGTGCCGCAGAAGCGGACGGGCGACCCGCGCCGGCGCACCTACGCCTGGTACAACACCACGAGCCAGGCGCACTACGGCAAGCAGGTCTACCAGGCGCCCGCCACCGACTGGGTGCAGCAGCGGCAGGTCGCCTCCGACCTGTCGTACGCCATGCTCAACGCCGGCCGCTATCCGGTGCCGGTGCTCGGGGACGTGGAGGTGCTCCACGATCCCCGTATCCAACTCGGCGATGTCGTACGGGTGGTGGACACCAGCGGCGCCGCGCTCGACACGCTCGCCTGGGTCGTCGGCATCCGCACGACCTGCGCGTCCGGCGCGGCCCCGCAGCAGACCCTCACCCTGCGCGGCACCTCCTACAACGGCGTGCCGTCCGACACCGGGCTCGCCCCTGACCCGCCGGTCGATCCGGAGTACGGCACGACCCGTACGTACTCCCTGATCGAGGCGCAGAACGCGACGCTGGCTGTCCTGACCGACAGCGGGGTCACCTATCGGGAGCTGCTCAGGGGAACGGGGAGTGTGGCGGCATGACTGAATCTCCCCTCGAAACAGTGCTGTCGCAGCCGGAGTTGGAGCCGGAGCCGGAGCCGGAGCCCGAGCCCGAGCCCGAGCCCGAGCCCGAGCCCGACGGCAGCGTGGCGCATCCCGTGCCGATCGACAGCCCGACGACACGCGACGGCGACGGCGGCACGCCCGCCGACACGCTCCCGCCGCCCCTCGGCGCCTGACCGCGCAGCCGATCCCCTTCGTTCAGGACCAGTCACAGGAGGAGGCCGTCATGGCCCTGCTCACTCCGCTCGGCAGTCTCCCGTACCCGCAGCCGGCCGACGCGGCGAACATTCCCGTACACATCCAGTCGCTCGCCGACGCCGTGGACGGCCGCACGGTGCTGCGGTTCGCCGACAGCGCCGCCCGGGACACCAAGGTCACCGCCCCCGTGGCGGGCATGCTCTGCTGGCTCGGCACACCGAAGCAGTACTGGTACTACACCGGCAGCGTCTGGGCCCAGCTCGCCCCGTCGCCGGTGCACAAGGCGAACGCTACGGCCGGTACGACCGCCTCGACCGCGTTCGTGGAGACGCTCACCGGTTCCACCGGCGATCCGACGGTCGCGACCTTCACGGCGCCGGCGGCCGGTTCCGTGCTCGTGTCGCTTGGCTCGCGCATCAGCAACAGCGCCGCGGCCGGCACCTGCCTCATGTCGGCGAACGTCCGCGCCAGTTCGGGCTCGACGGTCGTGCTGGCCGCCGCCGACAGCCGCTCGGCGATCTCCACCGGCACCGGTCAGATCTCGGGGAGCACCCAGTACCTCGTCACCGGGCTGACCCCGAACAGCGCGTACACGGCGACCGCCGCCTACCGCTGCACCGCCGGAACGGCCACGTTCATGTACCGCTACATCACCGTCACCCCCGTCAGCTGACGACCGACAACTGAGGACAGTCACGGCCGCACCCCTCACCGCCGAGGTGCGGTGCATGGTGCAGGTGCGCGATGCACGATGCACGATGCACGATGCACGGGGTGATGGTGCACCGCACCGTGGTCGGCAGGCGGCTCGTGGCAGAGGGGTACGGACGGTACGCGTCCGGCCCCGGTCCCGTCTGGACACCGGCTGGCGTCCTCTCGTACGCGGCCCGGCAGCGCGGCCTCGGTCACGGGCGCATGGCGGCGGACGGCATCCCGGGGCCGCGCGAGCTGGGACGGACCGCGCGTGCCGAGCACCTGGCACCTGACACCTGGCATCCGGCACCTGACGCCTGACGGACTACGAACACGGGAGGTACCCGATGACGACGACCGAGACCGAGGAGGTCGTCCTGGAACTGGAGCGCCTGCGTCGTTCGGTCGACGTCGGCTTCGCCACCACCCGGGGCGACCTCGCGCTCGTACTCCAGCGCGTCGACCAGACCGACAAGGCCCTCGACGAGCACGAGGCCCGTATCGAGGCGCTGGAACGCGCACGCTGGCCGCTGCCGTCACTGGCAGCGGCCACGTCATGCCTGGCGCTGGCGCTCACGGTGTGGCAGACGCTGGGGCGGTAGGCCTGCTTTGCATCGGTACGCACGGGTTCCGCTGCGATCCGCCGCTCACCGGTTGACCGGCGGATCGCAGCGGCGGTGCGTCAGCTCTGTGCGCTGTCGCCGTCCGCCTGCCGGGCGGCCTCGGCCTCGGCTGCCTTCTCGCGCATCTTGCGCACCAGCTCCGCCTTCTGGTCGGCCGCGCCCTGGCGGTCGGCGTTGCGGTACGGGCCGTTGTTCTGCCGTTCGGCGCGGGACTGCTTCTTGCGCTGGCCGCCGCCCTGGCCCACGGGGTTGTTGATGTTCTTGCTCACGGTCACGGGTTCTCCCGGTGCTGATGTGAAGTGATCTACGGAATTCGTCGGTGAGGGACGGGCGGCGACATCGAGGGACGTCAGCCGGGGGCCCGTCGCGCTCTCACTCGTAAATCGGCGTCTGGAAGAACATGCCAAAGACGTTACCCGGTTCCGTCGGCCCCGCACACCAAGATTTTCGCCGCCCCGGCGCCGACCGGGCCTTGGGCGAGGGTCTGGGGCCGGCCGTTCTGGGCGGGAACGGCTCACACCGTCGGCCGCAGCTCGAACCACACCCCCTTCGCGTACCGCCCGGTCCTCGCGTCGGCGACGCCCCACCTGTCCGCCACCTCCTCGACCAGGGCAAGCCCTCTCCCCCAGCAGGCGACGGCCCCCGCGGCGGGGCGCGCCACGACAGGTGGGTCGGGGCTCTCGTCGAAGACGCTCACGTGGAGGCGCGTCGAGTTCAGGCGGACTCTGAGTATGGCGGCGCCCTTGGTGTGCAGGTGGACGTTGGTGACCAGCTCCGAGGTGCACAGCGCGGCGGGCATGACGAGAGTTTCCCGCCCGTGCGTGAACAGTACGGCCCGCACGAAGTCCCGGCAGACGCGGGGCGCGGTGGCGTCGCCGGGCACGAACAGGCTGTACGCGTGCTCCAGCTGAACCAGTCGGTGGGGAGCGGTTCGGGCGGGTTGCATTGACGTGGGCTCCAGTCGTGGTTCGGGCCCGGCGATGGCGATGCCCGCGCGCTCCTGGATGGAGGGGCGGGTGCTCTGTCGGCTTGTGGGCGGGGCAGGGATGCGCGACTTCAGTGGGTTACGGATTCGACACACACAGTAAGACCAAGAGGATGTAAATCTCAACCTATTCGCCGATTCGATGGACTGACCTCTTCGCGCGGTGCAGACTTGGGCGAGCCATCAGAGGAGTGTCCCGTGGGACTGCGCACCACCATCAGCGAACGTCAGCGACGACTTGGCTCAGAACTCAAACACCTGCGCGAACTAGCGGGGTTGAGTGCTGGTGAGGGCGCCGAACGCATCGGTATGAGCCGAGCCCAGCTGAGCCACATCGAGCTTGGCCGCACAACCATTCTGACGGAGCGACTACTGAATCTGTGCCATGTTTATGGTTGCACAGACAAGCCCTACATTGACGAACTGGTGTCCATGTCTGAGGCGAGCGGCAAAGGATGGTGGACCGCGCACAAGAAGCGTCGAGGTCTGGATGCGCTCAACACGGCGGAGTTGGAGTCGGATTGCACTGCCCTGCGGATGCATCAGTCGCTGTTCATTCCAGGGCTGCTCCAGACGACCGAGTACACCCGGGCCATTTTCTCCAGCCCTGGACTCGGTTTCGAACGCAAGGAAGGTGCCGTGGAGTTCCGTATGCAACGACAGCAGGTACTCACCCGCCAAGCTCCTCCCGCGGTGCACGCAGTGATCCACGAGTCAGCGCTGCACATGCAGTTCGGCGGAACAAAGGTGGCCCGCGAGCAACTACTGCACCTCGTCGAACTCGCGCGCCTTCCGCACGTCACCATCCAGGTCTATCCGTTCAGCGCCCCGGCGTACGCGGCTCTCAGCGGAAACTTTGTCCACGTCATCCCAAGGCTCCCGGAACTGGGCACCGTCGTCCTCGAAAAACCCGTCGGACTCCAGTACTTGGGCGACAGGGCAAGTCTGGAGCGGTACGACAAGTTGTTCTGCCATCTCGCCGAGAACGCCCTGCCCCCTATCGACGTATCGTTGGCCCCTGATGCACACTCCGTGAAGGATTCGCTGGCCCTCATCCAGCACGTCCTCTACACCCTCTAGGGAGGCCTCGATGCCCGAGCTGAACTGGCAGAAGTCGACGTTCAGCGGCGGCCCAGAGGGCGAGTGTCTCTACATAGCCACCGCCCCCGACGGAACCCTCCACCTCCGCGAGAGCGACACCCCGGACGTCATCCTCGCCACCGCCCCGCAGGGCCTCGCAGCACTCCTGCAGCACGCCCGCACCACCAAGCGGGCCCATGACTGACAAGGCCGAACAGAATCCGAGTGCTGCACTGAACTGGCAGAAGTCCACGTTCAGCGGCGGCCCGCAGGGCAACTGCCTCCACATAGCCACCGCCCCCGACGGAACCCTCCGCCTCCGCGAGAGCGACACCCCGAACGTCATCCTCGCCACCACCCCGCAGGGCCTCGCAGGACTGCTGCACCACTCCCGCGCCACCTCAGCAGAGCTCCCTCTCACGCAGGCCCAAGCCTGACGAGGCCAAAGGAGGACGGCGTGCCCGAAATCACCTGGCAGAAGTCCACGTTCAGCGGCGGTCCGCAGGGCGAGTGTCTCTACATAGCCCCCGCCCCCGACGGAACCCTCCGCCTCCGCGAGAGCGACACCCCCGACACCATCCTCGCCACCACCCCGCAAGGCCTCGCAGGACTGCTGCACCACGCCCACGTCCGCGCCCGCGCGCAGGGCCATGGCTGACGAGAGCTTCACTCACCCCCGGCTCGCCGCGGTCTACGACCCTCTCGATCCCGATCGCCGCGACCTCGACGCGTACGTGCGTGTCGCGGAGGAGTTCGGGGTGCGGCGCGTGCTCGACATCGGCTGCGGGACCGGCGTGTTCGCGCTGCTGCTCGCCGGACGCGGGATCGAGGTCGTCGGGGTGGATCCGGCGCGGGCGTCCCTCGACGTGGCCCGCGCCAAACCCGGCAGCGAGCAGGTGCGCTGGATCCACGGTGACGCCACCACGCTCCCACCCCTGCGGGTCGACCTCGCGACCATGACGGCGAACGTGGCCCAGCAGATCGTCGATGCCCGGGCATGGCAGGCCACCCTGCGGGGTGCCTACGAAGCCCTGCGGCCCGGCGGGCATCTCGTCTTCGAGACCCGGGATCCGGCCCGGCGCGCCTGGGAGGAGTGGACCCGCGAGGCCTCGTACGGCGTGACGGAGATCCCGGGGGTCGGCGCGGTCGAGAGCTGGGTCCGGGTGACCGGGGTCGGCGGGCAGTTGGTGAGCTTCCGCCACACCTATGTGTTCGCCGCCGACGGCCAGGAGCTGACGTCGGATTCGACGCTGCGTTTCCGCGAGCGGCGGGAGATCGAGGCGGACCTGCGGGCCGAAGGGTATGTCGTCGAGGACGTCCGCGACGCACCCGACCGGCCGGGCCGCGAGTTCGTCTTCGTCGCGCGGCGGCCGAAGACCGAAAGGGTCTGAGGCCGTGCGAGGAGACCTACCCACCGCGCCCCCACGGGCGAAGCCCTGCCTGGCCGCACCGCGCCGGGTACCCGACATCGGGAACAGCCACGCCAGCGAGTACGCACCACCGGCGTCCACGCATCCGGCACCGTCGGCCGCGGCCGTCCCGGGCCGGCCTGCTGGAACCGGCTCGGTCGGCGGACACGCCCCCTATGCGGCCGAGAGCGTCGTGCGGGTGCCGCGGCGCCATACCTCGCGCAGGTTGAGGGTGTCGCCGATCGTGGTCGTGGGGTCGCCGTCCACGAGGAGCAGGTCGGCCCGCAGGCCCTCGGCGACGCGGCCACGGTCCTCAAGCCCGAAGCGGAGTGCCGGGGTGGCGGTCGCCGCGCGCAGGGCCTGGATCGGGGTGAGGCCGGCCCGGACGAGGTACTGGAGTTCCTGGTGGACGCTCGCGCCGTGGATCACGCCGCCCATGAACATCAGCGGCATGGGGGCCGCGTCGGTGCCCGCCAGGAGGTCGACGCCGGCGTCGTGCAGGGCCTTGACCGAGGCCAGTACGTCCTCCAGCCTGCCCTGCGGATAGCGGTCGTAGCTCGTGTTCAGGACGTTCGTCCACGCCTCGTTCAGGCGTGACCCGACGCGTGGGTCCTCGGCGAGGGACGATCCCGTGATGCCCATCATGGAGGCGTTCAGGACGACACAGGGGACGACGAACGCGCCGGAGGCGGCGATGAGGCCGATGATCTCGTCGGTGTGGGGCTGGTCCATGAACAGGTGGGCGAAACCGTCGATGCCGGCCTCGATCGCCATCCGTGTCGCGTCGACGGTCAGCGTGTGGGCGATGGTGAGCATCCCGTGCCGGTGGGCCTCCGCGACACCGGCGGTCAGGGTCGCCTGGTCGAGCATGGGCAGCCCTGGGTGGCCCTCGACGCTGCCGTCGTCGACCATGAACTTGATGTAGTCCGAGCCCGCCTCGACGAGCCGGGGGATGAAACCGACCGCCTCCTCGGGCGTGGTCGAGAACGGCATCAGGGGCATCTCGCGCGGCGCGGCCCCCTCGCCCGGCCCGCGGTGGCCTCCCGGCTTGAAGCCCTTCGGCATGAGTTCGCTGGGGTGGCCCCCGGGAGGGGTGATGCCGAAGCCCGCCGAGCGCACGTCGGCGAGGGAGTCGTTCTCCGAAATGTGCTTGCGGGTGGGCCCGGTGTTCATGCCCTGCATCTCCAGTTCGGTGGTGATCCCGAACCGCAGTGCCAGCGCGAGCGCCTCGTCGGAGGTGTGCACATGGGCGTCGAACAGACCGGGCAGCAGGGTGCCGCCCCTGGCGTCGACGGTCTCCGCCCCGGCGGGCGGTTCACCTCCGACCTGGACGATCCGCGCACCGTTCAGCACCACGGTGGTGTCCTCCCGCACGTGCTCACCGTCGAACACCCTGCCGTTGATGATGGCTGTGATCATGACTCTCTCCTCCGGGCAGGCCGATCGCTCCGCTGGTGCCGAGTGCTCCCCACCGCGAGAACCACATTAATGCAACTGGCAACTCCATGCACGTCTGCATGCATCTGTGACGTGCATGTATCTGTGACGTGCATGTATCTGTGACGTGCAGGTATGTGTGACGTGCAGGCACATGCGATAGGCTGCGCGGGTGACTGACACGGACGCCTCCATGCCGCAGGGCGAGGCCCTCCTGGATGCCGTCGGCGCGGCCTTCGCGCGGCTCAGGCGGCGCACCATGCAGGCGCCGGTCGACCCCCCGTCGGGCCCCAAGGACCTCAAGCGCAACCTGGTCCTCAACATCGTCGACGAGGCAGCCGAGGCGGACGCGGAGATGACGGTCGGCGGGCTCGCCGAGCACCTGCTGGTGGACCCTTCGGTGGCCAGCCGCATGGTGAGCGACTGCATCTCCCACGGCTACCTGGTCCGCGCGGCCTCGCAGCAGGACGGCCGCCGCACGGTGCTCCACCTCACCGAGGAAGGCACCGCCCTCCTCAACCGCTTCCGCCACCAGCAGCGGCAGGCGTTCGAATACATCACCCGCGACTGGCCCGAGGCCGAGCGGCTCGAATTCGCCCGCCTCCTCCTCAAGTACACGGACTCCACCGCCCGGTTGCCCGCGCCGGGCGCCGTCGGCGGGCCGCCGCTGCCGCCGGTCACGTAAGGGACGCGAAAGCCGAAGGGACGCGAAAGCGGAAGGGCCCGGAGGTTCGGGTGAACCTCCGGGCCCCTTCGCGAGGGCGAGTGCCGCCTGTGTCCTGACGCGCGCGTCAGTCCGTCGGGGGCCGCTTCGGGCGCCACACGACGAGCGCGCTCGTGTGCTGGACCTCCTGGTACGGAACCAGGTCGCGGCGGTACGAGGCGTGGACCGCGGCCTCGCGCTGCTGCATGGTCGCCGCCGCGCCCTCCAGGGCCGACGACAGTTCCGCGACCCGGGACTGCAGCGCGGCGACCTGGTTCTCCAGCTCGATGATGCGCTTGATGCCGGCGAGGTTGATGCCCTCGTCCTGCGACAACTGCTGGACGGTGCGCAGCAGTTCGATGTCGCGGGCCGAGTAGCGCCGGCCGCGCCCGGCCGTGCGGTCCGGGGAGACCAGGCCAAGGCGGTCGTACTGACGCAGCGTCTGCGGGTGCAGACCGGAGAGCTGGGCCGCCACCGAGATGACGTACACCGGTGTCTCTTCCGTCAGCTCGTAGGCTCTGCCGGTGAAGGAGTTCTGCCGACGGCGTCCGGGTGCGTCCATGGTGTCCTCATGCTCCCTTCGCGGCCTGGAACAGCTCAGCCCGCGGATCCTCCTCCGCGGTCGCCTCGCGATACGCCTCAAGCGCGTCACGAGCCTTCCCCGTCAGGTCCGCCGGGACACTCACCTCGACGGTGACCAAGAGGTCCCCGCGGGTGCCGTCCTTACGGAGCGCGCCCTTGCCGCGGGCCCGCATGGTGCGGCCGTTGGGCGTGCCCGGCGGCAGTTTCAGGGTGACCGGCGGCCCCCCGAGCGTGGGCACGCGGACCTCGCCGCCGAGCGCCACCTCCGTGAAGGTGACGGGCACGGTGACGGTGAGGTTGTCGCCCTTGCGGCCGAAGACCGGGTGCGTGTCCACGTGCACCGTGACGTACAGGTCGCCGGAGGGCCCGCCCCGTTCGCCCGGCGCGCCCTTGCCGCGCAGCCGGATGCGCTGGCTGTCCGACACCCCGGCGGGGATACGGACCTGCATGGTCCGGGACGACTTGGCGCGTCCCGAGCCGCTGCAGACCGCGCACGCGTGCTCCGCGATCAGGCCGCGGCCCTTGCAGTCGGGGCACGGGTCGGTCAGCGAGAACCCGCCGCCCGAGCCGCGCGCCACCTGGCCGGTGCCGACGCAGGTCGGGCACACGCGCGGTGTGCCGTTCTTGTCGCCGGTGCCCGAACAGGCCTTGCAGGGTGACTGCGAGGTCATCCGCAGCGGGACGGTCGCGCCGTCCACCGCCTCCGTGAAGCTGAGCGTGACCTCGGTGTCGATGTCCTGGCCGCGCCGCGGCTGCGTCCGGGCGCCCGGACCCGCGCCGCCGCGGTTGAAGAGTCCGCCGAAGACGTCGCCTATGCCGCCGCCGAAGCCACCGGCCCCGCCCTGCGGACCGCCACCGCCCGCTCCGCCCTGGGGGCCGCCTCCGAAGAGGTCCCCCAGGTCGAAGTTGAAGTTGCCGCCCGAACCCGCGGGACCGGGCCGGAAGCCGCCGTTGCCGAAGAGGGTGCGGGCCTCGTCGTACTCCTTGCGCTTCTTGGGGTCCCCGAGGATGTCGTTCGCCTCGGAGATCTCCTTGAAGCGCTCCTCGGCCCGCGCGTTCCCCTTGTTGGCGTCCGGGTGGAACTCACGGGCGAGCTTGCGGTACGCCTTCTTGATCTCGGCCTCGGTGGCGTCCTTGGGGACGCCGAGGACCTTGTAGTAGTCCTTCTCGATGAAGTCCTTGGTGCTCATCCTCGACGCCCCTCCTTCCGTACGCCACCGTCACGTACGCGCTCGACGTTCTCCTTGCAAAGGGGCGCGCGTACGCCCTGTTCCACGTCAGCCCTCGTCCGGGCCACCGCTCTCCTTGTCGTCGGCCGCCGCGGTCCCCGCATCCGTCTCGTCGCCCTTGACGGGCTGCGCGCCGGGCTGCGGCTCGGCGACCGCCACCCGCGCGGGGCGGATGGTGCGCTCGCCGAAGCGATACCCCGGCTGCAGAATCGCCACGCACGTCGTCTCCGTGACGTCCGGCGCGTACGAGTGCATCAGGGCCTCGTGGATCATCGGGTCGAAGGGCTCGCCCTCCTTGCCGAACTGCTGCAGGCCCATCTTCGCCGCGACGGTCTCCAGCGACTCGGCCACCGACTTGAAGCCGCCGAGCAGTTCGCCGTGTTCCCGCGCGCGGCCGATGTCGTCGAGCACGGGCAGGAGCTCGGTCAGGAGGCTCGCGATGGCGAGCTCCTTGACCGCGACCCGGTCGCGCTCGACCCGGCGACGGTAGTTCTGGTACTCGGCCTGGAGCCGCTGGACGTCCGCCGTGCGTTCGTTGAGCGCCGTACGGACCTGGTCCAGCTGGGCCGTCAGGCCTGCGATCTGGGCTGCTGACTGAGCTGCTGCCGTGTCCCCGGCCGGGGCCGCCCCGTCCTCCGCGGAGGAGGGGGCGGCCTTCGGCTCGGCGTCTTCAGGGGTGGCGCCGGAGGGGACGTCGGGCTGCTCGTCGAAGCCCGGGGTCTCCTCCGTCACGCGGCACCGTCCTTGCGGTCACGGTCCTCGTCGACGATCTCCGCGTCGACCACGTCGTCGTCGGCGGCCTTGGCACCGGCGTCCGGGCCGGCGCCCGGGGCCTCGGCGCCGGCGGCACCCTGGGAAGCCTGCGCGTCGGCGTACATCGCCTGGCCCAGCTTCTGGGAGACGGCGGCGACCTTCTCGGTGGCCGTACGGATCTCGGCGGTGTCCTCGCCCTTGAGCGCGGCCTTGAGCTCCTCGATGCTCGTCTCGACCTCGGTCTTGACGTCGCCCGGGACCTTCTCCTCGTTGTCCTTGAGGAACTTCTCCGTCTGGTAGACGAGCTGCTCGCCCTGGTTGCGGGCTTCGGCGGCCTCGCGGCGGCGGTGGTCCTCGTCCGCGTACTGCTCGGCCTCCTGGCGCATGCGGTCGACCTCGTCCTTCGGCAGCGAGGAGCCGCCGGTGACGGTCATCTTCTGCTCCTTGCCCGTGCCCAGATCCTTCGCGGTCACGTGCATGATGCCGTTGGCGTCGATGTCGAAGGCGACCTCGATCTGCGGGACCCCGCGCGGGGCCGGCGGCAGACCGGTCAGCTCGAACATCCCGAGCTTCTTGTTGTACGCCGCGATCTCGCGCTCGCCCTGGTAGACCTGGATCTGGACCGACGGCTGGTTGTCCTCGGCCGTCGTGAAGATCTCGGACCGCTTGGTCGGGATCGTGGTGTTGCGCTCGATGAGCTTGGTCATGATCCCTCCCTTGGTCTCGATACCGAGGGACAGCGGGGTCACGTCGAGGAGCAGGACGTCCTTGACCTCGCCCTTGAGGACACCGGCCTGCAGGGCGGCGCCGATGGCGACGACCTCGTCCGGGTTGACGCCCTTGTTGGCGTCCTGGCCGCCGGTCAGCTCCTTGACGAGCTCGGCCACGGCGGGCATACGGGTGGAGCCACCGACGAGAACGACATGGTCGATCTCGCTCAGCTGGATGCCGGCGTCCTTGATGACGTTGTGGAACGGCGTCTTGCAGCGCTCCAGAAGGTCGGCGGTGAGCTGCTGGAACTGGGCGCGCGTGAGCTTCTCGTCCAGGTGCAGCGGGCCCTCGGCGGACGCGGTGATGTACGGCAGGTTGATCGAGGTCTCGGTGGAGGAGGACAGCTCGATCTTGGCCTTCTCGGCGGCCTCGCGCAGGCGCTGGAGCGCCATCTTGTCCTTGCCGAGGTCCACGCCGTGGCCGCTGTTGAACTGCTTGACCAGGTAGTCCATGACGCGCTGGTCCCAGTCGTCACCACCGAGGTGGTTGTCGCCGTTCGTCGCCTTCACCTCGACGACTCCGTCGCCGATCTCCAGGAGGGACACGTCGAACGTGCCGCCACCGAGGTCGAAGACGAGGATCGTCTGGTCGTCCTTGTCGAGGCCGTACGCCAGGGCGGCGGCGGTCGGCTCGTTCACGATGCGCAGGACGTTCAGGCCCGCGATCTCGCCGGCCTCCTTCGTCGCCTGGCGCTCGGAGTCGTTGAAGTACGCCGGGACGGTGATGACCGCGTCGGCCACCTTCTCGCCCAGGTACGCCTCGGCGTCGCGCTTCAGCTTCTGCAGGATGAAGGCGCTCATCTGCTGCGGGTTGAAGTGCTTGCCGTCGAGCTCGATCTTCCAGTCCGTGCCCATGTGACGCTTCACGGACCTGATGGTCCGGTCCACGTTCGTGACCGCCTGGCGCTTCGCGACCTCGCCGACGAGCACCTCGCCGTTCTTGGCGAAGGCGACGACGGACGGCGTGGTCCTGGCGCCCTCGGCGTTGGTGATGACGGTGGGCTCACCGCCCTCCAGAACGCTGACGACGGAGTTAGTCGTGCCCAGGTCGATGCCGACCGCACGTGCCATTTCAATTCCTCCAGCAATGACTTGAGTGGAACGGACTCAAGTGTGCATGACGCTTGCCGCTCGGTCAACAGAGGTGAGTCGTGGGGGCTCAACTCTTATCTCTTGCTTACGCGCACTCTGCCCCCTGACCTGCGGGTCACTCACCTCCCGCAGGCCGGTGGGAGCCGTTCGCGCAGTTCCCCGCACCCCTGAAAACTGCGGCCCGCCGTAGTGAGGTGCGGGTCGGTGGGGGCTGGCCGCGCAGTTCCCCGCGCCCCTGAGAACTGCCGGTCGCTCCGCCCCCCCCCGTTATGTTTTCTGCGGTTCCGCAACGGGGCCGCTGGCCTCCGGGTCCGGCATGACTGTGTCCCCCTGTCGAAGGCATGACCTGGGGGGT
>NZ_JBIUVD010000034.1:0-71035 GCF_044742785.1 Streptomyces sp. NPDC087844 | reverse complement strand
CGTTGATTTTTGGCACGCTGTTGAGTTCTCAAGGAACGGACGCTTCCTTTGTACTCACCCTCTCGGGCTTTCCTCCGGGCGCTTCCCTTCGTGTTCCCAAACTCTATCAGTGAATTTCCGTCTCCCTGACCACCGATCCTGCGAACATGCAGAACCAGACCCCGAGAAAGGATCTGACAAGTTTGGATGCTGCCAGGCACGGACGCACGTTCGCGCCCCTCGGCCTCAAGCAGGAGTACGACACTACACGGGGCTCCGGAGCGGGCGCAAATCGTTTCCGCTGTGCGCTACGACCGCCAACCGGCTCCTCTGGCGCGGAACCGTCACTTCTCATGACTTACGCTGCTCAACAGTGCGCCGTCCGGGACAGGCAGTGACGGCCCATATGAATCCCCGCCCCCGGGAGGCTTCCCATGACCATCGTGACGTCCCCTCTTGCAGGACGCACCATCGGACTCACCGCTGTACCCGACCCGGTCTTCTCCGGGGCCATGGTGGGCCCCGGGACCGCGATCGACCCCGTACGGGAGGCCTCGGAGGCGGTCGCGCCCATCGACGGCGTCGTCGTCTCCCTGCACCCGCACGCCTTCGTCGTGGTCGACGACGAGGGTCACGGAGTGCTGACGCACCTCGGCATCGACACCGTTCAGCTCAACGGTGAGGGTTTCGAGCTGCTCGTCAACAAGGGCGACACCGTGCGGCGCCGGCAGGCCGTGGTGCGCTGGGACCCTGCCGCCGTCGAAGCGGCCGGCAAGTCTCCCATCTGTCCCATCGTGGCACTCGAAGCCACGGCTGAGTCCCTCTCCGACGTCAGCGTTGACGGCGAAGTGAAGGCTGGCGACGCTCTCTTCAGCTGGCACTGACCTCATCGCCGTCAGCGACGGCGGGCACGGCACGACATCACGGCGGCAGGGCCCGCCGCTCTATCGGAGACTGGTGACATGGAGACAACGCTGCGAGGCGTCGGCGTGAGCCACGGTGTGGCGATCGGCGAAGTTCGGCACATGGGAACGGCGGTGCTCGAACCGCCTGCCAAGCAGATACCGGTGCAGGACGCGGAGCGCGAACAGGGGCGCGCCCGCAAGGCCGTGGAAGCCGTGGCCGCCGACCTGATGGCGCGCGGCAATCTTGCGGGCGGCGAGGCCCAGGCCGTTCTTGAGGCCCAGGCCATGATGGCCCAGGACCCGGAGCTCATGGCCGACGTCGAACGGCGTATCGCCGTCGGAAGCACGGCGGAGCGCGGGGTGTACGACGCTTTCGCCTCGTACCGCGCCCTGCTGGCGAACGCCGGTGAGTACCTCGCGGGCCGGGTGGCGGACCTCGACGACGTGCGGAACCGTATCGTCGCCCGGCTGCTCGGTGTGCCGATGCCGGGTGTTCCCGACAGCGACGAGCCGTACGTCCTTATCGCTCGTGACCTCGCGCCGGCCGACACGGCGCTGCTCGACCCGACGCTCGTTCTCGGTTTCGTCACCGAGGAGGGCGGGCCGACGAGCCACAGCGCGATCCTGGCGCGAGCTCTCGGTGTGCCCGCCGTGGTGGCGCTGCCGGGAGCCGGTGAGCTGGCCGAGGGCACGATGGTCGCCGTGGACGGCAGCACCGGTGAGATCTTCGTGAATCCGAGTGCGGAGAAGAAGGCCGAGTTGGAGGCCGCGGCGGCCGTGCGCAAGGCTGCGCTCGCCGGCTCGACCGGGCCCGGGGCCACTTCCGACGGACACAAGGTTCCCCTGCTGGTCAACATCGGCGGCCCGGCGGACGTTCCGGCGGCGGTCGAGGCCGGTGCCGAGGGCGTGGGGCTCTTCCGCACCGAGTTCCTCTTCCTCGACGACAGCAAGAACGCGCCGTCCGAGGAGAAGCAGGTCGAGGCGTACCGCAAGGTGCTTGAGGCCTTCCCCGAGGGGCGTGTCGTGGTGCGCGTGCTCGACGCGGGCGCCGACAAACCGCTCGACTTCCTCACGCCCGCCGACGAGCCGAACCCGGCTCTGGGCGTGCGCGGTCTGCGGGCGCTGCTCGATCACCCCGACGTGCTGCGTACGCAGCTGACGGCGTTGTCGAAGGCTTCCGAGGGGCTGCCTGTCCACCTTGAGGTCATGGCGCCGATGGTCGCCGACCGTGCGGACGCCAAGGCGTTCGCCGACGCATGCCGTGCGGCGGGTCTGCAGGCGAAGTTCGGCGCCATGGTCGAGATTCCGTCGGCCTCATTGCGGGCGCGCTCGATCCTGCGGGAGGTCGAGTTCCTGTCGCTCGGCACCAACGACCTCGCGCAGTACACCTTCGCCGCCGACCGTCAGGTGGGCGCCGTGTCCCGGCTCCAGGATCCGTGGCAGCCTGCGCTGCTCGACCTGGTCGCGATGTCCGCCGAGGCGGCCCGGGCCGAGGGCAAGAGCTGTGGCGTCTGCGGCGAGGCCGCCTCGGACCCGCTGCTCGCGTGTGTGTTGACCGGTCTGGGTGTCACCTCTCTTTCCATGGGCGCGGCGTCGATTCCGTATGTCCGCGCGACGCTGGCCAAGTACACGCTGGCGCAGTGCGAGCGGGCCGCGGCAGCCGCGCGCGCCTGCGACAGCGCCGAAGAGGCGCGTACTGCGGCTCAGGCAGTGCTGTCCGGCGAGTAGCCATCCGTGATCGAGGGGCGCTCCACCGAAAGGTGGGGCGCCCTTCGCGTGCTCAGTGCGTGTGTTCGGTGCGTGTGTTCAGTGCGTGTGCGCGTTCGTGTGACCGTCGTCGCCCAGGTCCGGTGGCGCGCAGTAGTCGACGCCCGACTCCGGGGAGATGAGGTCGCCTGATTCGACGTCTGTGCAGTAGGCGTCGAAGACTTCTCCGGCAGTGAGGGGTTCCAGTCCCTCGCCTCGCAGACGCCAGCCGTAGACCTGGTCGGTGGCGTCGGGTGTGCCGGTGCGCATGACGAGGCCGCCGGCGCTCCGGGTGGCGATGCCCAGGGCGAGCACGGTGGTGAATTCGAGCGCCTCGGCCTCGTCCAGGTGCGGTGTTCCGTGCTGATCGTCGTCGGTGCGCAGGACGGCCACCAGCGCCTCGGGCTCCGTGGAGACACTGCACACGAGATGCCGCTCTCCGGGGCCCGAGGCCTGGAGGATACGGGCGAGCAGATCCGAGGCTCGAAGGAAGGCCGCCCGGCCGATGTCCTCGCCGCAGGACGCGCAACTGCCGATCCGGGCCAGGAGCGTGGTCGCGTACTCCCAGGTGGCCCTGCGGACCGCTTCGTCGATGAGGTCGGGGACGAGGGTGTCGAGGGTCTGGCCTTCGTAGGGGACGGTCGCGCCCGTCGTGGCGAGCTCCGCCGTGAAGCGGGTACGGCTGGACGCGGTGTCGGGGTCGAGTGCGTGCTCGGCGCAGAACTCCGCGTACTCCTCGGGGTCGAACAGGGCCACCGTGGTGTGGCCGCCCTCGGACGCGAGTGTCCTGAGAAGGGTTTCCACCTGTCGGAGATAGCTCGTGTGGTCGTCGAAGGCGAAGGTGCGGTAGCGGCGTCGCATGGCGGTGAAGTCCTGCTCGTCGGTGAGCAGGCCGATCGTTCCGGCGACTTCGCGGCGCAGGACGCGTCGCATGGTCCGGTGCTGGGTGTGCGCCATCTTTCCCCCTGTGCGCGGTGATCAATGCTCACTCACCGTAACCGGAGGCACTGACAATCCGCCTCGGGGTGTCCGAGGCGGTCGCGGCGGGGTCTGGTCAGGCGCGGTCGCGGGCCAGCCGCTCGTAGTAGCGGAGCAGGTCGAGGTCGTCGACGGAGCCGGGGTTGACGGCCTTTTCGAGGGGGGTGCCCTGGAGGAGGCGTTTGACCGGGACCTCGATGCGTTTGCCCGTCAGGGTGTGGGGGATGCCGGGGACTTCGATGACCTCGTCGGGAATGTGGCGGGGTGAGAGCTGCTCCCGGATGGTCTGCTTGATACGGCCGAGGAGGGCTTCGTCGAGTTCGGCTCCCGGTGCCAGGTGGACGAAGAGCGGCATCCAGTAGCCGCCGTCGGGCTGTTCGACGCCGATGACGAGGGATTCACGGATTTCCGGAAGGCGTTCGACCGCTTCGTAGATGTCGGCCGACCCCATCCGTACGCCCTGGCGGTTGAGGGTGGAGTCCGAGCGGCCGTGGATGACGACGGAGCCGCGTGAGGTGACGGTGATCCAGTCGCCGTGGCGCCATGCTCCGGGGTATGTGTCGAAGTAACTGTCGTGGTAGCGGCTGCCGTCGGGGTCGTTCCAGAAGTGGATCGGCATGGACGGCATGGGGTTGGTGACGACGAGTTCGCCGACCTCGTCGATGAGGGGTTTGCCGCTCGGGTCCCAGGACTGGAGGTCGGTGCCGAGGCCCGGGGCCTGGAGTTCGCCGATGTACACGGGGAGGGTGGGGACCGCTCCCGCGAAGCAGGAGCACACGTCGGTGCCGCCGCTGACGGAGGCGATCCACAGGTCGTCACGCACCTCGTCGTGCAGCCAGCGGAATCCGTCGGGCGGCAGGGGCGAACCGGTGGTGGCGACGCACTTGATCCGGGAGAGGTCGAAGTCGCGGGAGGGGTGGACGTCCGCCTTCCGGCAGGCCATCACGTACGCCGCCGAGGTGCCGTACAGCGTGGCGCCGGTGCGTTCGGCGATGCGCCACTGGGCGCCGATGTCCGGATGGCCGGGGCTGCCGTCGTACAGGACGATCGTGGTGCCGGTCAGGAGGCCGGAGACGAGGAAGTTCCACATCATCCAGCCGGTGGACGTGTACCAGAAGAAGCGGTCCTCGGGTCCCAGGTCGCAGTGCAGGCCGAGTTGTTTGAGGTGCTCGACGAGGATGCCGCCCTGCGACTGGACGATGGCCTTGGGCAGGCCGGTCGTGCCGGAGGAGTAGAGCACCCAGAGCGGGTGGTCGAAAGGCACCTCTTCGTAGACGGGTGTGACGTCCGACGAGGTGAGGACGGACCATTCCAGGGCGCCTTCGGGGGGCTCGGTGCCGAGGAGCGGGATGTGGACGACGGCGCGCAGGGTGGGCAGTTCGCGGCGCAGTTCGGCGACGGTGTCCCTGCGGTCGTGCTCCTTGCCCCCGTAGCGGTAGCCGTCGACCGTGAAGAGGACGACGGGTTCGACCTGCTGGAAGCGGTCCAGGACGCTGCGGGCGCCGAAGTCCGGGGCGCAGGAAGTCCACACCGCACCGACGGCAGCGGTGGCGAGGAGGGCGGCCACGGCCTGCGGGATGTTCGGGAGGTAGCCGCTGACGCGGTCTCCGGGGCGTACGCCGAGGGCACGCAGTTCGGCGGCCAGGGAGCCGACCTGCCGGCGTAGGTCGGACCAGCTGACGGGACGGGGTTCGTGGGTCTCGTCGACGTACAGGAGGGCCGGTTCGTCCGCTCGGGTGTCGGCCGCTCGCAGTGCGTGCTCGGCGTAGTTCAGGGTGGCTCCTGGGAACCACTGGGCTCCCGGCATCGAGCGGTCGCCCAGCACGCGCGCGTAGGGGGTGGAGAACCGTACGTCGAAGAAGTCCGTGACGGCTTTCCAGAACGTGTCCAGTTCGTCCACGGACCAGCGGTGCAGGCCCGCGTAGCCGCCTTCGGTGGGGGCTCCGTGGTGCTCGGCCGCCCAGGCCTGGAATCGGGTGATCTGTGCCTGGGCGATGTGTTCCCGGTCGGGCTGCCAGAGCGGCGAGGGGTTCGATGAGGTCATGGGTCGGCTCCCGGACTGCGCGCGTCGTGTGCGTGTACCGCGCACGGGCTGGGGTGTGCGCGTCACGCGGCTGGGACGGACGATGCCACGTGATCGACTTTGACACCAGAGTCGGTCCCACACTGTCCGCCCCGTGAACATGTGGTGTCGCCATGAGTGAACGGAAGTTGAACGGAACACTCGTGGGTCCATTCGGGTGACAGGCTGAGCAGATGAACGGTCGTGACCTGGTGCGTTCGATGAAGGCGGTCGGTTCGGTGGGGGCGGGCCAGGGCTTGCTCACCGTGCGGGCCGCGTGGCGCAGGCGGCGTATCGACGCCGTCGGGCTGCCGGTGCGGGGGGCTGAACGCGCGCGGGTTCCCGGGCCCGTGCTGTCCGCGGAACCCGCGCCCGGCGGGGGCATCGTCCGGTTCACCCGGTCGGAGCTGCGGATCACCGTCACGGTAGGCGGAGCGGTCTTCTGGGGCTGGGACGGGGCGGGGCCCGAGCCCTCGTACGCGCTCGCGGGCGGTGTTCCCGAGCCGGATCCCCGGGCTGTGCTGGAGCCGGACAAGGACGGCGCCTGGCGGGTGGTGGCGGAGCGGATGACGGTGGTCGTGTCGCGGCTCGGCGCCGTGGAGGTGCGGACGCCGGGCGGGGTGAGTCTGCGGCGTGAACTGCCGCCGCGGTGGTGGGAGCCGGCCGGCGGTGGCGCGGCGCGCTGGATGCAGCGCTCCGAAGTGGCCGCGGACGCGCGTTTCTTCGGTCTGGGCGGGCGTGCTTCGGGGCTCCGGCTGCGCGACGGGACGTACCGGCTGTGGAACGCCGGTCCCGGGCACTCCTTCGGTCCCGGTGACGATCCGCTGTATCTCACCATGCCGGTGCAGATGGTGGTGGCCGACGCGGCCACCCACCTCGTGTTCCACGACAGCTCCTGGGACGGCACCGTCACCTTGCGCGAGGGCGAGGAGGGTGCCGGGTCCGGGCACGACCGGGCCGGGGCGAGCGATCTGCGCATGGACGGCGGGTCGCTGCGCTGCTGGGTGATGGTGGGCACTCCCGCGCGCGTGCTGCAGACCTGGGCGTCCCTGGCCGGTGCCGCCGCGCTGCCGCCGGCCTGGGCCCTGGGGCACCATCACGTGCGGCGCGGCATCGGGGGCGAGCAGGAGGTGCGGCGGATCGTGGGCGGTTACCAGGAGCACGGACTGCCGCTGGACGCCGTGCACCTGGACGTCGGCCACCTCGACGCGCAGCGGACGTTCACGGTCGACCAGGACCGCTTCCCCAAGTTGCCGGTGCTCGCGGAGGAACTGCGCCGGGACGGGATCCGGCTGGTGTCGATCGTGGAACCGGCCGTCAGGGCCGAACCCGGCAACTCCGTGTACGACGACGGAACCGCCGAGGACGCCTTCGTACGGGACTCCTCCGGAGAGGTGGTGCGCGGTGTGGTCCGGTCGGGCGAGGCGGTCTATCCGGATTTCACGCGCGCGCGTACGCGCCGGTGGTGGGGAGGGCTCTACGAGGAGCGGCTCTCACAGGGGTTCGCCGGATTCTGGCACGACCTGGACGAACCCGTGTCCCGCACCGCTTTCGGCGAGTCCACGCTGCCCCGTTCGGCGCGGCACGACCTGGAGGGCCGCGGCGGCGACCATCGCGAGGCGCACAACGTGTACGCCCTCACCATGGCTCGGGCCGCCTACGAGGGGTTGAGCGAACTGGCGCCCCAGGAGCGGCCGTTCCTGTTCTCGCGGTCCGGATGGGCCGGAACGCAGCGCTACGGAGGGACCTGGTCCGGAGAGGTGGCCACGGGCTGGCCCGGTCTGAGGGCGTCGCTCTCGCTGGTGCTGGGGCTGGGGCTGTGCGGAGTGCCGTACTCGGGCCCCGACGTGGGCGGCTTCGGCAAGGGTGCCGGCCCCGAGCTGTACCTCCGGTGGTTGCAACTGGGCGCGTATCTGCCGTTCTTCCGTACGCACGCGGGTCCGCGGGCCGGGCACGGGGAGCCCTGGGAGTTCGGCGACGAGGTTCTGGAGCACGCGCGCGTGGCGCTGGTCGGGCGCCGGCGGCTGCTGCCGTACTTCGTGACGCTTGCGCAGCTGGCCCGGCGTACGGGTGCGCCGTATGTGCGGCCGCTGTGGTGGGGCGTCCCGGAGGACAGGGCCTTGCGCGACTGCGAGGACGCCTTCCTGCTCGGCGACTGTCTCCTGGTGGCTCCGGTGCTGGATCCGGGGACGGACCGGCGTGCCGTGCGGTTGCCGCGGGGCCGCTGGTACGACGTGGAGACCGAGAGGGTGTACGAAGGGCCCGCGCAGGTGCTGGTCGACGCCCCTCTGTCACGGATTCCGGTACTGGTCCGCGCGGGCGCCGTGCTGCCCGTACGCGGCGACGACGGCGCTCTGGAGCTGGAGGTGTGGGCGCCCGCCCACGGACGGACCGGGGGCGGGCTGGTGGTCACCGACTCCGGGGACGGCTGGGAGGAGCCGGAGATCGAGCGTTATGTGACGCGTCGGCAGGGGGCGCGCGTGGTCGTGGAGCGGGAGGGACAGGACGGCCCGGTCGAGCCGTCCCTTCGCGTACGCGTGCGGGGACTGGGGACCCGATGAGCGGGCTCTGAAATCCCTCGGGGTCTGTCAGATGTACCGGCCCTCGAACCACGCGCGGGCCGCCATGGTGTGCAGCGGGAAGGCGAGTTCGGTCGACCTGCGCAGCAGGTGCCAGCCCTCGGTCTCGTCCGTCGCGGCGGACGGTGGCAGGTCGTCGGCGGGGCGCTCCGGGAGGGCCCCGAAGAGCAGCAGGTGCCCGTCGGGTGAGCTCAGCGCGTCGACGAGGCGTACGTCGCGGCTCGCCGCGACGATGCCCGTCTCCTCCTTGAGTTCACGGACGACGGCCTGCCGCCAGTCCTCACTGTGGTCGATGAACCCTCCGGGCAGAGCGACTCCCCCGCGCGCGGGGGCGATCGTTCTGGTGATGACGACCAGGGCCGCCCCCTTCGTGTCGTACACGGGCTGCAGGGCCACCGCGACCGGCAACGGGTTGCGGTAGGCCGTACCGCCGCAGGAGGCGCAGGTTCGGGGCCAGCCGGAGACGCCTTCTCCGTAGGGTGCGCCGCAGCTCGAACAGTGAGTGCTCGGCGCGGAGTTGGCGGACGAGATATGGGATGGAGACACGCCCGGGACTGTATCCGATGATCAGAAGGTTGTTTTGGCTGGCCGCCCCAGGTGGTGCTTCAGTCCTGCCTCGACGGTGTCTCAGTGCCTGTTCACGGGGACGCGACCAGGGATGTGGTCGACACAGGGAAGTCGAAGTAGGTGTCGGGATGGGCCTCGGGCTTGAAAGTGAAGTGCCACCATTCTTCGGCGAGGTTCACGAAACCGAGGCCTTCGAGGGTGCCCTTCAGGAGGAGCCTGTTGGCGCGCTGCTGTCCCTGGACGCGCGGGTCGAGCGTGTGCGACAGGGTGTCGAAGCAGTCGTAGCCCGTGCCCATGTCCACCGAGTTGTCCGGGAAGCGCTCGCCCTGGGGCGCGAAGCAGGACACGAGGGGCTCCCCGGGGACGTACGGCCGGGTCGGCTTCGCCGGGAGCTTCACGATCGTCAGGTCCATGGTCGAGCCGCGGCTGTGGCCGGACTTCTCGGCGATGTAACCGTCCTCGAACAGACGGGTCTTGTCGACGTTCGGGTAGAACTCGTTTTTCATGGTCTGGTCGTCGAGGTCCTCGGCCCAGCGGACGAAGTGGTCGACGGCTCGCTGGGGCCGGTAGCAGTCGTACACCTTCAGGGAGTAGCCCTGGGGCAGGAGTTGCCGCTGGGCCTCGTGGAGGGCTTCGGCGGCGGGCCTGGTGAGGATGCACAGCGGCTCGCGGTAACCGGCGATGCGCTCGCCGACGAAGTTGTGCGGGGTGAAGTAGCGCATGTCCTGGATGATCGTGCGGTCCACGGACCGGAGGGCCACGAAGTCCTCGGGAGCCTTCGGTTCGGGTGTCGCCGTCGCGGTGGCGGAGGCGGCGCTGACGGCGAGCAGGGTGGCGAGCGCGGTCACGAGAGCGCGTACCGCTGTGGTGAGTCGGGTCATGACCCATGCGTCTATCAGTCGCGGGTTCCCCGGGGGAAGTGATCGGATACGGTCCGCGCCCGATCGGGCGGCCGGGCCGGGCCCCGGAGGAGAGGGATGCGGGTGACCGGATCGGGTGGCTCCGGGTGAGGGACGACCGGGACCACCCCCGTGGGCCCCGGTCGTCCCTACCGATAGTCGGACGCCCAGGAGGCCCCCGGCGGTTCTCCGCGGTTCTCCGCGATCATCCGCGGTTCTGCGCTCCGGGCGGCGTACTCCGTGCACACTGCCCAATCGGCGTGGCGCGTGGCAGACTTCTGACGTTCCGTCAGATCCAGCAGATCCAGTGTCGTGGAGGAACCTTGTCGCGCACTCGTACACCCGTCGTCACCGGCTGGTTCGCCGGCGAGGGAGACGACTTCCGGCTCCTCGGCACGCGCTGCTCGGTCTGCGCGTCCGTGTTCTTCCCCCGGGAGGACGCCTTCTGCCGCAATCCGGGTTGCTCCGGCGGTGAACTGACGGAGGTACCGCTGTCGAGGCGGGGCCGAGTCTGGTCCTACACGGACAGCCGGTACCGGCCTCCGTCACCGTACGTGTCCGATCGGGAACTCGGATGGCGGCCCTACGCGTTGATCGCTGTGGAGCTGGAAGCCGAGCGCCTCGTGGTGCTCGGGCAGACGGTCCCCGGGATCTCCGTCGCCGATCTGACGGTGGGCATGGAGGTGGAGGTCGTCCCGGGTGTGCTGAACGAGGACGCGGAGACGACCTGGACGACCTGGCACTGGCGGCCGACGGGGGTGACGGCATGACGGGTGAGGTGGCGGTGCTCGGCGCGGGCATGCACCCGTGGGGCAAGTGGGGGCGGTCCTTCGTCGAGTACGGGACGGTGGCGGCGCGCGAGGCGCTGTCCGACGCGGGCCTCGACTGGCGTCAGGTCGGCTCGATCGTCGGCGCGGACACGGTGCGGGGCGGCTATCCGGGATACGTGGCCGGAGCGACGTTCGCCAAGGCGCTGGGCTGGCAGGGGGCCCGGGTGGCGAGCGTGTACGCCGCGTGCGCGTCGGGGGCGCAGGCCGTCGACGCGGCGCGGGCGCAGATCCTTTCAGGGCTCGCGGAGGTGGTGCTCGTGGTGGGTGCGGACGCGGCGCCGAAGGGGTTCTTCCGGCCTGCGGGCGGGGACAGGGCCGACGATCCGGACTGGCTGCGGTTCCGTGTCCTGGGGGCGACGAATCCGACGTACTTCGGGCTGTACGCGCGGCGGCGGATGGCGGTCCACGGCGACACCTTGGAGGACTTCGCGCAGGTCAAGGTGAAGAACGCGGCCATGGGGGCGCTGAATCCGAACGCGCGCTACCGCAAGCGGGTCACCGCCGAGGAGGTCGCCGCGTCGGCCGTGGTCGCCGATCCGCTGCGGCTGCTCGACATCTGCGCCACCTCGGACGGCGGGGCGGCGCTGGTGCTGTCCAGCATGGAGTTCGCGCGCCGGCACGGGGCCGCGGACGCGGTGCGGATCCGCGCGGTGTCCACCGTGACGCCCCGCTATCCCAACACCGTGCTGGACCTGCCCGACATCGCGACGGACTCGGCGGTCGCGGTGGAGCCCGCGCCCGAGACGTTCCGCGCGTCGATCGCGCGGGCCGCGTACGAGGAGGCGGGGATCGGCCCGGAGGACCTCTCACTCGCCGAGGTCTACGACCTGTCCACGGCCCTGGAGCTGCAGTGGTACGAGGACCTGGGGCTGTGCGGTGAGGGCGGGGCGGCCAAGCTCCTCGGGGAGGGCGCGACAGCGCCGGGCGGACGCATACCCGTGAACATGAGCGGTGGACTCTCCTCCTTCGGAGAGGCAGTTCCCGCACAGGCCATCGCCCAGGTCTGCGAGCTCACCTGGCAGTTGCGGGGAGCGGCGGGCGACCGGCAGGTGGCGGGCGCCCGGGTCGGCGTCACCGCGAACCAGGGTCTGTTCGGGCACGGGTCGGCCGTGATCGCTGTCGGATGAGGCGGCGGGCCGATGCTCGTCGGCGTCCGGTGGGGTCGGCGGCACGCGGTCGGACCGGGGCGTGGGTGCGAACCGTTCTCGCCCGCGACCTTGACGCTCCCACAGTGCCGGTGAACACTTCCGGTGTCAGTCGGCGTCGCCGCAATTCGGTGTATTCAGGCACTGCGCCGCGCGGGCCTCCGTCCGCGCCAACGGGCCGTCCCCCACCGGCGATTCGGCTGCTACGGCACGCTCGTCACGGACGCCGGGCGGGGCGCGGGATCTCCCTGCCCTCGGCTATCGGCTATCGGCTATCGGCTATCGGCTGAAATAGCCATGGGAACGCACCCTGCACGGTGGACCGGGGCGGATCGCCCCGGGTTTGGGCCTAGGAGCCGCCATGAGCAACGGAGATGTCTTCGTCGGTGAGGTCATCGGCACAGCGATCCTCATCCTCTTCGGCGCCGGAGTGGTCGCCGCTGTCGTACTCAACTACTCCAAGGCGAAGGACGCCGGCTGGGCCGTCATCGCCTTCGGCTGGGGCTTCGGTGTACTGGCCGGCGCGTACACCGCCGCGCCGCTGTCCGGCGGGCACCTCAACCCGGCGGTGACGCTCGGCATCGCGATCGACACCGGCGACTGGGACCAGGTCCATCTCTACATCGCCGGGCAGATGGTCGGCGCCTTCCTCGGCGCGGTGCTGTGCTGGCTGGTCTACTTCGCGCAGTTCCAGGCCAATGCCGAGGACAAGATCGCGCAGCCGACGCTCGGCATCTTCTCCACCGCGCCCGAGATCCGCAATCCCGTGGCGAACCTCATCACCGAGATCATCGCGACCATCGGTCTGGTCCTGCCGATCCTGGCCTTCGGGCTCACCGAGGGGCTCGGCCAGTCCGGTACCGCGATCCTGATCGTCGCGTTCCTGGTGGTCGGCATCGGTCTGTCGCTCGGCGGGCCGACGGGGTACGCCATCAACCCGGCCCGCGACCTGGGTCCGCGTATCGCCCACGCCGTCCTGCCGATACCCAACAAGGGTACGTCGGACTGGAGTTACTCGTGGATCCCGGTGGTGGGGCCGCTGATCGGCGGAGCGCTGTCCGGGGTCATCTTCAACACGGCCTTCTAGGCCCGCCGGGATCCACTGCCGCCTTACGCAGAATCCGACGAAGGGGACGTCATGCCGGACAAGTTCGTCGCCGCGATCGACCAGGGCACCACGTCGAGCCGCTGCATCGTCTTCAACCAGGACGGCGCGATCGTCGCCGTCGACCAGCGTGAGCACCGCCAGATCTTCCCCAAGCCCGGCTGGGTGGAGCACGACGCCACCGAGATCTGGTCGAAGGTGCAGGCCGTGGTCGCGGGCGCGATCGCGAAGGCCGGGTTGCGCGCCGACCAGCTCAGCGCGCTGGGGATCACCAACCAGCGGGAGACGACGGTCCTGTGGGACCGCGCCACCGGTAAACCCGTGCACAACGCGATCGTCTGGCAGGACACCCGTACCTCCGGGCTCTGCGCCGAACTCGGCGGCCCGGACGGGCAGGACCGTTTCCGCGAGCAGACGGGGCTGCCGCTGGCCAGCTACTTCTCCGGGCCCAAGGTGGCCTGGCTGCTGGACAACGTACCGGGGCTGCGCGCCCGTGCCGAGCGCGGCGAGATCGCCTTCGGCACGATCGACTCCTGGCTGATCTGGAACCTCACCGGCGGCACCGACGGCGGCCGGCACGTCACCGACGTCACCAACGCCGGCCGCACCATGCTGATGAACCTCGAAACCCTTCAGTGGGACCCGTCCATCCTCTCCGCGATGAACGTCCCCGAAGCCGTCCTGCCCGAGATCAAGTCCTCCGCCGAGGTGTACGGAACCGCCGTGGGCCAGCTCGCCGGGGTCCCGGTGGCGTCCGCGCTGGGCGACCAGCAGGCGGCGGTGTTCGGGCAGGCCTGCTACGACGTGGGCACCGCCAAGAACACGTACGGAACGGGCAGCTTCCTGCTGCTCAACACCGGGAACCGGCCCGTGCCCTCGAAGCACGGGCTGCTGACGACCATGGGGTACAAGATCGGCACGGAGGCGCCGGTCTACTGCCTTGAAGGGGCCATCGCGATCACGGGCGCGCTGGTGCAGTGGTTCCGCGACCAGCTGGGCATCATCCGTACCGCCGACGAGATCGAGACCCTGGCGGCGAGTGTCGACGACAACGGAGGCGCGTACATCGTGCCCGCGTTCTCGGGTCTGTTCGCGCCGTACTGGCGCTCCGACGCGCGCGGGGTCGTCACGGGGCTGACCCGGTACGTCACGAAGGGGCATCTGGCGAGGGCGGTCCTGGAGGCGACGAGCTGGCAGACGCGTGAGGTCGTGGACGCGATGTTCCAGGACTCCGGGGTGCGGATCACGTCCCTGAAGGTCGACGGCGGCATGACCAAGAACAATCTGCTCATGCAGCACCAGGCGGATGTGCTCGACGTACCGGTGATCCGCCCGAAGGTCTCCGAGACGACGTGCCTGGGAGCGGCGTACGCGGCCGGCCTGGCGACCGGGGTGTGGAACGACCTCGACGAACTGAAGACGCACTGGCAGAAGGACGTGGAGTGGACACCCTCCATGGAGGCGTCGGTCCGTGACCGCGAGTACGGCAACTGGCGCAAGGCGGTGGAGAAGAGCTTCGGCTGGCACGACGACGCGCGCTGAGTCCCGTCCTCGTGCTTCTGGTGCTTTCGTGCTCCACGCGTGCGTGGAGCACGAAAGCACCAGAAGCACGGCCCGGACCGGCGTGTGCCTCAGCCGGTGACGGTGTGCCGGCGTTCGGCCGCGTACGCCATCGCGTGCTGGACGACCTCGATGAGGACTTCCTTGACCGACTCCCGGCCGCGTGCGTCGCACAGGACCACCGGTACCGCGGAGTCCAGGTCGAGGGCCTGACGGACGTCGTCGACGGGGTAGCGGGAAGCGCCCTCGAAGCAGTTGACGCCCACCACGAAGGGGATGGATCGCCGCTCGAAGTAGTCGACCGCCGCGAAGCAGTCCTCCAGGCGGCGGGTGTCGGCGAGCACGACCGCGCCCAGGGCCCCGGTCGCGAGCTCGTCCCACAGGAACCAGAAACGGTCCTGGCCGGGGGTGCCGAAGAGGTACAGCACGAGGTCCTCGCGCAGCGTGATGCGGCCGAAGTCCATGGCGACCGTGGTGGTGTGCTTGCCCTCCACACCGCTGGTGTCGTCGACCGGGCGGCCCGCCTCGGTCAGCAGTTCCTCGGTACGCAGCGGCTTGATCTCGCTGACGGCGCCGACCAGGGTGGTCTTGCCGACACCGAAGCCGCCCGCCACGAGGATCTTGAGAGTGACGGGCTCGACCGGGGCCTTGCCGCGTTCAGTGCGCCCGAAGATCATCGATCTCTTCTCTCGCTTCTCGCTCAGGTGGTGTCTCGTTGCCGCTGTGCCGGCACGCCGTTCACAGGGCCCGGAGGCCGCTGATCACGTCACGCAGAATGCTTTCGTCCGGCAGCTCCGCCGGGGGCACCGGACGGGTCACACGGACCAGTTCGTCTTGGACGAGGTCGCCGATGAGGACCCGTACGACCCCGATGGGCAGGTCGAGTTCGGCGGCCAGTTCGGCGACCGACTGGGGGGTGTCACGGCAGAGTTCGACGATGTCCACGTGTTCCGGGGACAGCGAGTTGTCCGCCTCCGGGTCGGAGGCGTACTCCTCCGTCACCACCACCGCGATCAGGTCGAGGCGGTGCTGGCCGGGGCTGGTGGTGCGGCCCCGTGTCATGGCATACGGACGGACCACCGGTCCGGCATCGTCGTCGAACCAGTGGGACAGCTCCTGCCCGTCTCCGCTCATGCCAACTCACTACCCGCCCGGGGACAGTTCGGTGCGCGGAGCGGCGGCGAGATGTACGCCGACGCGCTTGACCAGCAGCGTCATCTCGTACGCGACCTGCCCGACGTCGGAATCGGCGTCGGAGAGGACGGCGAGGCAGCTGCCGTCACCGGCGGCCGTGACGAACAGGAACGCCTCGTCCAGTTCGACCACCGTCTGCCGGACGCTGCCCGCGTCGAAGTGGCGGCCGACGCCTTTGGCGAGGCTGTGGAATCCGGAGGCGACGGCGGCGAGATGTTCGCTGTCCTCCCTCGTCAGATCGGTCGAGACCCCCGTGGGGAGGCCGTCTCCGGAGAGCACGAGTGCTTTGCGGATGCTGGCGACACGCGCCACCAGGTCGTCGAGGAGCCAGTTGAGCTCCCCCGTCGCCGTGGTGGTCATGTGGCCGGCGGCCTTCGGTGCGGTCATCGGCCGTCTCCCTTGGTCGTTCCTGGTGCTGTGCCGTCCTGGGTCTCGTCGCCCGCGGCGTTCTCCTCGCGCCCGCGCCGCCAGCCGCGCTGGAGCGAGGCCATCCGGTTGCGTACTTCGTCCGCGTCACGCTCCGAGGGGTCCGTCGTACGGGCCGGGTCGCGCGTGGTGCGCCGCTCGGGCCCTTCCTTCAACTGCGGGGCCAGATTGGCCTGCCGTACCCGGCGGGGCAGTCCGGAAGCAGGGCCTCCGGCCGGTCCGGCGGTGCGGGCGCGCGCGATGCCGGGCGACGGAGTGCCGGGCGACGGGGTGCCGGGACGCCCGCCGTTCGATTCGATCCCGCGACGCGATCCGCGCTGCGGCAGGGCCGGGGCTTCACCGGCTCCGCCCACCCCTCCACCCGGCTCGCCGCCACGGTCGAGGGCGGGGCGGCGGTCGCGGTCCGCCGGGCCGGCGCCGGCTCCCGTGGGCCAGTCGTCGGCCGCACCCCTGCGGATGGCGAGCGGGTCCCCGGTTTCGGGGCGTCCCGGCCCACGCCTGGCGCCCCTCGACCGCTTCGGCAGCTCTTCGAGCACGCCTGAGCGCTCGGAGGTCTCCCGGGCCTGGGCCTGGGCCTGGGCCGACTGGGACAGTTCCGTGACCTCACCGTTGTCCGGGCGGTCCGTCAGCTCCTCGCGCCGCGACCTGCCGTGCGTCACGGGACGGCCGTGCGAGCTGACCAGTTTGGGCGTGCGACGGCGCGACGGCGTGGCATCGGACTGCTCGTCGTCCTCGGAGGAGGGTGACGGCTCGCGCGGAGCCTCACGCGTCTCGTCCACCGGCGGCCCGGCGATGGAGCGGCGCGGGCGGAAGATGCCGCCGTGTTCGCCGTCCTCGTCGTCGAGGGCACCGGGGAAGTCTTCGAGGGCGTCCAGGCCGACGGGCGCCTCCAGTTCGACCGGTCCGTCGAGGATCGACGCCGACAGGCCGGGCAGCGTGACCGGTACCTGCGACAGGGCGGCCCGGCGGCCTTCGTCGGCCTCGATCTTCGCGTTCCTGGAGGGAACCGCCCGGTCGAGCCGGAACCCGACGCCGTTGGTGTCGGGCACGTCGTCCGAGAGCAGCGCGTCGGGCACGAAGACCACCGCGGTCGTCCCGCCGTACGGGGACGGCTGCAGGGAGACGCGTACGTTCTGCCGCTGGGCGAGCCGGCTGACCACGAAGAGACCGAGCCGGTCGGTGTCGGACAGCTCGAACTCGGGGGTCTCGGCGAGACGGAGGTTGGCGTCGAGGAGCGCCTCGGAGGCCATGCCCAGGCCGCGGTCGTGGATCTCCAGGGTGAATCCGTTGGCGACGCGCTCGCCGAGCACCTGTACGGCCGTGTGCGGCGGCGAGAACACCGTGGCGTTCTCCAGGAGTTCGGCCACCAGGTGGGTGAGGTCGGCGACGGCGGATCCGGTGACCGCCATCCGCGGCAGCCGCCGGACCTCGATGCGCTCGTAGTCCTCGACCTCGGCGACGGCGGCGCGTACGACGTCCATCAGCTGGACGGGCCTGCGCCACTGCCTGGAGGGGGCCGCTCCGGAGAGGATCACCAGGCCTTCGGCGTGCCGGCGCATACGGGTCGTCAGGTGGTCGAGGCGGAAGAGGTCGGCGAGTTCGTCGGTGTCCTCGGTCCTGCGTTCCATCGTGTCGAGGAGCGTGAGCTGCTTGTGCAGCAGGACCTGGCTGCGGCGGGCGAGGTTCACGAAGACGTCGGCGACCCCGCTGCGCAGTTCGGACTGCTTGACCGCGGCCTCGACGGCGGACCGCTGGAGGCTGTTGAGTGCCTGGCTGACCTCGCCGATCTCGTTCTTCTCGTACTCCAGGCGCGGGACCTCGGTCTCGACGTCGACCTGTTCGCCCGCGGAGAGACGGCGCATCACGCTGGGCAGCCGGACGCCGGCGGTCTCGTGGGCCTCCTGGCGGAGCCGGCGCAGGTCGCGGATGAGGCTTCGGCCGATGCGTACGGACATGAAGAGCGAGAAGAGCACCGCGGCCAGGCCGAGCACACCGGCGATGGCCGCCTTGACGATGACGCCGACCGCGACGGGGCGGACCCGGTCCTGGAAGCGGTCGCCCGCCTGGGTGTTGAACTTGTCGAGGCCGTCCAGGACCCCGTCGGCGAGGCCGTCCCAGCTCTTCGCGGTGACTCCGCGCGGGGTGCCCGGCGCGGAGGCGAGGGCGGACTGCTCGGCCACGCGCAGGGGCGCGGTGGCGGCGTTCTTCCAGTAGCGCTCGTAGCGGACGCGCTCGGCGGAGGGCAGTTGCGGGAGGTTGATCTCGTACAGGATCGCGCGCTGGGCGACGAGGTCGGAGATGTCGCGTGCCTCGTCGCGGGTCACCTTGCCGACGACGAGGGCGGACCCGAGCAGGGCGTCCTCGCGGGCCAGCAGCTCACGGGCGCGGGACATGTTGACGAGGGCGCGGCCCTGCTTGTCCACGTCCACGTTGTCGAGGACCTGGAGGTTGGCCAGGAGGATGTAACAGGGGTCCACCAGGCGGTTGTAGAGGTCCAGGGCCTGGGCGCGGGTGACCGTGTTGTCCTCGACGCTCTGGCGCAGCGATCCGACGCCGTCGAAGGCGTCCAGAATCGCGGTGAGGCGCTCGGTGGCCTCGGAACCCATCTCGTCCCGTACATCCGCTTTTCCGGCGTTCCTGCGGATCTTCGAGACGACCTCGTCGGTGGCGGCCCGGGTGCGGCGCAGGTCGGTGAGGGCGTCGGAGGCCCGGGGGTCCGCGAGATAGACGAGGGTCTGACGGCGCTCGGCCTGGAGGACGCTGATGACGTCCTCGGTGGGATAGCCGATCTCCTGCACGACGAAGGTCGTGTCGAACAGCTGGTTGACCTCGCGGCCCGTGAGTACGGTGGCGAAGCCCCAGATCCCGGTCAGAGAAATCAGCGGCACGAGAAGCAGCGCCACGATCTTCCGGCGGATGGACTTCCCGCGAAAGCGCATGGCCTCCCCCAGCTCGGCCCCCGCAGGCCGGGGGCACACATGTACGGCAACAAACGGCGTGAGCCTACTACCGACGCACAGGTATCTCGAAGGCCAGTCCGAGCCTCTCCGACCCGACTTGCCGGGTATCAGGCACAAGACATCCGCAGTTGTCCGTTCATTGGGGGAGATTGCCTCCCTGAATCCGACACGGGGAAAGGGGTGCGATCGAGTCCGTGCGGCAGATCAGTTGGCCGAAATTTTTCGCTTGCCGGGAATCTTCGGCTTACGTCGATCGTCTGTCTGTATGGAAGTTGGAGGCGGAATCGGCTGCAGGTGCCGGATGCCGCGTCCAGGGGGCGTATAACAGCGCAAGCCGGGCAGCCGATGGGGAGCCGGAGTCTCGTGACACCGGAGCGAGCGGCTGTCAGGCGGTGGGGAGTGACAGGTTGATGGGCACGGCGGAGCGGTACGGGGCGCCGGGGACGGGCGTCACGACGGTCGCGGAGGCGGAGCGGGGGCCACGGATCCCGCGTCAGGGTATTCCGGCCGACATTGCGGCCGATCTCGCGGCGATGGACCTCGCGGCGGCGGAAGCGGACCGTGAGGCGGAGGCCAGGTGGGAATCCGCGGTTGCGGCGGAAGCCGGAATCGGGCCCGCCGGAATCGGGCCGGCGGCAGAAGCAGGGGCCGGGTCCGCCGCAGAGGCGGGCACGAGCGCGGTGGGAGAGGGCAGGACGGGGGCCGTGACGGAGGCCGGGGCGAAGCCTTTGGCGAGAAGCGGGGACGACCGGGTGCCGGAGACCGGGGAGCAGTTCCTCGCGGAGGCCGAGGAGCAGGCTTACTACCGGCCCTTGTGGGTCGAGGAGCCCGCGAACAGGCGTCGGCTGCCCGACCCCGTGCGTACGTCCGCGGTGCGCGCCGTCATCATCATCGCTGTCACGCTGATCCAGGCGATGGTCGCCTTCCTGTGCACGCTGGCCGGTTCCTGGCTCGCGTTCCCCATGGTGCTGAGCAGCGTGGCGAGCACGGTGGTGGCCACGTGGGGCGCGCTGGACGTCTGGGTGACGCGCCAGGTGTGGAACCAGCGCCACGGCGTGGTGTCGGAGCCGAGCAGCACGGCCCGTGCCCTGCGGCGCGAGCGGCGCAAGACCCGGCGTCAGGAGCGGTCGGCGGAGCGGACCAAGGAGCGGATACGCCGACGAGGCGGCAGCACGGGGCAGTTGTCGCACTCCTGACACGTCGCGTGCCTAGGAGACCGCCTCCATCGCGCCCGCCCCGCGGCCCAGTTCGCGCCGGGCCCGCATGAAGGGGCGGGGGCGGTCCACGGACAGCACCGCGGTCGTTCGGCCCTCGCGCTCGTACAGCGCGAGCAGGCCGTCCTCGCCCGGTACTCCGTCGGTGACCGTGCCCTCCGCGATGCGGACGGTGTCGGTGTCGAGCCGCCGTCCGGCGAACTGGATCCGCGCCCCGTACTGGTCGGACCAGAAGTAGGGCATCGGGCGCACGGTCTCCGCGGTGTACCCGGCCAGCAGGTTGCGCACGGCGATCCGGGGCTGCTCGGTGGCGCTGGTCCAGTGTTCGGCGCGGGTTCCGCCCACGCGGGCCACATCTCCGACGGCGACCACCTGGGGCAGAGCCGTCGCGCAGCCGTCGTCGCACAGCACGCCGTCGTGCAGCGCGAGCGGCGAGCTTGCCAGCCAGCCGGTGTTGGGGACGGCGCCGATGCCGACGATCACGACATCGGCGGGAAGGAGACGGCCGTCGCAGAGTTCCACCCCGGTGACCGCGACCGTGCCACGCAGTGCGGCGACGCCCGTGCCGGTGACCAGGTCGACGCCACCGCGACGATGCAGCGCGGCGCACAAGGCGGCCATCTCCGGGCCGAGCTGGGGCACCAACGGCAGCGCAGCCGCTTCCACGACGGTGACGTCGTGACCGAGTCCGGCGCACGAGGACGCGGTCTCGGCGCCGATGAAGCCCGCGCCGATCACGACGACACGGCGGGGACCCGCGGACAGTGCGGCGCGCAGAGCGCGGGCGTCGTCGAGGGTGCGCAGGGTGTGGACTCCGGCGAGTTCGGGGCCCGGCAGCCGGCGCGCCGAGGCTCCCGTGGCGATGACGACGCCGTCGCCGGAGACCGTACGGCCGTCGTCCAGGAGGACGGTGCGGCCGCGGGTGTCGAGGCGGCGGGCGCGGGTGCCGAGCAGCCACTCCGCGTCGAGTGCGGCCATCTCCTCGGGGTCGCTGAGGGCCAGTCGGTCCTCGCCGGACCGGCCGGAGAGGAAGTCCTTGGACAGGGGCGGGCGGTCGTACGGGCGGTGCGGTTCGTCTCCGACGACCACCAACCGCCCGTCGAATCCCTGGGCACGCAGCTCGCGGGCCGCGTACAGCCCGGAGAGCGAGGCCCCGACGACGATGACGGTCCTCATACGGCTGACTCCTTCCGGACGGCGGGCGCGGACCGTGCGCTTCCGGGAACCGGCGCGGTGCGGCCGGGTGTCGCCCTACCGCAACCGCACTCGGCCAGGTCCACCTGTCGGCGGCGCACGCCCCGCAGGCATGCAGTAGACCGGAACGGGAGGCAACGGATGATGCGAACCCCTCGTCGTGCGCCGCGATCAGACGCCCTGGAGAATCGCGCCACCGACGTGCCGCCGCGCCCGGCGGATACCGTCACCGGTTCGGCGCCGGTTCCCGAAGGAGTGGGAGCTATCGCCGTCATGACGGCGTTTTCGGCGGTGGTCGGCGTCGCACCGGTGTCGTGATCGGCGCGGGTCCCCGGACGCCCCGTGCCCCGTGCCGAGAGGTGCGTGGGCCTCTCGGCGGCGTGCCGGGCGGAGCCCGTGAAAAGGTGGGGCCCGGAGGGGCGCGCTGTCGTACCCCTCGTATGGGGGATCGTCATGCCGCCGTGTCCTCCTTCGCTGCCACGTGGACGTGGACGACGCCGTCGTCGACGGTGACGCGGTGGGTGCGGACGGCGCTGCGCGCGGGCAGACACGTCGGCAGTCCCGTGCGGAGATCGAACGAGGCGGCGTGCAAGGGGCATTCGACCTGGCAGCCCTCCAGCCACCCCTCGGAGAGCGACGCGTCCTGATGGGTGCAGGTGTCGTCGATGGCGTACAGCTCGCCGTCGGCGTTGAACACGGCGATGGGCGGCATGGTGTCGACACGGACGGATTCGCCCGCGGGGAGGTCATCAAGGCGGCAGACGGGAATCACGGGCCCCCCTCTCGGTCCAGGACCGCGGTCCTGGACCTCACAGGTCCGGTCTGGTCCGAGACCTTCCCGGTCACGGACTCTTCGGTAACATGATGTTTCGTATGGCGCACGAGGGAGCGCTATGCGCAACAGAATCCGCGCGGGATGCCCACCGCGTCAAGGGCTTCCGTCAGATGCGGCTCAAACCGGGCCGCCAGGTGGTGAGAGTTGAGCTATGACCCGCACTCAGAAGCAGGCTGACGGCACAGGGGAGACACCGGAGAAGCCGAGCAGAGGCGCGGGCAGCGCCGTCCAGTCGGTGGACCGCGCGGTGAGCGTGCTGGAGATCCTCGCCCGGCTCGGCGAGGCGGGCGTCACCGAGATCGCCGACGAGCTGGAGGTGCACAAGTCCACGGCCTTCCGGCTCCTCGGGGTGCTGGAGAACCGCGGCCTGGTGGCGCAGGCGAAGGACCGCGGCAAGTACTTCCTGGGGGCCGGCGTACTACGCCTGGCGGGGGCGGCGGCAGTGCGGCTGGACATCTCGCAGGAGGGGGTGCCCGTCTGCCGCGAACTCGCGGACGAGCTGGGCGAGACCGTCAACATCGCGGTGCTCGACGACAACGCGGCGGTCAACATCATGCAGGCCCGGGGCGCCGCTTCGGTCACCGCGCAGAACTGGCTGGGCAGGCGAACCCCGCTGCACGCCACCTCCAGCGGCAAGGTACTGCTGGCCCACCTGCCGCCGACGCTCCGCGAAGGGCTGCTGGCCAGGACCCTGCCGCGGTTCACCGAGCGCACGATCACGGGTACGGCCGCGCTGCGCGCCGAGTTGGAGGCGGTCGTCGAGCAGGGCTACGCGTTCGCCCTGGAGGAGCTGGAGCTGGGGCTGGCCGCCACGGCCTCGCCGGTGCGCGCGCACGACGGCAAGGTGATCGGCGCGATCAGCGTCTCCGGTCCCGTGTACCGGCTGGACACCGACCGGCTGCCGGAACTCGCCAAGCGTACGGTCGCGGCCGCGGCCGACCTCTCGCGCCGGATGGGGTACGGCTTCTGACGAAAGCGGAGGCGCACCCGCGGGCGGACACGGAACCGGCCCCGCGACGGAGTCGGACACCGGCTTCGTACGGACACGGGACACAGCACGGACCACTGGGCGGAACACGGCGCGGGGTCAGGGACACCTGGCCCCGCGCTTGCGTGTGTCGGAGAGATTTCAGGGCGCCGGCTCCTTTTGCCAAGGGTTAACCCGTACCCCTTGACGGCCCCCTGGAGGCGTTCTCACTATGTTCCTCATAGCGCAACCCATAGTGCACTGCGCAACAGCAGAGGAGCTAGGTCGTGCCATATGAGGTCCGTGCCGTAGTGGCTGTGAAAAAGGGCGCACCCGTCGAGGTGCGGACGATCGTCGTTCCCGATCCCGGTCCGGGCGAGGTGCTCGTCACCGTGCAGGCCTGCGGGGTCTGCCACACGGATCTGCACTATCGCGAGGGCGCGATCAACGACGACTTCCCGTTCCTGCTGGGCCATGAGGCGGCCGGCACGATCGAGGCGGTCGGTGCGGGCGTCACCGACCTCAGGGCCGGTGACTACGTGGTCCTCGCCTGGCGGGCCCCCTGCGGTTCCTGTCGCTCCTGCCGCCGTGGCCGCCCCTGGTACTGCTTCGACTCGCGCAACGCCACCCAGCCGATGACCCTCCTCGACGGCACCCCCCTCAGCAACGCGCTCGGCATCGGCGCCTTCGCCGAGAAGACGCTGGTCGCGGCGGGCCAGGCCGTGAGGATCAACCCCGCGGCCCGCCCCGAGGCCGCCGGCCTGATCGGCTGCGGCGTGATGGCCGGCTACGGCGCGGCGGTGAACACCGGCAACGTCGGGCGCGGTGACACGGTCGCCGTCATCGGCTGCGGCGGTGTCGGCGACGCGGCCGTCGCGGGCGCCTGCCTCAACGGCGCCATGAAGGTCATCGCCGTCGACATCGACGACAAGAAGCTCGACCGGGCCGAGAGGTTCGGCGCCACCCACACGGTCAACTCCCGTGGCACCGACCCGGTCGAGGCCGTACGCGCCCTCACCGACGGCTTCGGGGTCGACATCGCCATCGACGCCGTGGGCCGCCCGGAGACCTTCAAGCAGGCGTTCTACATGCGCGATCACGCGGGTCTGCTGGTGCAGGTGGGCGTCCCGACCCCGGAGATGAGAGTAGAGCTGCCGCTGATCGACGTGTTCTCCCGCGGCGGCGCGATCAAGTCCTCCTGGTACGGCGACTGTCTGCCCAGCCGCGACTTCCCCTTCCTCATCGACCAGTACCTCTACGGGCTGCTGGACCTGGGCGCGTTCGTCTCGGAGACCATCGCGCTCGACCAGGTCGAGGAGGCGCTGTCGAACATGCACCGCGGCGAGGTGCTGCGCTCGGTGGTGGTCCTGTGAGTGCCCCGGCAGACGCGGGGCGGAGCGGGGCAGGCACATCCGGAGCGAACCCCCGCGTGGTCGTCGTGGGCGCCGGCATCGTCGGCTGCTCCCTCGCGGACGAGCTGACCGCCCGCGGCTGGACCGACGTCACCGTCCTCGAACAGGGGCCGCTGCCCGCTCCCGGCGGCTCCACCTCCCACGCGCCGGGCCTGGTCTTCCAGACCAGTCCGTCCAAGACCCTCACGGCCTTCGCCCGGTATACGGTCGAGAAGTTCAGCTCTCTGGAGGTCGACGGCGTTTCCTGCTTCGACCAGGTGGGCGGTCTGGAGCTCGCGACAACGCCCGAGCGGCTCGCCGAACTGCACCGCAGAGCCGGTTACGCCGCCTCCTGGGGCGTACGCGGCGAGATCGTGAACGCGGCCCGCTGCAAGGAACTCTGGCCTCTGATCGACGTCTCGATGGTCCTCGGTGGCTTCCACACCCCCGACGACGGTCTGGCCCGCGCACTGCTCGCGGCCCGCGCCCAGAGGGAGCGGGCCGAAAGCCGTGGCGCCCGCTTCCTGGACCGGCACACCGTCACCGGGATCGAGAAGGAGGACGGCAGGGTGACCGCCGTCGTCACCGACCGAGGCGTCTTCCCCGCCGACCACGTCGTCTCGGCGGCCGGATTCTGGGGGCCGGTGATCGGCCGCATGGCCGGCGTCGACGTACCTCTGCAGCCCCTCGCCCACCAGTACGCGCGGACGAAGCCCCTCCCCCGGCCGGCCGGCGCCACCGCGGAGGCGTCGAGGCCCGTCCTCCGTTTCCAGGACCGCGACCTCTACTTCCGCGAGCACACCGACCGCATCGGCATCGGCAGTTACGCCCACCGGCCGCTCCCCGTGGATCCGTTCGCGGTCCTCGGCTACGACGAGGCGCGCGCGAACGACCTGGAGATGCCGTCGTCCTTCCCCTTCACCGAGGAGGACTGGGCGCCGAGCTGGGACGACTGCCGCCTCCTGATGCCCGCGCTGCGCGGGAGCGAGATCGAGGAGGGTTTCAACGGCGTCTTCTCCTTCACTCCGGACGGCATGCCGGTGCTCGGCGAATCACGTGCGCTGCGCGGTTTCTGGCTGGCGGAGGCCGTGTGGGTGACGCATTCGGCCGGTGTCGCCAAGGCCGTGGCCGAGTGGATGATCGACGGCCGCCCCGGGATCGACGCCCACGAGTGCGACCTCACGCGCTTCGAGGACGCCCAGCGCTCGCCCGCGTACATCCGGGAGCGCGGCTCGCAGCAGTTCGTCGAGGTGTACGACGTCCTGCATCCGCTCCAGCCGATGGAACGACCGCGCCCCTTGCGGGTCAGCCCGTTCCACGCCCGCCAGCAGGAGCTGGGCGCGTACTTCCTTGAGGGTGGCGGTTGGGAGCGTCCGCACTGGTACGAGGCGAACGCCCCCCTCGCCGCCGGGCCGCCCGTGCCCGCGCGGGACGCCTGGTCGGCGCGGTACTGGTCGCCCGTCGCGGCGGCCGAGGCTCGGGCGACCCGCGAGAAGGTCGCGCTCTACGACATGACCCCCCTGCGGCGCCTTGAGGTCACCGGCCCCGGAGCCCTCGACTTCCTGCACGGGATGACCAGCAACAACCTCCGCAAGAAGCCCGGCGCGGTCACCTACACCCTGCTCCTGGACGAGTCGGGCGGCATCCGCTCCGACCTCACCGTCGCGCGCCTGGGCCCCGACCGCTTCCAGGTCGGCGCCAACTCGCCCGCCGACCTGGACTGGTTGACCCGGCACGCTCCTGACGGCGTACACATCCGGGACATCACGTCCGGTACCTGCTGCGTCGGTGTCTGGGGTCCGCTCGCCCGCGCGCTCGTGCAGCCGCTCACCCGCGACGACTTCTCGCACGAGGGCTTCGGCTACTTCCGCGCCAAGGAGACGTACATCGGTCATGTCCCGGTCATCGCCATGCGGTTGAGCTACGTCGGTGAGCTGGGCTGGGAGCTCTACACCAGCGCCGACCTGGGGCTCCGCCTCTGGGACACGCTCTGGGAGGCGGGCCGGGAGCACGGTGTGATCGCGGCCGGGCGTTCCGCGTTCAACAGCCTGCGGTTGGAGAAGGGGTACCGCGCGTGGGGTGTCGACATGACCGACGAGGACGATCCGTACGAGGCGGGGGTCGGTTTCGCCGTCCGGCTGGACAAGGGGGACTTCACGGGGGCGGGGGCGCTGCGGTCGAAGGGTGAGCCTGTGCGCCGGCTCACGCCGCTGCTGCTCGACGACCCCTCGGCTGTGGTTCTCGGTAAGGAGCCGGTGTACGTCGGCGGGTCCCCCGCGGGGTACGTCACGAGTGCGGCGTACGGGTACACGGTGGGGCGGTGTGTGGCGTACGCGTGGTTGCCGGTGTTGCCCGTGGGGGCGGGGGTCTCTGTCGAGTACTTCGGGGAGAAGGTGGGGGCCACGGTGGTGGAGGAGCCGATCTTCGATCCGGAGATGAGCCGTATTCGGTGTTGATCGCTTCGTGGAGGGGTTGTGGGGCGGGTGCGGGTCCGTGGCCCTGAAAGACACAGGACTGCGCCGTTCCCCGCGCCCCTGAAAGCGACAGGATCGCGCCGTTCCCCGCGCCCCGAAAGACCAAAGATCGCGCCGTTCCCCGCGCCCCTGAGAAGACGGAGGTCTTCGTGTCCCCCTCCTACGACGTCATCGTCATCGGTCTTGGCGGTATGGGTAGTGCCGCCGCCCATCATCTGTCCTCGCGCGGTGTGCGGGTGCTCGGGCTGGAGAAGTTCGGGCCCGTGCACAACCGCGGTTCCAGTCACGGGGGGTCGCGAATCACCCGGCAGTCGTACTTCGAGGACCCCGCGTACGTGCCGCTGCTGCTGCGCGCGTACGAGTTGTACGAGGACGTGGAGCGGGCCACCGGGCGGGACATCGCCACCCTGTGCGGTGGCGTGATGATCGGCCGGCCCGACTCGCTGACCGTCTCCGGTTCGCTGCGCTCGGCCACCCAGTGGGGACTGCCCCACGAGATGCTCGACGCGGCCGAGATCCGCCGCCGCTTCCCCACCCTCAAGCCGAAGGACGACGAGGTCGGGCTCTTCGAGAGGAGGGCCGGTCTGGTCCGCCCCGAGGACATGGTCGCGGCCCATCTGCAGCTCGCCACCCGGCAGGGCGCCGACCTGCACTTCGACGAGCCGCTGACCCGCTGGGAGCCGTACCGGGACGGCGTACGCGTGCATACGGCCGAGAACACCTACACGGCGGATCGACTGGTGGTCTGCCCGGGGGCGTGGGCGCCGCAACTGCTCACCGACCTCGGGGTGCCGTTCACCATCGAGCGGCAGGTCATGTACTGGTTCCGGCCCAGGGGCGGGGTCGGGCCGTTCCTGCCCGAGAACCACCCCATCTACATCTGGGAGGACGCGGACGACGTCCAGGTGTACGGCTTCCCGGCCATCGACGGGCCGGAGCTGGGCGCCAAGGTCGCCTTCTTCCGCAAGGGACAGATCTGCACCCCGGAGACCATCGACCGGACAGTCCACGAGGACGAGATCCGGGCGATGGCGGACCACATGTCGCGCTGTATCCCCGACCTGCCCGGCACCTTCCTCAAGGCCGCCACCTGCATGTACTCCAACACCCCCGACGAGCACTTCGTCATCGCCCGACATCCCGCGCATCCCGAATCCGTGACCGTGGCCTGCGGTTTCTCCGGCCATGGCTTCAAGTTCGTGCCGGTCGTCGGCGAGATCCTCGCCGATCTGGCCCTGACGGGGACCACCCCTCACCCGATCGGCCTGTTCGACCCCCACCGTCTCGCCGCCGCGCCCGCCTGAGGAGCCCCCTCGTGACGACGACCCCCGTGTCCACCGCTCCCTCCGCCACCGCCTCCGCCACCGCCTCCGCTCAGCGGTCAGCCAGTCTGATCAGCACACTGCCGGGGCACTACTACACCTCTCCGGAGATCTTCCGGCAGGAGCAGGAGCACCTCTTCGAGTCGATGTGGTTCTGCGCGGTCCGCGGCGCCGACCTGGCCAGGCCCGGCGCGTTCCGTACGGTCCAGGTGGGCCGGGAGAACGTCCTGGTCACCCGGTCGCGCACCGGTGAGCTGCGGGCCTTCCTCAACATCTGCCGGCACCGCGGGGCCCGGCTCCGCACCGAGGAGGCCGGCGAGGTCCGGCGCAGCCTCCAGTGCCCGTACCACGCCTGGACGTACGACCTGGACGGGAAGCTGATCGCGGCGCCGAACCTGGTGCGGATGCCGGACGTCGATCGCCGGGAGTACGGGCTGGTCACCGTCGCGCTGCGGGAGTGGCTCGGGTACGCCTGGGTGTGTCTGGCCGACGAACCGCCGTCCTTCGAGGAGACGGTGATGGGCGCGGCCGTCGAACGGCTCGGGAACGTGGCGGCCATCGAGCACTACGGCACGCAGAACCTCGCCCTCGGCAAACGCATCACCTATGACGTGCGGGCGAACTGGAAACTGATCGTCGAGAACTTCATGGAGTGCTACCACTGCGCGACCATCCACCCCGAACTCACCGATGTGCTACCGGAGTTCGCGGACGGCTATGCCGCCCAGTACTACGTGGGCCACGGCGCCGAGTTCGGTGAGGGGGTCAAGGGATTCACGGTCGACGGCAGTGAGGGATTCGGGAGGCTGCCTGAGGTCGCGGAGGATCAGGGCCGTCGTTACTATGCGATAACGGTCAAACCCACTGTGTTCATCAATCTCGTCCCCGACCATGTCATCCTGCACCGAATGTTCCCCCTCTCCGAGGACCGGACGATCGTGGAGTGCGACTGGCTCTACGCCCCCGAGGTCGTCGAGTCGGGCGCCGACGTGTCGAAGTCCGTGGAGCTCTTCCACCGGGTCAACGCCCAGGACTTCGAGGCGTGCGAGCGAACACAGCCCGCCATGGCGTCCCGCGCCTACCGCAGGGGCGGGGTGCTGGTGCCCACCGAGCACCACATCGGGATGTTCCACGAGTGGCTCATCGGCATGCTGGGAGGCAGGGATGGCGGATCTCTACATCGGCGGCACCTGGACGAGCGCGCGGGAGAAACGCACCCGTGAGATCCGCTGTCCGGCCGACGGGGCGCTCGTCGCGGTCGTCGACGAGGCGGGCGGCGAGGACACCGCCGACGCGATCGCGGCCGCGCGCCGCGCCTTCGACGAGGGCCCCTGGCCGCGGACCCCCGCGAACGAACGCGGCGATCTGCTGCTCCGCGTCGCCGATCTGCTCGCCCGCGACAAGGACGTACTCGCACGGGCGGAGTCCCTCGACACCGGCAAACGCCTGGTGGAGAGCGAGTACGACATCGACGACATCGAGAACTGCTTCCGCTACTTCGGGCGGCTCGTCGCGAGCGAGTCCGGCCGGGTCGTGGAGACGGGCACGGAGGGCGTCGACAGCAGGGTCGTACACGAACCGGTCGGTGTGTGCGCGCTGATCACCCCCTGGAACTATCCGCTGCTCCAGACCGCGTGGAAGGTCGCCCCGGCGCTGGCCGCGGGCAACACGTTCGTCCTCAAGCCGAGCGAGCTGACCCCGCACACCGCGATCCATCTGATGCGCCTCCTGGAGGAGGCCGGGGTGCCCGCCGGGGTCGCGAACCTGATTCTCGGCGCCGGCCCGGAGGCGGGCGCTCCGCTGGGCGACCATCCGGACGTGGACCTCGTCTCCTTCACCGGCGGTCTGCGGACCGGACGCGGGCTCATGGCCGCGGCGGCCGGCACGGTGAAGAAGGTCGCCCTCGAACTGGGCGGCAAGAACCCGAACATCGTCTTCGCCGACGCCGACTTCGAGACGGCCGTCGACATGGCGCTGACGGCCGTCTTCCTGCATTCCGGACAGGTCTGCTCGGCCGGGGCGCGGCTGCTGGTCGAGGACTGCCTGCACGACCGTTTCGTCGACGAGGTCGTCCGCAGGGCCCGGCTGATCAGACTGGGCGGGCCGTTCGACGAACGGGCGCAGACCGGGCCGCTGATCTCGGCCGCACACCGGGCGAAGGTCGAGGCGTACGTGGCCAGGGGACTGGCGGAGGGGGCGGTCCTGCGCTGCGGAGGGGGCCGGCCGGCCGAGCCCCCGCACCCGGAGGGCTTCTACTATCCGCCGACCGTGCTCGACGAGTGCTCCGCGGAGATGTCCGTGGTCCAGGAGGAGTCCTTCGGTCCGGTCCTGACCGTGGAGCGGTTCACCGACGAGGCGGAGGCGGTACGGCTGGCCAACGCCACGATCTACGGTCTGGCCGGCGGCGTCTTCACGTCCGACGAGGCGAAGGCGCAGCGCGTCGCGTCGGCCCTGCGCATCGGAACGATCTGGATCAACGACTACCACCCGTACGTCCCGCAGGCCGAGTGGGGAGGTTACAAGCAGTCCGGGTTCGGGCGGGAACTCGGACCTGCGGGCCTCGCCGAGTACCGCGAGACCAAGCACATCTGGCGCACGACGGATCCGAGTCCCCAGGGCTGGTTCTCGTGAACCGCCGCTACGGGGTTCACCACCACCGCGCAATACACGGCACCGCACCTTAGTGATCCGGCCGCCCGCGCCATAAGATCCAGTCTTCACCAACGGCCCCGCACGAGCCGCGCTCCACTCCCGCCCGGGAGAACTCCCCCTTCCCCAGGAGGCCGCTCTTGACCACCACCGAGCAACCATCACCATCGGGACAACACGGTCACGACGACTCGGAACTCAACGAGTTCGGCTACAGACCCGAGCTGAAACGCACGCTCGGCAACTTCCACACCTTCGCCGCCGGTATCAGCTACATCTCCATCCTCACCGGCACCTTCCAGCTCTTCTACTTCGGCTACGGCAGCGGCGGGCCCGCCTACTGGTGGTCGTGGCCCATGGTCTTCGTCGGCCAGTTCATGGTCGCGCTCTGCTTCGCCGAACTCGCCGCCCGCTATCCCGTCGCCGGTTCCGTCTACAACTGGTCCAAGAAGATAGGTAATCCGCACATAGGCTGGCTGGCCGGCTGGACGATGCTCATCGCCTCGGTCGTGTCGATCGCGGCCGTGGCCCTCGCCTACCAGCTGACACTCCCTCAGATCTCCTCCGTCTTCCAGTTCGTGGGTGACGGCACGGGCAAGTACGACGTCGCCACCAACGCCGTGCTGCTGGCCTCCGTTCTGATCGTCTTCACCACTCTGGTGAACGCCCTCGGTGTGAAGCTGATGGCCCGGATCAACACGGCGGGCGTCTTCATCGAGCTGGTCGCGACCGTCGTCCTCATCGTGCTGTTCGCCGTGCACATCACCCGTGGTCCGGGGGTCGTGCTGGAGACGAACGGCACGGGCGCGGGCCAGCCCGGCGGCTACTTCGGCGCGTTCCTGGTCGCGTCGCTGGCGTCCGCGTACGTGATGTACGGCTTCGACACGGCCGCCTCGCTCGGCGAGGAGTCCCTCGACCCGTCGCGCAACGCGCCGCGTGCCATCATCCGCGCCATCGTCGCCTCGTTCGTCCTCGGCGGGCTCGTCCTGCTGCTCGCGCTGATGAGCGTGTCCAGCCTGAAGGGCGACCGGCTGTCCACGGACGGCCTGCAGTACGTCGTCCTCAACGTGCTCGGTGAGGACGCGGGCAAGGCCATGCTGTGGTGCGTGTTCATCGCGGTCACCGTGTGCGCCCTGGCCGTGCACACGGCGGCGATCCGGCTGGCCTTCGCGATGGCCCGCGACAACAACCTGCCGGCCTCCTCCAGGCTGGCCAAGGTCCATCCGCGCTTCCAGACCCCGATCCTGCCCGCGGTGATCATCGGCATCCTGGCGCTGGCGATCCTGGTGGTCAACATCCGCCAGCCGCAGATCTTCACCGTCGTCACCAGTATCGGCATCATCCTGATCTATCTCGCGTATCTGCTGGTCACCGGGCCCATGCTGGTGGCCAGGCTGCGCGGACAGTGGCAGCCCGCGGGCGAGGGCAGGTTCTCGCTCGGCCGCTGGGGACTGCCCGTCAACATCGTCGCCGTCGTGTGGGGCGCGGTCATGATGATCAACCTGATCTGGCCGCGCGCCGCGGTCTACAACGCGGCCGCCCCGTACCACTGGTATCTGCGGTGGGGTGCCGTCCTGTTCGTCGGCATCGTGATGGGAGGCGGCTTCGCCTACTACTGGTTCGTGCAGCGGCACCGCACGGGGGTGCTCGCGGAGCACCGGTACGAGGCCGCCGACACGCCTCTTCCGCCCGCGTCGCCTGCGGCCACGCCCACGGCCGACTGAGCGCCCGGGAACTCACAACTTCGAGGAGGTCAACTCAGCATGCCGAACGACGAGTTCGACTATGTCGTGGTGGGCGGGGGCACCGCGGGCAATGTGGTCGCGGCCCGGCTCTCCGAGGACCCGGCCGTCACGGTCTGCGTCCTGGAGGCCGGCCCCAGTGACGTCGGCGACGACGCCGTCATGAAGCTGGAGCGCTGGATGGGGCTGCTGGAGTCCGGCTACGACTGGGACTACCCGGTCGAGCCGCAGGCCAGCGGCAACAGCTATCTGCGGCACGCCCGCGCCAGGGTCCTGGGCGGCTGCTCCTCGCACAACTCCTGCATCGCCTTCTGGGCACCGGCCGAGGACCTGGACGACTGGGCCGCCGCGGGCTGTACGGGGTGGAGTGCGGCGGAGCTTTTCCCGCTCTACCGGCGGCTGGAGAACAACGACGCTCCCGGCGAGCACCACGGCCGCACCGGCCCGGTGAAGCTGCGTACGCTCAAGAGCGACGACCCGTGCGGCACCGCCCTGCTGGAGGCCTGCGCGCAGGAGGGCATCCCGACGACGCCCTTCAACTCGGGCAGGACCGTCGTCCGGGGCGCCAACTGGTTCCAGATCAACTCCGACGGGAACAACATCCGGCAGTCGTCGTCGGTCGCGTATCTGCACCCGATCCTCGGCAAGCGCCCGAACCTCGACGTACGGACCGGGGTGCGCGCCAAGAAGCTCGTGCTCGACGGGCGGCGCTGCGTGGGCGCCGAGTACCTGGACCCCGACCTGATCCACACCCGGACGGTACGGGCCAGGCGCGAGGTGATCGTGTCCTGCGGCTCGATCGACAGCGCGAAACTGCTGATGCTGTCGGGCATCGGACCCGCCGGACATCTGCGCGAGGTCGGCGTCGACGTGGTGGTGGACGCGGCCGGCGTGGGCGAGAACCTCCAGGACCATCCCGAGGGCGTCATCATGTGGGAGGCCAAGCAGCCGATGACGACCACCTCCAGCCAGTGGTGGGAGGCGGGCGTCTTCTACGACACCGAACCGGGTCTTGACCGGCCCGACCTGATGTACCACTACGGGTCGGTGCCGTTCGACATGAACACCGCGCGGTGGGGTTATCCGACCTCCGAGAACGCGTTCTGTCTCACGCCGAACGTCACCCGCGCGAAGTCACGCGGCACGGTGCGGCTGCGCACCCGCGACTACCGGGACAAGCCGAGGGTCGATCCGCGGTACTTCACGCACGAGCACGACGCACGCGTGATGACGTACGGACTGAAGCTGGCCCGGCGGATCGCCGCGCGGCCCGCGCTGAGCGGGTGGGCGGGGGCCGAGCTGGCCCCCGGGCCGGACGTCCGGACGGACGACGAGCTGCTCGACTACATCCACCAGACCCACAACACCGTCTACCACCCGTCGTGCACGGTGAAGATGGGTGCGGCAGGGGACGCGTCCGCCCCCCTCGACCCGCGGTTGCGGGTCAAGGGGGTGGAGCGGCTGCGGGTCGCGGACGGGTCGGTGATGCCGGATCTTGTCAGCGTGAATCCGTGCATCACGACGATGATGATCGGCGAGAAGTGCGCCGACCTGCTGAAGGAGGACGCGGCCGGCGCCCCGTAGGGGCTCTACGGGGCCGTCTGCGCGGGCCGCTTGTACATGCGGGTCGCCGTGATCTCCGTGTGGGAGGCCTCCCCGGCGGGGGTCTCCTTCGGCAGGCCCGGCCGGAGGTGTTCCTCCACGCTGATGTACTTCAGGCCCGCCCGCAGGTCCGCGTCGTTGCGCAGGCGGATGACCAGCGGGAACTCGGCGAGCGCGGTCGTGTCGAACAGGCCTGTGGTGTACAGGAGCTGGACGCCGAGCGCGTCGGAGACGGCCCGCTGCAGCTCCAGCAGGTACGTCGCGTTGGCGCGGCCGATGGGATTGTCCAGGAACAGCGTGCCTGCGTGGCGGTGCTTGTCCCGGCCGCGGTCGTTCGAGCGCAGGGCCGCCATCGTGCAGTACAGCGCGATGGCGGCCGTGAGCAGCTGGCCGCCGGAGAACACGTCGCCCATCTGCCCGACGGGGACGCGCTCGGCGCGCAGTACGGCGTCGGGCTTGAGGATCTCGACGGCGACGCCCTTGGGCTGCAGAGCCGCGCCGACTCCCCTCAGCAGCAGTGACATTCCGTCGCGGCGCAGGTCGGAGTTCTTCTTGACCGCCGCTCTGGTCGCCTCGTCCACGACCTCGCCCAGCCGCTCGGCGAGCGTGGCCTGGTCGGGCTCCTCGAAGCGGATGCGGAGGAACTCCTGGCCCGACCACTCCCCAAGACCCTCGGGGAGCCGGGACAGGCGCTGGGCCGACCGCAGCGTGGCGAGCGCGGACTCGACCAGACCTCGCAGCCGGTCCACGATCGAGTCGCGGTTGCGTTCCAGCTGCGCCAACTCGTCGGTCAGGACCCGCAGTCGGGGCGCGAAGGCGTCCGCCCACTTCTGCGCGTGCTCGGGCAGGGCGGACGCGGGCAGCTCCCTGATCTGCTGACGCGCGGGGGTACGCACCTGCTCGTAGCGTGTCGAGTTGGCGTGCCGTACGAGGATGTCGCTCGCCTCGCGCACGGCCGCCTCGGCGGCGGAGAGGTCGGCCGCGCAACCGCGCAGGGAGCGGCGGGCCTCGGCGGCGGACTGCCTGGCCTCTTCGAGCGTGCCGGGATAGGGCTCGGTCTCCTCCTGCTCGTCGTCCGCGTGCTCCCGCAGGAGGTCCCGGAGCAGGGCGGCCGTCTCGTCGAAGCCGCCGGCCGCGTCCTCGGCGGCGTGGTGGGCATCGAGCAGCTCGGTGTGCGCGGCGCGCGCCTGGCTCAACGCGTCGGTGCGGGAAGCGAGTTCGCCGGTGGCGGTGCGCAGCAGACTCTGTGCGTGCTCGGCGTCGCGCGGCACGAGGTCGTCGGGCAGCTCGGTGTGGGCGTCGGCCTCCTCGGGCGCGTGCCGCTCGGCCTCGCCGCGCAGCCGGCCGAGCTGTTCGCTCGCGGTCGACACCCGGCCTTCGAGGAGCTGGACCAGCTCCTCGGCGCGGGCCACGGCCGCCTGCCGGGACGGGCCGTCGGAACCGTCGGTGGACTCCAGGAGCTGGGCGGCCCGGGTGCGCACCTTGTTGGTCAGCCGGTTCAGCTCCGTGAGCGCGGTGCTCTCGTCGCTCTCGGCCCGGGCCTGTTCGGCGCGCAGGTCGGCGCCGACCCCGACCTTCTCGTACAGCTGGGAGGCGGCCCGGTAGGCCTCGCGGAGGGCGGGCAGCGACGGCTTCGCGGCTCCGGACTCCACTTCCGGCAGGTCGTCGGGGGCGCCCGCGATCTCCGCGCGCTCGGCGCGCAGCGCACGGGCCGTGCGCCGGGCGTCGTCGGCGGCGCGCTGGGTGCCGCGCCGGTCCTCGTCGGCGGCGCGGGCCCGCTCCAGGCAGGCCTGGGCGCGGGCCTCCGACTCGGCTGCCTCGTCGGCGAGTTCGCGTACCTTGACCTGCCAGCCGGCGCGTTCTCGCAGCCGGAAGGCGAGTCCGGCGAGCGCGTCGGCGGCGCGCCGGGCCCGCTGTGCGGCTTCCTGTCGCTCGTCCCGCACGAGGGCCGCCTCGGCCGCCGCCTCGTCGGCCTCGATCCGCACGGCGCGGGCCTCGGCCAACTCCGCCTCGGTCTCCTCGGCGAACGTAAGCGCGTCACCGGCCGCCCCGGCCAGTTCGGTGAGCCGCCCCGCCGGGCAGCCCGTCCGCCAGGAGGCGAGCCGTGCGGCGAGCTCCCGGTCCTTGGCGAGCCGGGCCGCCGACTCTCGGATCTCGTCGTCCCGTTCGGCCGCGCGCCTGCGCAGCGCCTGCCGCTCCTCGTCGGCGGCGTGCTCGTCGTGCATGGCCGGGTTCGGCGGTACGAGGAAGACGTCGTCCCCGCCCGCGCCTGGGGCCGGGGTCGGGGCGAGCAGCGCGGCGGCCGTACCGACGGCCACCGCGGAGCGCGGGAGGAGCGCGGCGTCGGTGAGGGCGTCGCGGGCCCGGGCGTGGGTGTCCGGGTCCGTGATGATCACGCCGTCGACCAGTTCGGGCCGGGCTGCCAGTACGCGCGCGTGGTCGACGGGGTCGACGGCCTGCGCGAGGTAGCGCCAGCCGGGCAGCGCGGGGATGCCGTGCTCGCCCAGGTACTCCACGGTGGCCAGCACGTCGGGGCCGGGCGGCAGCAGCCCGCCGTCACCGAGCGCGCCGAGGATCCTGGAGTCGTCGGCCGCGGCGGTCCGCAGCTCGAAGAGCTGTCGTTCGGCGGAGGTGACGGTGTCGTCGAGGAGCCGGCGGAGCTCGTCGGCGTAGTGGTCCAGCTCCCGGGGTGTGAGGGGGCCGTCGGCCCCGCTGTCGTCGGAGTCCGCCGTGGCTGTCGTCCCTCTGCCGTCGGCGCTCGCGTCCGTGGCGGTCGCCTGCCGTGGCCCCGGCAGCGACGGGCGCGCGGAGCTGCCCGTACCGCCGGAAGCTCCCGGCAGGCCGAGCAGTTCGGCGAGCCGCTCCTCTCCCGCCAGGGCCTGGGCGGCCCGCCGTTCCGCGTCGTACGCGTGCTCGGCCGCCGTCGCCGCGTCGGCCGCGCGGGCCGCCGTCAGCTCGGCCCGGGACTCGGCGGACGCGGCCTCCCTGGCATGGTCCGCTGTACGGCGGGACGCCTCGCGCGCGGTGTCCCAGGCGGCGACGGCCGTCTTCTCGGCATCACTGGCGGCGAGCGCGGCGCGGGCCGGGTCGGCGTCGGGGGCGGTGTCGTCGAGCCAGCCGGCCCGCACCGCCTCGGCGGTCTCCTGCTCGACCTCACCCAGGCGCTGGCGCAGATGGCCGACCTCGCTGCGGGCGCGCTGCGCCTCGGTGGCGGCGGACGTCGCGTCCCGGTGGGCGGCCTCACCGACCTCCTGGAGCGAACTGGACCGCTCCTCCTGCTCGTTGGCGACCGACTCGGCCCCTTCGGCAGCGGCGTGCAGGGCGCGTACGAGGTCGACGGCGGCCCTGGCCCGGGCGGCGAGGGCGGGGGCGGCGTCCCGCTCGGCCTCGCGGATCGCGGCGGCCACGCGCGTGGAGCGGTCGGCCGCCGCGCGGTGCCGCAGCACGGCTTCCGCCGCCTGCCACGCCGAGTGCAGCGTGCGCGCGTCGGCGAGTTCCCTCTTCTGTGCGGCAGCACCCTTCTCGGCCGCGGCGAGCGCCAACGAGGCGTGCCGGTAGGCCAGTTCGGCCGCGACGAGCGCGCTGCGCTGCCGGGAACCCTCCGCCTCGGTGACGCGGTGGGCGGCGGTGGTGACCTGCTGGGCCAGGTCTCCGGTGCGGCCCCGCTCCAGCACGGCGCGCGCGGACAGCCGCCTGGCCAGTGTGCGTGTACGCCGCTCGGCGGCCGTGTGGATGTCGCGCGCGTGGGAGCGCGCCCCGGCCGCCTCGACGATCCGTCCGAGCAGGTCCACGGATCCGGCGGTGAACTCGCGCTCGGCGATCAGCTCGGCCCGTCGTCCCAGCTTGTTGCCGAATCCGCCCACCAGGTCGGCGAGGCCGTCGGTGTCCCGGGTGTCGGTGACCGCGCGCAGCAGCAGGTCGGTGAAGTCGGAGTCCTTCTTGACGGCGAAGAGACCGGCGGCCTCGCCCTCGTCGGCGTTCATCTCGCGCTGGTAGCGGAAGAGTTCGGGGTCGAGGCCCAGGTCGCCGAGGTGTTCGATCCACCGGTCGTGGATCTCCTCCCAGTGCACTTCGAGGTGCGGGTACGCCTTGCCCGCCTCGGTGAGCGCGTCCCGGAAGCCCTTCATGGTGCGCCGTCGGCCCCGCGCGCCCGAGGCGCCCTCGACGGGCGCCCGTACGGCGGTCGCCTCGGCGACCGGCAGGTTGTCCAGGCTCAGCCCGGGACCGGGCCGGAAGGAGTACCAGGCCTCGGCGAACTTCCGCGGGTCGTTGGAGACCTGCCGCCCGCGCCACTCGCTGACCTTGCCGACCACGACGCACTCGCCGGTGAGCGTGTGCTGCCACTCCAGCGCCACGTGCCCGCAGTCGTCCGCGAGCAGGAACTTGCGCAGCACACCGGAACTGGCGCCGCCCAGGGTGTTGCGGTGGCCGGGCAGCATCACCGAGAAGATCAGCTTGAGCAGTACGGACTTGCCGCCGCCGTTCTCCAGGAAGAGCACACCTGCGGGTGCGGGGCGGCGCGGCGGCCCGACGGGCTCCTCCTGGAAGAACTCCGCCTGTGTGGGCGCGGGGTCGGGCACGAGGCCGCCGACTCCGCGCAGGTCCAGCACGGTGTCGGCGTAGCGCGCACCGGCCGGCCCGATGGAGTAGAGGCGGACCCGGGACAGCTCGTACATGGCGGACTCTCGTAGTCGTGAGTGGTGGGGGGAAGTGACGGGAGGGGGGCGAGGGGTCGGTGGATCGGGCCGCGTCGGCTACGAGTGGAACGGCAGCCCGGCGTCGGCGGCCAGCTCCAGATCGTCGGTGTCCTCGGCCGGCATCAGGCTCGCGGTGCCGTCGGTCACCGGCACGACACCCAGCTCCAGCAGCTCGGCCAGGGCGGCGCTGCCCGCCATGTCCCGCACCTGGAGCTGATAGCGGGCGGTCGTGCGGTACGTGCCCCCGGCGTCGTCCCCGGTGCGCTGCAGGAACCCGGAGTCGGTGAGGAACGCGGCTGCCTTGCCGACGATGCCGGTGGTGGAACCGGCCAGTCTGCGCGCGTCCTTGGTGGCTCCGGCGGAGCTGCGCCGCGCCCAGATCCGCCAGGCGGCCTCAAGCCCCGGCGCGTCCGTGGCCGGATCGGTGTTCTCCCCCTGTTCCTCGGCCCGCTCCTCCAGACGCCGGCAGGCCTGTCGTACGAACGCGTCGACGCCGTTGACCGACACGCGGCCGATGTATCCGTCGTCCGCGAGGTCCTCGGGCCTCGGGAAGGCAAGGGCGGCGACGGCGAGGTGGGCGAGGCCGTGCAGGAACCGGTCGCCCGAGTCGGCGGACGCCCGTCGCGCGTAGTCGCCCATGCGCACGGCGAACACCGAGTCCTCGGCGGCGGTCACCGCCATACCGGCCCGCGGGGACACCTCAAGGACGACGAGCCCGAGCCCGGTGGCCACGGCGTCGGCGAGCCGCGCGAAGGGGGGATCCTCGCGGTACCGCCGCAGCAGTTCGGCGTACTCCTGATCCCGCGCGGGCTGCGTCTTGGGCTGCAGCCCGAAGGCCACGAGCCGCGCCGCGTCCGCGGTGTCGGCAGGGGTGACGGGGGCGCTCACCGCCGCGACGACCGCCTCCGGCTCACTCCACTCGACCTGCTCGCTCACGACTGGGACTCCTTGCTACGAAAAACGCGGCCCCTGCGCATATCGGGGCCCAGGTCACGCGCCCCCTCGGGGGCGCCCTCATGGGCGCGGGGCTGTGACATGTGCGGCTCCGCCGCGTGGGCGCGACCAGCCACGGACGGCCCGCACGTCACACCCCGTCCGCAGTACCCCATCCTGCTCAAGCAACCGCTCACGCGACCTCCGACCGGCCCGCGGTCATCCCGACCACATCCAGCAGAGCCATCCCCACGATCAGATCCGCCCCACCGAACTCCGGATCGTCCAGCTCGACCCCGTCGTCCACGGCGAACAGCAGCCGCCCCTCCCCCTGCCGGTACGCGGTGCCGACCGGCGGACTGGCCGCGTGCACCGCCAGCAGGGCGACCAGATACGGCAGTTCGGAGTCCTGCCGCCGCGCGTCCGCGAGCAGCCCGGACAGCCGGCGCGGCGCGTCGGCCGGCAGGTCGAGCAACTCCATGGCGGCGGCGAGCTGCTCCTCGCTGAACCGGCTGTCGTCCGGCGTGGCGATGAGATCGGGCTCGGGCATCTCCGCACCGAGATGCTCCCGCTCCACCGGCGGCGTCAGCAGCAGGTCGACCAGATCCCCGACCCGGACGGACGCGGGGGTGCGAAGCCCCGTCCCGCGCGCGAAGAAGGCGTCGGTCACCCGCAGCGCCTGCTCCAGGGTCAGCGGCAGTACAGGGGCGACGAGATGCCCGTAGAGGTCGAGGCCGGAGGTGGTCATCGGAGTCGCGAAGGCCTGCCGGTCCTGCTCGGCGCGGAACAGCGGCCCGGCCTCCAGGAGCCGGGACTGCAACTGCGTGTGGCGCCGGATGCAGTCCTTCACGATGTCGACGAGCTCGGCGGCCCGGCGCTTCTGCTCGGGGTCCTCCGACTCGTCCCGCGCCTTGCGGATGTTGGTGAGGATCGCGTTCTCGTGGCGGTAGCGGTCGGCCACGTGGTCGAGGGCCTCGGCGATCATGTCGGGCACGGCCTGCAGCCAGTCCACCGCCCGGACGTTGCGCCGGGTGGCGTCCAGGGCCCTGCGGAGCGTCTCCGAGTACTGCACGGTCCGGTAGCGGGCCTGCTCGGCGGCGAGCTGGGCGTCCGCGAGGCGGCCCCGGCTGATCAGCACCTCAAGCTTGACCTCGGCGGCGATCTGCGCGCTGGTGACGTCGGTGTCGAGGGCGCCCACGAGGACGTTGACCGCCTCGTCCGTCGTACGGAGGTACACGCTTCCCGCGTAGCCCGCCACCTCCTCGATCAGCTTGAAGTCGTAGTCGCGGCGCACGTACGAACCGTCGGGCGCGAACGTGCCGTAGACGGCCCGGAAGCCGCGGTCGACGCTGCCGACGTTGATCAGGTTCTCCAGGACCCAGCGGGCCACCCGTTCGTGCTCGGCGACGGGCCGGCGCGGGGCCTGGGCGGCGATGCGCGGGATGAGCCTGGCCACTATCTGGTCGTGGTCGGCGCCCGTGTCGAAGTCCATGTTCAGCGTGATGAGGTCGATGGAGGCGAGGGCCACCTCCGCCATGCCGTACACCGAGTACTCACCCGCGAGGTTCGCCTTGCGCACGTCGAGGTCGTGCAGGGGCGCGGTGCAGGCGAGCGCGCGCAGCCGCCGCGCCAGGCCCTCGTCGGCGGCCGGGCCCAGGGCGGGGCGCGGCCCCGCGCTGAGCTGGGGCGGAGCGCTGTCCGTCGATGCAGGCGAAGTCACGCTGCACAGACTAGGTCCTGGGTCTGACATCCACCCAAATCGTTCCCGCGGGTGGGGTGGGGTGCTTCCGGTTGTTCGCCGGGGCGGGCCGGTGGGGGCCGGCCGCGGCGTTCCCCGCGCTCCTAGAGGGGCTCCGCCACTCTGCGGCCGTACACCTCCGTGACCCGCCTGCGGGAGTCGTCCAGATAGACCGCGAGCAGGTTCTCCGCCTCCTCCCGGTCGCCGTCCTGGAGCGCCTGCAGGATCTGGCCGTTGCGGGTCAGGTAGGGCTCGTGGAGGCGTCTCGGGTCGTCCACGAGGTGGAAGGCGAGGCGGAGTTCGGCGAAGACGCTGCGCATCAGCTCGTCGGTGCGGGCGCTGGCGGCGAGGGCCACCAGTTCCTGGTGGAAGTGGATGTTGGCCGTGCCCACGCCCTTCCAGTCGCCCTCGTGGGCCGCCCGCCGCCCGTCCGTGACCGACTCCGCGAGGCCGTCCACCGCGTACGGCGGCTTGCCGAGTCCGCGGACGACCGCGCATTCGACGAGGCTGCGGGTGCGGTAGATGTCCTCGACGTCCTCGACGGTCAGCACCCGTACGAAGACACCCCGGTTGAGCCGGTGGACCAGCAGCCGTTCGTGCGTGAGCAGCCGGAACGCCTCGCGCAGGGTGTTGCGGGAGACACCGAGCGCGCCGCCGATGCTGTCCTCGGACAGGCGCTTGCCGGGTGGGAAGTACCCGTCGGCGATCCGGCTCCGCAGGATGTCCGAGACCCGCTCGGCGGTGCTGGTGCGGCCCAGCAGCGCGCGGTCGTCCGCCAGTCCGTTCAGTTCGGCCACGCCCGAATTCAATCGCAGATACAAGAACGAGACAACATGAGTATTGAAGGATCGTTCAACGATCCTCTACCTTGCTTAGCAGGCACCGGGTGTGTCGGGCACCACCTGCTCGTCCCGGGCACCACCCGCTCGTCCCGGTGCCGACGGCTTCCGCACGGCATGGCAAGGCTCGGTCCCCAAGCACCCTCCCGTCCCTCATCTGCGAGGTGCCCATGAGCACGACCCCTCCACCGCGGGCCCTGTCCGCCGAAAAGCGCCCCGGAGCGGGTGAACCCACCGCCGACGAGGGTGCGTTCGCCTGGCTGCGGGCCCTCGGGCCGCGCGGTCGCCGCGCCTTCGGGGGCGCGTTCGGCGGCTACGGCCTGGACTCGTACGACTACTTCACGCTGCCGCTGAGCATGGTGGCCCTGGCGGCGTACTTCGGTCTCAGCAGCGGCCAGACCGGGCTGTTCACGACCGTCACGCTCGTCGTGTCCGCGATCGGCGGCGCTGCCGCGGGTGTCATCGCGGACCGGATCGGGCGCGTCAAGGCACTGATGATCACGGTCATCACGTACGCGGTCTTCACCGTGGCCTGCGGTTTCGCGCCCAACTACGAGACCCTGCTGGTCTTCCGCGCGCTTCAGGGACTCGGTTTCGGCGGTGAGTGGGCGGTCGGCGCGATCCTGGTCGCCGAGTACGCGAGCCCCAAGCACCGGGGCCGTACGCTCGGCGCGGTCCAGAGCGCCTGGGCCGTGGGCTGGGGACTCGCCGTGGTCGTCTACACCCTGGTCTTCCAGTTCCTCGACGACGACATCGCCTGGCGCGTGATGTTCTGGACCGGAGCCCTGCCCGCCCTGCTGGTCGTCTGGGTGCGCCGCCAGGTGCAGGACGCACCGGAGGCGGCCGAGCGCCGCAAGGAGAGCCCCGAGAAGGGTTCCTTCGCCAGGATCTTCAAGCCGGGCACGGCCACCGAACCCGGACTCCTGAAGACGACGATCTTCGCCGTGCTGCTCTCCACGGGCGTCCAGGGCGGCTACTACACACTGGCCACCTGGGTACCGACGTACCTGAAGACCGACCGCGGACTGTCCGTCGTCGGCACCGGCGGCTATCTCGCGTTCCTGATCTCCGGGGCCTTCATCGGCTACCTGACCGGCGGTTATCTCACCGACAAGCTGGGCCGCAAGCGCAACATCCTGCTCTTCGCGATCCTCTCGGCGATCTGCGTCCTGGCGTACGCGAACATCCCGAGCGGCGCCAACACCCTCGTCCTCGTGCTCGGCTTCCCGCTCGGGTTCTGCATGTCGGCGATCTTCAGCGGCTTCGGCTCGTTCCTCAGTGAGCTGTATCCGACGGCCGTACGCGGCACGGGGCAGGGCTTCACGTACAACACCGGCCGTGCCGTGGGCGCGGTCTTCCCGACCCTGGTCGGCTTCCTGGCCGACAGTTGGGGTGTCGGGGGCGCGCTGGTCTTCGGCGCGATCGGATACGGTCTCGCGGCGCTGGCCCTGCTCGGTCTGCCCGAGACCCGTGGGAAGGAGCTTCTGTGAACCGGCCGCCGAGTACACAGCACCGCCCGCTCAACCTGCTCGACGACCACGCGCACGCGTGGAGCCCGGCAGAGGCACGCTCCCGGTTCCGTGCGGGCGTGTCGGGTTCCACCGCGGGCTGCGCGGCGGGCCACACCCAGGCGAACCTGATCTCGGTGCCGGCCGACTGGGCGTACGACATGCTCCTGTTCTGCCAGCGCAACCCGAAGCCCTGCCCGGTGCTGGACGTCACCGACGCCGGTTCCTGGACGACCGCCCTGGCCGACGGCGCCGATCTGCGCACCGACCTGCCGCGCTACCGGGTGTGGGAGCACGGCGAGCTGGTGGAGGAGCCCACGGACGTGGTGGCGCACTGGCGCGACGACCTCGTCTCGTTCCTCATCGGGTGCAGTTTCACCTTCGAGTGGGCGCTGACAGAGGCGGGCGTACCGATGCGCCACATCGAGCAGGGACGCAACGTCTCCATGTACGTGACCGGCCGCCAGTGCCGCCCCGCCGGACGGCTGCACGGGCCCATGGTGGTGTCCATGCGTCCGGTGCCGCCCGAGCACCTGCCCGTGGCGATCCGGGAGACCAGTCTGCTGCCCGCGGTGCACGGCAGCCCGGTGTACTGCGGCGACCCGGGCACCCTCGGCATCGAGGACCTGGGCCGCCCCGACTTCGGCGATCCGGTGGACTTCGAACCGGACGACATCCCGGTGTTCTGGGCCTGCGGTGTGACGCCGCAGGCCGCGGTGATGGCCTCGCGCCCGCCGTTCGCGATCACCCACGCGCCGGGCCAGATGTTCATCACCGACGCCCGTGACGAGCAGTACCGCGTCGCCTGAGTCGCCTGATCCACCCGACCGGAGAACGGACACTCCATGACCTCCACCGGTATCCCCACCGGTTCCTCCCTCGGTACCTCCATCGATCTCAACGCCGATCTCGGCGAGGGTTTCGGCCGCTGGCACCTGACCGACGACGAACAGCTGCTGTCCGTCGTCACCAGCGCCAACGTGGCCTGCGGCTTCCACGCCGGGGACGCCCCCACCATGCGGCGGGTGTGCGACCTCGCCGCCGGGCGCGGTGTACGGATCGGCGCCCAGGTCTCCTACCGGGACCTGGCGGGCTTCGGGCGGCGCGCGATGGACGTGCCGCCCGACGAACTGGCGGCCGAGGTGGCCTACCAGATCGGTGCCCTGGAGGTCTTCGCACGCGCGGCGGGCGCGCGCGTGGCCTACGTCAAACCGCACGGCGCGCTCTACAACCGCGTCGTGCACGACGAGGAACAGGCGAGGGCGGTCGTGGACGGGGTACGGCTCGCCGACGCCTCGCTGCCGGTGCTCGGGCTGCCAGGCTCCCGGTTCCTCGACGCGGCCGGGAAGGCCGGGCTGCCGGTCGTCACCGAGGCGTTCGCGGACCGCGCGTACACCGACGAGGGCACACTCGTGCCGCGTGGCCGGGAGGGCGCGGTGATCACCCGTCCGGGTGAGGTCGTGGAACGCTCGGTCGGCCTCGCCCGTTCTGGTGTCGTCACGTCCCACTCGGGCCGTGACATCGCCGTACGGGCCCGCTCCCTGTGCCTGCACGGCGACACGCCCGGCGCGGTGGACCTGGCCCGCCGGGTCCGGGCACGGCTGGAGGAGGCGGGCGTCCGCGTGGAGGCGTTCGTATGAGGGCACTGCCGGTCGGTGACCGTGCTCTGCTCGTGGAGGTGTCCACGGACGAGGAGGCACAGGCCCTGCACGCCGATCTGCTCCGCCGTCGCGCGGAGGGCTCCCTCTCCGTGCGCGAGATCGTCCCCGCGGCCCGCACGGTGCTCCTCGACGGCCTCGACGACCCGTCCCGGCTGGCCGCGCAGTTGTCCGCCGCACGCCTCCCGCCCGTTCCGCCACCCGAGAAGGACATGGTGGAGATCGCCGTGCGCTACGACGGCCCCGACCTGGCGGACGTCGCCGAGCGCTGGGGCGTGTCCCCGGACGAGGTGGCGAGGATCCACGCGGCGGCCGAGTTCCGCGTCGCCTTCTGCGGGTTCGCGCCCGGCTTCGGCTACCTCACCGGGCTCCCGGCCCGTTACGGCGTGCCCCGGCGCGCGACACCCCGTACGACCGTCCCCGCGGGCTCGGTGGGCCTCGCGGGCCCGTACACGGGCGTGTACCCGCGCTCGTCGCCGGGCGGCTGGCAGCTGATCGGCACGACGGACGCCGTCCTGTGGGACCACGCGCGTGTGCCGGCCGCCCTGCTGTCGCCAGGAACACCGGTCCGCTTCGTGCCGGTGGACTTCTGATGACCGACCGCGCACTGGTCGTCGTACGGGCCGGGGCGCTGACCACGGTGCAGGACCGAGGGCGTCCGGGCCACGCACACCTCGGCGTACCGCGCTCCGGCGCGCTGGACGCGCCCGCCGCCGCCCTGATGAACCGGCTCGTCGGCAATCCGCCCGAAACGGCCCTCCTGGAGACGACACTGAACGGCTGCGAGGTGCGGCCGCGTTCGGCGGTCACGATGGCCGTGGGAGGCGCCCCGTGCCCCGTCTCCGTGGACGGCCGCCCTGCCGCCTGGGGTGCCCCGGTGCACGTGCCCGCCGGAGCGTTGCTGTCAGTGGGAACGGCCGTCTCCGGAGTACGCGCCTACGTGGCCGTCTCGGGCGGGGTGACCGTCGAACAGGTGCTGGGCAGCCGCTCGACCGACCTCCTCTCGGGCCTCGGCCCGCCGCCCCTCACCGACGGCACGGTGCTCCCCCTGGGGAAGCCGTACGACGTCCCCGCGCGCGTGGACGTCGTTCCGCAGCCGTCCCCGCCGGCCGAACTGGTGCTTCGGGTGACGCCCGGCCCACGCGACGACTGGTTCACGGCCACGGCCTGGCACACGTTCACCACGCACACCTACCGGGTGTCCTCCGCGAGCAACCGCATCGGCCTGCGCACGGAGGGGCCCGCCCTGGAGAGGGCGATCGGCGGCGAACTCCCCAGCGAGGGGATGGTCCTGGGCGCCGTCCAGGTCCCCCCGGACGGCAGCCCGGTCGTCTTCCTGGCGGACCACCCCACCACCGGCGGCTACCCGGTGATCGCAGTGGTCCACCCCACAGACCTCCCCACCACAGCCCAGGCCCCCCCGGGCACCCCCGTACGCTTCGTACCGACCCGCACCCCCTCGGGGCCGCGGAGATCGGCGCAGTCTGCTGCTTTCTAGAGCCGCGGACAACGGCGCGGCTTTCCCCCTACAGGGGCGCGGGGAACGGCGCAATCTTTCGCCTTCCAGGACCGCAGGCAACGGCGCAGCTTCCGCTTTCAGGGGCGCGGGGAACGGCGCAATCTTTTGCTTTTCAGGGGCGCGGGGAACTGCGCGGCCGCGTCGACGGGACCCCCACCGCAAGCCCCGCCAACGCCGACGCCACACCCCGGGACGCCGCAAGATCAAGCCGCACGCCAGTGCCCCGCACCCGATGCCGCACCTCGGAAGCGGCCAGGGTCGCCCACCCCTTCCGTCAGGGAGTCGCCCAGCGCCACGAACCGCAGTGGTCTCATGCGACGCCCTCCCGAGGCCGTGTCACGGGACGGAGAGCGGCGGCGGGGAGCGATTCCCGCGCCCCCACCCGGACGGCCGCGTCGTGCGCGGTGAGGAACGCCTCCACGGCCGCCGGCCACCCGAAACAGGCCGCACGCGCGCGTGCGGCCATCCTGCGCTCGTTCTCGGGCCGGTCCAGGAGCATCCTGATCGCGACGCCGAAGGCCGACCCGGTGTCCGCGGCGGTGGCTCCGGCGGAGCCGATGACCTCCGAAAGGGCGGAGGTGGCGCTGGCGACGACGGGCGTGCCGCAGGCCATGGCCTCCAGGGCGGCGAGCCCGAAGGTCTCGGCGGGCCCCGGCGCCAGGCACACGTCGGCGGAGGCCTGCAGACCGCTGAGGAGCGCACGGTCGGCGACGTGCCCGAGAAAGGTGACGGGCAGCCGCCGTTCACGGGCCCGCTGTTCGAGCCGGGCCCGCAGCGGCCCGTCGCCGGCCACGACGAGCACCGCCCGCTGCCCGCCCCGCAGCAGCGCCTCCAGCGCGTCCAGTGCCGTACCGGGCCGCTTCTCGACGGACAGCCTGGAGCACATCACCAGCAGGGTCTGGTCCACGCGCGCGTACCGGGCCCGGATCGCCGGGTCCCGCAGCGCGGGGTGTCGCCCCTCCAGGTCGACGCCCAGAGGGGCGCGTACGACATTGCGGGCGCCGATGCGTACGAACTCGCGCTCCGCGAACTCCGTGGTGCACACGATCCGCGCGTAGTGGTGCGCGGTACGGAGGTTGATGGCGTCGGAGGTCCGCCGGGCCAGGCCCGGCGACATGCCCCAGGTGCGCAGCACGCCGTCGGCGGTCTCGTGGGACACCATCACCGCGGGCACCCGGGCGCGCCGCGCCCAGACGCCGGTCCAGCGCAGGGTCGTGCGGTCGGAGACCTCAAGACGGTCGGGGGCCAGCGTCTCCAGGAGCGCCGCCACGCGCCGCCTGTCGGTGAGGACGCGGTAACCGCCGGTGCCGGGCAGCAGCGGGCCCGGCAGCGTGATGACGCGCCCCTGTCCGGTCTCGCGGTCCGAGGCGCGTTCACCGGGCACGATCAGGACGGGCCGGTGCCCGGCCGCCAGGTAGCCGGCGCCCAGTTCGCGCAGCGCGGTCCGCAGGCCCCCCGAGGAGGGGGTGACGAAGTTGGCGAGCCGCACGATGCTCAGGGACTCGCTCATGCCGCCACCACCGCCCGTCCGGCGAGGACGTCCGTGTAGTGATCGATGAGCGCGTCCCCGACGGCGGCCCAGGTGCGGCCTTCGACGGTACGCCGTGCCTCGGCGCCGTAGGCGGACCGCAGGGCGGGGTCGGCGGCGAGCGACCGGACGGCGTCGCGCACGGCGCCCTCGTCGCGCGGCGGGACGAGCAGCCCGGTGCGCCCGTGCGCCACCAGGTCGAGCGGACCGCCCGCGGCAGGGGCGACGACCGGCACGCCGCTGGCCATCGCCTCCTGGACGGTCTGGCAGAAGGTCTCGAACGGGCCGGTGTGCACGAAGACGTCCAGGGAGGCGAAGATCCGGGCGAGTTCGTCGCCGGTGCGGCGCCCGAGGAAGACGGCCCCCGGCAGCGCCTGGTCGAGGCTCGGCCTGCTCGGGCCGTCACCGACGACGATCACCCGTACGTTCGGCAGACCGCAGGCTCCGGTGAGGAGTTCGATCTGCTTCTCGGGGGCGAGCCGGCCCACGTAACCGACGATCAGCTCGCCGTTCGGGGCGAGTTCGCGGCGGAGGCTGTCGTCCCGGTGCTGCGGCCGGAAACGGACGGTGTCGACGCCCCGCGGCCACAGCCGCACCCGGGGCACACCGTGCGCCTCCAGGTCGTGCAGAGCGGCGGTGGACGGGGCGAGCGTGCGGTCGGCGGCGGCGTGGACGGAGCGGATACGGCGCCAGGCGGTGGCCTCGCCCGCGTTGAGGTACGTACGGGCGTAGCCGGCGAGGTCGGTCTGGTAGACGGCCACGGCGGGGATGCCGAGCCGGCCCGCGGCGGCCATGCCGCGGACGCCGAGGACGAAGGGGCTGGCCAGGTGCACGATGTCGGCACGGTGTGCGGTGATCGCGGCGGCGACGCGTCGGCTGGGGAGGGCGACGCGGACCTGGGGGTAGCCGGGGAGCGGCAGGGAGGGGATGCGGACGACGGGGCACGGTGCGGAGGCCTCGGACTCGATTCCGAAGGAGCCGCCCGGCTGTTCGGAGGGGGTCGAGAGCTTGGGGGAGGTTGCCGGAGCGACGACAACGGGGGTGTGACCGCGCTCGACGAGATGCCGGGCGGTCTGGAGCGCGCAGTGGGCCACGCCGTTCACATCGGGGGGAAAGGACTCGGTGACGATGACGACACGCATACGGGTGTTGTCATCGTGCCGGACGTGGCCACGTCAACGTGGATCTTTCCGGATGAGGAACGTCCCATGAGCGTTGTGCTCCGCACGCCCTCTCATCACGAACCGGTCACGCTCCGGCGTCCGGGCCCGTACCGGCGGGATACGGGCCGACGACGGAAGGCTCACACGCCGGTCGCGTACACCGGCGCGCACGGCGCGTTCCCAAACTGCTTCCGAGCGGTCCGGTGTCACACGGCGGACGCGTCCGGTCCGATGCGGCTGCGGACCGCGGTCTGCACATCGGCCTCCTCGGCCGGGTCGGCGGCGAGCCGGCGGAGCTGGTCGACCACGCGGGCGTCCCCGGTCTCGGCGTGCCGTGCGGCCACTTCGCGGGTGGTCTCCTCGCAGTCCCACAGGCATTCGACGGCGAACCCCGCGGCGAAGGACGGGTCGGTGGCGGCCAGCGCGCGAGCCGCCCGGCCGCGCAGATGGGAGGAGGCGGTCTCGCGGTAGACGTGCCGCAGAACGGGCGCCGCCCCCGCGATACCGAGCCGTCCGGCACCGTCGACGAGGGTCCACAGGGTCTGCGCGTCGGGTCCCTCACCCCGTACGGCTTCGCGCAGGGCGCCCAGGACCAGTTCGCTGTCCTGTGCGCCGCCCCGGCAGGCGAGGACGCGTCCGGCGGCCTCTCCGAGGGCGTCGGGCCGGTGGGCCCACCCGCGGGCCCGTCGCACGGCGGCGACACTCCGCATCCGTTCGAAGGCGTCCACGGCGGCTTCCAGCACGAGGGGCGAGCCGGAGGCCTGTGCGGCCTCCACCAGATCCAGTGCGTCGGGATCGTGACTGTCGGCCAGATAGCGCAGGGCGGTGCAGCGTGCGCCGTCGTCCCCGGTGCGGGCGGCCTCGACGATCTCGGGGCGGTCCTCGGGTCCGGCGACGGCCGTAAGGCAGCGCGCGGCGGGCACATGGAGCGCGGCTCCGCGCTCCATGCCCTGCTGGGCCCACTCGAAGACGGCCCGCACGCTCCACCCGGGGCGGGGCCCGGACGGTCGCATCTGTTGCTGCCATCGGTCGAAGGAACCGCTTTCCCGGGCGGCACGCACGCGCGTACCCACGGATGCGCGGGGATCGTCGGCCCACAGCCGCCAGGGCCTCGGTTCGAAGGAGTCCCGTACGACCGCCGCCAGCTCGGCCTCGCCCTCGGGATCGGCGGGGAAGCGGGCGAGGACGGGGACCGCGAGCGCGCGCAGACCGGCGTCGTCGTCGCGCAGCGCCAGCTCGTCGAGGGCCCAGGCCCAGTTGGCGCCGTGGGCGGCGTACCGCCGCAGCAGTTCCAGGGCGTCCCGCCTGCCGTACGAGGCGAGGTGGCCGAGGACGGCGAGCGCCAGGCCCGTACGTGACTCGTCGGTGTCGAGCACGTCCGCCGCGTCGAAGAGGTGCGCCTCGATCTCGTCGAGGCCTCCCCCCAGGTCGAGGTGGAGACGGGCGTAGTAGAGCGAGCGGTTCTCCACCTGCCAGTCGTGGCGGGGATCGCTCAGCACACAGTGGTTGAGTGCCGCGAGCGCTTCGGCCCGCGGTGCGGTGAGCGCGTGCAGCGTGCCGTCGCCGCGGCCCCTCTGGAGCAGGCCGAGCAGCGTACCGCTGGGCGCTATGACCGGATCGAACATGGGAAACAGCCTCACATCAAGCGTCGACGCAACCGGGATCCTGCTCTACCTGGCCGCGTGACAACACGTCGGGGCGCCCGCCGTTTCCTGCTTGCTGTAGACCATCTTCCTCTGCCTCTCGTCGGTGGCCCGTGCGGGCCGCGTCACGGTCCGCGCGGTGCGGCAACACCTGCCCAGCCATCGCGTCCGTGAATCACGACGTCATGATGACCCAGCGGTTCTCGCTGCCGCGACCGCATTTCCGGCGGCCCCGTTCCGCCTCCCCCGAAAATCCCCGAAAAAGCTGTCTCTCCTGGTCACAGCGGATGGTTCAGTGCGCTCCGAACAGGTCGAGCAGTTCGGCCTTGGCGAACATACGGGCCGTGTCGACGGCGGAGGGCGTCCCCGCCGAGGGGTCCGCGCCCGCGTCCAGGAGGACGCGGATGACGGCGTCCTCGCCCTTGAAGACGGCCCCGGCGAGCGGAGTCTGACCCCGGTCGTTGATGCGGTCCGCCTCCGCCCCGCGCGCCAGGAGGGCGCTCACGGCGTCGGCGTGGCCGTGATAGGCCGCGAGCATCACGAGCGAGTCGCCGCGGTCGTTGGTGAGGTTGGCCGGAACGCCCGCGTCGACGTACGCCACGAGTGCTTCGGTCTGCCCCTGCCGGGCCAGATCGAAGATCTTGGTCGCCAGCTCCACGACCTCGGGGTCGGGCGCTTCACTCATCGACGGGACCGCCTCTCACTGGGGGACTCGCACCGCGGGAACAGTGCGACGACGAACGGGACTGCGGGGACGTGCGGCCGTAGCGGTGCGACCGTACGGGTGAATCGCCAGAGTACTGGCTTCGCGGGCACATGACCTGGCCCACCCGAGGCAAGGATCACCACGAAACCGACAAATCATCGAGAGGGCCACCGAGGGGCCCTGCCGAGCAGGTCTATCGGAGTGAAATAAGGAGACTTTCACCCAGTTGCACCTTTTATCGTATGGATACATCCTGTGAGCCTGGAAGTACTCATGGTGACTGTCCCCATCGATCCAGGAGAAACAATCATGATCCTGTCCATGTCAGGCGTGGTCCTGCTCGGCATCATCGTCTTCCTCTTCTTCCGCAAGGACGGCCTCAAGGCCTCGCACGCGATGGTCAGCGCCCTCTTCGGGTTCTACCTCGCGGGCACGGCCATCGCCCCGAGCATCACGGCGGGCGGCGCGAGCCTGGCCGGTCTGCTCGGCGGGATCAAGTTCTGACCCCCACCCCGTTCGCACGCACCTCCAGGAGACAGCAGTGGCCCGGCGCCCCCTCCCCCGCATTCTGAGTACCGGCAGCGCGCAGATCGCCCGCAGCAGGGACCTGGCCCGGACGGCCGCCGACAGCGCCACCGACGTCCTCCACCCGCTGATCACCATCAGCCGTGGACTGCGCCGGCTGGCGGCCGCCGGCCGGCGCAAATGGGCGGACACCCCCAAGGACCGGCGCGGTCCACTGCTGTTCCTGGTGGCCTCGGTCGTCCTGATCGTGGCCCTCATCCCGTACGGGCCGCTGCTGGCCGTCATCACGTTGATGGCGGCGGCCGCGTGGCAGGGCAGGGACCGCACCCCGGCCACGCCGACAGGGCCCGACGACGCACAGAGCAAGCGCCTGGAGTCCCTCTACGAGGCGCTCGTCCCGTACTTCTCCGTCCCCGAGGACCCCGCCCCGCTCTACGCCCACGGCGGCGAGTGGGGCAAGGCCTTCGACGCGTACGAGTTCGACGACACCGGCCGGGTCTCGCAGCTGTCCGTGCGCTACCCGGCCTACTTCACGGACGGGGAGGCCGACTCCCGGGCCCGTATCGAGCAACTGCTGCACGCCAAGTCGGGCCGCGGCCGGGAGTACCGCTTCGCGTGGGACGAGGAGAGCAACCAGCTCACGGTCGCCGTCCTGCCACCGCTGCCCACCGACATCGCCGCCCAGCGGTTCGTCACGGCCCCGGGCGAGACCGTCCTCGGCTTCACCGACCCGGCCGGCGTCCAGCGCACGCTCCCGCTCGACTTCGGCCAGGAGCAACGGGACGTCCCCCCGGTGGTCTGGCGTACCGGCGCGCGCTCCACCGAGCCGCATCTGCTGGCGGTCGGCGGCCCCGGCAGCGGCACGACCACTCTCCTGCGCTCGATCGCGCTGCAGGCCCTGCGGCACGGTGACGTACTGATCGTCGAGGGCGGCGGTACGGGCGAGTACGCGTGCCTGACGGGGCGCGACGGCGTTCTGGGCATCGAATGCGGCCTGTCCGGCGCGCTGGCGGCCCTCGAATGGGCGGCCCACGAGACGGAGCGGCGTCTCATCGCGGCGAACCGGTCCCGGCAGGCGGGTCTGACTCCGCCGGAGGACACGAGGCGTCCGCTGTGGCTCCTCCTGGACCGTCCGACCGCGCTCGGCCACCTCGCGGCGGCCGACAGCCGCAGTGATCCGCAGACCCTCCTCCAGGTGCCGTTGCGGCACGGCCGCGCTGCCGGAGTCACGGTCGTGGTGGCCGAGCAGTTCGACACCGTGGAGTCGCTCGGCGAGGCGGTACTGGGGCACACGCGCGCGCGTGTCGTGCTCGGGCCGGCTTCGACGGGCCAACTCGAAGCGGTGCTCGGGGCGCCGCCGCACACGACTCCCACACCGGAGGTGCCGGCCGGCCGGGGGTACGCCCGGCTGGGCGCGGGGCCCGTCCACCGGCTCCAGGTGCCGGCGACCCCGGATCCGTACGACGAGGCGACCAGCGAGACCCACCGCCAAGCGGTACTGGCCCTGCTCCCCGGCCACACGCCGTCGGCGGACGCGACGCTCGCGCGGGCGCCGGCGCCCGCGCCTACGGCGGACCCGGTGGGCGCGGTGGGCGCGGTGGGCGCGGTGGGCGCGGTGGGCGCGGTGGGCGCGGTGGGCGCGGTGGGCGCGGTGGGCGCGGTGGGCGCGGTGGGCGCGGTCGCGGAAGGCTGACCACTGCTTGACGCCACAGGTCGGCCAACCGTCCGTGGTGGCTGGTCGCGCAGTTCCCCCCGCCCCCAGAAGCCAAAAGCCAAAAGACTGCGCCGTTCCCCGCGCCCCTAAAAGGGGCACGGAAAACGGCGCACCCAGCCATCACCCACCCGCACACAAAAGCCCGCCACACCCCCACCCACCCAGGGGCGCGGGGAACTGCGCGGCGAGCCACGACCCGCCCGCACCCGGCAGCCCGCCCCGCCCTTTCAGGCCTGCCCTTTCAGGGGCGCGGGGAACTGCGCGGCCAGCCACGACCCGCCCGCACCCGGCAGCCCGCCCCGCCCTTTCAGGCCTGCCCTTTCAGGGGCGCGGGGAACTGCGCGGCCAGCCACGACCCGCCCGCACCCGGCAGCCCGCCCAGGAGCCACCCCCGCCTCCGGGAGGCGTCACGCCACGAACGTGCGGGGCGCCTCCGCCCCCCCGCGCGCACCGGACTCGACCAACCGCGCCGCCGCCGCCAGCCGCGAAGCGGCCTCGTCGGCCACCGCGCCCCCGACGGTGAACGGAAGCCGCACATACCCCTCGAAGGCCCCGTCCACCCCGAACCGCGGCCCGGACGGCACCCGTACCCCCACCCGCTCGCCCACCTCCGCCAGCCGCGAGCCGGACAGACCCCCCGTGCGCACCCACAGCGTGAGCCCGCCGCGCGGCACGTCGAACTCCCAGTCGGGGAGCTCGCGGCGCAGCGCCCCCACCAGCGCGTCCCGGTTCTCGCGTGCCTGGTCGCGCCGCACGTCCACGGCCTGCTCCCAGCCGCCCGTGCTGAGCAGCCAGTTCACGGCCAGCTGCTCCAGGACGGGGGTGCCGAGGTCGGCGTACGCGCGCGCGGCGACGAGGCTGCGGATCACGTCGGGCGCGGCACGGACCCAGCCGATCCGCATGCCCGCCCAGAAGGCCTTGCTGGCCGAGCCGACCGTGACGACCGTCGACCCGGCGGGGTCGAAACCGCAGACGGGACGCGGCAGTGCGAGCCCTTCGTCCAGACGCAGCTCGCTCATGGTCTCGTCCACGACCAGCACGGTGCCGGCCGACCGCGCGGCGTCGACGAGCTGCCGTCGCTGGTCCTCGTCGGCGAGCGCGCCGGTCGGGTTGTGGAAGTCGGCGACGACATAGGCGAGCCGGGGCGCCGCGTCGCGCAGCACCTGCCGCCAGCGGTCCATGTCCCAGCCCGCGAGCCCTTCGGCCATGGCGACGGGCACCAGCCGGGCCCCCGCCTCACGCATCAGCTGAAGGATGTTGGCGTACGAGGGCGACTCGACGGCGATCCGTTCCCCACGGCCGGCGAAGAGGTGGCAGATGGCGTCGATGGCCCCCATGGCCCCGGTGGTCACCATGATCTGCTCGGGCATGGTGGGAATGCCGCGCGCGGTGTACCGGTCGGCGAGGGTCTGGCGCAGCGCGGGCAGCCCCGCCGGATAGTCGCCGTGCGTGTGGGCGTACGGCGGCAGCTCCTCCAGGGCGCCCTGGACGGCGCGGGTGAGCCAGGGTTCGGGGGCGGGCAGGGCCGCGCAGCCGAGGTCGATCATGGAGCCGAGGGTCTCGGGCGGCAGGGGTTCGAGGCCGCGCGCGGGCAGCGGGTTACCCGCCGGTACGGCGGTCCAGCTGCCCGCTCCCCTGCGGGACTCCAGGAAGCCCTCGGCGCGCAGTGCCTCGTAGGCGGCCGCCACGGTGGTCCGGCTGACGGACAGGGAGAGGGCCAGTTCACGCTCGGCGGGCAGTCGCGCGGCCACCGGGACCCTGCCTTCGAGGACGAGCAGCCGGATGCCGTCGGCGAGGGCACGGTAGGCGGGCGGGCGGCGCGTGCCGGGGCCCGCGGGGCGCTCCTGCTGGGAGTTGAGCAACCGGGCAAGCTGGGCGGCCCCCACCGCCGAAGTCCACTGCGCCATGATTTCCAGTCCACCTTCCCCGAATTGGCCATGGAAGAGGGTTCTCCTCAAGCCACAGAGTGTCATGAGTCAGTCCACTGGCACCACCGCACCACCAGGGAGCACAACGTGTCGAGCCCGCCGCCGAGGCACCTCACCCGCCGACTTCTTCAGCTGTACGCGGGGCTCGCCCTGTACGGAGCGAGTTCGGGCCTTCTCGTGGAGGCGGGTCTGGGTCTGGAGCCCTGGGGTGTGCTGCATCAGGGCCTCGCCGAGCTGAGCGGCCTGACGATCGGCGTCGTGTCGATCATCGTGGGGGCCGTCGTCCTTCTTCTGTGGATCCCGCTGCGCCAGCGCCCTGGCCTCGGCACGGTGTCCAACGTCTTCGTGGTCGGCATCGCGATGGACGGCACGCTCGCCCTGCTTCCGGACGTGCACGCCCTCTCGGTCCGTGTCCCGCTGATGGTGGCGGGCATCCTGCTGAACGGCGTGGCGACCGGCCTCTACATAGCCGCCCGTTTCGGCCCGGGCCCGCGCGACGGCCTGATGACGGGCTTCCACCGGCGCACCGGCCGCTCGATCCGCCTGGTGCGCACCACTCTCGAAGTGGCCGTGGTCGCGACAGGCTTCGTCCTCGGCGGCACGGTCGGGGTCGGCACGGTTCTCTACGCACTCGCCATCGGGCCGCTGGCCCAGTTGTTCCTGCGGGTGTTCACCGTCCCTGCGGCAGCACCGGACGGCAGCACGGTCGTTGCCGGAGGGCCATCGGAGCGGGCGATACTGCGCGGGTGATCCCGCGCGTACGCCACCCCTACCTCGACCATCCCGGGCCCATAGCCTTCGCCCACCGGGGCGGGGCCGCCGACGGCATGGAGAACACCGCGGCCCAGTTCCGCCGCGCGGTCGAGACCGGCTACCGGTACATCGAGACCGATGTACACGCCACGGCGGACGGAAAGCTCGTCGCCTTCCACGACGCGACGCTGGACCGGGTGACCGACGGGGCGGGCCGGATAGCCGACCTCCCCTGGGGCGACGTACGCCACGCGCGCGTGGCGGGTGCCGAACCGGTCCCCCTGTTCGAGGAGCTGCTGGAGACCTTCCCGGACGTCCGCTGGAACGTCGACGTGAAGGCGGAGCCCGCGCTGGTCCCCCTCCTCGACCTGATCCGCGGAACCGGCTCCTGGGACCGCGTCTGCGTCGGCTCCTTCTCCGAGGCGCGGGTCGCGCGGGCCCAGCGCGTGGCCGGCCCGCGTCTGGCCACCTCGTACGGCACCCGGGGCGTCCTGGGGCTGCGCCTGAGGTCGTGGGGTCTGCCCGCCGCGCTGCGGCGCTCGGCGGTCTGTGCCCAGGTTCCCGAGGCGCAGTCGGGGATCCCGGTGGTGGACCGCCGTTTCGTGAGCGCCGCCCACGCGCGCGGACTGCAGGTCCACGTGTGGACGGTCAACGAGCCCGAGCGGATGCACCGGCTTCTGGACCTGGGAGTCGATGGCATCATGACCGATCACATCGAGACGCTGCGCGGAATCCTGCGGGACCGTGGCACCTGGGTCTGAGCGGTCCCGGCTCACCACGCGGCAGTCCCGTACGGAGACACGACGGAGCGTCCGCGCACCGGGCACGACGCACACCGGGCACAACGGGGAAGCGAGGGCACGGGTGGGCACCGACACCGTGCGGGAACGGGCGGCCGACGGGGCCGCCGAACGGCGTCGCGAGCAACGCGGCTGGTACTTCTACGACTGGGCCTGCTCCGTCTATTCGACGAGCGTGCTCACCGTGTTCCTCGGCCCCTATCTGACGTCGGTCGCCAAGGCGGCCGCGGACGCCGACGGATTCGTGCACCCGCTGGGGATACCCCTGCGCGCGGGCTCGTTCTTCGCCTACAGCGTGTCCGCGTCCGTGCTCCTGTCGATCTTCGTGATGCCGCTGGCGGGCGCGGCGGCCGACCGGACGGGCCGCAAGAAGCCGCTCCTCGCGCTCTCGGCGTACCTGGGCGCCGCGGCCACGGCCGGCATGTTCTTCCTGGACGGCGACCGCTATCTGCTGGGCGGCCTCCTGCTCATCGTGGCCAATGCCTCCCTGGCCGTCTCGATGGTGCTCTACAACTCGTATCTGCCGCAGATCGCCCCGCCCGAGGAGCGCGACGCCGTCTCGTCGAAGGGCTGGGCGTTCGGCTACGCGGCGGGCTCGCTGGTCCTGGTGGCGAACCTGGTGCTCTACACCGCACACGACAGCTTCGGCGTCTCGGAGGCGATGGCGGTCCGCATCTGCCTGGCCTCGGCGGGCATCTGGTGGGGCGCCTTCACCCTCATACCGCTCAAGCGCCTGCGCGACCGCCGTACACCGCACTCGCCCGAGGACTCACCGGGCAGGACCGCGCACGGCTGGCGGCAGCTGGCGGCGACCGTGCGCGACATGCGCCGCCAGCCGCTCACACTCGCCTTCCTCCTCGCGTACCTCGTCTACAACGACGGCATCCAGACGGTCATCTCACAGGCCTCCGTGTACGGGTCCGAGGAGCTGGGCCTCGACCAGTCGACGCTGATCGTCGCCGTGCTGCTGGTCCAGCTGCTCGCGGTGGCCGGGGCCCTAGGGATGGGCCGACTGGCCCGGACGTACGGCGCCAAACGGATCATTCTCGGGTCCCTGGTCGCCTGGACCCTCACGCTGGCCGCCGGATATTTCCTGCCCTCGGGAGCGCCCGGCTGGTTCTTCGTCCTCGCCGCGGGCATCGGTCTGGTCCTCGGCGGCAGCCAGGCGCTCTCCCGGTCCCTGTTCTCGCATCTGGTGCCGCCCGGCAAGGAGGCCGAGTACTTCTCGGCGTACGAGATGAGCGACCGCGGCATGAGCTGGCTGGGACCGCTCCTGTTCGGCGTGACCTACCAGCTGACGGGCAGCTACCGGGACGCGATCATCTCGCTCGTGGCCTTCTTCGTACTGGGCTTCGTGCTGCTCGCGCGGGTTCCGGTGCGCCGGGCGGTGCGCGACGCGGGCAACCCCGTTCCGGCGAGGATTTAGCGCTCAGCGCCAAAGGGCGGTAGTGTACGCGTTTGGCCTGCCAGGCGTACCGTTACTGCGCGTCAAAGATGCCGCAACACCGGGTGACATCTGCCGTCAGATGTGGCAAACCGGGCGCAGCTGGGTACAACAACGGGCGGCTACGACGGCGACGCATGTCCCGGAGCGGGAATCTTTACCGCCGACCGGACGTTGACCGGATGACGACGACAGCGACACCTGTCCTGTGGGCGACAAGCCCGGGAGGCACGATTCATGAGTGAGCGAGCTCTTCGCGGCACGCGCCTCGTGGTGACTAGCTACGAGACGGACCGCGGCATCGACCTGGCCCCGCGCCAGGCCGTGGAGTACGCATGCGAGAAGGGCCATCGATTCGAGATGCCCTTCTCGGTGGAGGCGGAGATCCCGCCGGAGTGGGAGTGCAAGGTCTGCGGGGCCCAGGCACTCCTGGTGGACGGCAACGGCCCTGAAGAGAAGAAGGCCAAGCCCGCGCGTACGCATTGGGACATGCTGATGGAACGGCGTACGCGAGAGGAGCTCGAAGAGGTCCTCGAAGAGCGCTTGGCCGTGCTTCGATCCGGAGCCATGAACATCGCGGTCCACCCTCGGGACAGCCGCAAGTCCGCGTAACCCCTCCGGGGGTTGAGCGGCATACAACGCACGCACGCGACCGCGGGCGCCGTACTTCTGAGTACGGTTCCTGCGGTTCTGTGCGTTCGCGTGGAGCTCGCTGTGGCGGAGGTCTCACCGTTCCCCGAGCCCTTGGGGGTATCTCGGCCCCTCCGGCGTCCGAGGAGCGGGGGTTCGGGGGCGGAGCCCCCGAGGTGGTGACGACAGCCCCCGGCCGTGCGTCAGCCCGACCTCAGCCGGTCAGCGGAGGGCGCGATCCCTGATTGCCGTCGCGCTCACGCGGCGCGTCCTCACGGATCACCTCGCCCTGGACCACCTTCCCGTCGGGCCGGTGCATACGAGCCTGCTGGAAGGCGCTCCCGAAGGACCCCGAAGCCTCCCGCACCTTCCGCTCGAACGTCCGCTCCGCATACCGCCCCAGCGCCTTCTGCACCGGCGGCACCAGCAGAAGCAGCCCGAGCGCGTCGGAGATCAGCCCCGGCAGCATCAGGAGCAGCCCGCCGAGCATCATCAGGCCGTTGCCCTCGGAATTGGCCCTGCCCTCGGGCAGCGCCCCGCTCCGCTGCTGTTGCAGCGTCTCGCTCAGCGCGCGAAAGGCCCGGCGGCCGGCCCGCTTGATGACCACGGAGCCGAGGACGAACCCACCGATCAACAGCAGGAGGACCGCGAAGCCGCTCGCCGCGCCCGCCACCACCGTCAGCAGCCAGACCTCCAGCACGAGCCACGCGGCCACTCCCAGGGGCAGGAACCTCAGCAGCCGCGAGCGCCGGGGCCGGCGAGAGGTGGAGCCGGAGGCGGAGGAGGGCGGGATCGGTGCGCCAGTCGTCATGCCTCCAGTGTGCCTGGCCAGGGCTCAGTACGGCATAAAGCGTAAAGAGACGATCAGCCCAGCCTGTGCGACAGGCAAGCGGCTCAGGGCTTCCTGCGCCCCAGCGCTCGCCCCGCCCGCTCCCCCACACCCCACGTGGTGACCCGCCACAGCGCCTCCACCAGGATGTCGCGGCTCATCTTGGAGTCGCCCAGTTCACGTTCGACGAAGGTGATCGGCACCTCGACCACGTGACAGCCGGCCCGGACGGCCCGACGGGCCAGGTCGACCTGGAAGCAGTAACCCTGCGAGGAGACCTCTCCGAGGCCGAGGCGCTCCAGGGTCTCCCGCCGGAAGGCCCGGTAGCCGCCGGTGACGTCGCGGATCGGCACGTCGAGCAGGACACGCGAGTACAGGCTCCCGCCGCGTGAGATGAACTCACGGGACTTGGGCCAGTTCACCACCCTGCCGCCCGGCACCCAGCGGGAACCGAGCACCAGGTCGGCGCCCTTGAGCGCGGTCAGCAGCCGGGGCAGCTCCTCGGGCTGGTGCGAGCCGTCGGCGTCCATCTCGACCAGGACGCCGTACCCGTGTTCCAGGCCCCAGCCGAAACCGGCGAGGTAGGCGGCGCCGAGGCCCTCCTTGCCCTTGCGGTGCAGCACATGGACGTGTTCGTCCTCGACGACCAGCTCGTCGGCGAGCTTGCCGGTGCCGTCGGGGCTGTTGTCGTCGGCGATCAGGACGTGCGCCGCGGGTACGGCCGCCCGCACCCGGCCGACGATCCTCTTGATGTTCTCCGCCTCGTTGAAGGTCGGGATGATCACCAAGGTCGTGCCGAGCGGACCGAACCGTCGCTCAACGCCGTCGTTCACAGCTTCCCCTTAAGACTTCCGTGCGAGAGGAGCACCACCATAGCGAGCGCCGCTCTTCCCGCAGGTAAGGCACCGTCTTGAAAAGTCACACAACGGGGTCGTACGAGGGGAAAAGGGGTCGCACGAGGGAGGGGAACTGCGGATCGGGGCCCGGCGCCCTTCGGGCCGACCTGGGACCCGCTGGCTGCGGGTCGACCGAAAGCCGTTGTCTACTGAGCGGCCGGGCCCCACCCGGGTCACACCATCCGGCCGGAACGTTCCCTCGCCCCGTGGCGCGGACGCTGGGCCTGGCTCCCAGTGGTGGTGCGCCGGTGCGGCACACCACCCCTGACCCAACTGCGCTGCGGCGACTGCGCGGAAGTTCACCGGCCGGACGTCCGGTGGTGGACCCGGCCGAACCTACCGGCCACCTGCCGCTCACTGTCAACAGTCGTTCCACCTGCGGGTATACCAAGAAACACCTGGTCAGCGCCGAGGATGCGCAGGTCGCGCGACAGCCCGTCGGACCATGATCCCCACCGCGCCACCCCGGGACATCACTCGTCCGGCCGTACGAATACGGTTCGACCGTCGACCACGGTGCGCAGACAGACGGGCAGGTCCGCGCCGGGTGACAGGTCGGGCAGCCCCGGGGTTCCGGAGCGGGGGTCGGTCGACCAGCGGGCCACCCGGTCGTCCGGGGCCTGGACCACGAGTTCCCCGGTGCGCCACACCGCGTAGTCCGCGGGCGCGCCCGGCACCAGGGCCCCCGCGTCGTCCCGTCCGGCCGCCCGCCAGCCGCCCCGCGTGTGCGCCGTGAAGGCGGCGCGGACGGACACCCGGTGTTCGGGCGTTCGATGGAACGCGGCGGCGCGGACCGTGCCCCAGGGGTCGAGCGGTGTGACGGGGCTGTCGGAACCGAAGGCGAGCGGCACGCCGGCGCGCAGCAGGGCGGCGTAGGGATTGAGCGTGCGGGCGCGCTCGGCACCCAGGCGCTCGGCGTACATGCCCTCCTCGCCGCCCCACAGCGCGTCGAAGGCCGGCTGGACGGAAGCGGTGAGGCCGAGGTCGGCGAAACCGGCGATCGTCTCGGGCGTGAGCATCTCGGCGTGCTCGACGCGGTGCCGGGCGGCGCGTACGCGGGCCGGACCGACCTTCTCTGCGGCTGCGCGCATGCCGTCGACCACGGAGGCCACAGCGGCGTCCCCGATGGCGTGGAAGCCCGCCTGGAGCCCCGCCTCGGTGCACGCCACCACGTGGGCGGCGACGGCGGCGGTGTCCAGGTAGGCCGTGCCCGTGTGTTCCGCGTCGGTGTACGGCCGGTGCAGACAGGCCGTGTGCGAACCGAGGGCGCCGTCCACGAAGAGGTCGCCCGCGGCGCCGGCCGCTCCGAGGGCGCGGGCCCTGGTGACGTCCTGCTCGGCCCAGTAGCCGACGACGCGGGGGCCCGCCTCCTCGGCGGCGAGCCGCAGCAGCCCGGTGAAGTCGTCCTCGGAGGAGATCTCGGGGCCCCCGCACTCGTGCACGGAGCCGATGCCGAGGGAGGCGGCGTGCCGCAGGGCGGTGCGCTGCGCCTCCGCGCGCCGGCGCGGGGTGACGGCCGCGAACGCGGCGGCGCGTACGGCGTGATGGGCGTCGCGGGTGAGCGGTTCGCCGTCCTGGAAGCCGACCGCCCCGCGTACGCCCGGTGTCATGTCCAGCAGGGCCGTGGTGGCGACGGCCGAGTGGACGTCGATCCGGCTGAGGTAGAGCGGACGGCCGCCGGTGGCCTCGTCCAGCTCGTCGCGCCGCGGGGGCCGTCGCTCCGGCCAGCGGGAGGCGTCCCAGCCGTGACCGAGGAGCACCCGGTCGTCGGGGCGGGCGGCGGCGAAGTCCCGTACGCGGGCCAGGGCGTCGCCGAGGGTGCGGGTGTCGGAGAGGGCGAGGCCGGTGAGGGCGAGGCCGGTGGCCGTGGTGTGCACGTGCGCGTCGGTGAACGCCGGGGTGACGAGCGCCCCTTCGAGGTCGACCACCTCGTCCACGCCGTCCGAGAACGCGTCGGCGGCGCCCTCCGAGCCGACCCAGGCGACCTGTCCGCGTTCCACGACCATCGCGGTGGCGAACGGGTCGGCGGGGCTGTGGACCTCGCCGCCACGCAGCAGCACGGTCCGGGCCGCGCGGGAGCGGTCGTCCTGACCGGACGGTGTCGTACGAGGCGTCCCCGCGGGGACGCGATCCGGCCCGGGGGCGGTGGTGCTGTCACTCATGGGAACAGTCTCGCCCCTCGACGGGGCGACCCGGTGCGCGGGTCACCCCGCCAGGAGCACGGGGAACCGCGCGACCGACCCCCACCGGCCCGCAGACGCATCCGCCACTACACCGGGCGCACCGGGCGCACCGGAACGGCGTTCGACGAGCGCGGCGGTCCGCCGTCAGATCTTCGGCGGCCGTGCCTCATACGGCGTGGACAGCACAACCGTCGTACGCGTGGACACCCCCGCCAGCGAGCGCAGCCGCGCAAGGAGCTCCTCCAGCTCGTGCGGAGTCGCGACGCGGACCTTCAGGATGTAGTTCTCGTCGCCGGCGACACTGTGGCAGGCCTCGATCTCCGGTACCCCCGCCAGGCGTTCGGCGATGTCGTCCGGCGCGCTGGGGTCGAACGGTTTCACCGAGATGAACGCCGTCAGCGGCAGCCCCACCGCCTCCGGGTCGACGACAGCGGCATAGCCGCGGATGACGCCGCGCTGCTCCAGCCGGCGCACCCGCTGGTGCACGGCCGACGTGGACAGGCCCGTGGCCTTGCCCAGGTCGGTGTAGCTCATCCGCCCGTCTTCGACGAGCAGCTGCACGATGTGGCGGTCCAGCTCCTCCATGGCGCAGAACCTACAGTGCGCTTGATCCCCCCGGATACTCAGCGGCGCAGGTCATACCCGCCGTGCGAGGTGGTCGGGCCCGCGCGGCGGCGCGCGCGGGGTACGAACCAGCCGAGTCGGGCACCTGCGGGCAGCATGTGACGAACACCACATGACACCGCCCGCTTCCGTGATGTTCTCGTGATTACCACGGAGACGGGACGGGAAGTGCTTGCTGTGGCCGAGGTCGCAGTACCTTGCCGGCCCATCCGAGGGGGAGTAACCCATGCAGAGTCTCAAGCGTCTTGGACGTACCGCGCCCAAGCGGCAGCAGTCGGTCTTCGAACCCGAGCCGGAGGGTGTCGAACCGGACACCCTGGACGGCGAGGAGATCGACGCGTACGACACCTTCGAGATGTACCGGGTGATCTGCCCGGACTGCGCGCAGCCCATCGCGCTGCTGGCGGACGAGGAGAGCCTGCCGGAGCACGCGCTCTGCGCGTCTCCGTGGAACCCCTTCGGGCTCACGGTCTGCGCCGGTACGGGCCGCGCGGCGGCCGACGCCCGGCCCGCCGACGAGACGATGGAGATCCAGGAGCAGGAGACCGCGCTGCTGTTGACGCTCCCGCAGGGACTCGACTGGCGGACCCAGCCCTTCTCGCACGTCGGAGGCCCCGGCTCGCGGCCCCTGCAGGTGCCGGCGATGCGGCGCGAGGCCGCCTAGGACCTGGCCGGTCGAGCACGGCCCGGACCCCGCCGAAGCGCCCGAGCGCCGAAGATCCTCAGTTTCTGTAGTCGCCCTGCACCATGGCTCGCAGGCTGTCGTGGTGCAGGATCAGCGTGTCCGGATCCGCCGGGACGTCGGTCTCGCCGAAGTGCACCTGCCGGTAGGCGACGCGCAGCATGACGACGGCGTGCCGCAGGGCGGCGTACAGGATGTGGAAGTCCATGTTCCGTGGTGGGTGGCCGGTGAGTTCGGCGTAGCGCGCCTCGACCCGGTCCCTGCGCAGGAAGCCGGGCAGTCCGCGCCGGCCGAGGCTCTCCGTGAGGTCCTGGAAGAAGCGGTGCAGGTAGATCATCCAGCCCAGGTCGACCTCGCGCGGGCCCAGTGCCGCCATCTCCCAGTCGAGGACGGCGGCGGGCTCGAAGCCGTCGTAGACGACGTTCCCTATACGTGCGTCGCCCCAGCTGAGCACTGTCTCGCCCTCGTCGCGCGGCCAGAGCGCGTCGAGCCGGTCGAAGGCGTCCTCGATGAGCGGTGAGCGTGCCAGCCCGTCGACCACCCACGCGTAGTAGGCGCGTTGGGCTTCGACGTGACGCCGCAGGGGGCTCCCCGCTCCGGGCGCCGCGAGGAAACCGGCCTCCTTCACCGGGACCTGGTCGTGCAGCCTGGCGAGGAGGCCGACCGACGCCGTCTCCAGCCGTTCTCGTTCGGCCCCGCCCGCGGCGTGCAGCCAATTTCCCTCGTAGGTATAGGGCATGACGTCGGGCGGTACGCGCCCCTCGACCCGCTCCATGACGAAGAAGGGCGCCCCGAGCGGCCCCGGGTCCTCCTCCAGCCACAGCACGCGTGGCACCGGGACGTCCGTGCGGTCCGCGACCAACCGCATGGTGCGGTACTGCCTCGGCAGGTCGTAGACGGGGAAGACGGTGTACGCCGCCGGGTCCGCCGCGAGCCTCAACGCACAGCCACGGAGGGGCGGTTCGGGGTGCTCGATGTCGAAGAGCAGGGTCTCGCTCGACAGTCCGTTGGCCGCGGGGACGTGGACGTCGACCGCCTCGGCACCGGGCAGACGGACGGCGAGCCACGCGGTCAGCCGCCGTGCGATCTCCTGCGGGTCACGGGTCGTCGTACGGGGACGAGGGCGGGGACGGGGTGCCTCAGCCACGCCACCACTCCTTCGCGACCTGCACGTTTCTCACGGGGCGACCGAGTCGAACCCGGTGAACCCGCTCGGGTCGTGCCGCCCGAACGAGCCGTGCTCGAAGATCCCGTACCCGGTGCGCCCGTCGAGGGTGAAGCGGGCCGCGTGGTCGGTCACCCCGTACGCGGCGAGCCCGAGAGCGGCCGGGTCCGAGAGGTCGTACGCGCGGCGGTCGGTCCAGTCCCTGCCCTGCCAGGTGCCGTGCTGCCAGTCCCCGGCGGGCGGGTAGCCCGCGCCGACGGCGAGCGGGGAGGAGGCCAGGATCTCGACGCCCAGTTCGAGCGGCTCGCGGGGGTCGCCGAGGTGGACGGTCGCGTTCTCCGGGTGGCGGGTGCCGCTCCGGTAGGCGATCTCCGCCCGGGGCCAGCCGAGTTGGCGGTCGCGCCGCCCGGCTCGTACGAGTGTCGCGTCGTTCAGGGTCCGGTAGCCGTCGGCGTCCTCCTGGGTGACGACCATCAGGAAACGGTCCTCGAAGCGGACGGGGCACCAGAGCCAGTGGAAGCCCTCGGCCCGGTGTTCCTCGGCCAGCCGGCCGCCCTCCTCGCCGGGGAGGGGACGCGTGCCCCAGCTGCGGTCGCGGGTGCCGGTCCAGCCGTCGCCGGACAGCCGTGTCTCCTTCCCCGCGACCCGGATCCAGCCGTCGCACCGGCCCGCCTGGACGAAGCGCCTGCCCTCCAACGTCAGGCGGGCGCCCCGGCGTTGCAGGTGATGCGGCTCCCACAGGGCGGGGAAGTCCGCGGACCAGTTGATCTCGTACGACAGTCCGTCCGGGTCGGTGGGATCGGCCGCGCAGCTCAGGACGAAGTCCTTCAGCGGGCGTTCGACGTGAATCCGGAGCGGCCCTACGGACAGGCGCATCCGTTCGTCGTCGTCGAGGGCGTCCGAGGCGCGCACGGCGTGCAGCGTGTCCCCGACGCGCAGGGTCGCGTACGCGTCGATGACGCCCACGTTCGGATACACCCCGAGCCCCAGGACGAGCAGCGCCCCGCCCTCGTGGTCGAAGACATGGAAGATGCACCGGTCGTAGGCGTTCCGGTCCCCCGTCGCCACGTGCTTCATCGAGAGGGGCACCTGGTGCACGGGGTACTCGTCGAGGGCTACGGGACGGTCGTCGGGCATCGGCTGCCTCCCGGGGCACGCGGCGCGGGAGACTTGACGGTACGTCAGATGGGCGCGGGGGACCAGGGTCCGGCAGCCCCGCGGGAGGCCGGAACCCCCGCGAACGCACAGGCGAATTCGCCAGTCGGTGACCTGCCCGCCCCGAAGCACGTTGGCCCGGTATGACCCCTTCGTACGCAGAGACATACGCAGAGACGGGCCGTCGTCGCGGGTTTCTCCCTCCCTCGGCAGAATCGGTTTCCCAGGGGACTCAAGGGAACCAGGGGCCGCAGCAGCCTCAGGAGCACCTGGTGCCCCAAGAGACACAGTGGACGCGAGTACTGCAGGCACCCCAGGAGTCACAGGGATACCAGGGATCACAGGGCCCGCAGGGGTCCCATCAACCCGTGGACCCGCCCATCTATCGCGCCATGCTGCGCGCCTGGTCCGACCGCGGCCGGACCCTGCCCGGTCGCCACGATCCGGAGTGGGCCCGGTTGGCGGCCCCTTCGGCGATGTACGCGTACGGACGGTTCAGCGCGACTCGGGACCCGCGAGGTGACGGGCGATGACCATCCGCTGGATCTGATTCGTACCCTCGACGATCTGCAGCACCTTGGCCTCGCGCATGTACCGCTCGACGGGGAAGTCCGCGGTGTAGCCGTACCCGCCGAGCACCTGGACGGCGTCGACGGTGACCTGCATCGCCGTGTCGGTGCAGAACAGCTTCGCCATGGCCGCCTGCCGGGCGAAGGGCCGCCCCGCGTCGCGCAGCCGGGCCGCGGTGAGGTACAGCGAACGGCCCGCCTCGATCCGTGTCGCCATGTCCGCCAGCATGAAACGCAGACCCTGGAAGTCCGCGATCGGCCGGCCGAACTGCTCACGCCCCGTCGCGTAGGCGACCGCCTCGTCCAGCGCGGCCTGGGCGACCCCGACCGCACACGCCGCGATGCCGAGCCGCCCGGAGTCCAGCGCGGACAGGGCGATCGCGAAGCCCTGCCCCTCCTCGCCGATACGCCGGCTGTCGTCGATCCGTACCCCGTCGAAGTGCACCTGGGCGGTGGGTGAGCCCTTCATGCCCATCTTCTTCTCGGGCACCGCGGCGCTCAGGCCCTCGGCGTCACCGGGCACCAGGAACGCCGTGATGCCCCGCGCCCCCTCGCCACCGGTCCGTGCGAGCACGGTGCAGAAGTCCGCGACCCCGCCGTGCGTGATCCAGGCCTTGGTCCCGGTGAGCACCCAGGAGTCGCCGTCGCGCACGGCCTTCGTACGCAGGGACGCCGCATCCGATCCGGACGCCGGCTCGGAGAGGCAGTAGGCGCCCAGGAGGCCGCCGCCGAGCATGTCCGGGAGGTGCTCGACCTGCTGCTCCTTGGTGCCGTAGTTGGCAAGGGCATGGCAGGCGAGCGAGTGCACACTGACCCCGAGGCCCACGGTGAGGCGGGCGGCGGCGAGCTCTTCGAGGACCTGGAGGTAGACCTCGTACGGCTGGTCACCGCCGCCGTGCTCGGAGTCGTACGGAAGGCCGAGCAGTCCCGACTCCGAGAGCAGGCCGAAGATCTCCCGGGGAAAGCGTCCGGCGTCCTCCTCCTCGGCCGCCTTCGGGGCGATCTCACGCTGCGCGATGTCGCGGACGAGCGAGATCAGATCCCGGGCCTCGTCCGTGGGCAGTTGACGGTCCACCGGCTGCGGGGCGCGGTCGGGCATGGTGACGATCCTCCCTGTCGGGCACATCGGCGGGCGCACACCTGGGTGGGGCTGCGCCGCCGGGTCTCACTGAGCACCGACGATGCTCGCGCCTCCGGGTCACGGAAGCGGCTGATCAGCGGCTGTGCGCTGTGAGTATGCCCGATCGGAGGCATGGAGTCACCCGTTAACGACCGCTTACTCCAGAGTAGAGAATCCCCGCACGGAATCCCACTGCGAATTGGTCCGAACCATTGACCAACTGGTCTAGTCCTCCTACTGTTTCGCTCCAACGCTTCACCGCGTTCATGCCGATCGGCGCATGTTCCCCTCTCCCCCACGAGGAGTCCGATGCTCACCTCACTCAGCCCTCGCGTCCGTTTCCGGGCGCTCCTGTCCGCCGCGTGTTGCGCCGCCCTCGGCGCGGGGCTGCTCGCCGGCGCGGGCACGGCCGGCGCAGCCGGTACGACCGCTGCGACCGCTTCGACAGCTACGACGGCTACGACCGCTTCGACCGGGAAGGCCGCCACCCCCACAGCGGCCACAGCCGCGGCGGCCGGCTCCAAGGTCGTCGGCTACTTCACCGAATGGGGCACCTACGACCGCAAGTACCTGGTCAAGAACGTGGAGACGTCCGGCTCAGCGGCCAAGCTGACGCACATCAACTACGCCTTCGGCAACGTCACCGGCGGCAAGTGCGCGATGGGCGACGCCTACGCGGCCACCGAGCGGACGCACACGGCGGCCGAGTCGGTCGACGGGGTCGCGGACACCTGGGACCAGCCCCTGCGCGGCAACTTCAACCAGCTCCGCGAGCTGAAGAAGAAGCACCCGAACCTCAAGATCCTGTGGTCCTTCGGCGGCTGGACCTGGTCAGGCGGCTTCACGGAGGCGGCCGGGAACCCGGCGGCCTTCGCCCAGTCCTGCTACGACCTGGTCGAGAACTCGAAGTGGGCCGATGTCTTCGACGGCATCGACATCGACTGGGAGTACCCCAACAGCTGCGGCCTCAGCTGTGACACCAGCGGACGGGCCGCGTACAAGAACCTGATGTCGGCCGTCCGCGCCAAGTTCGGCGGCTCGGCGCTGGTCACCTCGGCGATCCCCGCCGACGCGACGGCCGGCGGCAAGCTCGACGCGGCGGACTACGCGGGCGCGGCCCAGTACGTCGACTGGTACAACCCGATGACGTACGACTTCTTCGGTGCCTGGGACGCGACCGGTCCGACGGCTCCGCACTCCGCGCTGAACTCCTACTCGGGGATCCCGAAGGCGGAGTTCCACACCTCCGCGACCATCGCCAAGCTCAAGGGCATGGGCATACCGGCCTCGAAGCTGCTGCTCGGTATCGGCTTCTACGGACGTGGCTGGACCGGAGTCACCCAGGCGGCGCCCGGCGGCTCGGCCACCGGGCCGGCGGCGGGTACGTACGAGCAGGGCATCGACGACTACAAGGTGCTCAAGACGAAGTGCCCGGTCACCGGCACGGTGGGCGGCACCGCGTACGCCAAGTGCGGTAGCGACTGGTGGAGTTACGACACCCCGTCGACCATCGCCGGGAAGATGGGCTACAAGAACGCGCAGGGTCTGGGCGGCACGTTCTTCTGGGAGCTGAGCGGTGACACGGCGAACGGCGAACTGATCAAGGCGATCAACTAGCTGCACCGGTACGGCAGTCGGGGCGGGGGGGGGGCGGGGCCCCCCCCCCCCCCGGGCGGCCCCCCCCCCCGGGGCCCCCCCCCGCGGGGGGGGGGGGCCGGCGCCGAGGAGGGGAGGGGGGCGGGGGCGGGCCCGCCCCCCCCC
>NZ_JBIUVD010000033.1:0-73794 GCF_044742785.1 Streptomyces sp. NPDC087844 | reverse complement strand
CACCCAGGCCCTCCTCCGCCTCGCCCGCCAACGCATCAGCGTCCTGTTCGCCATGCTCCGCGACGGCACCTTCTACGAATCCCGCACGCCTGCGGCCGTCGAACTCGCCGCATGACCCCAGCAAGCCTGAATCACCCCAAACCCGACAGGGGTGCCTTGACGAAGGACATAGAGGCACCCCCCCCCGAGTCGCTTGATCTCGGTCTCGAAAGCTCCACGGCTTTCGCCAGCCTCGCGACGCGCCGTGCGGTATTTCGAGGGCGGCTGGTTGGCCGTCGGGCATCAGCTCAAGCGCATCCGAGGTAAGTACGTGTTCGCCCTGCCGAAAGGCGGCAAGGTCCGGGACGTACCGCTTCCGAAGGCTGCGGCCACGGCACTGCGCGACCACTCGAAAGCATTCACCCCCGTCGACGTGACGCTTCCGTGGCGCACCCCGGACGGCCCGCTCGTGACGAAGCGGCTGCTGTTCAGCGGGCCCGGAAGCGACCACGTGCGGGTGAGCAACTTCAACGAGCATCACTGGAAAGCCTCTTTGGCCGCCGCAGGCATCATCCCGGCACGGGAGGCGGGCAAGCGGTACGCGTCCGGCCCCCGAGGACGGCATGCACGCGCTCAGGCACTTCTACGCGTCCGTGCTGCTGGACGCCGGCGAGAACATCCGGGCCTTGAGTTCGTACCTCGGACACAGCGACCCGGGGTTCACCCTCCGGACGTACACGCACCTGATGCCGAGCAGCGAGGGGCGCACCCGGAAGGCGGTCGACAGCCTCTATCTGACGTCGACTCCTCAAGATCACGGCCCACAGACGGCCCATGCCGCCTGACACCGCCCCGGCCAGTGCTTAACGCGCTGGTCGGGGCCCCAACAGCCCCGATTGCCGGAACTTCATCTATTTCTGGCCGATCTACACGGGCCAGGCAATCCCGATCGACAACTGGCGGGCGCGGATGTGGCTTGATACGTGGGTCTAGCTGGACGAACGAACTGAGAGGGTGCGGCGGACTGCCGCACCCTCTCAGTCGTTGTTGGCCGCTGGCAGTCGTCGTTGGCCACCCATGAACGGCGCAGAGACGGCCCGAGTGAGACACCAAGTGGACACGCTCAAGCACCAATCTGTTCGCATCCGGGGCGCTTTCGGACATCGTGCCCGCGCTTCTCGGTTCAACCTCGCAGCCACGATCCGTAACTACCGTCCCAGATGAGCGCCCCCTATAGATCGAAGGTCCAGCGCCGTCCGTTCACCATTCGACGCGAGACATCCATCACAAGACACCGGGTGAAAAGCTTAGGAATCGGACCAGAGCGGCATGGCGTGCCTACTGTCAACTGGCGGTTTCCAAGGAATCGAAGATTCCAATGAGATGCGCGGCACTCAGTGCCTACGTAAAGGATGACTCTCCGTCAGAGTTGTCCCGTAACCTGAACGCCATAAGGCCGCCTTCAATGTGAAGGCGGCCTAGACAGCAAGTGTGCGGTTGCAGCCGCCACAAGCCAGGAGTTCAAGGGAGTTCAACCTTGTCCGAATCGAACACTACCCTCTCGCCCGCGGGCGGAACTAGTGGGGGGTCTAGTCCATTCGATCAAATCATGCTCTTGGATCACAAGGGCGAGGAACGCTGGTCCGCCCGTGACCTCCAGCAGCTCATGGGCTACGACCGTTGGGACCGCTTCGTCACTGTCATCGAGAAAGCACAGCAAGCGATCACCGCTTCAGGGCTGGACCCGCTTGATCACTTCCGCCGTGCGGCACGACTGATTACGGGAGGCCGCTGGGGTAAGCAGAGTGTGGCTGATTACCGCTTGACTCGATTCGGTGCCTATCACGTCGCTCTTGCGGGCGATGGGCGCCGACCCGAGGTTGCCGCCGCCAAGACGTACTTCGCCGTGAGGACACGGGAAGCAGAAGCCATCCAGCAGCCGACGGCTGACGTGGCCACCCCCGAAGGGGTTCTTGCCCTCGCAGAGAGGTACGTAGAGGCGGCCCGCGAACTCGTCTCCACCAAGCAGGCACTCGCCGTTGCCGCCCCCAAGGCCGGCAAATGGGACGCGTTCTGCGACTCTGACGGTTTAATTGACATGGGTTGCGCAGCGAAAGCCCTTACGAATGTCACAGGCGGCCTAGGGCGCACCAAGTTCATGGAACTGTTGCGCCGGGAGGACATCCGATTCCTCCAGATACAAAACCGGCGATTGCCGTACGAGACCCACGTCAAAGCAGGGCGAGCCGAGGTGAAGCTCGTTCAAACTGGCTACCAGTGGGTGGAGCAGACCTTCTTCACCCCCAAGGGTCTGGATTGGTTGACGAGTAAACTGAAAGCTGAAGCCCGCCCGGCCGCTTGAGGCATGGACAGGGGCGCCCGCCTGCCCGGCGAGCGCCCCTGAGCTATCGAACATCACCGCCTCCTGGCACGCAGGGCGCTCATACACGGCGAAGGCAATCGTCGAATGCATGAACGACAACGCATGTACGCGTACTTCGTCGACACTGAAACCAATCCGACGTCCTTGAACGTCTCAGCCCATGACGGCCGCGAGACGCACGGAGAAACTCCTGGATGTGGGTCGGACGACCGTTCGACCCACATCCCATCAGAACAGATCAGAGGTTAGGCGAGTGCAAATCTTCATCAGTTGGTCGGGGGACGCATCGAAGCAATGCGCAGAGGCGCTACGCGACTGGCTGCCTTACATGAACCAGGCTATCACTCCGTTCGTATCCTCTCAGGATATTTCGAAGGGAGAGCGCGGCCTCAATAAAATCGCGACCCAGTTGCAGGAATGCTCTTTGGGTATTGTCTGTGTTACCCGTGACAATCAAGCCGCACCTTGGATCAATTTCGAATCTGGCGCCCTCTCTAGAGAGTTGGGAGAAAGCTCGCTCATTCCATTTCTCCTCGATATGCCGATCAAAGATCTGTCGGGACCTTTGACTCAATTTCAAGCAACAGACAGCATTATCGAAGAAGACGTATGGGCCATGGTTAAGACAATCAACGATAAATCTGCCGTGACGGTCGACCAAGAGCGACTCAAAAACACTTTCGAAAGGTTCTGGGACGATCTAACCCAGAGCCTGAATATTATCCGCAAGGAGCGTCCACAAAGTGACGTGCAACCGCGAGACACGTCGGAGATCCTGAACGAGCTGGTAGGGCTGGTACGGGAACAGAATACCCGTATAGGGGAACTTGAAAGCGTAATCTCCAATAAAAAAGAGGAGCACACGGCTGAGGAGCTGAAAGCATCCATCCGAGGTAATTCAGCAATCACACGGCGCCTCACATCCACGCGGATCCTCGCGATTCTTGGTGAAGATTCAGTTAAGAACATGGTGCGGGTTGCAGGCGGTTTCCAAGTGCACTGCACGCAGAAGTCCATCAATCACGCACACGCCGTTAGCGATCAACTTGCAGAGGTGGCCCAGCAAACCGGCCTCAGCATTGACGTGCTATTCGAGGGAAGTGGCGAAATTATGTCATTTCCTTTCTAACCTCTAACGAAATCAAGGGGTCAATCTTGCCATCGTTAGTAGCTCGCCCCTTTACTGCGCTGCGATCCAGGCGAGGCTGGAGTCTAGCCGCATCACATTTTTCGATGTCTTTTGCGACTTTGGCGGGCGGCGTTCAGCTCACCCTTGCCGTACACCCTATTTCAGCCCTAAAAGGAATAGGGGCTATTTTCGCAATGCTAGCCGCTTCTTCCATATGGGCCATCGCTAGATCCATACCAACCGATTTGGCCACTCGCGAGTTCTTTCACCCAAATTTCACAGTCACCGTGAAGACAGGGGATCTATTCACTGAAAATTGCGACCTAGTCATTGGCTTTACCGACCTCTACGACACCTCTACCGAAGGCGGAGATATTATCTCTCCGGAGAGTGTCCAGGCACAGTTCCTCAAATCGATTTACAGTGACCAAGTGACGGAACTGGATGAGGATCTCCACACGGCTTTGAGTGCACACACGGTCTCTCACGTCGAGGCCGAACTAACTAAGCCTAGAGGAAAGCGTGAGCGCTACCCTATCGGTACAGTCGCCGTCCTTTCCAAGGGAACGGCTCGACATTACTGTGTAGCATACTCACGCATGAGTAATAACCTTGTAGCCAGATCGAGTGTCAATGATCTGTGGCAGAGCTTAAGCAGTACTTGGTCTGCGATCTCCGAGCACAGCCACTTGAATTCCGTTGCCATCCCAATTCTCGGTTCAGATCTAGCACGGGTGGGAAATCTTGGACGAGAGAGCCTTGTGAAAATGATACTGCTCTCTTTCGTCGCAAAATCACGTGAAGAGTTGATCACCAGAAATTTGTCTTTGATCGTTCACCCGCGCGACGCTGAACAGATCAACATGAACGAGGTGCAAGCGTTTCTCAAAGCTCTCTAGCAAGCTGCGGACTGAATAACCAGAAGAAAGCAAATCAAGCGGCAAATCGGAACGGGTTGAGTGCAGGGGGATCTGTCCGTCAAGCCGTGATCTTCCGACCGTGCAGAGCGTTGTGCGAGCCATCCAGAAACCCGAGGGCCCACCGTTCACGACTGTGCCCTCTCTGACAGTACGCACCTGGGTACAGCCATGCTGCCAGGTAATAGTCCTGGAGGTCCGTGTTTGTCGTCCAGGCATCCAGGCGCAGCCATCGCGCCTCTGCGTGAAACGCACGGTCACTGCTCAGTCGGGCAGTCGACTCCTAAGATCCTGCCCTGCATTCGCGGGAAATGCTTAGCTTGTTAACGAACAACGATGGATCGGACTTGCCGGTTCTACTGCGAACTGCGGCCATCTACGCACAATAGCCTCATGGATCACGGGGGCGGCTCCACGTGCATCGCCCCCTCCAACACGAACACGGAGGGGGCGAGCACTCGTGAGTTCCCTTGGGGGTCTTTCGCTGCCCGGCGTCAAGGGGAACGCGAGTCCGCCTGGCTACTGCGGCGCCTCCGGAAGCGGCAGCCATCGGGGCGTGTTACCTGCTCTTGCCTTGCGCTTGAGGAGTGCTGACTACCGACAGGCGATAGTCCCCATGTAGGCGCCGCCCCTCGACACACGTCTCAGCCGGTCCGTTTACAGAGCAACAGGCGAGGCACTGTTCGTCGTGGAGGGGGGCGGAGTGGTCGAGCCACCTTTCCCGGGCAAGCCACTGGGAGTCCGGAGAGCTGCCACATGGTCGGCGTTCATACGTGCTCCTTGCTTGCGCCCCGGTCGGTCACGTACTGCCGCACCAATCCGGCTGGTTCAGCGAGGCCATGCAGTGCTTCCCATCTGCGCCATACCGCCTTGCCGTTCGCACCTGTGCCTACCGACCACATGTCGACCTCCGGCGCGAGGGGCGGCAAGGGCCTGACCCTCGCGTGCCTGGACCAGCGCACCCAGCGCGCCCGGTAGAGGTCCGGCGCGTCCGGCCACGCGAGAGGCGCTTGGGGGACATGTGCGCTCATGACTGTCTGCGCGCGTCGTCGACCAGGACCAGGGCGGCACAAGCGCCAAAGCGCCAGTAGCGCGAGAACGACGCCCGCGCCGGCCAGCGCCATTCGGATAGACTCATTCACTGTTCGTAGCTCCTTGCTAGCTGCGGACACTCCCCGGTTTCGGCATGCAGCGCCAGTACGGGGTTTGCTGACGCACGCGCCCAGATGAATACGTACTTGGGCGCGTGTGGAGGCTCACTGATTACTCAGGGGGTACCTACACGCGACCTTTGGCCCGTCCAGCACGATTCGCGGAGGAGCAGGGGCGTGCCGATGGGATCTTGTGATGCAGCAGGTAGCGCTCCAATCACGTGCGTATAGCGCGTGCCGCCGGTTACGTAATTTTCACCTCCGCCCAGACGGTCACCCCCCGCGCTCCCCTTTCCACCCCCCAACAACTCGACATGACCTCTACCAGCAATAGACCCCTACCGCGTTCCGACACCTCAGACGACGGCCGGACTTCTGGATTTCCGCATCCCCCGTCCCGCACCTCAATACGGAAGGTGTCGCCGTAGCACTCGACTGCAACACATACAGGCCCGCTGTTTGGTGCGTGTTGAATCGCATTGGTCACCAACTCGCTTGCGATGAGCGCTAGATCATCACTCACAGAATCGCAAGCGGCAGAATCCGCCCACTGAGAAATGAAGTCTTGGCAGTCCTTACGCGCAAGAGCGACCGACTCCGGATCAATGGGATACTGGCGACGCGTTACAGCATTGGGCATGACTACTCATCCCTCACAGGGCGCGTAAGTACGGAGCGTGCCTCCCTGATCACAGAGAGGCATACGTGGAATGTTGCACCTCCCAGAGGTCAACGTGCAACCTTCCACCGCAGGTTCGCCCGGATGAGGGGGTGTCAACGAGGTCGCGGGCATGGTTCGCTGACGTGCATGCTGCCAAGTACACGCAGGCCAGAAAGGGTTAAGGGGGGTTCAGGGTGGGAGCGCGCAAGGAACCTACGGCGCGTCAGGTCCGGTTGGCTCATGTCCTCCGCGACATGCGCGAGGAGGCAGGGCACGGCAGTCTGGAAGCTGTCGCGCGGGAGTTGGGATGGTCGAAAGCCAAACTGTCCCGCATCGAAACCGGTTGGTCCGGCGTGTCAGAGACGGACTTGTTGACGCTTCTTGACAGGTACAAGATCGATAACCGTGCGTGGCGCTCATACCTGTGCGAAGTGCGCTGCCGGACAGCGTCCCGCGATGGCTGGGAAGTCCGCCTGAGGTCGACCGTTTCCGCCCAATACGCGGACTACGTAGGGCTGGAACAGGATGCAGCAGAGCTTTACAACGCAGAGCCCGTCCTCCTTCCCGGACTCCTGCAAACGTACGAATATGCCGCAACCGTCCTTTCGCAGCACATGCCAGGGCTCACGGAGGCGCAACGTGACGCGCGCCTATTGATCCGTGAACGCCGACAGACTGTGTTGACACGCGCGGAACCTCTTGTGTTCTGGGGCATCATCAGTGAAAGCGTCCTAAGGCATGCGGTCGGCGGGCCGGACGTCATGGCGACGCAGCTCGACCACGTGTTGAAATCGTGCGAGCAAAACCCCTCTATCAACTTGCAAGTGCTGCCGGAACAGCATCCGCTGCATGCTGCTTTAATCCAACCGTTCGTGATCCTCCAATTCCCAGTCCGCTGGGAACCGGACGTCGTTTTTCTTGATGGATTGACGCGTAACAGAATCCTTGAAGACGTTCACGATGTGCAGGAATACAGCAGGGTGTTCAGGCGCCTCAGTTCGGAAGCACCCAGCGCCCCCGAGTCACTTGAGCTGATCGAGAAACACAGGAACCACTACCAACAAGGGGTAGTAGCGCAATGAATGAGCACGTCATACCGGATTCATCCACGCTTGACGTCAAGTGGCAGTCCACCTCGACCGGGGACGGAAACTGCTTCGAGTTCGCAGCCCTGGGCGACGGACGAACTGCCGTCCGGCAGAGTAAGGCGCCGCAGGGTCCGGCCCTGATCTACTCGCCTGGTGAGGTCGCCGCGCTGATCGCCGCCGCCAAGTCGGGGCAGCTCGACCAATTCAGTCAGGGCTGAGGGTCTGGGTGCGCGCTCTGGGGACTGGGGGAACAGAGCGCGCGAGGCGTCCCCTGTCGGCAGACGTCCAGCAGGGGACGTCAAGCCATAGGCTCCCAGGGTGATTGCCACCATCGTCCTCGACGTAGGCGAGACCATCGCCCGCGACGACCGTTACTGGAACTCCTGGGCCGACTGGCTCGACATTCCTCGCCATACTCTCTCAGCCCTCGTCGGTGCCGTCGTCGCCCAGGGTCGGGACAATGCCGATGCCGTTCGTCTGGCCAGGCCTGGGATCGATCTCTCCGTCGAGTATCGGGCGCGTGAGGTCGCAGGTCGTGGGGAGATGCTTGACGAAACCGATCTATATGACGACGTCCGCCCCGCGCTGTCCGAGCTTCGCAGGCTCGGGATCCGTGTGGTCATCGCCGGAAACCAGACTTCCCGTGCGGGCGAACTGCTCCGCGCACTGGACCTGGCCGCGGACCTGATCGTGACGTCGGGTGACTGGGGCGTGGCCAAGCCGCGGCCGGAGTTTTTCGCGCGCGTGCTGGAGGTGGCGCAGGCCGCGCCGGAAGAGACGGTGTACGTCGGCGACCACCCAGCCAACGACATCTTCCCGGCTAAGGCAGCCGGGCTGCGGGCAGCGCACCTCCGCCGTGGACCCTGGGGGCACCTGTGGGCGGATGATCCGGAGTTGGTGGCAGCGGCGGACTGGCGGATCGACAGCCTTACCCAGCTCACATCGATCATCGCAGGCTGACTACGGCGGCGCAGAAGGCCTCGGACCCGCCCGGGACTTGCTTGGCTGTTCGCACACGCGCCACCTGCAGATATGGGTACCGTCCGGACCAGGCGTACCGAATGGAGCCCGTATGTCCGCACCGTCCGCTCACGGAGGAGTAGGCCGGCGTATCGCCTACTACCGCAGCGTCGTCCACCCGAAGATGACGCAGCAACGACTCGCCGACACGGCCCGGGTCGCCCTCGGCACCATTCGCAAGATTGAGCGCGGTGAACGTGGCGTGAGCGACGCGACCCTTGAAGCCGTCGCGGTTGCTCTCGGCGTCGACCCGGCCCTGCTCCGCACCGACCGACGTTCACCACATACCGCCGTCCACGGCGCGCTGCCCGCGCTCTCCGCCGCACTGGCCGCCTATGACATCCCGGAAGACGGCCCCGTACGCCCTCTGCATGAGCTGCGCACAACGGTCGCCGAAGCTGTCCACTGGCGCCTCGCCGCCCAGTACACGCGCATGGCCCGTGAGCTGCCCGACCTGCTCACCGAGCTCGCACGTGCCTACCACGCGGCCTCCGCCCACGAGCGGCGTGGACTGGCCGAACTCCTGGTCAGCGCCTATCGCTCGGCGGACGCCGTGGCCTATAAGTTCGGCGCCCTCGACCTGTCCGCCCGACTGGTCGAACTCATGCGGTGGATCGTCCCCGAGACGGAACATCCGCTGTTCACCGCCGCCGTGGCCTACGTACGGACGGAGACCTTCTTCGCAGCTCGCGCCTATGCCACGGGACTCCAGGCCCTCGAACGGGCGATCGACGCCGTACCCGCACCCCACACGGCATCCGAAAGAGCGGCAAAAGGCGCCCTCCACATGCGGGCCGCTGTCATCGCCGGCAGGGCATGCGACGCCACCGCCGCACAGATCCACCTTGACGAAGCTCGCGCCCTCGCCGACCGGACAGTCGAAGGTGTCTACTACGGCACCGCGTTCGGCCCGGATTCCGTCCGCGTCCACGAGGTGTCCGTCGCAGTCGGCCTCGGGGCCGATCACGTGGGTTATGCCCTCACGCTCGCCCGGGGGTGGCAGCCGACGCCCGGCCTCCAGGCCGAGCGGCGCTCCGGCTTCTACATCGAACTGGCCCGTGCCCAGCTGTGGTCAGGGCTCGCGGACCCCGCCTTCGAATCGCTGAAGGTCGCACGCCGAATCGCCCCTCAGCACACCCGCGAACACCCGTGGGTCCGTGAGGACGCCGCCACGCTGCGCAGGTTGAAGCGTGCCGAATCGGAGAGCCTCACACACTTCGCACAGTGGTGCTCGGCTGTCTGACGGACGGCCGACCGCCCCTCGCCGGGGTACTTGTGGTTCTTGCCCGCCCTCACCATCTGACGTGTGACCAGAGACCGACAGATGGGATCGCGGATGTCTGAAGCAATCACGCCCACGCCGAACATGGTGCCCACATACGGAGGAATGCCGGTGGCAAGGGCGCAGTACGAGCCGCGCCTCGGCGACACCGTCGAGGACGCCCAGCGACAGGCGATCGGCAGAATCATGGGCTTCGTCGGCCCGTACGTACAGGTGCGCCCGATCGACGGCGGACGCGAATGGGACGCTCTACGGGACTCGCTCCAGCCCGTGCCCCTCACCGCACTACTGAGCGCCGGTGTGGCAGCGGCCAACGCCCGCTCCCGGAGTGAGTCCAGCATCGTGAACCAACCGATTCCCGTCCCCTTCGGCCTGACGCGGATGCGGCCGTTCCCTGACGCCGCTGTTCTGGTACCGGCCACGGTGGTGCTGGACCTGACGACGCAGACCGGGCGGTGGCTGGGGCCGGACGGGCTGGACATCCCCGCATTGGACCGGCACAAGCGGTCCGAGACGTCGAAGGAGACGAAGACGAGGACGAGCCTGGACGGGACCCCCGACGAAGGCATGGACCAGCAGGGAGACAGCGATTGAACTCGTCACCCGTTCTTGTCGTCACCCAGCTCGACGACGCGACCGCCGATGGGGTCATCGAGGAGTTGAACCGTCGGTCGGTTCCGGTCGTACGACTTGACCCGGGCGACTTTCCGGCTGCCGTCACCGTTGACGCGCGCGTGGGTGATGTCGGTCTCACCGGCGGTGTACGGACCACGACCCGGGCAGTTGCTCTCGACCGCGTTCGCTCGGTGTACTGGCGTCGCCCTGGTCCGTACAACGCTCCCAACGGGTTGGCCGGCCAGGACGCCCGCTGGTGCGTGGACCAGGCCCGCTATGGGCTGGGCGGCCTTCTCGCCGCTCTACCGGGCACGCACTACGTCAACCACCCCTGGCGCAACCGGGACGCGGAGTACAAGCCCGCTCAGCTCGCCGCCGCCGCCCGCTGTGGCCTCCGCGTACCCCCGACGCTCCTCACCAACGATCCGGAACGCGCTCGCCAGTTCACGGACGAGTACGGACCGACGGTTTACAAGCCGCTGCACAATACCGACTACTCCGACCCTGACGGGCACGCACTCACCGTGTGGGTCGAGGAGGTGGAGCCGCATGCACTCGGAGCCGGCGTCGCACAGACCATGCACCTGTTCCAGCAGCGCGTGGACAAGACGGCCGACATCCGTCTCACCGCTGTCGGCGACCGCCTGTTTCCCGTACGCATCGACGGGTCTTCGGGTCTGGACTGGCGCCGTCGCTACGACGACCTCACCTACACACTGATCGACACTCCGTCCGACGTCGCCAGCGGCGTACGAACCTACCTGGACGCCTTCGGCCTCACCTATGGAGCGTTCGACTTCGGGCTCGGTCCGGACGGTTGCTGGTGGTGGTACGAGTGCAATCCGAACGGGCAGTACGCGTGGTTTCCCGACCCCGTCACAAGCCGCATCACAGCAGCCATCGTCGACGAACTCCAGCACCCCCACCGGGACACCCCATGACCAACACCACTGCTCTCCGCAAGGAACTCGCCGACGCCCTCGCTGCCCAAGGACTGCTGACGGACGTCGCGTGGCGCGCCGCTGTCGAGGACGTTCCACGCGAACTCTTCCTCGGCTCAACGATCTATCGACCGCACGGAACACAGTGGGAACCCGTACGCCGCGAAGATCTCGGCGAGGATGAATGGCTTCGTCTGGCCTACTCGGACACCACCTGGGTCACGCAGGTGGACGGCATCGCCGCCGGTGACTCCTCCGGCCCGCGCTCCGGGCGCCCGACCTCCTCCAGCACTCTGCCTTCCCTCGTCATGCGGACCATCGAACTCGCCGGACTGCAGGACGGCGACAAGGTGCTGGAGATCGGCACCGGAACCGGCTACTCGACGGCGATCCTGTCCCACCGTCTGGGCGGCGGGAGTGTCTACTCCATCGAGTTCGACGAGCGCCTCGCGGCCCTCGCCGCCGACCACATCGGTGCCGCAGGACACAGCCCGAACCTCATCACCGGCGATGGCCTCCAAGGCCATCGGCAGGGCGCCGAGTACGACGCCATCGTCGCCACCTGCGCCGTACGCAGCATCCCACCCTCATGGCTGTTCCAGCTCCGCGACGGCGGCAGCATCACCACCACCCTCAGCGGCTGGATGCTCGCCTCCGGCATGATCCGCCTCACCCTCGACGACGAGGGAGTCGCGCACGGGTGCTTCACCGAGGACGCCGTCTCGTACATGCTCGCCCGCCCTCATGAGCGCCCTCCCCACCCGCTCTTCTTCCCGCACCCGGGCAGGACCCGTCTCACCCGGGTGAGTCCCACCCTGCTCGACCGGTGGACCGGACACTTCGTGGCCCAACTCGCCGCGCAATCGGCGGAGTTGATGCGTGTGGGTGACGACGTGATTCTCCTCGACGTGGCCACCGGTTCTCAGGCCTGGACAGGACCACACGGAAACGGCTGGACCGTCCACCAAGACGGGCCCCTGAGCCTGTGGGACCAGGTCGAAGACGCGCTGATGACCTGGCAGGAGGCGGGATCACCCGACCAGGCGTCGTTCGGAATGACCGTCACGGACGTGGAGCAGATCGTGTGGATGGGGCACCCGGACGGGCCGCGTTGGCGATTGCCGACCTGACAGCCGCCAGCCCCCTACACGCCTGAAGACCTGGGTCTGGCCTGCCACCGCCCCCGGAGTACCCGCCCTTACTTCCGAAGTAATCGACCGCTCTCCCCGCCCCCGGCAGGATCGGGCACCTCGGTGGGAATCCCCGCCGGGGTCCGGCCGCCTCAGCGAGGAGATCGCCATGTCCGTCACGTCCGCCGTCGGCGCCACCGCCCCCACCACGGCGACCCCGACCGGCAACGCCCCCTCCCCCGCGGAGGCCACCCGCGCCGTCGTGCAGGAGTTCCTCGCCGCCCGGCTCGCCGGGGACACCGGGCGGCTCGTCCAGATCTTCGCCGAGCGCGTCGACTGGATGCTCGCCGGGAATCCCGGCGTGCCGTGGATCCGGCCGCGGTCCACCGGTGCCGAGTGCGCCGCCCAGTTCACGGAGTTGGCGGAGCACACCGTGCCCGAGGACGCGCGCGCCTCTGTCACGGCCTTCCTCGTCGACGGCACCGACGCCGTCCTGACGGGGCACCTGTCCGGGACCGTACGGGCGACGGGGAAGTCCTTCGAGGGGCCGTTCGCGCTGCGTCTCACCGTCGAGGGCGGGCGGATCACCCGGCACCACCTCTACGAGGACGGCCTGTCGATCGCCGAGGCGTGCACCCCCTGACAGGCGGACGCAGGCGCGGCCCGTGCCGCCCGGCAACCGGGCCCGCGCGCCTAACAATCGGGGAACAGCACCCCCATCCGTCACTCTCCCCGCATACAGTGCGACGCAGGGACACTTTTCTGAACGCGTTCAGAATGCGTTCAGAACGGTGCACGGGGAGGATCGGGGAAGGGACGCGAGATGCGGAGCGGGGTCAAGGTCGGCATTGTCGGCGGGGTGTTCGCCGTGCTGGTGGGGGGCGCGGGGTACGGCGCGTACAACATCGTGAGCACCGTCAGCGGGGACGGCGGGTCCGCGGCGGCCGATGCCGAGAAGACCGGGCCGCCCTCGGACGACGAGGTCGCGGAGACCTCCGAGAAGTTCTTCGCGGCCTGGGAGCAGGGCGACGCCGCCACCGCCGCGGACCTGACCGACAACGCCCTGGCCGCCAAGGAGCTGCTCGTCGCCTACGGCGGCCAGGCGCACATCGGGAAAGTGAAGATAACGCCCGGTACGGCGACGGGCGCGACCGTTCCGTTCGAGGTGTCGGCCACCGTCTCGTACGAGGGCAGGAGCAAGCCGCTGACGTACAAGGGCGAGCTCGCCGTCGTGCGGGGCAAGACCACCGGGCGGGCGCTCGTCGACTGGCAGCCGTCCGTCCTGCACCCGGATCTCAAGACCGGCGACACACTCGTCACGGGCGAGGCCGCGAGCCCGCCCATCGAGGCCGTGGACCGCGACGGCGTCGTCCTGGCGAAGGACGAGTACCCCTCCCTCGGGCCCGTGCTCGACACCCTGCGCGAGCGGTACGGCGACAAGGCGGGCGGCACACCCGGTGTCGAGCTCGCGATCCAGCACGAGAGCGAGAGCGTGGGGGACAGCACGCTGGTGACGCTCGCCAAGGGCAAGGCGGGCAAGCTGCGTACGACGATCAGCGCGGGCGCGCAGGCCGCCGCGGAGAAGGCCGTCACGCGGTACGCGGAGTCGTCGGTGGTCGCCGTGAAACCGAGCACCGGGGAGGTGCTGGCGGTCGCGAACCATCGCGAGGACGCCTTCAACGCGGCGTTCCAGGGCAAGGTCGCCCCCGGCTCCACCATGAAGATCATCACCGCGGCGATGCTCATCGACAACGGCGTGACCGCGATGAACAGCCCGGCGCCCTGTCCGCCGACCGCCGTCTGGCAGAGCCAGCAGTTCAACAACCTCAAGGGCATGGAGCCCAACGAGAAGGCCACGCTCGCCAACAGCTTCATGCGCTCGTGCAACACCGCGTTCATCAAGCTCATCGACGGTTCCGACGAGCGGCCGCTCACGGACGAGTCGCTCACCACCGAGGCCCAGGAGCGGTTCGGTCTGGGCAAGGACTGGAAGACGGGCATCGTCTCCTTCGACGGGAGCGTCCCCGCGTCCGGCGGCCCGAACCGCGCCGCCAACGCGATCGGCCAGGGCGAGGTCCAGATGAACCCGCTGAACATGGCCTCGGTCACGGCGACCGCGATCACGGGCACGTTCCGCCAGCCCTATCTCGTGTCGCCGAAGCTCGACGACCGGGAGCTGGCCACCGCCCGCGGCCTGCCGAGCGGCACCGCCGCGCAGCTGAAGCAGATGATGCGGCTCACCGCGACCGGCGGCACCGCGCAGGAGGCCATGTCCGGGCTCGGCGGGGACGTCGGCGCCAAGACCGGCTCGGCCGAGGTCGACGGCCAGGAGACGTCCGACAGCTGGTTCACCGGTTTCCGGGGCGACATCGCGGCCGCGGCCATGACGGAGGAGGGCGGCCACGGAGGGGACGCGGCGGGTCCGATTGTCGCAGCTGTGCTACGGACAGCTGGCTGAACTCACCCTCACAGGCCGGGACTCTAGGGTGGTGGCTCTCGTTCTAGTAGAGCTGGCAGGGACTCGGGGAGCGTGCGGGGACTCGGGAGCACGCGGGGACTCGTAAAGTCGGCAGGGACTCGCAGAGGGCCGGTCAGGGCGTCGGGGAAGCAGCGAAGGAACGGAAGCCGTGGGGAACAGAAGGCGCGCGACTGAGCGCGGCAGGACCAGGCCCGCCGTCATCGGCGGGATGATCGCCGCTGTCGTGGGCGGTGCGGGGTTCGGCGTCTACGCCCTGTACGGCGGCGGCGCGGCGGCCGACGCGGGTTCGTCCTCCGGCGCCGAACCCGTGAAGAGCGGCCCTCTGTCGGCGGCCGAGGTGAAGTCCACAGCCACCGCCTTCCTCACGGCCTGGCAGAGCGGTGACGTCGAGAAGGCCGCCGCCGCGACGAACGACACCACGGCGGCGCGCACCCTGCTCACGGGCTACGGCAAGGAGGCGTACATCGAGGATGTGACGCTCACCGCCAAGAAGCGCTCCGGGGACGCCGTGCCGTTCGCCGTCAAGGGCACGGTCGCGTACAAGACCCTGACCAAGCCCCTCGCGTACGAGTCCCAGCTCACCGTCGTGCGTCGCGCCAAGGACGGGAAACCGCTGGTCGACTGGCACGCGGCGGTCGTGCACCCGGAGCTGGAGGACGGCGACAAGCTGGTCACCGGTGCGGCCGGGACGCCTCCGGTCAAGGCCCTGGACCGGGACGGCGGCGAGCTGACCACCGCCAAGTACCCCTCCCTCGGGACGGTCCTGGACGGTCTGCGGGAGAAGTACGGCAAGAAGGCCGGCGGCAAGGCGGGCGTCGAGCTGCGGGTGATCCGCGCCGGCTCCGAGGATGCCAAGGACGGCAAGAGTTCCAGCAGCGCGAAGAAGACCGGGGCCTCCGGCAAGAACCCTGACAAGACGCTGCTGGAGTTGAGCTCAGGCACGCCGGGCACGGTCCGTACGACGCTCAGCCCCGCGCTGCAGGCGACCGCCGAGCAGCAGGTGGCCGCCAAGTCCAAAGCGTCGGCGGTCATGATCAGGCCGTCGACCGGGGAGATCCTGGCCGTCGCGAACTCGGGGCACGGCTTCAACACCGCGTTCCAGGGCTCGCTGGCCCCCGGCTCGACGATGAAGATCGTCACGGCTTCGCTGCTCATCGAGAAGGGGCTCGCGTCGGTCAACAAGGAGCACCCCTGCCCCAAGTACTCGACGTACGGCGGCTGGAAGTTCCAGAACGACGACAAGTTCCAGATCAAGGGCGGCACCTTCAAGGCGAGTTTCGCGCGCTCCTGCAACACGGCCTTCATCAGCCAGGCCAAGGAGCTGAGCGACGACGACCTGACCAAGCAGGCCCAGCAGGTGTTCGGCCTCGGTATGGACAACTGGGCGATCGGGGTGCCGACCTTCGACGGCTCGGTGCCGGTGCAGTCGCAGGCCCAGAAGGCGGCCTCGCTGATCGGGCAGGGCGGGGTGCGGATGAACCCGCTGAACATGGCGTCGGTCGTCGCCACGGCCAAGACGGGCACGTTCCGCCAGCCCTATCTGGTGCCTGTGACGGTCGACGACCGGACGCTCGCGAAGGGATCCCGCTCGCTGTCGGCCGACACCCAGGCCCAGCTCAAGGAACTCCTCCAGTACACGGCCGCGGCAGGTACGGCGGCCGAGGCCATGGCCGGGCTCGGCCCCGACTTCGGGGCCAAGACCGGTTCCGCGGAGGTCGACAACCAGAAGAAGCCCAATGGCTGGTTCACGGCCTGGAAGGGCGATCTGGCCGCCGCGGGCGTGGTCCAGCAGGGCGGCCACGGCGGCGAGACGGCCGGTCCTATCGTGGCGGCGCTGCTGAAGGCGGGCAGCTGACCCGGACCGGACCGGAACAGGCCGGATCAGGCCAGACCGGCCGCGGCTGCACACGGCCGCGGCTCCAGTGCCGCAACAGGCACTAGCTCTGGCTGGACACCGGTGTGGCCATATACGTCCGGCGCAGGAAGCGGATCAGGGTCTTCGTCTCGAACTGCACGACCGCCACTCCTCTCGCCGAGTGGAACTCCATGACGGCCTGGACCCGGCCGCAGGGCCAGATGCGTACGTCCCCGGCGGCGGCCGGCGCCCGTAGCCCCTGTTCGAGCAGGTCGCGGGCGAAAACCCACTCGTGGTGGCCGGGCAGCATGATGTGCACCTGTTGAGGGTCGGCCTCGGGGTCGTATCGAAGGGCCACCGGCACGGCGGGCGGATCCTGCGCCTCGTCCGTCACGATGTGGGCGCGCGCGTACTGCTCAACGGCGGACATCGATCGCTCCCTCTTTGAACTGATCCTTCTCTAATGTCGCATATTTTCCGATATGCGCTCCTAGATGAGCCGTAGTCGTATTCGAGGTCACCTCGCTCTTGCAAGCTGTTCGCATTAAGCCACTATCATCGAACGGTTATCACCAGTCGGCCTGCCCCCGGAAGCGGAGCCCTCCATGCACGTGCCCGACGGATTCATCAACGCGCCCGTCTCCGCCGCCGCCGGAGTCGTGGCCGCCACGGCTGTCGCGGTGAGCCTGCGCGGCGCCCGCCGTGAGCTCGCGGGCGCCTCCCGGTCGAGCGAAGACGTCAGCGGGGGAGAACGCACGGCCCCGCTCGCGGGGCTGGTCGCCGCGTTCATCTTCGCCGTGCAGATGCTGAACTTCCCGGTCGCGGCCGGGACCAGCGGACATCTGCTCGGAGGCGCGCTCGCCGCGATACTCGTGGGCCCCTTCACCGGGGTCCTCTGCGTGTCGGTCGTGCTCCTCATGCAGGGCATCCTCTTCGCGGACGGCGGCCTCACCGCGCTGGGCGTGAACATCACGAACATGGCGGTGGTCACCACGGTCGTGGCCTACGCCGTCTTCCGCGGCCTCGTAAAACTCCTGCCCAGGAAGCGTCGGTCCATTACCGTCTCGGCGTTCGTCGCCGCTGTGATCTCCGTCCCCGCCGCCGCCGTGGCCTTCACCCTCATCTACGCGATCGGGGGCACCACGGACGTCCCGATCGGGCAGGTCTTCACCGCCATGGTCGGCGTCCACGTCCTCATCGGCATCGGTGAGGCCGCGATCACCGCACTCACGGTCGGCGCCGTCATCGCCGTACGCCCGGACCTTGTGTACGGGGCCCGCGGCCTGACCGCGCCCCTGAAACTGCGGGTCAACGGCGAACTGGTCGACACGCCCGGCACGACTCCGGCCGCCGAGCCCGTCCCGGTCTCCCTGGCCGCCTCGCGGTCCCACCGCAAGGTGTGGCTGGCCGGGCTCGCCACCTCCCTCGTCCTGGCCGGCTTCGTCAGCTTCTACGCCTCGGCGAGCCCCGACGGCCTGGAGAAGGTGGCCTCCGACAAGGGCATCGACGCCAAGGCCGAGGACCACGCCGCCGCCGACTCGCCGCTCGCCGACTACGGCGTCGAGGGCCTCACCGACAGCCGGCTCTCCGGCGGGCTCGCGGGCGTGATCGGCGTGGGCGTCACGATCGTCGCGGGCACGGGCGTCTTCTGGGCCGTACGCAGGCGCCGTACGCCCGAGACCTCACCCTCGTCACCCTCGTCGACGCAGCCCCCGTCCTCGCAGCCCCCGTCCTCGCAACCTCCCTCCTCGCAGCTCGGCGAGTCCGTCTGACATGGGGGCAGGCCACGCGCACAAGCTCTACCGGCACGGACACTCGCCCGTGCACGGACTGCCGCCGCACACCAAGCTCGCCGCCGCCTTCGCCTTCGTACTGGTCGTCGTCTCGACCCCGCGCGAGGCGATGTGGGCCTTCGGGCTGTACGCGCTGCTGCTGGCCGGCGTGGCGTACGCGGCCCGCGTCCCCGCCGGCTTCGTACTGAAGCGGCTGCTGATCGAGGTGCCGTTCGTGGCCTTCGCCGTGCTGATGCCGTTCGTGGCGCAGGGCGAGCGGGTGGACGTGCTCGGTCTGTCCCTGAGCGTGAACGGGCTGTGGGGCGCCTGGAACGTGCTGGCCAAGGGCACCCTCGGCGTCGCCGCGTCCGTACTGCTCGCCTCGACGACCGAGCTGCGCGAACTCCTCCTGGGCCTCCAGCGGCTCCGGCTGCCGCCCCTTCTCGTACAGATCGCGTCCTTCATGATCCGGTACGGGGACATCATCGCGGCCGAGATGCGGCGGATGAGAATCGCACGGGAGTCGCGCGGCTTCGAGGCCCGTGGCGTCCGCTCCTGGGGCGTCCTCGCCAAGTCCGCCGGCGCACTGTTCATCCGCTCCTACGAGCGCGGGGAGCGGGTGCACCTCGCCATGGTCAGCCGGGGGTACACCGGTTCGATGCCGGTCATCGACGAGGTGACCGCCTCGCGCGCGCAGTGGTCGTACGCCTTCGCCCTGCCGTGCGCCGCACTCGTCGTATGTCTGCTGGGATGGACCCTGTGACCTCCTCCTCTTCTTCTCCGCCGCCGCCGCCGTCCGTTCCGCTGCCCCTGGCCCCCTCGCTTGAGGTGGCCGGGCTGGCCTTCGCCTACCCCGACGGGCATCAGGCGCTCTTCGGCGTGGACTTCGCCGTCGGCCGGGGTGAGCGGGTGGCCCTGCTCGGTCCGAACGGCGCCGGCAAGACGACCCTCGTGCTCCACCTCAACGGCATCCTGACCGGCGGCGCCGGGACGGTCACGGTCGCCGGGCTGCCCGTCGGCAAGAAGCACATGGCGGAGATCCGGCGGAAGGTCGGCATCGTCTTCCAGGACCCGGACGACCAGCTCTTCATGCCGAGCGTGCGCGAGGACGTGGCCTTCGGGCCCGCCTCCGCCGGCCTGAAGGGACCCGAGCTGGAGGCACGGGTGCGCACCGCGCTGGAGCGGGTCGGCATGGCGGCCTTCGCCGACCGCCCGCCGCACCACCTCTCCTTCGGCCAGCGGCGCCGGGTGGCCGTCGCGACCGTGCTGGCGATGGAACCGGAGATCCTCGTCCTCGACGAGCCGTCGTCCAACCTCGACCCCGCCTCACGGCGTGAACTCGCCGACATCCTGCGCTCGTTGGACGTGACCGTGCTGATGGTCACGCACGACCTCCCCTACGCCCTCGAACTGTGCCCCCGCGCCCTGATCCTCAGCGACGGCGTGATCGCGGCGGACGGCAGGACCGGCGAGCTGCTCTCGGACGACGAGCTGATGCGGAAGCACCGCCTGGAACTGCCGTTCGGCTTCGATCCCCGCTCGGTGACAATGGGGGCGTGACGCGCGCGGCGCGGCCTGAGCGGCGAGTGGTACGTGGTGAGGGGTACGGACGTGGTGAAGGTGCACGGCACGGTGGCCGAGGGCTTCGAGCCGGTCAGGGCGGCGTTCGTACGGAACTTCGAGACGCTCGGGGACCGGGGCGCGGCGGTGACGGTGTACCGCGACGGCCGGAAGGTCGTCGACCTGTGGGCGGGCACGAAGGACATCGACGGTACGGAGCCGTGGGCGCGCGGTACCGCGCAGATCGTGCGGTCGGCGACGAAGGGGGTCGCCGCGGCGGCCCTGCTGCTCCTGCACCAGCGCGGGCAGCTCGACCTGGACGCTCCGGTGGGCGAGTACTGGCCGGAGTTCAAGGCGGCGGGCAAGGAGCGGGTGCTGGTCCGGCACGTGCTCTCGCACGGGGCCGGGCTGCCGGTCCTGGACACCCCGCTGACCCCTCTGGAGTCGCTGAACCCGCTGCGGGGCGCCGAGGCGGTCGCCCGTCAGGCCCCGGTGTGGGAACCCGGCGCGGACCACGGCTACCACGCGCTGACGTACGGCTGGCTGACCGGTGAGCTGCTGCGGCGCGTCACGGGCGCCGGCATCGGCGACTGGATCGCGCGGGAGATCGCGGGGCCGGTGGGCGCGGGCCTGTGGGTCGGGCTGCCGGAGCGTGAGGCGTCCCGGGTCGGCCGGGTGGGCCGCGTCGAGACGCCGGCCGACGACGGGGGCCTGCGGGCGCGTCCGAAGCGCTCGGTGGTGGAGGCCTACGACGACCCGGCCTCGCTCACCCGGCGGGCCTTCGCCGCGATCACCCCGTTCCCGGACCAGAACGACCCCGCGTACCGGGCGGCCGTGCTCCCCGCGACGAACGGCATCGCGACGGCGGACGGGCTGGCCCGTTTCTACGCGTCCCTGATCGGCGAAGTGGACGGCGGTGTCCGCCTGTTCACCCCGGCGACGCTGGCCGCGGCCCGCACGGAGGAGTCGGCGGGCCCGGACCGCGTCCTGGTCATCAACACCCGCTTCGGCCTCGGTTACATGCTCCACGGCTCGGCGTCCCCGTTCCTGGCCCCCGGTTCCTTCGGCCACCCGGGCCGAGGCGGCTCCCTGGGCTTCGCCGACCCGGAGTCGGGCATCGCGTTCGGCTACGTGACGAACGGCTTCCGGAAGACGGTGACGGCGGATCCGCGGGCGCAAGGGTTGGTGCGGGCGGTGCGGGGGGCGGTGCGGGCGTCGTAGGCAACCTCGTCGGCGTCTTCGAGTCGCGGATGAAGGTGTGCGTAGGAAAGGTCGTGACCTCGACGCAGTCGTCTCCCTCGCCTCCGCCGGAGTAGGACCACCGCCAAGGCCGTACGGCATACGGTGCCACCGCAATCCCTCTGCCAGGTTCAGAACTCGGTCGAGAAGTCGGTCGAGGACTCGGTCGAGGACGTGCTCGATGACCTGCTTGAGGGAGGGAGAGGGCTCGCACTGGTCAGGGCCTGTGCCGACGAGTGGGGGCCGACAGCCGCTCCACAGCAACGGCGGCAGCGGGGAGTACGTGTGGTGCGAGCAGGCCGCCGCCGTCCGAGCCGCAACCCGCCCCTCGGCGCGCCTCGCGACCGGCGTGCCGGAGGCGACCAGGACACCCCCGCGATCCTGGCACGCCTCCGGCCCAGCCATCCCGAAGCCCCCCTCGGGCCCGCTCGTATCGCGGTGATCACAAGGATGCTCGGCGCGCGCCCGTCTGTCGTTGGCCGTCGGTCCGCAGCTACTTGGCCGAGCGTCCACAGCCCTGTGCGTCCGTGCCGGGGCCGGCGGTCGACAGTGCCCGTCTGCGGAACTCGCCCGGCGGGAGGCCGTAGGCGGTGCGGAAGGCGCGCGTGAACTCCGGGGCGCGGGGGAAGCCCCAGCGGGCCGCGACGGCGTGGACCGGTGTCCCTCTCAGGGCCGGGTCGGTGAGATCCCGGCGGGCTTTCGCCAGTCGCCGGTCGCGGACGTACGCCGCCACGGAGACGTTCTCGGCCTGGAAGAGTCGGTAGAGGTAGCTGCGCGAGATGTGGTGCGCGGCGGCGATGCGGGCCGGGGTCAGGTCCGGGTCCGCCAGATGCCGGTTGACGAACGCCTGCACGCTCAGGACCAGCGTCCGGTCGTGCGTCTCGGGCGGCAGCCGCAGGTCGTCGTCCACGGCGTGCGCGAAGACCGCGGTGACCAGATCGGCGACGACCGTGCCGAGACGGGGCGCGTCCGAGGGCCGGTACGGGTTGGTGTCCGCCGCCAGTTGGACGAGGAACTGGGCGAGCAGCGCACCCGTCCCCTCGCGACCCGATATCCGGCGCCCGATCGCCTGGTCGGCGTGGCCCGTCGGCAGAGCCACCAGCGTCCTCGGTATCTCGACCCCGACGATGGTGACCGGGTCGGGGCCGGTGGTTATCTCGTACGACCGCGAGGAGCAGTTGATGTGGAAGTCGCGTATCCCGTACGCGGCCTGCTGTCTGCCCCAGGCGGCTTCGCCCTCGCCCCGCAGCAGGAGGGAGAGGTGGAAGGCCTCGGGGTCGGACTGGCGGACGAGTTTCGGGGTGCGGCGGAAGACGAGGTGGTCGAAGGTCGCCGGCCACACCGTCACGTCCCCGAGCCCGATCACGCGCTGGTGCCCGCGGTAGTCGGCGGCGCGGTCGCTGGCCAGTTCCATGGGGGCGTGCGTGTGGCCCAACTGCTGTGTCCACGCCTCGAACCGGTCGGCCACCGGCAGATCCAGGGTCCGCAGGACCGATTCGTGCAGCACGCAGGTAGTGAACCACATGGGTTCCGCTGCCACGGGGGCGAGCCTTTGACGGCGCCTCTGCCCCGGGCGACGGTCGAGCGTCGGCTGCGGGCCCGGTGGGGCTGGTCGCGCAGTTCCCCGCGCCCCTTGAAGGACCGCCGGTCGCACCCCCCGTCGACTGCCGACCCAGTGGATGCTGAGCGCGCAGTTCCCCGCGCCCCTTAAGGGGGTGGGGCCTAGCCCCCGTGCAGCATCAGGCCTATGCCCAGTACCAGCAGCCCCGCCGCCGCGATCCTCGGCGCCCCGAACCGTTCCTTGAAGAAGACGGCTCCGATGGCCGCGCCGACGATGATGGATGTCATACCGGGCTCGTACCGTATTGGGTATGAGCCGACCCAAGTTAGGCAAGGCCACCATCACACCGGGCGAGCCCGCAGCGATCTACTGCCGTATCTCCCACACCCGGGACGAGGATCAAACCGGGGTGGACCGGCAGGAACGCATCTGCCGGGACGTCGCCGAACGGCTGCAACTCCGCGTCGAGTCGACCCACATCTACGTGGACAACAACCGCTCGGCATGGCAGCGCAACCGCAAGCGGCCAGGGTGGGAGGAGATGCTGAAGGCGATGTCGGACGACGAGATCCGGCACGTCATCGTCTACCACCCCGACCGTCTCATGCGGCAGCCCAAGGATCTCGAAGAGCTGCTCTCCATAGCCGACGACAAGCGCATCCTGCTGCACGGCGAGGCGAACCGACGCGATCTGTCGGACCCCGACGACCGTTTCATCCTCCGCATCGAGGTGGCCCACGCGTGCCGCTCCTCCGACGACTCGTCACGCCGGCTCAAGGACGCCCTCAAGGACAAGGCCCGCGAGGGCGCCCCGCACGTGGGCAACCGGCCGTACGGCTACACCCGCGACGGCCGCGCGATCGTCGAGGAGGAAGCGGAGATCGTCCGAGAGGTCTACCGCAGGTATCTGGACGGCGAGTCGCCGAACCACCTGGCTCAAGATCTCGTCGCACGCGCCATCCCCACGTCCAAGGGCAAGGCCTGGAACCCCGAGAACGTCCGCCATCTCCTGTCGTCCCACTTCGTCGCCGGTCTGCGCTTCCACCTGGGCGAGGAAGTGGCAGCAGGGACATGGCCCGCCATCATCGACCGAGGGCAGTGGGACGAGGTTCAGCGACTCAGGGAGTACCGCGCCCAGGCACACCAGGACACGAAGAAGCGTCCGATTCGGAACTACATACTGCGTGGGATCGCCACCTGCGCCTGCGGAGCACGCATGGGTGGAACGAACGGCAGCCGGTACGCCTTCTACCGGTGCAACCGCGCTGACAACACCGACCAGCAGAAGTGCAACCGTGCCGTCTCGGCCGGGCCGCTCGAAGCGTTCGTCCGGGATGTGGCCATCAAGGTTCTGACCAAGCTGGACACCACCGGCTACGCGCCCGCCACGACCACACGTCCCGAGACCGACGTCATCGCGGACGAGAAGGACCGCGAGAAGTTGCGCGAGCTCAAGGAACTGTGGCTCAGCGATGACGACTTCACGACCGCCGACTTCCAGGGCATGCGCGGGCCCATCGTGAAGCGGATGAAGGAGCGCCAGCGGAGGACCGTCAAACGGCCGGTCGCCGTGCTGGAGGGAATCGCCGGCCCGGACGCCGAGGCGAACTGGCAGCGTCTGGAAGCGGCGGAGGACTACGCGCGTATGAACGCGATCTATCGGTTTCTGTTCGCCGCCGTGATCATTGGCCCACCGACGCGCAAGGGCCCGGGGTTCGACACCAGCCGGGTGGAGGTCGAGCCGAATCCGCTGGACTGAGCCCCTTGCCGGTCTCCTCGATGCACTGGCCACAGGACTTCCGCAATAAGTTGGCCGTTGCCATGATCTAGCTATGACTGGTGACAGCTCAGCCGCATATCAGGAGCGCTACGGCTGGGATCTCAAGACCACGGGGCTCGTGGCGCTCTGCGCCGTATTCACCGCTGCCCTGTTGCTCCCGGACATTCCGCTGTTCGCGCGAATACTGGGTCTGCCCTTGTTCGGCGGGGGCGGGTTGCTCTTGGCGTACTCGGCACTGAGCCGGAAGGTTGCGTTCCGAGTGGACGAGACGGGTGTACTCCTCGGCGGAAGCCCAGCCCGTTACAAGGCCACCACTGCCCACGTGCCCTGGGGAGACGTTGAGGGTTTCGTACTGTGGCGACAGGCCACGGGCAGCGCTTCCTTGCCCTACGTCGGAGTCACTCGGCGGAAAGGCTCTCCGGCCCTGCCCGGCGACGGCCCGAAAGCCCGCGCGATCGTGAAACATCTTGTTCCGGTCTCCGCCGACACAGTCATGGCCTCGCGCGTGGTGACGGGATGGCGTCTCGACAAAGATCAACTGGTCGCCGCTGTCGGTCACTTCGCGCCCACCATCCCTGTGCAGGACAGTCTCTAGGCATCTCGGCGGGGCACGCGTTGGTCCCTGCGGCCCACTTCAGGAATCTCTTGGTCCAGTGCCGAGGAGTCGCGCGAGTCGTGCAGCACTCTTCGGTCCAATTCGCGCGGGGAACTTGGCCGCTTGCCGCTCCACGGCCCGAGTCCACTGTTCGTTGCGGCGCCTCGTCATCTGACCCCGATCTCGTCTCGGGAGACCTCACGGTTCGTGGCGATGTCTTCGGCGAGTCCAGCGGCCAAGAGGGCACCACCGGGGCTGTGGCCGGAGCCGGCGTAGCGCCAATTCCGTTCTGAAATCGTGGCGGGGATGTCTGCGTGGCCCACGTGGCGAGCGCGTTCGGCACGCAGCACCGCGTATGTCGTGGAGTAGGCGCGGGACTTGGTCAGGATGTGGCCGCGGTAACCGAGGGTGTGTGCCCATAGGCGAAGATGCAGAGGCTCGTACTCGGGCAGACCACCGAGGCGCCAGCAGACGCGCATGACGTTGCGAACGTGGTCAGTGACCGGAGCCGTAGCGATATCGCCCCAGTTGGTCAGCCTGTGGTCGGTGCCGGCGCCGGTCTCGTTCGCTCCCTTGGTGACGTACTTGGCGACGTACGCGGCTACGGCGTCGTCATCCGGTCCGAGACCGTCGGCACGCAGCGGTCGAACATCGACCTGGGCACCCCACCGCAGAGCGAGTTCCCCGACGGCCGGGCTGTAGGGAGTGCGGACCACGACCCGACGTGCGGAGGCACGCACTGCGTCGCTCAGTCGGGCGACTGTGCCCCAGACCGGGGGCTCATCGGTAGGCCCGTCCGGGCCGTCGAGCCGGACGACAGCGTGTAAGTGGACGGCCCCGCGCTTCTGGTACTCCGCGACACGGGCGAAGGACAACCGGGCGTGGTCGGCGAAGCGGGACTGCACGAGGCCCGCGGAGGAGGCGAGGTGCCGACGGACGCCGATCACGAAGCGATCCCACAGCGTGCCCGCGTGCGCGTGCCAGAGCGCGTGAGCCGTGTAGTCGTAGCAGTCGGAGCAGAGAGGTTGGCCGACTTGGGATGCGTCCGTGTCATGGACCGCGCCGCAACCGAGGGAACCGCCGTGCTCGCAGCTGCTCCGATCCCGCCGGGGGTGACAGCGGTCGCCTCCGGCACGGTGGACCGGGCCGAAGGACGGTGCGGTCAGCGTGACGAAGAGTCGGGGTCGATGACGGACCGCGTCGGGGACGTTCTTGCCGCCGATCAGGCCCGCGCGGACGAGGTGGAACGTGTCGCCTGCGTGGAGACGGGAGCATGGAGCACAGACGGTTGCGCGTCTGTTGCGGCAGCGGACGGAGAGCCGCTCCCCCGGTTCGTCGCGGGTGTCGTAGTGGCTCAGGATCTCGCCGGTCGTCTCGTCCAGAGCCGTGGTCGAGCCGGACAGGTAGATGGGGTGGGCGCAGCCGCCAATGGCGGTGATCTGCTCCAACCAGCGTGCGAACTGGGGGTCTTGAGCGATGCGGATGGCGTCGCGGTCTGTTTCGGGGAGCTGACGCAGGCGCGCCGCGCGGTCGAGGGCGGCGCGCCTGTCAGCCGAGGTCGAGGTGTTCTCGGGTGTGATGGTGGTGGCCTTCCGGGGTGGGCCGCCGAAGCGGCACGGGTGGTGGGTGGCGCGTGGTCGGTCATGGGGATCACTCCTTCAGTGGCCAGGTGGTCGGGTGGTCGGGTGTGGTGCGGGGGTTCAGCGGATGGTTCCGGTGCCCCGGCAGACGCGGCAGCGGCGCAGTCGTCCGGTCCAGGTTCGGCGGGCCCCGTCGCCCTTGCAGTAGGGGCACCTCACGCGCGGCATGGGCATGGCGTAGTTCCCTTCCGGTCAGGTGTGGGAGAAGCCGGTGATGAACCAGGTGACGAGTCCGTGGACGGTGAAGATCACGGGGGTCTGGCCGAGGTAGACGCCGAAGAGGCCGACGCAGACCGCTTCCCAGGCGCGTACGTCGCGGGAGCGGACGAGGAGGACGGTGATGATCCCGAAGATCACCGCGAACGTGAACGCTGTTCCTTCGCTGATCACTTGTCGTCTCCTTCCAGGGCCGCGAGGGCGCGGCGGATGGCGGGCAGGTCCGGGGTGAGGCCTGAGTGCCGCTGGGTGATCGCCATGGCCTCTTCGATCGGTGTCAGGTGCGAGCGGCCACGGCTCCAGCCGCCGTCGGGTCCGGTGCATACGGCCACGCCCCGTTCGTGGGCGGTGATCGACTGGGCGACGGTCACGGCGTCTTTGTTGAGGTCGCCCAGGGTCATTTCTGCCGTGCCGGGGTCGTTGACGCGGTGGCAGATCCGGCCGCCGAGCTGGGCCCGCAGCGCGGTGACGCCGGGGCCGAGGTCGGAGCCGACGCGTTGGCCGGCGACGACCAGGTGCAGGCCGAGCGCGGCACCGAGCTGGGCCAGGCGCAGGAGCAGGACGGAGCACTGTTCGGCTTCCGCTCTGCTCTCGCGGGTGCCGTCCGACAGGTACAGTTCCGCGATCTCGTCGACGATCACGACGACGGGGACGGGCCGCAGGTGGTCGGGGAGCTCCCAGATGGAGCGTGCTACCGCCGCGCGGCACTCGTTCATGCGGTCCTGCATGTCGACGACAAGCGCGCCCAGAACCGCGACTGCTTCCCGTCGGCACGTGGCGAGTGCGCTCAGCCGGTTGGCGAACAGGCCCAGTTCCATGCCGCCCTTGCAGTCGATGCCGATCAGGGCGACGGGTTGCGGGGCGAGTTGGGTGATGAGCCGGGCCAGCAGGGTGGACTTGCCGGAACGGGTGGCCCCGGCGATGAGCCAGTGCGGGATGAGCCGCAGATCCATCACCCACGCCCCACCGCTCTCCAGCGCGCCGATGAATGCGGACAGCAGTGCGGCGGGGGCCGTGGCCAGACCGGGCCGCAGGAGCGGATCGGTGGCCGTTGCCGTCAGGAGCACGAGCCCGCGTTCCGGCGAGGTGACCCGTACCGCGTGCACCTTCCACGCGTGCACGAAGGCATCAGCCGCCCTCAGGTACGTGGCCGGGGTCTGACCCGCGTGCAGGCGCACCACCACGGTCAGGCCCAGGCGGGTAGCGCGCGGGAAGGAGATCCGCGGAGCCACCGGCCGTAGCGGATCGCCTTTGACCACCAAGTCCCCGAGCAGCCCGCGCGGCGGGCGACGGGAGACGGAGAGGTCATTGAGCAGGGCGACCTTGCGCCAGGTGAACAGCACCCGGCACGTGGTGGCCGGGTATCCGGTGAGGTACCAGTGCCAGGCCGGACGGTGCCGCCGCAGCCGGTCGCCGACGACGAGCACCCACGCCAGTACGGCGAGGCCGAGGGCGAGCGCGATCGAACCGTTCATCACGCACCACCGGCCTTTAAGACGGTGCCGTGCACGGGCGTGATGGCGTCCGCACGGAAGCTGATCCCATGCCGGTCGCCCATCGCCCAGGCGAACGCCATCAGTCCGGTAACCCTGAGGATCTGTCCTTCCTCGATGCCTTTCGGTTCACCGCTCACCGCGATCTCGATCACGGAGATACGCCGCCGGTCCTGTCGCACGGTGACAGCCACGGTGTAGATCGTCTGGCCGTCGCGGTCCTTCTTCACCTCCTGTGTGTCGGGGTTGCTGATCTTCGCTTCGGGCGCGATGGCGCACCGCAGTACGCCGAGCCGCGCCGTGTCCACGGGAATGGACTGCATTGCATGGCCTCCTTGGCCAGTCGGGACGCCTGACATATTCAGACGTCACTTGTCCTTACGAGTGACGACTATGGAGTGCTGTACGGCGAAGGCGCAACTACTTATGCTGACGAGTGATGTCGCGCGTGCGACCTGTCTATGACTTCAACCCGAAGGTGCTGAGATGACGGAGATCCAACGCCCCGGAGCCCTGTACCAACAGGTCGCCGCCGCCATCCGGGAGGCGATTCTGTCGGGCGAGTTCACCCCCGACTCCCTGTTGCCGTCCGAGGCTCAGCTCATGGCCCGCTACCAGGTCTCGCGTCCCACCGTCCGCAACGCCGTGGCCGCCCTGCGCGCGGAAGGGCTCATCGATGTCCGCCACGGCAAAGGCAGCTTCGTACGCTCCGACGGCCAACCCGCGCTCACCATCGAGCGCCGCATCAGCCGCACGTCCGACGGCCAGTTCGTCATGCCCAACGGCGACGTCTGGGCCGAAGCCGAGCAACCGAGCACCTACCGCACGCGCACGACCAAGACCACGGGCCGCTTCCTCGCATTGGCCGAGGAGGAAGCGCTGTTCGGATGCGACCGCCTGCTCACCGACCCCGAGACCGGCACCCGCGCAATGCACCGCACGCTGATCCCCTTCGAGGTCACCGAAGGCACCCTGTCGCTCGCGGAGGAGCCGGGCAAGTCGCCGGCCGAGATCTACCGCACCCTCACCCAGGACGGGCACAAGCTGTGGTGGTCGGAGACAGTCCGCGCCCACATGCCGCTGCCCGATGAGCGGACCACGCTCCAACTCCCGGACGCGACGCCGATCCTGCACCTGTCCCGTGTCACGCACGGTACCGACGACCGCCCGCTGATCCTCGAAGAGCTCCGCGTCGGTGCGGACCGTGCCGAAGTCGCCTACCGGATCACCGCCGACAAGCAGACCACTCGACGGCGCCAGGCGTGATCGGCAGCGGCCATCGGTCGAAACTGTCTTCACTTCCTCAAGGGCGCGCCTGCGGCGCGCCGGGCAGCCCGGCCGCCCCGGCCGGGCATGCGGCGTGTCCGCCGGTCCCGTCCGGTCGCCCGACTGCCCACACCGCAGCACGCCAGAGGTAGAGAGGCGCCGACTTGCCGGGCCGGGCAGGGGCCCGCGTGGCCGGGGGTCGACGGCCTCCGAGACTTTAGGCAGCTCCCATGGGGCGAGCCTCGAAGACCAGGGGGCCCATCGGGCACACCAGCGGGCAGGTCCAGTACCTGCCCGATCCGCCGGGCGAGCGTAAGGCCCCCTGGTCACTCGCCCCATGGCAGCTACCGCCCAAAGTCTCTGCGGCCGACGACGTGCCCACGCACGGCGCTCATCTGGGAAGACGCGCATCATGCTGCACCGCCGTCGCCGTTTACAAGTGTCTCCAGGAGACCGGCGAGTCTCTCCACGGCATCCGGTCGGCCGGCGACCCGTACGACCGAGTGACCGTCCCCGTTCGTCGAGGCCACTGCGCGGACGTCCGACAGCTCGAAGCTGGAACTTAGGAGCGCCCGATTCAGCCGGTCGGCAGCCTCCCGCGCATCACGCCAGCCTGCCAAGTAGTCGACGCCCGGCACCCACGAGCCGCAGTCCGCGCCCTCAACGTCGAGCTCATCGCTCAGCCAGTCCTCACCCGCTCCGGTCATCTTGCCCACCTCTGCCTTGATCTAGGTAATGGATCGTCAATTTCCTTTGGCCCAGGGCAGAACGCAGAGCAACGGCCCCGGTACCATCAGGCACCGGGGACCGCTGTCCCCTTCCGGACCACCCCAGTTGCTGCCAGGCGCGGGGGTGGTCCGGTCTCGGTATGAGGTTGTGAAGCGCGGCCCTCTGAACCGGGTGGGGAACCCGGCGGATCGGAGGACAGAGAACCGCGCTCCTTTGGCCGGAGGGGTCAGACTCCGGCCGGTGTCCGGGCCGCCGCCCACTCCCGATCGCGAGGGAGCTGGACGAACGGTGACGGCCCGGAGTTCATCAATCGGGTCCGATGGTGGCTTCGTGGTCGAGGTCGAAGCGGCACCAGACCGTCTTGCCGCCCCGGTCTTCCGGTGTCCACCACACCGCCACCGCGAGACGCTGGACGATCAGCAACCCGCGGCCCCGGTCGGGCAACACCGCTTCGGAGAGCTCCCCCATCAATCCGGGAGAGAACGCCTCGCCAACTGGAAGCACGGGAGGCGTCGAGTCCTCGTCGGCCACACCGACGAACAGCCACTTCGGCCACAGTTTGAACGTCACGTCGATGCGTCGTGCCCCACCGGGCTCCGCCAGATGGCGATCGGGAACCGCGTGGTTCACGACGTTTCCGACCAGCTCCGAGACAGCCAGCTGAACATCGTCCACGATGTCTTTGACGCCGGCGCCTCGCAGGAACGCGCCCGTCAATCGACGCGCGACGCGCACGGTGTCGGGAAACTCGGCGAAGAGCGTCAGCGCCAGGAAGCGGCCGGTGGAGAACGGATCCGGCACCACGTACCAGTGAGCGAACGCATCCACCTCGCTCATCAAGTGCTCAGCTTTTCTGGCGTCCATCCGGTCCCCTTCCGAAGGCCCCAACGGCCCTACGGCACCGCTTGCTGTTGGCAAGCCAGTACACGACGCGGAGGGCGAAGCCGGGAGCGTTCACCAGGGGGTTCACGTGAACACCGGCAGAGCCAATGGGGGTTCACCGATGAACCCCCTCAGAACGAGACTGCTGTGACAGGATGGATACTCGCCGTCATTCTCGGGCTGGGCAGGGGAGCATGAGCCGAGAGCCGAACGCGCAGTTAGCCGCCGTCATGGACGAAGCGAAGGTCTCAAACAAGGGCCTCGCAAGGCGGATGCGAGACGCCGCCACGCAACGCGGCACAGGGCTGGGAACAACGCACGTATCCGTCCAGCGATGGCGCAACGGCGGAGGCATCACCCCGCAAGCAGCGGCGATCATGGCGGACGTACTCGGCATCAAACTGGGACGCCGCATCACACCCGGCGATCTCGGATTCTTCGACCACGCCCAGCCGACACCCCCACAGTCAATCGGCTACCCCAGCACGGTCCCCGACGTACTCACCCTGCTGGACGGACTCGCCGAAGAACGCCCCGAGACGACGTCCCCCGACCGACTGACCATTGCAGACGCCGACCTCAACTCCGCAGTTCTGTCATGGATGATCGCCCGCCCCGACGGCGTCCAGGCCGACAGACTCACTCACCAACGAGTCGGCATGCGCGACGTGCGCGCGATCCGGGACGCGGGCAGCATGTTCATGCAGCTCGACTTCAAGTACGGCGGAGGCCACGGCCACAAGGCACTGCGCCACTACTTCCGCCACGAAGTCCTGCCCCTGCTGGACGCCAGCTACAGCGAGAAGGTCGGCAACGCACTGTTCGGCGCCGCCGCCGAGGTCTCCCAATTGCTCGCGTGGACGGCGTACGACACCGGCAACCACCGACTTGCCCACCGCTACCTGACCTCCACGCTGCGCCTGTCGCAGGTCATTGACGACCGCATGTTCGGCGCCCGCATCCTCGGCAACCTCAGCCACCAGGCGAACTATCTCGGCAACCACGCTCAAGCCATCCAGCTCTCACGGGCCGCCGTCGAGGGCGCGAAAGGTCGAGCCACACCACGTGCCATGGCCTTGAACGCAGCCATGGAGGCCCGCGCACTGTCCAACGCGGGCGATCCAATCGGGGCCGGCCGGGCCATGAACGAAGCAGAACGCCACTTCGAACGCGCCGACACAGGCGAAGATCCGGGGTGGCTCGGATACTTCGACTCCGCGGAACTCACAGGCGAAATCTGCCACTGCTTCCGTGACCTCAAGATGCGCCGAGAGTCGGTCGAGGCCGCACAACGCGCGGTCGACGAAACCGACCCGAAGTACGCCCGCACCCTGGGTTTCTGCCGCATGGTGCTCGCCCAAAGCCACCTCCTGAACGGCGAACTGGAAGCCGCCGTGACCACCGCCAGCTTGGCCGTGGACGGTGGCGACAGCCTCCAGTCCTCCCGCTTCCTGCGCTACGTGACCGACTTCCAGGCCGAGGTGAGCACCCACACGACGAACCCGACGGTGGCCGCCTTCAACGACCAGGTGCACGACGCACTCGCCCGCCTTGAAGACGACGAGTAGGAACTACCAGGGCCGCCAGTCCCGCGGCCCATCATCGTTACGCAGCCCAGCGATACGCCGGCGGTATTCAGCCGCCGTCTTCTCGTCTTCCTGCACGTTCTGCATCAGCCACGTCGTCATCCCGAACTCTTGCAAGCCACGCAGCGTCTCGTACCCAGGCCAGTCGTACAGGTCCCGCCCGTACGCGGCCACGAAGTCGGCGTACTGCGCGTCGGTCTGCCATCCAAGGCTGTGATGCTCCACGGCCGTGACCATCAGATCCCACTCAGGATGATCGAAGCAGAAGTTCTCGAAGTCGATCAGGATGACCTGTCCTTGATCGTCGACCATGAGGTTCTGCACGTGAGCATCACCGTGCACAGGCCCCTTGGGCGTCTCGAACCGCAGCTCCGCGTACTTGCCTTGGAGCTCCCGCCACCGCTTCCGCAGGAAGGCCTTGTCATCGTCCGGAATCACGGCGAGATTCATCCGCAGCTCTTGCTTGCCGAAGGGCTCGAACGCGGGCAGCTCCAGCCCGGCCGGCACGGTCAGGGAGTGCAGGTCACGCAGGACGCCCCCCAGCTCCCCGTAGGTCGCTTTCCGATCACCCTCAACGATCAGATGCCAGAACGTCACCGGATGACCGTCGATAAGAAGCGGCTGCTCAAGATCCTCAACGATGCGAGCGGCGGGAAACCCTTCCCCCGTCAGCCACCGCGAGACGGCCACTTCAACGCGCGCCTTCGGTAACCACTCTTCCCCTCGGGCCACGCGCACGATCACCGGCGCAGAAGCCAGCCGGAACAACGCGTTCTCCCCGAGACGGATCAACTCCGCACCTCTGTCGTCAAGCCCCGCAGCCCGGCACGCAGCAACCATCACCCGCGTAGCCCCCGCCGACGTGAACCCCTCTTCCGCCCGAGTAGCGTCAACCGCCATGCCCGTACCAGCTCCCCTAGTCGCGCGCGATCAACCAGCGCGCCTACGGGTGACCAACCCGGCGCACGCCAGACATGCTGTTGACGGTACCGACGCTCACAGGCTGCGGGCGACCCCGCCCCGAGGCTGTGGAGGTGGGTGAGTTGAGGGCCAGAGTGCAAGACATGAGAGAGCAGGATGCGGCATCATCTACCTGAATGGGAGGGAAGATCAACCTATGCGTGCTTCGGTATTGGGCATCCACGGAATTGGCCAACACAAGAAGACAGCTTCAGCGCTCGAAGAATCCTGGCTTTTGGCGGCGCAACGCAGTATGACACTCGCAGGCGGGCCCAATTCACTAACGAGCCTAAGCGTAGCTTTCTATGGAAACCTATTTAACCCAAGTGATGGTCGGCTCGGACACACACAGGAGGAAGTGGCCCCACTATCACCTTCTGAAGAGCAGTTCATCGAAGAGGTTCTGGATTCCGGCACTTTGCAGGGAGTAGATGAGGACGAATCCTCAGCTAGGGAACTGGGACTTCCTGCAGTCCCAGGAAAAATCGGGCGCCTTTTGGTCCGCATCGACCGGAGATTTGGAAGGAATGCTGGAAAGTACCTGCTATATATCCTTAGACAAGTCCATCGCTATCTGTCCGATGAAGACCTTTCGAAGGCTATACGCGATGTCGTAGCCGACTCAATGAAGTCCAATACTAGGTTCGTTCTGGCCCACTCGCTGGGGAGCGTAATTGCCTACGATATGCTACAGCGTGGAGAGCTCTTCCCTGCCGCAAGCATAGAGGAAAACCGCCAATGCATCGTAACTTTCGGTTCCCCGCTTTCATGGCCCACGGTACTAAGGATGCTGGGTCACGGCACTGAAATCCTCAACACCAACGGCCTTTGGCATAACATCTATGATTCAGCTGACGCAGTAACAGGAGGGCAAGGGTTGCAAGTGGATAATGTTCAAAACGTGCGCGTGAGAAACGGTTTGAAGGATCCACATGCAGCTGTTCAATATCTTCGACAGCCAGTCATGGGCTCGCTCCTAACTTCGCACGCTGGGCTCTGACAGTGCTGAACGGTCAGATTCCCGTTCAAGGCCCTCTGCGTCGACGTCTGGTGTGTATCGCTGTTCGCGATTATTGCGACGAAACGCAAAGTTTCAAGGATGCAATTGATAACCAGGTCAAATCCATTGAAGGGTGGTTCGCAAGTGAATCCATCGATCCCGAAAGTAGATTCGAGGTGCATAAACCGATCACCCTAGAAGCCAAGAAAGATATACGTTCATTCGTCGAAACAGAAGGCCTCTACGAGTGCCAGCCCGAGGACGTACTTGTTGTATATGTTACCGGCCATGGAAAACGAGGAATAGCAAACCGGCATTTCCTCCTTCTACCTAAATCCGATGAGTCAAAGATGCTTTCCACGGCTTTCCCCACCGCTGAACTGGTAGGGGCTATCCTGGACTCTGAAGCCGAACATGTCCTGATTATTGTTGACTCCTGCTACGCAGGCACACTAGACATAGAACTAGCATCACACCTGCAAGATCTGTCGAGCGATCGTCGCGGTTTGGAAACCCTGGCAGTTGTAACAAGCGGAGACTTTACCGATAAGCCAAGGGTAGGGGAATTCACCGAAGTTATTCAGCTAGCCTTAAAGCGCATCTCTGATGAGGCAAGCGGCTTCGCCACCCAAAATATTTCCTTTCAGGAATTGGAGTACATACTCCGCGATATCGCGTCGGAGCGCAGGGATCTAATCGCTGTAAATTGGGTTTGGCCTCGAAGTCGAAACGATAAACCCACACCTTGTTTGCCTAACTTGGGATATTGGTCACGTCGTGTCTCTGCTCGCGAATCTTCTACATCACCAAAAAAACGGATTGACACACAGCGCACAGCTCCGAGTTATTGGGTTTCCCGCGCATCCGGCAGTACCGGCGATGATGACTCAAATTGGTACTTCACGGGCCGAGAAGGACTCATCGAGCGTGCAAAAAAATTCCTCAATTCAGGAGAAGGAATTTGCGTCGTTACTGGCGAAGCTGGCTCCGGAAAGTCTGCCATCCTTGCTCAACTTGTAGTTCACGGTAACCGTTACGTAAGTAGCGAAGCCGGCAGGCTCTTTTCTGTCAACTCAGCGCCCCGTTACCCTGAAATTGATGTAGCCGTGCTGGCAAGGAATAAGACATCGGCAATAGCCACGGCAGAGATTCGTGATGCCTTGCGATCCATTATTGGAGTCGATCATAAACCGACTCCAACAACGCTTGAGGATTATGTCAGATACGCTGAAGAGCACCTAAATCGTCCAGTTACCATCGCGATCGATGGAGTAGACGAAGCAGTAGATCCAGAAAGTCTGGTTACCGATCTATTGGTTCCTTTGGTGCGTCGTAGTAACGGTGAAAAACAGAACGTCCGAGTACTCCTGGGCGTAAGAAGCCCTAGGTGGAGGGGATCCTCGGATGGAGAAGTGCAGGACAAGAATGCAGTCGAAGATCTGATTCTAGCAATTAATCTGCCGCCAGAGAGGCCACTTAATGCGCTCGAAGCAGACGATACCGTCATTTCCATTGCAGTCAACGAAGACACAATCATTAGTTGGGACGAAATTCCCGTCCTAGCTCTTCGCACTGATGGGGAGGAAAGTCTTTCAGATATTCAAAGTTACGTGCTTCGCTTACTAATGGAGGTGGAAGACGGGGTGTCCCCTTACAAAGGAAATCGGTCCGCTTCTTACGAGGTAGCGACAGCTATCGCACAGAAAGTTGCGCCATCTTTTCTTAATGCGCGGCTTGCCGCCGATAGGGCTCGGAAGCGTCTCACTATTCAAGACGTACAGGACGAGGAATGGCTCGCCACGCTTCAGGACGGCACGGTATCTCTCTTGTATTCAGACATAGAGGAGGTTGCCGAGAACGCCAATATCCCCTCTACGGATTTGTTGGCAGCTATGCAAGCACTGGCTTTCTCGTGTGGTGATGGATTGCCCTGGTCTGACGTTTGGCCAGCAGTGTATAAGGCGATCCACCCAAACGCATCGAACGAAGCTGACCAAGCACTCCGAACGCTACGTTCAAGTCGCCTCTCAGGATACCTAGCGACTGACATTTCAGATGAGCGAATCGTTTATCGTCCTACTCATGAAAGAGTCACCGAAGAACTAAGGGAGGCAACGTACCCGTGGCCCTTCAATGAGAGCGAGAATCAGAGCTATAAGCATAGAGAAGCCATTATTCAAGAAATAATTACGGCCGCCCTGGGGGATCTCGTGCGAAAACATCTCCCATACGCTCCCCATCCCTACATTAGACGTTATCTCGTTGAACATGCAGCTCGGGGTGACGTTTTGGATGATACGCATGTCCCCATCGCTTTCCTTGAATGGGAAACCAGCCACTCCATTGGGTCTCACTTGGCAGGTCAAAATCCGACACCAAAGAACCGCTCCCTATGGGCATGGTCTCGAATAGAAAAGCATCTTTCCGGAATAGACGTCGTGTCAAAGAGAGGAAGCCACGCTTTCCATCTGGCCGCTCTTGGCGGCTCTCCACCTCCACTAGCTGGCTGGATCCATCCGGAATGGGCCTATTGGCGGTCAGCGGAAACGGCGAAAAGCGAAGGGAAAAGCTCCACTAGCTGGCCCAGTCTTGCAACCGTTAAGGACCTTGTCTTCGTTGACTCTCAATCGTGGCCCGGCACTGTGGAAGTGCGTGATTCCAATAGCGGCAATCTGCACACAAGGCTTTCGACTGGCCCCGTCGCGGATATGTGTGCCTTCAATACAGGAACCAAGGAATACCTTGCGACGTATCCATTCTATGGGGCTGGATCTTTAGCGGAGCGGTGCGTGGAGATCTGGGATCCGGCCTCGGACAGGAGATTGCGTCGTATGCCTTGCGGCAGAATACGGCAGCTGCAATCTATAAGTAGTGACTCTCCCAAGATCGCCGCAATCTGTGAAGAATTTGGCGGGGAGGTAGCCATATGGGAGCCGGATTCAGGCGAACTTCTTCATCGATGCCAAGGCGTGATAGCAGGTTCGTTCTGCGACCTCGGAAGGTTCGAGGATCAAGGTCATCTTCTTGCTATTTCTGACCCCCCTTCGAAGAATGCGTCGATACACATCTGGAATGTAGATAAGGGGATACTGGTAAAAACTTTCGCTACCGGGCCGATTGGCGTCATGGCGAGGGTCTCTGACAGCACAGGGAGGACGATGCTTGCCACAATGGCGAACCCTTACGGGTCTAGCAAAATCACTTTTTGGGATCTAGATAATGGGAGCTGTTATTGGGAGTTGGATGTCGGTGCAGTGCGCACGATAGCAACTGTGCCTTCCGGGGCTGGTCGAGAGTTTTTGGTTACTGTCGGCGTAGATTCGATGCTTTCGCTCTTCGATTTCTGGTCCGGTCAGGTGATGGAAAAGCTTGTTACGGTGGCGCCAGTCAAGAAGATATTGCCATTCTTTGCGAGTGCCAAATCGAAGCCGCGGATTCTAGTATCAGGTACCGCTGGATTCGCTACTCTCTCCTTGGGGCGGGATGTTTAGTTCCACGTCACTGATAGGGAACGAGGGAGGCGGCTATCTTATGTGCAGGGAGGAGTCGTCGGATACATCGAAACCCACAGCAGCGTCCGCCGCATGCAGACCATGGACGGACTCCAGTTGCCGAAGCAGGGGGTGGGTTTAGACACTCAGCTGCGAAACGCTGTGAGCAATTTGGGCTTGGTGACGTCGGCGAGCTGTCCGAAGCATAGATTTTCCCGCAGTGTGAGACCCACTAGACGTTCCAGGCGAACCCGAGCCTTCCCTCCCGCCCATCCTGGCCCGGTGATAACACCCGCGTCAGCAGCTAAGCGCACTGCTGTAGTCGGACGACCATGTGCCCAGCCCTTGACCAGTGAAGCTATTACCGCATGAGCAAGACTTGACCGACGACTCGCGCAGGGCCGCGACCGGGGCCAGTTCCGCTCGGGTCTGGGCCCACAGGACCAGGCCGTACGCGGCGACGGACATTGCGGCGCCGAGGAGGCCCACCACAGCGAACGGACGTAGTACGGCGAGGAGTCGGCCGCGCCAGCGGTACAGCGCGTACGCCGGGACCACCACGCCCTCCACCGCCATCAGCCAGGCGATGTAGGCGAGGGATGAGCCCGAGGCGCGTACGCCCAGGCCGTCCACGACCGTGTACGCCGCGATGGTCAGGCCGGTCGCGAGCGCCGCGACGATCGCCGCCCAGTTCGGCCGGCTCCCGCGCAGGCCCCACAGTGCGACTCCGGTCAGTCCCGCGCACGACACGGCGATGCCCGCGGCAGCCCAGCCGTCGGGCACCTCGTGCGCGAAGAGGGCCGCGAGCAGGGCGACCACCAGAGGCGCGGTGCCGCGCGCGATGGGGTACGCCTGGCCGAAGTCGCCCAGCCGGAAGGACCGCATCAGCAATACGTAGTACGCGACGTGGATGACCGCCGAGGCGAGCAGATAAGGCCAGGCCTCCGGCTCGGGGAACGGCACGAACGGCACCATGGCCAGGCCGATGAGCGCTCCCCCGCCCGCTATCAGCGTGAACCCCACCAGCTTGTCGGTGATCTGGTGGGCTATCGCGTTCCAGCCGGCATGTGTGACCGCCGCGACCAGGACGGCCGCGGTGACCAGCGGGGTCACGCGGAGTGCTCCCGAACGTCCACCAGGGTGCCGCCTGCGTGGTCGATGAGCGTCCTCGGAGCCATCGGGAAGACGGTGTACGGCGTGCCCGCCGCGGCCCACACGAGGTCGTGGCCCAGCAGCGAACGGTCGGCCAGGACACGCGTCTTGCTGCGGTGCCCGAAGGGAGGCACGCCGCCGATCGCGTACCCGGTCGTCTCCCGTACGAGATCCGCCCTGGCCCGGGTGACCTTCTCGGCGCCCAGCGCGTGCTGGACGAGTTCGAGGTCCACGCGGGACGAGCCGTCCATGAGGACCAGGACCGGGACGCCGTCCGCCGCGAAGATCAAGGACTTGCAGATCTCGCTGAGTTCGCAGCCGAGGGCCGCGGCGGCCTCGGCGGCGGTGCGGGTCGCCTCCGGGAAGCGGCGAATTCGCGGAAGCAGGTCGTCGAGACCCAACTGCCGCACGGCCTCGGCGAAACGGGGATGGGCTCCGTACTCTTCAGTGCCGTCGATGTCGTCAGTGCCGTCAATGTTGTCAGTGCCGTCAGTGCCGTCAGTGGCGCTCGTCGTCATACACGGCACGCTAGCGGTGCGTGTACGAGGCAGGCGAACGAGCTGCTCGACACGGGCCGCGGGACCGGCCGGCGAAGGGGAAGCCGGTCACCACCGCCTGCCCCCCAGAAGAAGCAGGGTCAGGCGACGAGGGCGGGGATGACCACCGCGTCCATGTACGCGGAGAGGAAGGCCTGCGTCGGTGGCTCGTTGTCGATCATCGTCCGGGCTGCGAAGGAGCCGATGATCATGTGCAGCAGATAGCCGATCGCGGGGTTGTCGGCACGGACCTCGCCGCGGTCGACGGCACGCTGCACCACTTGGCGCATCTCTTGCAGTTCCGGTTCGACCAGCCATTCCCGCAGGGCGGCCAGCAGATCGGGGTTCGAGTGGACCGCCGTACTCAGGGCGCGCATGAGGGAGGAGTTCTGCTCCATCTCGCAGTCGTCCTGGCGGGTGATCATCGCGTGAAGGTCGCCCCGCAGGGAACCGGTGTCCACGCTGGCGATGCCGACCGGTTTGTGATGCCGGACCGACCTGGCCACCAGTTCGGCCTTGCCGCCCCACTGGCGGTAGAGGGTGGCTTTGCTCGACCGGGTGCGGGCCGCCACGGCGTCCATGGTAAGGGAGTCGTAACCGACCTCCCGGAGCAGGTCGAGCACGGCCTCGTACAGTTCGGCCTCGCGCTCGGGCGTGAGCCGGCTGCGACGCGTCGTTGCTGTCTCAGCCATTCCATTCACCGCTTCCGCTCGAACGAAACCGTCTCGTACTCCTTTGAAGATACCCTGCGCGTCAACGAAACGAAACCGTTTCGTACGTGTGGTGGGTCACGCGCTTACCGCGACCACGAGTTGCCGGGTCCCGCCCACCGGAAAAGCATGGGTGGGTGAGCGACGCGAACGAGAACGGGTACGGGTACGGGAACGGGAACGGGAACGGGAACCAGAACGGGAACGAGCACGAGCACGAGTACGCGGCCGGGGCCGGGGCCGGGGTCGTCAGCGGCTCCCCCTCCTACCTGCGGTTCCCGCATCTCAGCGGGGACCGGCTCTGCTTCGTGGCCGAGGACGACCTCTGGTTGGCCCCCCTCGACGGGCCCGGCCGCGCCTGGCGGGTGACCGTCGACCGGACCAAGGTGAGCCACCCGCGCTTCTCGCCCGACGGGCGGCACCTCGCCTACACGACCTGGCGCAGTCTCGTGCCGGAGATCCAGCTGGCCCCGGTCGAGGGCGGCCCGGCCCGGCGGCTCACCTACTGGGGCAACGCCGACACCCGGGTCTGCGGCTGGTCTCCCCCCGGCACGGAGGGCGACTGCGACATCCTTGCCGTCGCCTCTCACGGCGAGCCCTTCTCCTACTTCACCTGGGCCTACAGCGTGCCGGTCGGCGGCGGCCCCGGCCGCAAACTCCCCTGGGGCCCGGTCTCCGACATCGCCGTCGCGGACTTCGACGGCGAACGCAGGACGCTGCTCCTCACCGGTACGCCCCCGCACGAGCCCGCCGCCTGGAAGCGCTACCGCGGCGGCGCCACCGGGCGGCTCTGGCTGCACGGGCAGCGCGTCCTCGCCGACCTCGACGGGCATCTGGACTCGCCGATGTTCGTCGGCGACCGGATCGCCTTCCTCTCCGACCACGAGGGCGTCGGCAACCTGTACTCGTGCCTGCACGACGGTTCCGGCCTGCGGCGCCACACCGACCACGACGCCTTCTACGCCCGGCACGCGTCGAGCGACGGAACCCGGGTCGTCTACCAGTGCGCGGGCGATGTGTGGATCGTCGACGATCTGGCCGCGGACGCCCGGCCCCGCCGCCTCGACGTCCGGCTCGGTGGGCCGCGCGCGGGACGCCGCCCCTACCAGGTGCCGGCCGCCCAGCACGTCGACGGGATCTCCGTGGACGAGACGGGCCGGGCCGGCGCGGTCGTCGTCCGCGGCAGCCTGTACTGGCTCACGCACCGCGACGGCCCGGCCCGCACCATCGCCGACACCCCGGGCGTCCGCGTCCGGCTGCCGGAGATGCTCGGTTCCGGCGGGCAGGTGGCGTACGTGACCGACGCGGAGGGCGAGGACGCCGTCGAGATCGCGTATCTGCCCCGCGCGACGGGCACACGCGAGCCCCGCCGGCTGGCCGCCGGGAAACTGGGCCGCGTCCAGGAGCTCGTCTCCGACCCCGGCGGCGAACGGCTCGCGATCGCCTCGCACGACGGCCGACTGCTGCTGATCACCGTGGACGAGGAGGGCGGGACGGGCGGGACTGGCGAGGCAGACGGGACGGGCAAGACAGACGGGGCGGGCGAAGCAGCCGGTTCGGCCGAGGAGGATGAGGCGGACGGAACCGGTGCGGTCACGGAACTCGTCCGGTCCGTCAACGGGCCCGTGCGCGACCTCGCCTTCTCCCCCGACGGAACCTGGCTGACCTGGTCGCATCCAGGAATCGGCCGCACGCTCCGCCAGATCAAGCTGGCGCGGGTCGGGGGGCCGGGAGCCCGCACGGTCGTCGATGTCACCAACGGCCGCTTCGAGGACGAGAACCCGGTCTTCACCCGCGACGGCCGCTTCCTCGCCTTCCTCTCCTGGCGCGGCTTCGACCCGGTGTACGACGTCCACACCGGCGACCTCTCCTTCCCGCTGGGCTGCCGCCCGTACCTCGTACCGCTGTCCTCGGCGACCCCGTCCCCGTTCGCACTCACCCCCGAGGGCCGCCCGGCGGCCGGCGGCCTGGACGACGAGGGAGGCGGGGGTGGCGGCGGGGACGGGGGTGCGGTGGCCGGCACGGTGACCGTCGAGACCGAGGGCCTGGAGAGCCGGGTGACGCCGTTCCCGGTCACGGCCTCCAAGTACTCGGCGCTGTACCCGGTCGCGGGCGGCGGACTCGTCTGGCTGCGCTGGCCGATCTCGGGGGCGCTGGGCGAGACGTTCGCGAACCCGGACGACACCAGCGGCCGGCCGACCCTGGAGTACTTCAACCTCTCCAAGGCGAAGAAGTCCGAACTGGTCGAGCACCTCGACTGGTTCGCGCCCAGCGGCGACGGCAGCCGGCTCGTCGTGGTCGACGAGGGGGAGCTGCGGGCCGTCCCGTCCACCGAGCCGGGCGACAGCGACACGACCGTCTGGATCGACCTGCGCCGCATCCTGCACGAGGCCGACCCGGCCGCGGAATGGCGCCAGGCGTACGCCGAGGCGGGCCGTCTCATCCACGCGTACTTCTGGGAACCCGGCATGTGCGGCATCGACTGGCAGGGCGTGCTCGACCAGTACCGTCCGCTGGTCGAACGGGTCGCGTCCCCCGACGAGTTCGCGGACCTGCTCCGCGAGGTACTGGGCGAACTGGGCACCTCGCACGCGTACGTGGTCGCCGCGCGGCGCAACGAAGGGCCGCCGCACTATCAGCGGCCCCAAGGGCTGCTGGGCGCCAACTTCGTGTGCAGGGACGGCAACTGGGTCGTCAAGCGCATCCTGTCCGGTGACTCCTCCGACTCCAAGGCGCGTTCCCCGCTGGCCGGTACGGGCATCCGCGAGGGCGCGCGGCTGACGCATGTGGACGGCCGGCCGGTGGACCCGGTCACCGGTCCGTTCCCGCTGCTCGCGGGGGCGGGCGGTACGACGGTGGAGCTGACGTTCACTCCGGCGGAGGGCTCGGGGGGCGCAGGGTGTTCGCGCCGGGTGGCGGTGGTCCCCCTCGTCGACGAGCGCCCGTTGCGCTACCAGGACTGGGTGGCCAAACGCCGGGAAGTGGTACGCGAGTTGAGCGGTGGCCGGTGCGGTTACCTGCACATCCCCGACATGGGCGGCTCGGGCTGGGCCCAGTTCAACCGCGACCTGCGGATGGAGGTGTCGCGGCCCGCCCTCATCGTCGACGTACGCGGCAACGCGGGCGGCCACATCAGCGAGCTGGTCATCGAGAAACTCACCCGTACGATCATGGGCTGGGACCTGACCCGTAACGCGCGGCCGGTGTCGTACACGTCCAACGCCCCGCGCGGGCCCGTGGTGGCCCTGGCCGACGAGATGACCTCCTCGGACGGGGACATGATCACGGCGGCCTTCAAACTGCTGAAACTGGGGCCGGTGGTGGGGCAGCGCACGTGGGGCGGGGTGGTCGGGATGACCGGGCGCCATGAGCTGGGTGACGGGTCGGTCATCACTGTTCCGATGAACGCGGCGTGGTTCGACGCGTACGGGTGGGCCGTGGAGAACCATGGGGTCGCTCCGGACCTGGAGGTCCCGCGTACGCCGCTGGACTGGGCGGAGGGGCGGCATGCCCAGCTGGACGACGCGGTCCGGCTGGCCCTGGACCTGCTGGCCCTCCACCCGGCGGCCACACCACCCCTCTACACCGCCCTCCCCGACAGATCCCGCCCCCCTCTGCCACCCCGACGGACCCACTGACCGTTCCACTACCACCCAACAACGCACCGCAGCCGCCCGCGCCCCTCAAGGGGCGCGGGGAACGGCGCAATCTTTTCGCTTTTAGGGGCGCGGGGAACTGCGCGACCGACCACGACGCACCCGCGGACGACGTAAAAACGTGGGGCGCCCCAGAGAAGAGGGCACCCCACGTCAATTCCGGCCAAGACCGCCGAAGGCCGAACAGAGCGTCAGCTCAGACAAGTCGGACGTCTGAGACGTCTCAGACGTCGAACTCGCCGAGCCGCTCCCGCGCACCTTCGGGCGAACGCCGCTCCGGACGCTCACGGTCGGGCCGCTCGCGGTCCGGACGCTCACGCTCGGCGGGCCGCTCACGCTCGGGCATCTGCTGCCCACGCTCGCCCGCCTGGTCACGACGCTCGCCGAGCTTCTGCTTGGCGTTGCGCTGAAGCTCTTCGGTCCTGTCCTGGAACTGGTCCTTCATGGCCATGAGGTTCACTCCCGTTTTTGGGTGAGGGGATCGGGCCTCGACCAGCGTGACACGCCCGGACATCCCGCGCATTTCGGTCAGTCACGGTCGGTGACCCACCGTGTTCCGACCCGTCTCGTCAGCCTCCCCACCCGCACCGACGAGCCCCGTCCCGACACTCCCCAGCCGCGGTGCGAACCGCCGCATCTCCCGCTGCCCGACCGTCCCGATGAGCGCGGGAAGGTATCCCCGTACCCCCTGCATCCCCCGCAGCCACCACTGCCCGTACACGTGGCTGGACCTCCGCTCGATCCCGGCCACGATCCGGTCGACGGCCGGCCCCAGCGGGTACGTCTTGTTGGCGGGCCACGGCAGCCGCTGGCGCAACTCCCGCATGACATCGTCCTGGTCGGCCCCGCGCACCATGTCGGTGTCGGTCCAGGAGAGGTACCCGACCCCGACGCGTACGCCCTTGTAGCCGACCTCGGCCCGCAGGCTGTGCGCGAACGCCTCGACGCCCGACTTGGACGCGCAGTACGCGCTCATCATCGGCGCGGGGGTGATCGCGGCGAGCGAGGCGACCTGGAGCAGATAGCCGCGGCTCTCCATGAGGACGGGCAGGAAGGCCCGGGCGGTGACGGCCGACCCGATGAGGTTCACCTCGATGACCCGCCGCCAGGCGACCGGGTCGGAGTCGACGAACGGGCCGCCGTTGGCGACACCGGCGTTGGCGACGACGATGTCGACCTTCCCGAACCGCGCCTTCACCTCCCGCGCGACCTCCGCCATCGCCTCGTGGTCGGTGACGTCGGCGTGCCAGTACCCGCTCTCGCCGTGCAGCCGCTCGGAGACACCCTTCAGTTCCTCGGGCTCCAGACCGACGAGCGCGACGGTGGCGCCGCGGGCCGAGAGCTTGCGGGCGAGGAGTTCCCCGACGCCCCGCGCGGCCCCCGTCACGACGGCGACCTGTCCTTGCAGACCGACCTTGCTCATGCGCCCTCCTTGATCACTGCGTAGGTGGCGACGAGTGCCCGTATCCGGGTGGTGACCAGGTCGGGCGCCTCGATGGGGGTCATGTGCCCGATGCCGGGCAGCTCGGTGGAGCCGACGCAGTGAGGCAGCGCGGCGACCAGGGAGCGCGCGTGCACGGCGGGCGTCAGCCGGTCCGCCGTACCGACGACGACCTCGGTGGGGACGCGCAACTCCCGTACCGCGTGGTCGAGATCGAGCAGATCGAGCACCTTCGACCAGGAGTACCGCACCTGCCGGGGACACGCGTGCACGATCCGCGCGCACGCCTCGACCATGGCCGGCGCCGAACCGGGCCCCATCGTCCCGTACTTGAGGATCCGCCGGGCGAGCGGTGTGACCGGTCCGAGCGGTGCCCGCGACCCGAGGATCTGTTTCGTCAGCCAGGTACGCGGCCGGCCGGCCCGCATCGGCAGGAGGAGCGACTCGGCGACCAGCCGTGCACTGCCCGTGCTGCACAGGAGTACGGCGGCGGCGTGCTCCCGGAACCCGGCCCGTTCGGACGCGGCGATCAGTGTCATGCCGCCCATGGAGTGCCCGACGAGAATCGCCTTCTCACCCGGCGCGAGGGTGGCGGCGAGCACCGCCTCCAGGTCGTCGGCGAGCCCGTCCGTGCTGCACGCGGGACTCGCGGGGCTGCGCCCGTGTCCCCGCTGGTCGTAGACGATCACCCGGTGGTCGGCGGCGAGTTCCCGTATCTGCGCCGCCCAGAAGGCGGTCGAGCACGTCCAGCCGTGCGCGAGCACCACCGCGGGGGCGGCCGGGTCGTCCACGGCTCCGTGCACCTCGACGTGCAGCCTTGCCCCGTCGGCGGAGACCGCCGTCAGCTCGCGCGCGGGGACGGGCGGCGCGTAGGGACCGGATATCTCGCGCGTCGGTCGGCTCATGCTTCTGCCTCGGCCTTCTTCTTGGAACGACGGGCGGAGGGCGCGACCGATGCCGGTTCCTGGGCCGCCGCCGTCACGGATTCGGGGGTGGGCGCCGGTGTCGGTGACGGCGCCGGTGGGCGGATCAGGTCGTACTCGGCGAGGTCCACGCGCCTGGTCGCGCCGCGGAACTCCGTGGTGGTGCCCGGCCAGACGGTCGTGTTGACGCCGTTCTCGTCGAGGTACCAGCTGGTGCAGCCGCCGGTGGACCAGACCGTGCGTTCCATGCGCTTCTGGACGCGGTCGTTCCAGGCGTCGACCGCACCGGGTCGCGCGTCGAGGGCGGCCCGGCCGCCGAGCACGGGGGGTCCGGGGGGGCTCCCCCCGGAAAGTACAGTCAACTGCCGTACGTAGTCAGCCAGGTAGTTCAGCTGGGACTCGATCATCAGGATCATGCTGGAGTTCCCGAGGCCCGTGTTGGGCCCGATGATCGTCATCCAGTTGGGGAACCCGGCGGCGGTCGCGCCCCGCAGCGACCTCATGCCGGACGCCGACCACGTCTCGGCGAGCGTCCTGCCGTCCGCGCCGACGACCCGGTCGGCGATGGGCATGTCGGTGACGTGGAACCCCGTACCGAAGACGATCGCGTCGACCTCGGCCTCGCTGCCGTCGGCGGCGACGACGGTGGAGCCGCGGATCTCGCGCAGTCCGCTGGCGACCACGTCCACATTGGGCTTCGCGAGGGCCGGGTAGTACGTGCTGGACAGGAGGATGCGCTTGCAGCCGATGCGGTAGGACGGGGTCAGCTTGGCCCTGAGTTCCGGGTCCTTGATGGCGCGGAACATGTTCCGTTTGGCGATCTGCTCGACCAGGCCCAGCTCGTCGGGACGCTTGGTGAACGCCTGGACCTGCAACTCCCGGATGCCCCACAGGAGCCCGCGCCGCAGCCGGGCCGTGACGGGCAGCGTCCGGTGCAGCAGGCGCTCGGCGCCGCTGACGGCCCGGTCCATGCGCGGCATCACCCAGGGCGGGGTGCGCTGGAAGAGGGTGAGCTTCGCGACCTCGGGCTGGATCGCCGGCACGATCTGGATGGCCGAGGCCCCGGTGCCGATCATCGCGACCCGCTTGCCGCGCAGGTCGTAGTCGTGGTCCCAGCGGGCCGAGTGGAAGACCTTGCCGGGGAAGGTGTCGAGCCCGGGGACGTCCGGCACCTTGGGGTCGGAGAGCGGGCCGGTGGCGGACACGACGAGGTCGGCGGTGAGGGTCCCGCTGCTGGTCTCGATCACCCAGCGCAGTCGCTCGCCGTCCCACGTCATCAGCTTCACCTCGGTGTCGAGGCGCAGATGGGGCCGCAGCCCGAAGACATCGGCGACGTGCTCCAGATAGGCACGGATGTGTGCCTGCCCGGAGAAGGTGCGCGGCCAGTCGGGGTTGGGCGCGAAGGAGAACGAGTAGAGGTGAGACGGGACGTCACAGGCGCAGCCGGGATAGCTGTTGTCCCGCCAGGTCCCGCCCACGCTGCCGGCCCGCTCCAGGACGACGAAGTCGGTGACGCCCTCGCGGCGCAACCGCACGGCGGCTCCCAGCCCTCCGAAACCGGAGCCGATCACCGCCACCCGTACATGTTCGTGCTCGGTCATCCCGATGCCTCCATGCCGCGTCCATGCCGCATATGACCGCGCCAGTGAACACTGGCGCAATGGGAGGGTAGAACAGCTCCGTACTCATGGGTAGGGGTTGCGCGCACGACGTTTACATCAGCGGCTCCGCCGCGGGTACCGGCGGTACGACATAGGGTGCCGATGTGGCGGACAAGCGGGAGTACCGAATGGAGGAGCTGGCCCAGAAGGCCGGCATCACCGTGCGCACCCTGCGCTTCTACCGGGAGCGGAAGCTGATACCGCCCCCGCGCCGCGAAGGCCGCATCGCCTGGTACGACGAGGACCACCTCGCCCGGCTGCGTACGATCGCCGCCCTCCTGGAGCGCGGCCACACCCTCAACGGCATCGCGGAGCTGGCCGAGGCGTTCGACCACGGCCGCGACGTGGGTGAACTGCTGGGGCTCGGCGCACCCACCGAGGAGATCCCGGTCCGCCTCTCCCCCGAGGAACTGGCCGACGTCTTCGCGGGCCAGGCCACCCCGGAGAACCTCGCCGCGTCCCTGGACCTCGGCTACCTCGCCACCGACGGCACGGACATCGTCCACATCAGCCGCCGGCTCCTGGAGACCTCGGCGGCGCTCGTCCACGAGGGCATCCCGCTCGCGGACATCCTCTCCGCCGCCCACCGCGTACGCGAACACGCCGACGCCCTGGCGGAGTTGTTCACCGACCTGGTCCTCACCGCCGACCGCACCCCGGAAGACCTCCGGCGCCTGCGCCCCCTGGCGAAGAGCGTGGTGGAGGCGGAGCTCTCGATGGCACTGGACCGACGGCTGGGGTCGCTTGAGCGCGGGCGCCATCCGAACGCCTGATCGGGCGGAATTCGCTTTACAACACCCGACGCCAGCCGAGTGGGTCTTTTACCAAAGTTCACCCCCGTTGGGGCTCGATTGGGCTAATTTCTTCGAAAGGGCTACGCTTCCGCCGTCCTCGAACTGACGGACCCAGCTCAAGCAACCGTTCGCATTGGGAGTTCCGTGATCAAGCGTTCGCTTTTCATCGTCGGTGCCGTAATCCTCGTCTCCGCCTGCTCAATGGCGACAGCGACGGCAGACTGCATCTGGTGACAGGTGGCCTCCACCACCAGCTCCCCTCCCGCCAGGACGTTCAGGAGACCGTAGCGCCCTGGTCGGCGAACAGTCGCCGCAGCCCCTCCGCCTCGGCCACCGCTCCGAGCCTTCGATAAATCGTCAGCGCGCGCTCGACATGAGCGCGCGCCGACTCGATGTTCCCCATGCGGAGACAGGTGCGGCACATTCCCGCCAGGGCCTGCGCCGAGCACAGGGAATAGCTGTATTTATCGGCAATCTCCTGTGCGAGCAGATAGGTTTCCAGCGCGGTGTCCAATCTCCCCATCGCGTACTGCGTATCCGCAATCCCGATGAGACTCCGCTGCCTCTCATAAGAATTGCCAATTCGTCGCGCGGCCTCCTCCGCCGCACCGAAATGCGACAGGGCGTCCTCCGTCCGTCCCGACCCCGCGCAGGTCTCGCCGAGCCGGATCAGAGCCGTGATCTCCCCTATGACGTCACCGCTGGCCCGGTGGCTGGCGAGAGCCCGGCGGAAACAGCCGAGAGCCCGGCCCGACTGGCCCGTCGCGTGATACACGGCGCCGAGATTGGTGTCGATGATGGCGAGATCCTTCTTCCCGCCGACTCGGCGCATGAGCACCAACGCCTGCTCGTAATACCCCCTCGCCTCCTCATGCCGCCCCACGGCCAGCCGGATGTCCCCCAGGTTGTTCCAAGCGGTCGCCTCCCCGTGGAGATCACCCAGGTCGCGATGGATGGCGAGCATCGTCTCGAAGCGGTCACCCGCCTCCGCGTACTCCGCCCGGTGCACCAACGCCGTGCCCTGCACATTGAGGGTCTCGGCCACCCCGTGCCGGTCGCCCACCAGCAGATAGAGCTCCAGGGCCCGTTCGAGTTCCGCCAGACACGCCTCACCGTGGCCCGCCCCGAGATGGGCGCGGCCGATCTCGAAGTGGGCGTCGGCGCGGCCGTGGGTGTCCCGCAGTTCCCCGAAGAGCAGGAGCCCCTCGGCGGCGGCGGCCAGCGCGGCACTGTGGTTCTCCCGGGCCAGCACACTCGCCCGCTCCACCAGCATCTGCGCGAGAGCGGCCCGGTCACCACCGGAGCGCAGCGCGGCGAGCGCCGCCCCGTGCAGCTCGGCGGTGATGTCGTGGGTGCCCCAGAGTTTGAGGGAATGCGCGAGCACGTGCGGGAACTGGGCGGCGAAGTCCGGGAACCCGGCGGCGGCCGTCCGCGCCACGGCCAGCAGGTTGCCCCGTTCCACGGTGAGCCACACCGAGGCCCCGTCGGTGTCGGAGGCCGTGCCGGGCTCGGGAATGTCCGCCGGCACGAGCCCGGCTCCCAGGGCCCGTCGGTGTCGGCGCGGATACGCGACCCGGTCCGCCCGGTCGGCGGCCGTGAGGTAGTACGCCATCAGGCGCCGCAAAGCCTCCCGCCGGTCCGGTTCCGGATCCTCCAGGCGCCCGAGCCGGCTGCCGAACGCCCGTGTCAGGTCATGGAGTCGGCAGCGGTCCCGGACCGGCTCGTCGAGCAGATGACGGTCCAGCAGGACTTCCACCGCGCGACGGATCACGTCCGGATCGTCCCCCGACAGCGCGATCGCCGCTTCCAGGGTGATGTCCGGGCCCGGGTGCAACGCCAGCCGCCGGAACAGCCGTTGGGCCGGAGCGTCGAGATCGGTGTACGACAGCCGCAGGGCGGCGGCCACGCGTTCGTCGAACTCGTCCAGCCGATCACCCGCGTGCGCCAGCCGGTCGGCCACGTACTCCAGATCCCAGGTGTCCCGGTGCCGGAACCGGCTCGCGAGGAGCTGGACGGTCAGCGGGTGGTTGCCGCACAGCTCCACGACGCGGCGTAACGCGGAGGTGTCGGAGACCCTCGCCGCGCCCGCGATACGGGCGAAGAGCGAGGACGCCTCGGACACGGACAGCACGTCCAGCGGAAGGGAGGTGGCGCCGTCGAGGCCGGCGAGCCGGTTGCGGCTGGCCACTATCGCGTGGCATTCCGGCGCACCGGGCAACAGCGGCCGCACCTGCTCGGCGCTGCGCGCGTTGTCGAGGACGACGAGCACCCGGTGGTGGGTGGTCCACTCCCGCCAGCGCGCGATCCGCTCGTCGAGCGTGGCCGGCAGCGGATCGGCCACACCGACGGTGTGCAGCAGGAACGCGAGGGCGTCGGCTGGTTCGTACGGCGGCTGGTCGCTGTAGCCGCGCAGGTCCACGTAGAACTGGCCCGCGGGGTAGCGCGACCGCATGCGGTGGGCGGCATGGATGATCAGCGCGGACTTACCCACACCGGGCATACCGTGCACGACGGTGAGGGGCAGCGCCGTGCCGTTCTCCTCGGGGGCGGGTTCGGAGAGCAGGATGTCCAGCTCGTTCCTGCGGCCGGTGAAGTCCCTGGTGTCACGGGGGAGACTGCTGCCCACGTGCCCCGCGAGGCCGCCCGCACGCGCGGCGCCACCGGTCGGTCCTGGTGTGCCTCCCTCACCGGCGGCCTCCGCAGCCCCGGCAGCTCCGACAGCTCCGACAGCGCGTGAGGAAGCGTCTCGCACCGTACGGAACGAGCCGGTTTCCGGCCCCGGTTCCCGCAGGGCCGGGTCCTGCCGCAGGATGCGTTGCTGCAGGTCCCTCAGGTCCGCCCCGGGGTCGATGCCCAGCTCGTCGCCGAGACGGCCGCGGGTCTCCCGGTACTGGGCCAGCGCCTCGCCGTCGCGGCCCGAGCGGTAGAGGGCCAGCATCAGCGCGGCGACGGCCTGTTGGGCGAGGGGGTTGAGGGAGACAAGTTCGTGGAGCTCGCCGACGAGGTCGGCGTGGCGGCCCAACCGCAGCTCCAGGCGGATGCGTTCCTCCCGTACCCGCCGGTGGTCCTCGGTCAGCCGGGCCCGCGCCGAGGCGGCCCAGGCACCGGTGAACTCCGCGAACGGCTCCCCGCGCCAGAGCGCCTGAGCGGCGTGCAGCAGACCGACCGCGTACTCCGTGTCACCCTGTTCCGCCGCCACCCGGGCCTGCGCGCGAAGCCGTTCGAGCCGAACGAGGTCCACGTCCTCCTCGTGCCCGACGCGCAGCCGGTAGCGGCGCGGCGCCGCCCGCTCGACCAGCGCGTCGTCACCGACGGCACGGTGGAGCCTGGTGCGCAGCCGTGAGAGATAGGTGTGCAGGACTTCGACCGGAGCCGCGGGCAGCTCGTCGTCGTCCCAGACCCGCTCGACGAGCGTGTCCACGGAGACCGGATCTCCCCGGGCATAGAGCAGCACCCCGAGGACGCACCGCTGCTTCAGCGAGCCGAGCGCGTACTGACGTCCCTGGTGCCACAGTTCGAGAGGCCCCAGTGCAAGGAGGTCCACCATCTCCCCCAGATGGTTGAGCCGCTTCCTGCCCCTCACTGTCGGGGCGCTGCCCGAACGGCCGGAGGGAGCGGAGCGGGGCGCACAGACGCGCGGGGGGCGCATGCAGGGGCCGCGCACTCTCCTCGGGTGATCCGCAGGCTCTCCCCCTCTCCCGTACGGGGACTGCAAGGTTTCTGCAAGCCCGCTGTCCAGCTTCCCGGGCAGACACGGAACGTGGATCCGCACGCCCACGAGGGGCCGGCTCCACTCCAACTCAACGAGCTGACAACGGTGTTGGCATGACGGGGGAGTACGCATGAGTAGGACGATGCCGGACGCCGACCGGCGTCTGGCGGTGCCCTTGCGCCTGGACGTGGAGCGCTGGGCCACCTTCCGGATACGCAAGAGGGTGCTCGCCGTGGTGCACACGGTGACCTCCGCGCGACGACTGCTGGAAGCGGTGCGGTTGCTCGAAGGCGACCCGCGGATCCAAGTGGTGTTCACGACGGCCGCGGATGTCTTCAACCATGGCGTGGACGCCTTCCTGGAGGACACCCGGGCGCTGGTCGTGCCCTGGAGCCAGGCGGTGCACACCCGGTTCGACCTCGCGCTGGCCGCGAGTTACGGCTCTCTGCACGAGCTGCAGGTCCCGGTGATCGTGCTCCCGCACGGCGCCTCGTACAACAAACGGGTCTCCACACCCGGTGCCCACCGCCGGCGGGCCATGGTGGAGCGCGAGGTGTACGGACTGGGCCGGCAGTGGCTGGTCAGGGACGGCGTGGTCGTCCCCTCGGCCATCGTGCTGGCACACGAGGACGACCGCGAACGGCTCGGCCGCGAGTGCCCCGAGGCGCTGCCCGTGACCGAGGTCATCGGAGATCCGTGCTACGACCGGGTGGTGGTGAGCCTGCCCTCGCGCGCCCTGTACCGGGAGGCCCTGCGGACCGGGCCGCGTCAGGAACTGGTGCTCGTCTGCTCCACCTGGGGGCCCGACTCACTCCTGGGACAGCAGTGGGACCTGCTGGAGCGGCTGGCCGCCGAGCTTCCCCGGGACGAGTTCCGCATCGTGGTCATGCTGCACTCCAACGTCTGGAACGCGCACAGCGAGTGGCACATCCGCAGCGCCTTCGCCCGGCTGAACCGGTCCGGCGTCGACCTGGTCGGCCAGCACGCGGAGTGGTGCGGGGCCGTCGTCGCCGCCGACTACATCGTGAGCGACCACGGTTCCGTGTCGCTCTACGGCGCGATGACCGGTGCGCGGATCCTGACGGCCGGCTCCCCGGACACGGAGCTGGACCCCCGCTCGCCGATGGCCGCACTGCGGTCACTGGCACCCCGGATCCGTCCGGACCGGCCACTGCGCAGGCAACTGCGACAGAGCTCGACCGCGTACCGCTCGGAGCTGTACACGCGGATCGCGGCCCGGCTCAGCTCGGAGCCCGGCCGGTTCGCGCCCCGGATGCGCGCGCTGTTGTACCGCCGGCTCCGCCTGCGCCCACCGGTCGCGGCGCCCACCACGGAACGGGCGCGGCTGCCGGTCGTCGTGCGCTGCGACGAGCCGGGAGCAGGGAGCACAGGCTCATGAATGATCTCGCCGCTCCCTTCACCGCTCCCTTCACCGCTTCCTTCACCGACTTCTTCACCGACTTCTTCGTCGCCTCCCGCGGCGCTTCCCGCACTGCTTCCCACGTCGCTCGCTGTGCCGCCTCCATCGACGAGCGGCTGCGGGCGCCCTCGGTCCACGACGTCGAGGTCACGCTGACGCTGCCGGGTCGCGACCGGCCGTTCGTGGACCGGCATCTGCGGGTCGCCCTGCCCGCCCCGGGCCCGTGGCCGCCGTTGGCGGACGTCCTGCTCGCACGGGGCGCACCGGACGCGGCGGCCGACACGCCTGCCGCCTGCCACCCCGGCGCCGCGGTGGTCGCGGTGCACCACGGAACCCGCGTGTGCCGGCTGCGGCTCGGGCCGTACGACTCCGGCACCGCCCGCGCACCGCTCACCGTGACGCTCACCGCACGCCATGCCGCCCTGCACCCCTGGCCCGTCTGGGCCTCGCTCGCGCACGCCTGGCTGGTCGCCCATGCGGAAACGCCCTGGCCAGGCGCTGCCCGAGCCGGCGCCCGCCAACGCTGGGCTCCCCTCTCAGACGCTGCTCAGCCACTGGTTCCTGAGCCGCTGGTTCCGGAGCCACTGGTTCCTGAACCGGAGGTTGCTCAGCCGCTGGTTCCTGAGCCGGAGGCCTCGCCCTCGTCGAGCCTCCGCAGCCGCTCCCGCACGCCGTCGGCCGGTCCCGGCCGGTTCACGCCGACGTAGAGATCGAGCGCTTCCCGGTAGTGCCCCTGGGCGAGTTCGCGCTGTCCGCGCAGTTCGGCGACCTCGCCCAGGGCATCCAGCGCACGGGCCGTCTCGTAGTGGGCCGCGGCCTCACGCAGCACGGACAGCGCGTCGAGGAGCCAGCGCTCCGCCTCGTCGGGCAGGCCGTCGCCGAGGCGGATCCTGCCCAGCAGGGTGGCCGCACGCGCGGCGTTGTAGGAGTCGCCGGCCGTCAGCAACGCCGTACGTGCCTCTACGGCGTCCTCGGCCGCCCGGGCAAGCCGGCCTCTGCCGAACTCGACGTCGGCCGCGTTGAGCCGGGCGAGCCCGCCGGCCCGGAGGTCACCGCATCTGCGCAGTTCCACGGCGGCCCGCTCGAACAGCTCGGCCGCCTCGTCCGGTCGGCCCGCCCGCTGATGGGCCAGCCCGCGGTAGTTCGTCGTACGCGCGTATCCCAGCTCGTCCCCGGCGGCCGCGAAGAGCCGCGCCGCCTCCTCGAACATCTCCAGGGCGCGGGCGGTGTCTCCCCTGCCCAGCTCGCACTGTCCGCCGGAGGTGAGCATCCGGCACTCGGCCGGCCCGTCCCCCGACTCCCGTGCCGCGGCGAGCCCTTCGGCGTGCGAGGCGTGCCATGCGTCGTAGTGCTTGCGCCGCAGGAAGAAGGGGCCCAGGGCGTCGGCGAGCTGCCAGCTGATGTCCTGCTCTCCCACCGTCCTGGCCCGCCGTATCACCGCCATCAGGTTGGGCAGCTCCCGCTCCGGCCAGTCCAGCGCCGCTCTGATGCCGTCGCCGAAGTCCTCGGTGATCACCGGGCCGGGCCCGTAGGAGCGCTCCCGTAAGGGATGTTGAGGATCGACAACCCGCTCGGCCCGCGTCGCGGTGGCCAGGTAGTGGTCGGCGATACGACGGAACACCGCCGCCCGCTCCGCGGCGGTCTCGTCCTCCGCGGCCTTTCCCATGGCATGCAGCCGTACGAGATCGTGGAAGCGGTAGCGGTCCTCGCCGATGTCGACGAGCAGATTGGCGTCGTGCAGGACGTCTAGCAGTTCGCCGGGGCCGGGCCTCTCGCCGGACCCAGGCCCCTCGCCGGCTCCGGGACCCGCACCGGCACCCGCACCGGTGCCGGACCCCTCGCCGTCACAGGCCCCCTCGTCGCCACATGAAGCTCTCTCGTCACATAAATCTCCGTGACCAGATGAATCTCCGTGACCACATGCATCTCCATGGTCACAGAAGCCCCCGCGGTCACAGAAGTCCCCGCGGGCATCGGAACCCCATAGGACACCGGCGCCCCCGCCGGCAGACCCCAGCACCGCGCCCGCGACCGCTCCCCCGAACTCCATTCCCGGATGCACACCGAGCAGCCGGTAGAGCCGGGCGGCTTCCCGGGGCAGCCCCTGGTAGGAGAGGTCGAGAGCAGCGCGCACACCGTGGTCACCGTCGATCGCCAGCGCGTCCAGCCGTCCCCGCTCCGCGGTCAGGGCCCGGACCATCGTGGTGATCCGGCGCCGCGGCCGCGCCGCGAGCCGCGCCCCGGCGACCCGCACGGCCAGCGGCAACCCGGCGCAGAGCCCGACGAGGGCGCGGGCGTCGTCCGGCTGGGTGGCCACGCGGTCGTCGGCGAGGGTGACCGCGAGCAGTTCGACCGCGTCTTCGGGGGAGAGCGGTTCCAGATGCACCTGGTAGCCGCCTTCGAGAGCCAGCCCCGACATCCGCCGGCGGCTGGTCACCAGCGTGACGTTGGACCCGCCAGGCAGCAGCGGCCGTACCTGCGCCGCCGTCGCCGCGTCGTCGAGCAGCACCACGATCCGACGGTCGGCGGTGTGCGAGCGGTACATCGCGGCCCGGTCGGCGACGCCGTCCGGCACCTGCTGCGGCGGCACACCGAGCCCGCGCAGGAAGCTGCCCAGCACGTGGGCCGGTTCGACGGGGCCGGCCGGCGCCTGCGCGCCGAGGTCCGCGTACAGCTGACCCCCGGGGAAGTCCGGGCGCAACCGGTGCAGCCAGGCCAGGGCCAGCGCGGTCTTGCCGACTCCGCCGAGGCCGCTCACGGTGGCGAGGGCGGGGTGGTCCCGCTGCGCGGCGAGAGCCCGGTGGTGTTCCAGCCGCTCCACCTCCGCGGTGCGGTCGGTGAGGCGAACGGCCGGCGGAAGCTGCCACGGCAGCTGCGGTGCCGCCGTCTCACCGGTGCGGATGTGGAGGCCACCGTGCACGACGGCGGCCTGCACGCTGGCACCGTGGACGACGCCGCTCAGTTCGTTGTGGACACCCCGCTCCTGCCCCCGCACGCGTCCCCCTATGACCGACCGGTAAGTACCGTCCTACGGGGAGGAGCATTTCCGCGCGCGCGTGTCCGCACACGCCTGAGAACCGGCGTCCCGAGGACTACTCGTACACGACGGTCACCGGGGCGTGGTCCGACCAGCGCTCGCCGTGCGTGGCCGCCCGCTCCACGAACCCCTTGACGGCCCGGGCCGCGAGTGCGGGCGTGGCGACCTGGTAGTCGATCCGCCATCCCGAGTCGTTCTCGAAGGCCCGCCCGCGGTAGGACCACCACGAGTACGGCCCGTCCACGTCGGGGTGCAGCGCGCGTACGACATCCACGTACCCGAGCCCGGCCCCGACCCCGTCACCGACCCCGTTACCGACCCCGTTACCGCCAATACCGTCGCCCCCGTCGTCCCCGTCCACCGTCACGTCGAAGACCCGGCCCAGCCACTCCCGCTCCTCCGGCAGGAACCCGGAGCTCTTCTGGTTGGCCCGCCAGTTCTTGAGGTCGGCCGGCTGGTGGGCGATGTTCCAGTCGCCGCACACGACGACCTCGCGCCCCTCGGCGGCGGCCCGCACCCGCAGCCCCTTCAGGTAGCTGAGGAACTCGTCCATGAACCGGATCTTCTCGTCCTGCCGCTCGGTCCCGACCTCACCGGAGGGCAGGTACAGGCTCGCGACGGTGACGCCGGGCAGGTCCGCCTCGACATAGCGACCGCTGCCGTCGAACTCGGCCGACCCGAAGCCGACCTGGACGCGATCGGGCTCACGGCGTGTGTAGAGGGAGACGCCGGCCCGCCCCTTCGCGGCGGCGGGCGCGTGCACGACATGCCATCCGTCGGGCTGCCGTACACCCTCCGGCAACTGCTCGGGCTCGGCCCGTACCTCTTGGAGGCACAGCACATCGGCGGACGTCTCCGCCAGCCACTCCACGAAGCCCTTCTTGGCGGCGGCCCGGAGTCCGTTTACATTCACAGAGGTCACAGTGAGCACCCGGGCACGATACCGGCACACTGGACGAGCACAACGCACCCCTCCATCAGCCACTACTGCATAGAAGTACGATACTCAGCATGGATATACGCCGGGTCGCCTTCGACCACCCCGACGCCGTCAAGCTCAACGACGAGGTGCAGGGTGAGTACGCCGTGCGCTACGGGGACGAGGGCGATGTCACCCCGCTCGACCCGACGATGTTCGAGCCGCCGCTCGGCCTCTACCTGATCGCGTACGACGCCCGGGACCGGCCCGTGGCCACCGGCGGCTGGCGCACCCAGGACGAGAACGACGAGGGCTACTCGGACGGCGACGCCGAACTGAAGCGCATGTTCGTGATCGAGGAGGCTCGCGGCAACGGCCTCGCCCGCCGCATCCTGGGGGCGCTGGAGGCGGACGCGCGGGCGGCGGGCCGCACCCGCATGGTCCTGGAGACCGGCAACAGGCAGCCCGAGGCCATCGCCCTGTACGCGTCCAGCGGCTACGAGCCCTGCGTCAAGTTCGGCCACTACCGCTTCCACGAGGACAGCCGCTGCTTCGCGAAGCTTCTGTGAGGACGTCACGGGATGTCGCAGGTAATGGGTGAGCACACCGCCGACCCGTGCCCCCGGTGCACCGTGGAGGCGGTCCGCCCGGGCAGCCCGATGTCCGTCGGGGGACGCGATGTGGTCGCCCACACCTGCGACCACTGTGCGCACACGTGGTCCCGGCCGGTGGAGACCGACGTGGACGTCTACGACATCGTGAGAGTGGTCCTCCCGCACGCCACGCTCTACGGCACCGTCCGGCAGGTCCGGACCGACCGCATCCAGGTACGCGGCTCGGGCGGCGGGTGGCTGCGGTGGGTGGAGCGCTGGAGGGTCATCATCTACTGACATCCACCGGTGCGAGCCATCGCCCTGGGCCGCCGCGCAACACCGAAGAACCCCCGCCGGATCTCCGGCGGGGGTTCTGAGCTGCGGTGGACCTGTGGGGATTTGAACCCCAGACCCCCTCGATGCGAACGAGGTGCGCTACCAGACTGCGCCACAGGCCCTTGCAACGAGTGAAACTCTAGCATCCCGGTCCGGGTGCTTGGAAATCCGTTCCCGGTGGCTCTCCCGCTGGTCAGGGGCAGGGCCTCCGGTGGAGTTCTGAGGTGTCGTCACTCGTTGGCGGCGCGTGGCCGGTCGCCGTCCTCGTACTGGTCGAAGAGGGGCGTGCGGCCCCGTTCGCGGGCCCGGCGGGCCGAGGCCGCGCGGCGGGCGTCCGCGGCGCTGCCCGAGTTGTCGTCCCCGTCCTCCCCGTCGTCCCCGCCCTCCCCTTCGGGCTCGCCCAGCTCCTCCTGCGCCTCGGCCGCCTCGGCCGCCTCGGCCGATTCCGCCGCCGTGCGGTCCGCGTTCGGCCCGGCCGTGCTGGACCGGGCCGAGCTCCACGCGTCGGGCGCGCCCAGGTCGACGTCGGACGTCGCACGCGGGGCGACCGGCGCCGTCACGTATGTCGGCAGGGGCACCGGGACGGGGTCCCAGCTCTCGCCGCGCGCGGGCCCGTTGCGTCGCTCGCGCTGCTGGTCGACCCACTCCGCGTGATCGGTCTGCTCGACGAGGGCACGGCGGTCCGCCGCGAGCGCCGACATGCCGGGGGACGTGTCGGGCTCGGGTCCGTCCTCCGGCTCGTCGGCGGCGCCCGGGTCGGCCGGGGGCCGCCGGCGCGGCTGCCGCTCGCGCAGCCGCTGCGCCGCGGCCTCGGCATGCCTGCGGTCCATCACGTAGGTGAAGCGCCGACGCTCCTGGGAGCGCAGATACGCGATGTAGATGCTCAGCATCACAGCGGGCACCCCGGGCGCCCACAGGAACGCGAGTCCGCCGACGGCCGCGACGATCGCACCGAGCGTGAAGGCGACGAAGAGCATGACGGTCGTACGCCGTCGGCGCGCGAGCACCTTCGAACGCCGGGCGCGGGCTGCGGCCTCCGCCGCGGCGGCCCGTCGCGCGGGGGACGACGCGGTCGTTCCGTTCGACGCGTGTGCCGCCTGTGACGTCTTCGAGCCGGTCGGCGAGGGCTTGGCGCCCTGGTGGGGCACCGGCCGGCCGCCCGTCGCGCGACCCTGCTTCGGCGCCGGACGGGCCGCGGGCCGGGAGGGGGACCGGGCGCCGGACCGGGGGGCCGTCGCGGCAGCCTGCCGTGCCGCCTGCCTCGCTTCTTGTTCCGACGCCTGCCTCGACGCCTGTCTGGAAGCCTGCTGCGCCTGCTGTACCTCGGAGCGCGCGTCCCGCGCCTCGTCGACGTTCGCCCGTACTTCACGGCGCGTCGGAGGCATGGCGAAGGCCCGGACGTCCACCGAGTCGGTGACGCCGTCCGGGTCGGCGCGGTGCTCCCCCTCTTCGGCGGAGCGCGCCTGCAGGTCCTTGGCGTATCGGCGCTCCATGCCCGCTCGTCCGGACAGAAGCCGGATGGCGGTGCTGAAGCGTTCCGTCGGACGGGCCTCATTCAGCTCGTCCTGCCTACGGAGCCACATCGGCACCAAGTAGGCGGCCCAGGCCCCGACAATGACTGCGTAGATGAGGCCGCTGCTGCTCACGCCTCACACGGTAGAGGGGTTTGCATGAGGCCATCTGCCAATTGAGCCGGTGTGTCGCACGATCTGGCTGATATTTCGAGCTTTTTTTGTGACCGATGCGATCAGCAGGCTGCCGAGAGCACGCAATAAATGCCCGAGGATGGTGGATCACCGATCATTTTTCGAACACCTATTTCATTTACGCGCTGTTCCGGGGTGTGTCCCGAGGTGCGTTTTCGGACGCGTTCCTCGTGCGTGTCCGGCGCCAGCGGGTCAGCAGCCCTTCGGGGATCTCCTCGGCGGTGAGGGCGAAGACGAGATGGTCGCGCCAGGCTCCGTCGATGTGGAGATAACGCGGACGGAGACCTTCGTCACGGAATCCGAGTTTCTCGACGACCCGTCGGCTCGGCCCGTTCTCGGGCCGAATGCAGACCTCGACGCGGTGCAGACCAACGGTTCGGAAGCAGTGGTCGGACACGAGGGCCACAGCCGTCGGCATCACTCCGCGTCCGGCGACCGCCTCGTCCACCCAGTAGCCGATATGGCCCGAACACATGGAGCCCCAGGTGATTCCGGCGACCGTCAGCTGTCCGACGAGCTGCCCCTGGTACTCGATGACGAACGGCAGCATCCGCCCCGCGTTCGCCTCGGCACGCAGATGCCGGACCATCTGCCGGTACGTCGGCCGGTGGGCGATCGGCCCGCTGGGCGTGGGCGGCGGAATGGTCGCCTCCCAGGGGCGCAGCCAGTCGCGGTTGCGCCGGTTGACGTCACGCCAGGCTCGCTGGTCGCGCAGCTTTATGGGCCTGAGGACCACATCGCCGTGCACCAGCTCGACCGGCCAGGATGGGCTGTTCAGCTCGCACCCCCACTGCCGCCGGGTCTGGGGTGGTCGCCGCCGCGGAGCTGGTCGACGGCATGCAGCAGAAGGGGTTCGAGGACGGCCAGACCGTCCCTTACTCCGCCGGTGGAACCCGGCAGGTTCACGATCAGCGTCCCCTCCGCGACCCCGGCGAGGCCCCGGGAGAGCGCCGCCGTGGGCACCTTCTCCCTGCCGAACGCCCTGATGGCCTCGGGAATGCCCGGCACCTCGTACTCGATCACCTTCCGCGTGGCCTCCGGTGTGCGGTCGGTGGGCGAGATGCCCGTGCCGCCGGTGGTCACGACGACGCTGTATCCGGCGCGGACGCCCGTCCGCAGCGCGTGCTCCACGGGGTCCCCGTCGGGAACCGCCCACGGGCCGTCGACGGCGAAGCCGAACTTCGCGAGTCCCTCCGCGATCAGGGGCCCGCCCCTGTCCTCGTAGACACCCGCCGCCGCGCGGTTCGAGGCCGTCACGACGAGCGCGCTGTACGGGGCGGTCAGCGCGGCGCCGGTCGGCGGGCCGGCCGGCGCCGCCGAGGTCGTCTGAGGGGGCCGGGAGGTCTGGGAGGTCTGGGGGGTCTGGGGGTCGCCCGTCATGGCCGGCTCCAGTCGCCCGACTTGCCGCCCGTCTTCTCCTCCACGCGCACGTCCGTGATGACCGCCCCCTTGTCTACCGCCTTGACCATGTCGATCACGGTGAGAGCCGCCACGGTGACCGCGGTGAGGGCCTCCATCTCGACGCCCGTGCGGTCGGTGGTCTTCACGGTGGCCAGGATCTCGACGGCGTCGTCCGCGACCGACAGGTCGAGCTTGACACCCGACACCGACAACGGGTGGCAGAGCGGGATCAGATCCGGGGTGCGCTTGGCGCCCATGATGCCCGCGATGCGCGCGGTGGCGAGAGCGTCGCCCTTGGGCACCCCCTCGCCGCGCAGCAGCTCGATCACGCGGGGCGAGACCAGGACGCGCCCGCTCGCGCGGGCGGTGCGGGCCGTCACGTCCTTCTCGGACACGTCGACCATGCGGGCGGCACCCGCCTCGTCGATGTGGGTCAGTCTGTCCTGCGTACTCATGCCGTACTCATGCTGTGGCGGCGCTCCCGGTCGTGCCTGTCGTGCGCGACACGGTACCCCCAACCCGGAGCTCTCAGCCCAGGAGGACCACGTCGACCTCGGTGCCGGGCTCCACGGACTCGACCGCCTCCGGGACGACGATCAGCGCGTCGGCGTGCGCGAGGGCCGCGATCAGGTGGGATCCGGCGCCGCCGACGGGCGTCACTTCCCCGTCCGCGTACCGACCGCGCAGGAATTGACGGCGGCCGGCGGGCGAGGTGAGCGACTTCTCCGTACGGAGCGTCGCCCTGGTGGTGGGCCGGTGGACGTCGTCCAGGCCCGCCAGGGTGCGGATCGCGGGACGCACGAACAGCTCGAAGGACACGTACGAGGAGACGGGGTTGCCCGGGAGGGCGAGCAGCGGGGTGTGGTCGGGGCCGATGGTGCCGAAGCCCTGGGGCTTGCCGGGCTGCATGGCGATCTTGCGGAAGTCGATGCCGCCGCCCGCCTCGTCCTCGTCGCCGACCGAGGAGAGCGCCTCCTTGACGACGTCGTACGCGCCGACGCTGACGCCGCCCGTGGTGACCACGAGGTCGGCGCGGATGAGCTGGTCCTCGATGGTGGCGCGGAGGGTCTCGGCGTCGTCGGCGACGGCACCGACCCGGTAGGCGATCGCTCCGGCGTCCCGGGCCGCTGCGCACAGCGCGAAGCTGTTGGAGTCGTAGATCTGGCCGCTCTCCAACTCGCTGTCGGGCTGGACCAGTTCACTGCCGGTGGACATGACCACCACGCGTGGGCGGGGGCGGACGCGGACGGTCCCCCGGCCGATCGCGGCGAGCAGGCCGATCTGCGGGGGGCCGAGGACGGTGCCCGCGGACAGGGCACGGTCGCCCGCGTTCACGTCGCTGCCCTTCGCTCGCACATGCGCGCGTGCTCCCGCCGGGCGGTGGACGTGCACCTGTCCCGAGGCGCCCTCGGGGGAGGTGCTGCGGGCCCGCATCCCGGAGACGGGGCCCTCGCCGAGGCCGCCGTCGGTCCACTCCACGGGGACGACCGCCTCGGCGCCGGGCGGCAGCTCGGCGCCCGTCATGATGCGGGCGGTCTGGCCGGGACCCACGTGGAGCAGTTCGGACCGGCCCGCCGCCACGTCGCCGACGACCGTGAGCACCGCCGGGTACTCCTCGCTGGCGCCCGCGACATCGGCGACCCTGACCGCGTACCCGTCCATCGAGCTGTTGTCGAAGGGCGGCAGGGACACCGGCACCATGACGTCCTCGACCAGGACACAGCCCTGGGCGTCGAGGAGTTGCAGCTGGATGGGGTCCAGGGGCCGCACGGTCGCGAGGATGTCCTCCAGGTGCTCGGTCACCGACCAGAGGTGGTCCTGGCCGGTGGCACGGGTCGCGGCGGTGCTCAAATTGCTACATCTCCTCGGTGACGTAACTGCGAAGCCAGGTCCGGAAGTCCGGGCCCAGGTCTTCACGTTCGCACGCGAGTCGGACAATGGCACGCAGGTAGTCCCCGCGGTCACCGGTGTCATAGCGGCGGCCCTTGAAGACGACGCCGTGCACGGGGCCGCCGATCTTCTCGTCGTCCGCGAGCTGCTGGAGGGCGTCGGTGAGCTGGATCTCGCCGCCGCGGCCGGGCTCGGTCGTGCGGAGTATGTCGAAGACGTGCGGGTCGAGGACGTAGCGGCCGATGATCGCGTAGTTGCTGGGGGCGTCCGCCGGGTCGGGCTTCTCGACGAGGCCGGTCACCCTGACGACGTCGCTGTCCTCGGTGACCTCGACCGCGGCGCAGCCGTAGAGGTGGATCTGCTCGGGCTCGACCTCCATGAGCGCGATGACGCTGCCGCCGTACTGCCCGTGGACGTCGACCATGCGCTTGAGCAGCGGGTCGCGCGGGTCGATCAGGTCGTCGCCGAGGAGCACCGCGAAGGGCTCGTGGCCGACGTGCGGGGCGGCGCACAGCACGGCGTGGCCGAGGCCCTTGGGGTCGCCCTGGCGGACGTAGTGCATGGTGGCGAGGTCGCTCGACTCCTGCACCTTGGCGAGCCGGCCGGCGTCACCCTTCTTCTGAAGGGCCGACTCCAGCTCGTAGTTGCGGTCGAAGTGGTCCTCAAGGGGGCGCTTGTTGCGGCCCGTGATCATGAGGACGTCATCGAGGCCGGCGGATGCGGCCTCCTCGACCACGTACTGGATCGCCGGCTTGTCCACGACCGGCAGCATCTCTTTGGGAGTGGCCTTGGTGGCCGGCAGGAACCGGGTGCCGAGACCTGCTGCGGGGATGACAGCCTTGCTGATCCTCGGGTGCGACTGAGTCATGCCCGACACCATATCCGGTGCCTTTGTAGTGAATCTGTGGCTCCGGTTAATTCGCTCTCATATGAGCGCATTATGAAGGGTACGGAACAAGTCTATGAGTCACCTGAGGTCTGAAGAGGACTCTGGCAAGCGTTCGTTGCGGCGCGGGATCCTCATGGTGAGGAACAGGTTGACGGCCGATGACGTGCGGGAAACGGAAGCCGCACTCGCGGTCCGCGCACTGGAGCTGCCCGAACTGGCGCGGGCGCGCACGGTGGCGGCGTACGTCTCCGTGGGGAGCGAACCGGGCACCCGTGCACTCCTCGACGCACTCCACGCGCGCGGTGTGCAGGTCCTGCTCCCCGCGCTCCTCGCGGACAACGACCTCGACTGGGGCACCTACGCCGGGCCGGACTCGCTCGTATCCGTCCGGCACGGGGGCAGGATGACCCTGTTGGAGCCTTCGGGCCGGCGCCTGGGTCCGGAGGGCGTGCTCGGCGCCGACGCCGTACTGCTGCCGGGGCTGGCCGTGGACGGGCGCGGGATGCGGCTCGGCCGTGGCGGCGGGTCGTACGACCGGGTGCTCGCGCGACTGGAGCGGGCGGGCGCTGATCCGGCCCTGGTGGTGCTGCTGCACGACTGCGAAGTGGTGGGCCACGTACCCGAGGAGCCGCACGACCGGCCGGTGCACGCGGCGGTGACCCCGTCGGGAGTTCACCGGTTCCGCCGCGTCCCGTAGGGCGCCGGATACGCGAAACAACGTGAAAGGGCCCTCCACGCGTGCGTGGAGGGCCCTTTCGGAGAAGCCTGCGCAGATGCCTGTCAGGGTTGCAGCACCAGGGTGTCCGACGTGGCCTTGTCGACGGCCCGTTCCGTGGAGACCCACGGGAGCAGTTCGCCCTTGACCCACTTGCTCGTCTGGTCGATGTAGTGGGCGCTGTACGCGTGGCCGGAGGCCCCGGTCAGGTTGATCCACTTGGACTTGTCGAAGTTGTCGAGGTTGACCACCATGCGCATCGACGGCACCCAGACCACCGAGTAACCGCCCGCCGCGTTCCAGCCGGTGGCGTTCACCGCCGCCTCGCCGCCGCCCATGTTGTACGGGCCGCGGTTGAGCATGTACTGCAGGAAGCCGGGACCTTCGGTGCCCAGGGTCTGGTTCTTCAGGTACAGCCGGTGCAGCCGGCCCCAGCTCCAGGTGTCCAGGTCCTTGCCGAGCTTGGCGGTCAGCTCCCAGCGGGCGTCCGCGAGGGCCCGCCCGAAGAGCTCGTCACGGGTGTCGACAGCCTTGTCGTTACGCGTCTTCGGCGTCGACCACCAGTCGTTGTCCTCGTCGTCGAGGATCTTGCGCACCACCTCGAACCAGCGGTCACCGCCGTCCGGCTGTGCGCTGTCCGCGTCGCGCTGGCCGCACTCGCGCACCTTGTCGTCCTCGTCGTCGACCGGTCCGGTGGAGTCGGTCGGTTCGACGTACAGGCACTGGCCCTTGACCCGGAGTTCCTTGGGGAGCTTGTTGCCGAAGGCGAGCTTGAGGATGTTGCGCCAGGTCGCGTTGAAGTACGCGGCGGCGGCCGAGTCGGCGTCCTGGGTGTAGTTCCAGCCCTCCAGGAGCTTCTGCGCCTCACGGACGTCCTTGTCGGGCACGTCGATCTTGAGCAGCTTGGGCACCAGCAGTTTGGCGATCTCACTGCTGTTGTCGAGCTGCATCTGGCGCATGTCGTCCGTGGAGACCTTGCCGCCGTTCTTGATCTTCGACGCGATGAGGTCGGCGATCCGCTGGCTGCGGGTGCCGTAACCCCAGTCCGTGGTGAGCGTGTACGGGTACTTGTCCTTGTCGACCACGGCCTGGTTGGCGGTCACGATGTAGCCGCGTTCCGGGTTGTACTCGTAGGGCAGTTCGTCCTGGTCGATGTAGCCGGTCCAGCGGTACTCGGAGTCCCAGCCCGGTGAGGGGAGCGAGCCGTCGCCCTCGCCGCGGATCGGGATCCGGCCCGGCAGCTGGTAGCCGATGTTGTCCTCGCGGTCCGCGTAGACGAGGTTCTGCGAGGGGACGTCGAAGAGGGTGGCGGCCTTGCGGAAGGACGTCCAGTCGGTGGCCCTGTTCAGAGCGAAGACGGCGTCCATCGAGGTGCCCGGATCCAGCGCGGTCCACCGCAGGGCGATGCCGTATCCGTCGCCGCGGTCGGGGGCGGCGCTGTCGACACCGGCCTTCTTGCCGACTTTCACGAGCTCGTCGTCACGGTCGGACAGCAGCGGTCCGTTGTTGGTCTGCCGGACGGTGATGGTCTTGCTCGTACCGCCCGCGACGTCGATCTTCTCCTTGCGGGTGGTGAAGGGCAGCACCTTGTCGTCGTACTCGTAGCCCTCCCCGGTGAGCTTCTCCAGGTAGAGGTCGGTGACGTCGGCGCCGGAGTTCGTCATGCCCCAGGCGATCTCCTGGTTGTGGCCGATGACCACACCGGGCATGCCCGCGAAGGTGTACCCGGAGACGTCGTACCGGCACTTCTCGGAGATGCCGTTGCAGTGCAGGCCCATCTGGTACCAGACCGACGGGAGCGAGGGCGACAGGTGCGGGTCGTTGGCCAGCAGGGGCTTCCCGCTGATGGTGTGGGCGCCGCCGACGACCCAGGAGTTGGATCCGATGCCGTTGCCGTTCACGCCGACGGCCTCGGGGACGTCGTCCAGCACGCTGTAGAGGCCCGACAGCTGGCTCTCCAGCCCCGCGGGAGCCTCGGCGCCGTTCGTGAGCCCGCTGCCCGCCGCGGACTGCGTACCGCCGCTGCCTGTGCCTGTACCCGTGCCGGTACCCGTACCCGTACCTGTACCTGTACCGGAGTCGGTGCTGCTCTGCGAGTACTGGCCGGTGACGGTGTCGTACTGGCCCTCCTGCACGATCGGCTTGTTCCGGTCGTACGGGTACTGCGGGTACAGGTCGGCGATCTGCTTGGGGCCGAGCCGGCTGGTCATCAGGGAGCGGTCGACCTCGTCCTGCATGTTGCCGCGCAGGTCCCAGGCCATCGCCTTGAGCCAGGCCACGGAGTCGACCGGGGTCCACTCCTTGGGCGTGTAGTCGTTCGTGAAGCCGAGAGCCGCGTACTCCAGGGAGATGTCCGCGCCGTCCTTGCCCTTCAGGTAGGCGTTGACCCCCTTGGCGTACGCCTGGAGATACTTCTTCGTCCCGGCCGACAGCTTGCTCTTGTACTCCTTCTCCGCCACCCGTTCCCAGCCGAGCGTGCGCAGGAACTCGTCGTTGTCGACCTGGCTCTCGCCGAACATCTCGGAGAGCTTGCCGGCCGTCATGTGGCGGCGGACGTCCATCTCGTAGAACCGGTCCTGCGCCTGGACGTAGCCCTGCGCCATGAACAGGTCCTCGTCGGTCGAGGCGTAGACCTGCGGGATGCCGTAGCCGTCCCGCTTGACGTCCACGGGCCCCGACAGGCCGTCGAGGGTGATGGAACCCTTGGTCTGCGGGAAGGAGGCGCGGACGGTGCTGATGCTCCAGAACGCTCCGTAGGCGACACCGCCGACAATGGCCAGAACCAGGACGATCAGGACCAGACGGGCTCTGCGCCCCTTCTTCCTGCCGGACTTGCCGGGCTTCTGACCGGAAGATGCGGTGGTGTTGGGGGGCATCGCTGTCCTTGCTGTCCTCACGCGAGCGGCAGACGGGCTTGTCCATTTGACTGAACGCTGGAGCAACCATAGGCGCAGGGCCAACCCCGGCTTGACGCGGTGTCGGGAACCCGTGCGGACGAAACTTCGATCTTGCCCTGACAAGTGTCAAGAAAGCGTCAAGAGTTAGGTAAGGTAACGAAGTAGTTGCGCTGATAAAACCGATCAAACCGAGCCACTCGGAACAGCAGGATCGGAACGACGAGAAGGGAACAGCCGCTGACTGTCCACCACCTCAACCAGCTCATGCTCGTCTGCTCGCTCGTGCTGCTCGTCGCAGTGGCAGCGGTTCGGATCTCCTCGCGCAGCGGGCTCCCCAGCCTGCTCGTCTATCTGGGCATCGGCGTCGCCATGGGCCAGGACGGCATCGGCGACGTCCACTTCGACAACGCCGAACTGACCCAGGTCATCGGATACGCGGCCTTGGTCGTGATCCTCGCCGAGGGCGGTCTCGGCACGAAGTGGAAGGAGGTCGGGCCGGGACTCCCGGCCGCCTCCTCGCTGGCGATCGTCGGTGTCTCGGTGAGCGTCGGCGTCACGGCGACGGCGGCCCACTACCTGATCGGGCTGGAGTGGCGGCAGGCGCTCATCATCGGCGCGGTGGTGTCCTCCACGGACGCGGCGGCTGTTTTCTCGGTGCTCCGGAAGGTGCCCCTCCCCTCGCGCGTGACGGGCATCCTGGAGGCCGAGTCGGGGTTCAACGACGCCCCGGTCGTCATCCTCGTCGTCGCGTTCTCCACCGCCGGTCCGGTGGATCACTGGTACCACCTGATCGGCGAGATAGCGCTGGAGCTGACCATCGGAGCGGCCATCGGGCTCGCGGTGGGCTTCCTGGGGGCGTACGGGCTGCGGCATGTGGCGCTTCCCGCCTCCGGTCTCTATCCGATCGCGGTCATGGCGATCGCGGTCACCGCGTACGCGGCCGGGGCGCTGGCCCACGGCAGCGGCTTCCTCGCCGTGTATCTGGCGTCGATGGTGCTCGGCAACGCGAAGCTGCCGCACTGGCCCGCCACCCGCGGCTTCGCCGACGGGCTCGGCTGGATCGCGCAGATCGGCATGTTCGTGCTGCTGGGCCTGCTCGTCACACCGCACGAGATGGGCGACGACATCTGGCCTGCGCTCGTCATCGGCCTGGTGCTGACCATGGGGGCGCGGCCACTGAGTGTCGTGGTGGCCCTGCTGCCGTTCCGCATGCCCTGGCAGGAACAGGCCCTGATGTCCTGGGCCGGCCTGCGCGGCGCCGTACCCATCATCCTGGCGACGATCCCGATGGTGAGCGGCATCGAGGAGAGCCGTCGCATCTTCAACATCGTCTTCGTCCTTGTCGTCGTCTACACCCTCGTCCAGGGGCCGACGCTCCCCTGGCTGGCCCGGAAACTGGGTCTGTCCAAGTCCGACTCGGAGACCGCCGACCTGGGGATCGAGTCGGCGCCGCTGGAGCGGCTTCGCGGACATCTGCTGTCCGTCGCCATTCCGGACGGGTCGAAGATGCACGGCGTCGAGATCAACGAGCTGCGGCTGCCCGCGGGGGCCGCGGTCACCCTGGTCGTCCGCGGTGGAGAATCGTTCGTTCCCCTGCCCACGACCGTGCTGCGGCGCGGCGACGAACTGCTCGTCGTGGCGACGGACCCCGTCCGCGACGCCGCCGAGCGACGGCTGCGCGCGGTCGGCCAGGGCGGCAAGCTGGCGGACTGGCTGGGGACCGGTGGGGAGCGGGCTGAGGGGTGGGGTTGAGGGTGCCTCTCGCCGACCAGGCCGGAAAACCCAGGCGCTGGGTGCGAAGGTGCTTGTTTTCACAGGTCTGGCTTGAATGAGCCCTGTATCATCAAGGCACACCTGATCGAACCAACTCTGCCTGACGCAGTGCTGGCGCGACCGTATGGCGGCCGCGGTGCCCCTCTCAGTGGGCGGCCCGGTATCTACCGCAGTTCCGCGCAAGAGGACAGCTCTCGGCGCCCCGCGCCCCGCCACAGGGGCCGCGCTACCAGGCGGCAGAAAGGCACGGCCGTGGCATCCACGGTCACCCAGGAGACCGGCGGGACGCCGGATCCCACCGGAACTCCGGCCTCCACCGGAACTCCGATCTCCACCGGAACTCCGGTCTCCGCCCGCCCGGGATACGGGCGGCTGCTGCGCACACGCGGCGCCTGGACGTTCCTGCTCCCCGGCTTCGCCGCGCGCCAGCCGTTCGCCATGCTGACCATCTCCATCGTGCTGCTCGTGCAGCACACCACCGGGTCGTACGGCACCGCCGGCGCCGTCGCCGCCGTGACCGGTGTCGCCATGGCCCTGTTCTCGCCGTTCACCGGCCGTCTCGCCGACCGGCACGGCCAGCGGGCCGTACTGCTCCCCGGTGTCGTCGTCCACTCCCTGGCGGGCCTCTCCCTGACCGCGCTGGCCCTCGCGGACGCGCCTCTGTGGGCCCTGTTCGCCGCCGCTGTGCCGACCGGCGCCTCGGTGCCCCAGGTGGGGCCCATGGTGCGGGCCCGCTGGGGCGCCAAGCTCCAGGGCTCGCCCCTCATGACGACCGCGGCGGCCTTCGAATCCGTCACGGACGAGCTGACCTTCGTGTTCGGACCGCTCCTGGCGACCGCCCTGTGCACGACCGTGGACCCGGCCGCGGGGCTGCTCACCGAGGCCGCGCTGACATTGGTGGGTGGCTTGCTGTTCGCCGCTCAGCGGGCCACTCAGCCGCCTGTGGGGGTCGAGGCCGGCGCTGTCGGCGGTTCGGGGGCCGGTGACGGCGGGCACGCACGCGTCAGGGCCGTTTCCGCGCTCGCCGTCCCCGGTGTGCGGGTGCTGGTCGTGGCCTTCCTCGGCATCGGTGCCGTCTTCGGCGGCATGCAGGTCTCGCTGGCCGCGTTCAGCGAGTCGATCGGAGAGCCCGGCCTGAACGGCGTCCTGTACGGGACGTTCGCGGCGGGCAACATGCTCTCCGGCATCGTCTGCGGCGCGATCGTCTGGAAGGCGGCCCCGCGCCACCGCCTCCTCATCGGGTACGCGGCCCTGGCGCTGACCGCCTCCGGACTGTGGGCGGCCCAGTCGGTGATCGTCCTCGCCGGCACCGGTCTCGTGGTCGGCATGTGCATCGCGCCCGCACTGATCACCGGCTACACGCTGGTCGAGGGGCTGGTCCCGGTGGGCGCCCGCACGGAGGCCTTCACCTGGCTGACCGGCGCGGTCGCACTCGGCCAGGCGGCCGCCGTCATGATTGCCGGACAGCTGGAGGACCGCCTCTGGGACGGGGCCGGTTTCCTGGTCCCGATGGGCGGCACGCTGCTCGCTCTGGCGATCCTGGTGGGCCTGCGTTCACGGCTCGCTCCGCCCGCCGTGAGCCGTACCGTCGCACGTGGCGTGGGTCACCGCGTGCCGGTGACAGTGGACTGATCCCGAGGAATACGTCAGTATGGACCGTCGTTAGCACTCACTGAGTGAGAGTGCCAGGAGGAAGACAACAGTGCCGACCTACCAGTACCAGTGCACCGAGTGCGGCGAAGGCCTTGAGGCGGTGCAGAAGTTCACCGATGACGCCCTGACCGAGTGCCCCAACTGCAGTGGCCGCCTGAAGAAGGTGTACTCCGCAGTAGGCATCGTCTTCAAGGGCTCCGGTTTCTATCGCAACGACAGCCGCGGCTCGTCGTCGAGCACCAGCCCGGCGACGGCGAAGTCCTCGGGCTCGTCGTCCGACTCGAAGCCGTCCAGTTCGTCGGACTCCAAGTCTTCGTCTTCGTCTTCATCGGACTCGAAGTCGTCGTCATCGAAGTCGTCGTCCACGAGTTCGTCCTCCGGCAGCAACGCCGCCTGACGCTTTCTCGCGCCTCATGTCTTGACGGACCCTGTCGTCGCGCCTCACGCGCACGGCAGGGTCTTCGGCGTTCCCCGGCCCCGTTAGGGTGCCGTTCATGGCGAACACGGAGAACGTCGAGATCGGCGTCATCGGCGGGTCGGGTTTCTATTCGTTCCTCGACGACGTGACCGAGATACAGGTGGACACCCCCTACGGGCCGCCCAGCGACTCGCTCTTCCTCGGCGAGATCGCCGGGCGACGGGTCGCTTTCCTCCCTCGTCATGGACGCGGGCATCATCTGCCGCCGCATCGCATCAACTACCGGGCCAACCTGTGGGCGCTGCGTTCCGTCGGCGCGCGGCAGGTACTGGGGCCGTGTGCCGTGGGCGGGCTGCGCCCCGAGTACGGGCCCGGGACGCTGCTCGTGCCGGACCAGTTCGTGGACCGTACGCAGTCCCGGGCGCAGTCGTTCTTCGACGGAATTCCGTTGGCCGGTGGTGGCACGCCGAACGTGGTGCACGTGTCGCTGGCCGACCCGTACTGCCCCGTCGGACGCGAGGTCGCGCTCGCGGCGGCGCGTGGGCGCGAGTGGGAGGCGGTGGACGGCGGAACGCTCGTCGTGATCGAGGGGCCGCGGTTCTCGACCCGTGCGGAGTCTCTCTGGTACCGGGCACAGGGGTGGTCCGTGGTGGGCATGACCGGGCATCCGGAGGCGGCGCTCGCTCGTGAACTGGAGCTCTGCTACACGTCGATGACGTTGGTCACCGATCTTGATGCGGGGGCCGCTGCGGGGGAGGGTGTTTCGCACGACGAGGTGCTGAAGGTGTTCGCTGCGAATGTGGGGCGGTTGCGGGGCGTTCTGTTCGACGCGGTCGCCGGGCTGCCGGCGGGGGGTTCGCGGGATTGCCTGTGTGCTTCGGCGTTGGGTGGGATGGATCCGGGGATTGCGTTGCCATAGGGGGTGCGAGGGCGGGTGCGGGGGCCGGGGGCCGGGGGTGCGGAAGCGGGGGGGGGGGGGGGGGGGGGGGGGGGGGGGGGCGGGGGGCGGGGGGTGCGGAAGCGGGCCGTGCCGGTACGTCGAGTCCGCCGCCCCCGGGTGTACTGCTCTACGTTTCTGAGGGCGCCGCTTCCTGGAGGAGCCCTACGCGGCGGACTTTCGACGTACCGGCACGGCCCGCTCCCTGGTCTCGTCGCCGGGTGC
>NZ_JBIUVD010000032.1:0-79814 GCF_044742785.1 Streptomyces sp. NPDC087844 | reverse complement strand
CTCAAACGGCATAAGGCCGCAGTCCTGACCGACCGCGACCCTGTCCAACGCCTCGCACCACGACGCGAGTTGACCAGACGGATGCTGGCCGGATCGTGCGAACTGTGCGGACAGGCCGCGAAGATCCAGATCCACCAGATCCGCAGACTCGCCGACCTGGACCGGCTCGGGCAGACGCAGCCTGACTGGGCCGTCCTCATGGCAAAGAAACGGCGCAAGACCCTCATGGTCTGTCCGCCCTGCCACGAGGACATCCACGACGGCCACGAAACCGCAGTTCACGAACATCACTGGAGAGCCCGTTGCGGTTAACGCCGCACGACGGGTTCGGGAGGGGGCCGTTGGGAAAAGGAGCAGCTCCGCTGCCACCTCGCCCGACGGCCCACCTCACGGTCTCCCACGCGCCACGAGAACCGGGGCGGCTGTAACCGTCCGGTGAGGCCGTGAGTCACCAGCCGGGACAGCGGGCCAACCAATTCAAGGCCCTGCAGAGCCGCCCACCGGCAGTAGGCATGCAGAACGCCCCCTGGCGGATGGCAGATTTCCTTGTGTCTTCCGCGCACCATCGCTCGGATGATGCCCTCAACGGTGAAGCAGGCCAGTTGTGTGCTGCCGCTGAGGAGCCCCTGTTGGTGACCCTTTGCGTGAGGCAAGGCAGCGTGTCTTCTTCTTGCGCTGTGGAGTGAAGTGCGTGGCGCGTCGGACAGGTTGCCACTCACGCCACGCGGCACGTGATCTCTCCACCGGTGTGCGCCGGCGATCGCATCACAGCCGGGCGCGCGCCAGGAGAACCGGCAGCACCTCTGGCTTCACCTTCTGCACTGACCTCACCTGGCCGAGTCCCAGATCCTCCCGGCTCACCGGGTTACGGTGAAGAGCCTCGGTTGCCTCCGGCAACAGGGTCACCTCGACCCGGTAGGAGAAGGTGGGGTCATCAGGGTCGTCGTAAGGTTCCCCAGCGATTTCGGCGACCGCTGCGACCGCCGCCTCCGGTTGGCTGAAGAAGAACCACAGACGGTCACCCGGGTTCATGCGGTTGCGCAGGCTGAGCCACAGGTCGAGTTCGGGGTCCGCGCGGGCGAGGCGACGGACTGTCTCCTTGTCCGAGGGATCGCGCTTCACTCCGCAGTTCGGCTTTCTGAGGACAGCACAGTCGAGCGTACACAGAAATACGCACTCCCCACCTGGGCGGCAGCAAGGGCGGCAGCGCCGCGAAGCAGCGACCACAGCCATGTAGAACAAGTAGTACAGTGGACGGATGAGTGACAGCGCGGAGGTCCCGCTGAGGGAGCTCAACCAGCAGACATCGCGTGTCCTGGCCCGCGTGGCGGCCGGGGAGACGGTGACCATCACCAAGGACGGCGTCCCGATAGGAGACATCGTGCCCCGCGGTGCACTGACGGGCCGACCCGCGTACCCGTTCCGCACCGACCCCATGGGCGACCTGGACATCCCGGACCTGGGCGGTCCCGTGCTCGACGACGAGGAGATCGGGGCGACACTACGGGGCATGGGCGAAGACGCGGGTGGAGGGACCGATGACTGACATCCCGGTCGCCATCGCCGACACGAACGCCCTGTACCGACTGTTCACACCGAAGGATCCCCGCCACTCCGCTCACCGGGAAGCTCTCGCACGAACGGGGCACCTCGTGGTCTCACCCATGGTGCTCACCGAACTGGACTACCTGCTGACCTCACGAGTCGGCGCCCAGGCCGCCATGAACGCTCTGGATTTCATCACCGGGCAGGCAGAGGTCCGCCGGTTCGGGATTCCCGACACCGCACCGCACCTGCGCAGTGCCATGGCGGTGATGCGCGGGTACGTCGACGCGGACGGCGGTGCGGGAGTGGGTCTGGCGGACGCGATGAACGTTGCCCTGGCGGCAGCCTTCCAGACAGCCGACATCTTCACGACGGACAGCCACTTCCGCATGATGCGACCACTGACCGGACAGCCCTCCTTCCGGCTGCTCCCCGACGACCTCTGACAGCCGATCGAGCGACGAGGCGGTGTGGGCCACGGCTTTTCCGGCCCACAACCTTCCTGGTCGCCACTCAACACGTGACTCGTGGGCGAGTTGTGCGCTATGGCCCTCCTGTTCAGCTTCGGGTACTGGGCGGCGAGGCGCGCCTCGACCACCGTCGTCCGGTCTGTGAGCACCAGAGCGACGCTGCGGCCGACCAGTGCCTCGCCCTCCGCTTCGGTTCCCTGTTCGGCGGCTGCTCTCGCGGCCTGCTGGGCGGTGCCGGTCCGTGCGGTCCCCCTCACGGATGAAGCCGAGCATCCAGGAACCCTTGCAGGCGCGCGTCCTAGCCTGCCGGACGGTGCAGATGGTCCGCGCGGTCAGCCCCGTCGAGCATGTGCCTCCGCAGGCTGGCTGAGCAGTCGTCGCCCCTCCTTGACGTAGGGAGGGTGCAGATCCGCGTGCGGCCGACCTCCTGGCCGGGTCGGCGCCACGCGCGACCACTTCGTGGCTGACGAGGCGCAGGACCTGTACCCCGCTCAGTGCCTTGTCCTGCGCGCCGCGGTGGCACCCGGCAGCGACGACCTGTTCATCACGGGCGATTCGCGCCGGCGCATCTACGACTCGAAGGTGCCGCTCGGCTCCCTGGGTGTCTCGGTGACCGGCCGCACCCACCGTCTGCGCGTCAACTACCGCTCCACGGAACAGATCCCCGGCTGGTCGATCAGGTTGCTCAGTGTGGTGGCGGTCGAGGCGTACGACAAGCTGACCGCAGCCGGGATCCCGGTCGTCCAGGTCAGGGACAACTCGGGATCCGGCGCGAACGGGGTGCGGCTCGCCACCATGCATGCCGTGAAGGGGCTTCAAGTGCCGCTGCGTCGGCGTCCTGGGTGTGACGGCGAGCGCGGTGTCGTTCATCCGCGAGCTGACACCGGCCCCCGTGGACACGCTGCGGCACGACTCGGATCTGCTGCGGTAGAGGTGTCTGCTGTTCGTGGCGTGCACGCGGGCGCGCGAGGCGTTGGCTGTTACGTGGAGCGGGTCGGCCAGTTCGTTCGTGCCGCGACCGAGTCTGCGTACGGGGCGGGCGACATGGCGCCGGCCGTCGGTTCTCCGGAGTGAGCGCGCCGTTGCCCAGCCCGTCCCTTGCCAGGGTCGCCGCGTCCCGGCTCAGCTCCGCCACCCTCCGCGCTCACTCCTCGAACTCCTGCAGCGCGCGGAAGGCTGCCCCGTACCGCCGTTGCTCAGTGATGTCCGTCCCCGGGATGCGGGCGCCCTTGCCGTCGGGACGGAAGGTACCGCTGGTGCTGGTGGAGCGCCGGGCGTTGGCCGCGCTGCGCAGGAGGCCCTGAAGGTGGTCGATGTCGAGCTGGTCACTGATCGAGACAGGTTCCGGATCGCCGTACTCGACCAGCCCCGCACGCGCGAGATCGGCGACGCCGACGGTGGGTCCGTCCGGAGAACCGGGGCTGTCACCCGCGGCCAGCACCAGCAGCACCAGCAGCAGCTCCACCAACAGCCGCACCTGTCCGGTCAGTTCCCATCGCAAGGTCTGGTGCTCAGCCTCGTAGTCGCGAGGGGAATCCTCGACATGACGGCCAGGTGTGAGGTCCACGGCGTCGTCGAGCAGATCGATCAACGATACTTCCGCCGTCTGTTGGGGTCGGCGTTCCCGTTCCAGGCATGCGCGTCGTCGGCGTTCCCATTTTCCGCGTTCATGTTCTCGGCCAGCCCCTTCACGAGGGCCCGGCCCCCGTGGCCGCCCGGCTTGGCGAACTGCGTCCGGTACAGCTGCGCGTACCGGCCGCCCGCGGCCAACAGCTCGTCGTGCGTGCCGCGTTCGACGATGTGGCCCGCCTCGACCACGAGGATCAGGTCGGCGGCCCGTACCGTCGACAGCCGGTGGGCGATGACGACGGCGGTGCGTCCCTCCAGCGCTTCGGCGAGGGCCGCCTGGACAGCGGCCTCCGAGGTGTTGTCCAGGTGGGCGGTGGCCTCGTCGAGGACGACCACGCGCTGGCGGGCGAGGAGCAGCCGGGCGATGGTCATGCGCTGGCGTTCGCCGCCGGAGAGCCGGTAGCCGCGCTCGCCGACCACCGTGTCGAGGCCGTCGGGCAGGGAACGTACGAGGTCTTCGAGGCGGGCCCGGCGCAGTACGTCCCACAGGTCGTCCTCGGCGGCACCGGGCCGGGCGAGGAGGAGGTTGGCGCGGACCGATTCGTGGAAGAGGTGGCCGTCCTGGGTGACCATGCCGAGGGTCGCCCGGATCGACTCGGCGCTCAGGTCGCGCACGTCCACGCCGCCGATGCGTACGGAGCCCCCGTCGGCGTCGTACAGCCGGGGCAGCAGTGCGGCGACGGTGGACTTGCCCGCGCCGGACGAGCCGACGAGGGCGACGGTCTGGCCGGGTTCGGCGCGGAAGGAGATGCCGTGCAGGACCTCGGCGCCACCCCGGGTGTCGAGCGCGGCGACCTCCTCCAGGGAGGCGAGGGAGACCTTGTCGGCGGACGGGTACGCGAAACGGACGTCGGTGAACTCGACGGAGGCCGCTCCCTCGGGCACCGCGCGGGCGTCCGGCTTCTCCTCGATCAGCGGCTTCAGGTCGAGCACCTCGAAGACGCGCTCGAAGCTGACGAGCGCGCTCATGACCTCGACGCGCGCCCCGGCGAGCGAGGTGAGCGGCGCGTACAGGCGGGTCAGCAGCAGGGCCAGCGAGACGACGGCGCCCGGCTCCAGGCTGCCGCGCAGGGCGTACCAGCCGCCGAGGCCGTAGACCAGCGCGAGGGCCAGGGCGGAGACGAGGGTGAGGGCGGTGATGAACACGGTCTGCGCCATGGCCGTGCGTACCCCGATGTCCCGGACGCGGCGGGCGCGGGCCGCGAACTCCGCGGACTCCTCGGCGGGCCGGCCGAAGAGTTTGATCAGGGTGGCGCCGGGCGCGGAGAAGCGTTCGGTCATCCGTGTGCCCATGGCGGCGTTGAGGTCGGCGGCCTCGCGCTGGAGTTTCGCCATGCGCCTGCCCACCCGGCGGGCGGGCACCACGAACACCGGGAGCAGCACGAGCGCCAGCAGGGTGATCTGCCAGGACAGGGTGAGCATCACGGCGAGTGTGAGGAGCAGGGTCACGACATTGCTCACCACTCCGGACAGCGTGTTGCTGAAGGCGCGCTGGGCGCCGATCACGTCGTTGTTGAGTCGACTGACGAGCGCGCCCGTACGAGTGCGTGTGAAGAACGCGACCGGCATGCGCTGCACATGATCGAACACGGCTGTCCGCAGATCGACGATGAGTCCCTCGCCCAGCGTCGCGGAGAACCAGCGGCTCACCAGGCCGAGCGCCGCCTCGGCGAGCGCGATCACCGCGATGAGCAGGGCGAGTCGTACGACCGTCGCCTCGTCCCCGTCGGCCACGATCGCGTCCACCACACGTCCGGCGAGGACCGGCGTCGCCACGGCGAGCAGCGCCGTCGCCACGCTGAGCACCACGAACTGGGCGATCCGGCGCCGGTGCGGGCGGGCGAATCCGGCGATGCGTCGGAGGGTGGCGCGGGCGAAGGGGCGGCGCTCCCGCTGGGCGTTCATGACGCTGTACAACTGCGTCCAGGCTGTCGTCTCCATACTCATGGGAACGACCGTAGAACCTCAAGCAACCTTGAGGTCAAGGGAATGCCGATGACACTCACCGAACCGAAACCCCTCTCCGCCGGGGCGGCTCCGGCCGAACCGGGCGGCGCGAGGCCGTGCGCAGCGTGTCAGCCCTTGGCCCCGTGTCCGCAACCCCACGTTGGTGCGGCGCGGAAAGCCTTGCGCGATGTGACGGTCGAACGGCTCCCCCAGAGCCTCCCCAGACGCCTTCCGGTCCGGCAGATCCTCTGCCTGCTCCCGCTCGCCCTCGTGGTCGTGGTCGGGGTCCAGCACCGGTCCGTGCTCGCGGAGGGCTTCGGCCATCTCGCCTCGGCGAAGTGGCCCTGGCTGCTGGCCGCGGCCGCCGCGACCTGTCTGACGTGGGTGGCGGCCGCCGTCACCCGGCAGGGCGCCCTGGTCCAGCGGCTGCCCAAGCGGCGACTGCTGGCGACGCAGTTCGCGGCGGGCGCGGCCAACCACCTCCTGCCGACGGGGCTGGGCGCGAGTGCCGTCAATCTGCGGTTCATGACGGTGTGCGGGGTTCCGCCGGCCCGTTCGGCGTCCGCGCTCGCGCTCTATCTGCTGGCCGAGTCCGTCGCCCGAGTCGCTCTGCTGCTGGCCCTGCTGATCGCCTTCCCGGACGCGCTGAGGGTCGGCGGGCTGCTCCCGGACGGCGCGATGGGCCCGTTGCTGCTCACCGTCGGCGGGGCGGTGCTCGTCGCGGTGACGGTTCTGCTGCTCGTACGGCGGGTGCGAACCATCGTGTTCTCCTTCCTGCGCACCGCGCTGGACGAGGCCCGGTCGGTGCACACCCGGCCCGTTCGCGCGCTGGCTCTGTGGGGCGGCTCGTTCTCGTTCCCCGTCTGCCAGGCGGCGGGGCTGGCCGCGGTCGGCCAGGCACTGGGGCTGCCGGTGCCCGCGCTGCACATCGCGGTCGCCTACTTGGCGGCCACGGTCGCCGTCGCGCTGGTACCGACGCCGGGCGGGATCGGCTCGGTGGAGGCGGCGCTGATCGTGGCGCTGGTCGCGGCGGGCGGGCCCGCCGCGACGGCGACGGCGGTGGTGCTCGCCTACCGCATCATCACGGTGTGGCTCCCCCTGCTCCCGGGGGCACTCACGCTGGGCGCGCTGGTGCGACTGAAGATGATCTGAACGGGCAACTGGGGTCCGGCCCCGGCGGGAGCCGGGCGCCACGGATCGTTCAATGACTCCTGAGGCGCGTGTGGCGATGCATCCAGGCCAACTTGGCACCTGGCCCGGCCAGGCCCAGCCGTCGGCCCGCCGGGGCGGACCGCAAGGCGGACTCGGCTCCCGTACCGGCCGGATGGGGCGTCAACAAGCCCACAGATGTACCGAGTTGGCGGCGTTGTCCGTGGGAGATGGCCTGACCTGTGCGGCTGCGCCGTGAAGCATCCGTGCGCATGTAGCAAGATGAGCCAGTCCCGCCGGTCGACGCCATGTCATGACCGACGGGCCGGCACATCCCGGAATCGAGCAGCAGGTGGCAACAAGGTGACGACACACATAACGGGCGTACGCCCTCTCCCCCGTACGACGGGAGGCAGTCGGTGAACCGAGACCTGACCGTGCACGACTGGGTCGTGGCGGGCGTCTGGCTGATCGCCGGGCTCGTGGCGACCGTCCTGCTCCGCTTTCTCCTGCGCTGGCTGGGCAAGCACGCGACCCGTACCCGGTGGACCGGCGACGACGTCCTCGTCGACGCGCTGCGCGCGCTGGTGCCGGTCGCGGCGATCACGGCCGGAGTGGCCGCCGCGGCGGCGGCGCTGCCGCTGACCGGCAAGGTCAACCACACCGTCAACCAGATCCTGACGGTCCTGATCATGCTCGCCGCCACCATCACCGCGGCACGCGTGATCGCCGGCCTGGTGCGGGCCGTCACCCAGTCCCGGTCCGGTGTCGCCGGATCGGCCTCGATCTTCGTCAACATCACCCGGGTCGTCGTCCTGGCCATCGGCTGCCTGGTCGTCCTGCAGACCCTGGGCATATCGATAGCCCCGCTGCTCACGGCCCTGGGCGTCGGTGGTCTCGCGGTCGCGCTGGCCCTCCAGGACACCCTCGCCAACCTCTTCGCGGGTATCCACATCCTCGCCTCGAAGACGATCCAGCCCGGCGACTACATCCGCCTCACCAGCGGAGAGGAGGGGTATGTCGTCGACATCAACTGGCGCAACACGGTCGTACGCAACCTCTCCAACAACCTGGTCATCATCCCGAACGCCCAGCTGTCCAGCACCAACATGACCAACTACAGCCGGCCGGAACAGGAAATGACCCTGATGGTGCAGGTCGGCGTCGGTTACGACAGCGACCTGGAGCACGTGGAGCGCGTCACCTCCGAGGTCGTGGTCGAGGTCATGACGGAGATCGAGGGCGCCATGCCCGAGCACGAACCCGCCATCCGCTTCCACACGTTCGGGGACTCGCGGATCAGCTTCACGGTGATCCTGGGCGTCGGTGAGTTCAGCGACCAGTACCGGATCAAGCACGAGTTCATCAAGCGGCTGCACAAGCGGTACCGCCTCGAAGGCATCCGCATCCCCTCTCCCGCGCGCACGGTCGCCCTCCAGCAGAACGGCGTGGCGATCCCCCCGCAGCGCGACGGTTCCCTGTCCCTCCCGTAGAACGAAGGGAGGACAGCCGAAGAGGGAGCAGAGACGAGAGGGCGGGGTACGCAGCCATGACGGTGCTCGGGGTCGACATCGGTACGTCCAGCAGCAAGGGCGTGCTGGTCGACGAGAACGGAACGGTCCTCGCGACGGCCGTGCGGCCGCACACGGTCGACCGGCCACGCCCCGGGCACGTCGAGACAGACGCCCGGGTGTGGTGGGACGAGTTCGCCTCCCTCGCCCGGGAGTTGCTGAAGTCCTCGTCCGACGGCGAGTCCGTCACCGCGGTCGGCGTCAGCGGGATGGGCCCGTGCGTCGCGCTCACCGACGCGACGGACACCCCGCTGCGTCCGGCGATCCTGTACGGCGTCGACACCCGAGCCACCGAGCAGATCGCGCGCCTGGAGGCCGAGTTGGGCCGTGACGCCGTACTGCGGCGCTGCGGCTCCCTGCTGTCCACCCAGGCCGTGGGCCCCAAGATCGCCTGGCTGGCGGAACACGAGCCGGAGACGGTCGCGCGGGCCCGGCGCCTCTACATGCCCAGCTCGTACCTGGTCCGCCGGCTCACCGGGGCCTACACGCTCGACCACCACTCGGCGAGCCAGGCCGTCCCGCTCTACGACTCCGTCGCCCAGGAGTGGTACGAACCGTGGACGCGGCACATCGCACCGTGGCTGGAACTGCCCCGCCTGCTGTGGCCCGGGGACATCGCCGGGCGGGTGACGGCCGAGGCCGCGGGCGCCACCGGTCTGCCCGTCGGCCTCCCCGTGATCACCGGGACGGTCGACGCCTGGTCGGAGGCGCTGAGCGTCGGGGCACAGGACACCGGTGACCTCATGCTCATGTACGGCAGCACCATGTTCCTGATCCACACCCTGGCCGACCGTCTCCTGGTGCCCGAGCTGTGGAGCACCGTGGGAGCCCTGCCCGGCACCCGCAGCCTCGCGGGCGGCATGGCCACGTCCGGCGTGATCACGGACTGGCTGCGGGAGTTGTCCGGAGCGCCCGACCACGCGACCCTGCTCGCCGAGGCCGAGGCGTCCGGACCGGGCGCGCGGGGGCTGCTGATGCTCCCCTACTTCGCGGGAGAGCGGACGCCGGTGGCCGATCCGTACGCACGGGGTGTGATCGCCGGGCTGACGGTGGAGCACACCCGCGGCGACCTCTACCGTGCCGCCCTGGAGGCGACGGCCTTCGGTGTCCGGCACAACGTCGAGGCGATGCGCGCGGCCGGAGCCGACGTCCGCCGTGTCGTCGCCGTGGGCGGCGGCACCCGCGGCGGACTGTGGACCGGGATCGTCTCCTCGGTGACCGGCCTGGAGCAGGAGGTCAGGACCGTGTCGCTCGGCGCGAGTTACGGCGCCGCGTTCCTGGCCGCCGCCTCGGTCGGCGCCCCGCGCATCGACACGTGGAACCCGGTGCGCGAGCGGATTGCTCCCGATCCGCTCCTGCGCGCCCGCTACGACGAGCTGTACGCCCTGTACCTGCAGCTGTATCCGGCGACGCGGGACATCTCCCACGCGCTGGCCGGGCACCAACGGGACGCCCACGGCTGAGCGTCCCGCACGGCGGCCCTCCCTGTGGGCTCAGTGGGCGGTGACCAGGCCCTGGGGCGTGTCGCTCCCCGTCGTCCGCTTCGCACCGCGCAGCGCGGCGATGCCGATGAAGACCATCGACGACAGGCCCGCGATCGCGAAGGCGGTGAAGCCCCAGTCGCCGTTCCCGGCGGCGAGCAGCTGGCCGCCGAGCCAGGGCCCGAACACGGCGCCGAAGCGGCCCATGCCGGAGGTCCAGCCGACGGCGGTGGCGCGGCTGTCGGGGGTGGAGCGGATCGACACCGTCGCGTAGATCATGACCTGCGCGCTGTTGAGGAACACACCGGTGAGGAAGACGACCGCGAAGGTGAGCGCCAGCGGCATGTGGACGCTGAGCAGGAACACCCCGGCGGCGGTCAGCGCGAACCAGACCGACGAGATGCGCGGGGCGCCGAAGCGGTCCGCGGCCCGTCCGGCGACCAGCATGCCCACGATGCCGCCGAGGTTGAAGAGGACGACGAAGGTCAGGGCCGAGCCCAGTTCGTAACCCTGGCCGCGCATCAGCGTGGGCAGCCAGGTGGCGACTCCGTAGACCAGCAGCAGACCGCCGAAGGAGGCCAGCCAGTACAGCAGGGTCTGGGTCCACTCGCCGCCCCGGAACAGGTTGGCGAGGGCGTTCCAGCGCTCGCCCGCGGCCTTCTTCTCGGTCTCGGCGGGCAGTTCGACCTCGAAGCGGCCGGCCAGTACGCGGGCCTCCTCGGTGCGGCCCTTGGCGACGAGGAAGCTCAGCGACTCGGGCATGAACTTCGCGAGCGCCGGGACGAAGAGCAGCGGGACCACACAGACCCAGAAGGCGGCGCGCCAGCCGAGGGGCTCCACGATCCACAGGGCCACATAGGCGGAGAGGATGCCGCCCGCGTGGTGGGCGGTCATCAGCATGCCGATGGTGAGGGCGGCGCGGCCGCGCGGGGCGTAGTCGGAGACCATGCTGATCGCGGTGGGCAGCAGCCCGCCGAGGCCGACGCCGGCGAGGGTCCGGCCGAGACCGAAGACCGCCACGCTGCCCGACATGGCGCACAGGCCGGAGGCCAGTGAGAAGAGCGTGACGCAGGCGACCATCAGCTTCTTGCGGCCCACCCGGTCGGCGATCGTCCCCGCGGTCAGCGCGCCGACCAGCATGCCGAAGGTGGCGTAGCTGCCGAGGTCGCCGGCCATGTCCGGGGTGATGCCGAGGGACTTCTCGGCCAGCATGTGCGGCAGCACGGAGCCGTAGATGAACATGTCGAGGCCGTCGAAGAGCACGGCCAGCCAGCACAGGCCCAGGACCAGCAGGGCCATTCTGCTGCCGCGTGCGGACAGCGCGAAGGAGGAAGAGGAGGGGGACATCGTTGTTCCTCTCGTCCAGGAGCCGGGCGCCTGGAGGGGATTCGGGAGGTGGGCCGCGCGATCCGTACGACTGACGGCTGTCGACTGACGACTGACGGCTGACCCGGTGATGCGCCTGACGCTAAGAATTCACTCCGGGATTGTCAACGTTTTCGTCAACAATCACAGGAACGGACGGAGCGGGAAGGGGTGGGGTGCCGTGCGTGTGGAAGGACTCGATGGTCTTCAGGCCCCAGGCCTGGCCCTTCTTCCGCTCGTTCTCCGTCCAGGTGACCAGCGGCCAGTCGGGGGCCAGCACCAGACGGGTGAGCGGGTTGCACAGTTCGATCCGGTTGCCACCGGGCTCGTAGACGTACAGGAAGAACGTCTGCTGGATGGCGTGCTTGTGCGGGCCCGTCTCGATGAACACACCGGTGTCCAGGGCGAGATCGGCGGCCCGCAGGATGTCCTCACGGGTGTCCGTGGCGAACGCGATGTGGTGCAGGCGCCCGGTCGAGCCGGTCCAGTCCTCGGTGTACACGATGTCGTACGACTTGCTGCTGAAGGTCAGCCACTGGGCGGCGATCCTGCCGTCGTCGAGCTGGATCTGCTCGGTCGGGCGGGCGCCGAGCACCTCGTGGACGAAACCGCCGTTCGACGCGACGTTCGCGGCGAGGAAGTTGACGTGGTCCAGGCGGCGTACGCCCACTCCTTGCCCGGGCTTGGCCTGCGGCTGGTTCTTCAGGCCTGGCTTCAGCTCGTCCGGTGCCTGGTACCACTCGCTCTCCCAGTAGAGGGCGATCTCGTGGCCGTCGGGGTCGGTGGTGACGTACAGCGGGCCGATGCCCGGCTCGTCCTCGACCCAGCGGCCCGTGCGGCCGGCACCCTCGGCCTCCTTGACCCGCCGTCGCAGGGCCTCCTCGCTGGAGGCGCGCAGGGCGGTGCGGCGGATGCCGGATGTCTCGTGCGCCGTCAGGACGAGGCTGTGGTGCTCGTAGTCGTCCCAGGTCCGCAGGTAGACGGAGGTCCCGTCCGCCGAGCGGCCGTTCTCGGTCAGGCCGAGATAGTCGACGAAGAACCGGACGCTGGCGTCCAGGTCGGGGGTGAGCAGTTCGACGTGCCCGAGGTGGGCGATGTCGCCGAGCGGCGGGGCCATGAGGCCTCCTCAGGGGTGTTGTGCGGCGCGGGGGTGCTGTGCGGCTCAGGGGTGCTGTGCGGCTCAGGTGTTGTGCGACTCAGGTGTTGTGCGACTCAGGCAGGCCGGGGGAAGACCGTGCCGTCGAAGATCTTGCGTGCGGTGCGGACGACGGCGGTGCGCCGGGCGACCGGGAGGGCTCCAGCAAGGGATTGCGCGAGGGCCGTCTCGATGTCGAGGAAGCCGGTGGGGTGCTCGATGCGCATCCGGTCCCCGTGCTCCGGCACGCTCGCCACGCCCTCGCCGACACCGCCCTCGATACGCAGTCCCGCGGCGACGCTCGCCGCGCCCAGGACCCCGATCGAGGTGTGGCAGCGCACCGGTATGAAGGTGCGCGTCATGACCGCGCCGCCGTCCGACGGCGGCGCGAGCAGGCTGAGTTTGGGCACGGTGGTGTTCTCCACGTCGCCGAGCCCCATCAGTTTCCCGGCTTCCAGCCTGATCTCCCGGAGCCGTTCGGCGAGTTGCCGGTCCGCCTCCAGGTCGGCGGGCTCCTCGTAGCCGGTGACACCCAGCGAGGGTGCCGCGATCAGTACGGTCGGCATGCCGTTGTCCACACAGGTCACCGGGGTGCCGGCGACGATGTCACGCGCGTGGCCGGTCGGCAGCAGCGGACCGGTTCCCGGCCGGAACTCGATGACCACAGGAGCGGCCGACCCCGGTACACCGGAGATCTCGGCGGAGAGTTCCGCCGAGCCGGAGTAGTCGACGCTCCCGCCCGGAGTGGGGAACTCCGAGACGGCCAGGTCCCCGGTGTTCAGCATGCGGATCCGTACGGAGGTGCGGTCGCCGCCCGGGGCGACCAGACCGCGCTCCACGGCGAAGGGGCCCACGCCCGCGAGGAGGTTCCCGCAGTTCTGACGGTCACTCACCTCCGGCTTGTCGACGCCGACTTGGAGGAACAGGTAGTCGACGTCCGCCTCCGGATCCGCTGACACGGAGACCACCGCGACCTTGCTGGTCAGTGGATGCGCACCGCCCAGGCCGTCGATCTGCCGCGGGTCGGGGCTGCCCATGATCCGCAGCAACAGGGCGTCGCGCGGGGCGGGTTCGGCGGGCAGGTCCCCGGCGAGGAAGTAGGCGCCCTTGGAGGTGCCGCCGCGCATGAGCATGCAGCGCACCTCTTCGGTACGGGCTTGCGCGGGGGCTTGCGCACGGGGGTCGGCGGTGCCGGTCACGACCCCGCTCCGTCCCGCTCGTCCTCGCGCTCCCGCTCGTACTCGTCGTACGACCGGTAGGAGACACCCAGGCGCTCCAGGGTCTCGCGCAGGCCGTAGCGGTCGAGGCCGAGCTGGCCCTCCTGGAAGGCGGCGCGGGCCCCGGCCTCCTTGGCCTCGCGGGCCTCGGAGGCCTCGGCCGTCCGGCGGGCCCGCTCGCGGGGCACGCACACCACACCGTCGTCGTCGGCGACGATCACGTCACCGGGACGGATCACCTGGCCGCCGACGACCACCGGCACGTTGACGCTGCCGCCGGTCGCCTTGACCGTGCCCTGCGGGCTGACGGCCGCGGACCAGGCGGGGAAGCCCATCTCGCGCAGTTCGACGGTGTCCCGGATGCCCGCGTCGATGATCAGACCGCGCACTCCGCGCCGCTGCAGCGCGGTGGCGAACAGTTCGCCGAACATGCCGTCGGTGGAGGGCGAGGTGGTCGTGACGACCAGGATGTCGCCCTCGCCGCACTGCTCGACGGCCGCGTGGATCATGAGGTTGTCGCCGGGCCAGGAGAGCACCGTGACCGCGGTGCCCGCGACCCGGGTGTCCTGCTGGATGGGGCGCAGGTGGGTGCCGAGCAGGCCGGTGCGGCCCATCGCCTCGTGCACGGTGGCGACTCCGTAGGCGGCGAGCGCCTCGACGTCCTTCGCTTCCGCCTTCGGCGGGTCGGTGACGATGACGCCGCTCATGTCAGCTCCTTGGCGATCTGCGGGTAGGGGCGCATGTACGCCTCGGCCATGGTCTTGTGGGCCAGGCCCAGGTTGGGTCCGGCGTTGCGCTTCAGCTGGACACCGCGGCGCACGGCGAGGTCCGTGTAGTAGTCCCACAGGTGCTGCTGGGCGGCCAGGCACTCCATGGCCTTGCGCTTGGTCTCCCAGACCTCGGAGATATCGAGGAGTACCTGCGGCTTGAAGCCGCACATCTCGGGCTGGTGTGGCTCGAAGAAGAACACCGGCGGGGCGCCGATGATCTCTCCCTCTGCCGGGTAGCCGATGGCCTGCGCGAGGACGCGCGCGTCCAGTGCCATGCGCGCGGCTGCGGGATGGTCGCCGTTGTAGGGGTCGTCGAGCGGGTGGGTGAGCACGACGTCCGGCTGGGCCTCGCGGTACGCGCCCACCAGACGGTCGGTCAGTTCCGGTGTGACCGTCAGGGGGTAGTCGCCCGCGTCGAAGAAGACCACCTCGGCACCGAGCGCGGCGGCTGCCGCCTCGGCCTCACCGCGGCGGATCTGCTTGATCTCCTCCAGGGACTTGCCCGCACGCCAGGCTTTCGCGGACTCGCCGCGCTCGCCGTAGGTCAGGCACGCGATGGTGACCTTCTCGCCACGGGCGGCGGCGAGGGCGATGGCTCCTCCCGCCCGCCACACGAAGTCCCCGGCGTGGGCGGTGACGACGAGCGTCGACCGTGGGGTGTTGGGCGCGTTGCCGTGGGTCATTCCTGCGATCTCCTTGCTGGACAGGCCGATTGACCCACCCCGCGGCGTCATGCACGCAGTACGTCATTCACGCAGTGCGTCGATCACACCCGCGAGGTGGGAGCGGACGGCCTCTTCGGCCGCCTGCGGGTCCCTGGCCCTGATCGCGTCGATCATGGCCAGATGCTCACTCAGGGACTTCTGGGGGCGCCCCGGCCGCAGCGCGAGCTGGAAACGATGGCGCACCAACTGCGCGTTGAGCCGTTCCAGCAGTCCCACGGCCACCTGCTGGCCGCTGAACTGCCTGATGTGTCGGTGCAGTTCGTGGTTGAGGTCGGAGTAGGTCACCGGTTCACCGTCGGCGACGGCCTTGGACATCGCCTCGCCCAGGGCGACCAGCTGGTTCAGCTGCTCGTCACTGGCCTCGACGGCCGCCTTGCCCGCGCACAGTCCTTCCAGGACCATGCGGCACTCGGTGATGGCGACCGCTTCCTCGACGGTCACCACCCGCACCCGTGAGCCGCGGTTGCGGATGCGTTCGACCAGCCCTTCCGACTCCAGCTCGATCAGGGCTGCCCGGACACTGGCCCGGGTCACATCGAACTGCTCGGCGAGTTCGTTCTCCACGAGGCGTTGGGCCGGGGCCATCTCGCCTCGCAGGATGGCCTGCCGCAACTGCGCGAGCGCGTGCTGCTTGGCCTGCTCTCCGGTGCTCGGACGGGCTTCTTTCGGCATGTGTGCCCTCCCTGAGTGAGTGCCTGTCGAACCTAAATCTAGACGAACAAGATTGTCAACAATTTTGTTCGTGATGCGGCTCGCTCGTCCGGCCGTGACGTAGGAGAAGGGCCCCCGCCGGCGGGGGCCCTTCGACGGCACGCTTCGCCTCGCCTCGCCTCCGAGAGGGGCGCCCGGCGGCGGATTGTCGGCTCCCTGCGGACCGGCGAGGGCTCGCGCGGTTCCCCGCTCCCCTGAAGGACACCACCGCGAGCCCGACCAGATGGGCGCCCCACCAGCAGCGCGAGGAACGGCGCGGCGCCTCTCAGGGGCGGGCGCCGGGAACTGCGCGGTCGGCCGTGACGCGCCTTCAGCCGCCGACGGCCAGTCAGTGCGCGGAGGTGGTGGGGAACCCCGGACTACGCAGCACCCCCCGCCCGGCGTCCACCGCGAACACCTCGCACCCCGTACGTGCCGCGGCCCAGTCGACCCCCTCCACCCCCATCGCGAACCCCGCGGTAGCCACCGCGTCCGCCTCCGTCAGCGAGGACGCCACCACCGTCAGGCTGAGCAGCCCCGTCGCCGCCCGCCCCGTACGCCCGTCGAAGATGTGGTCCCCCCGCTCGTACCGCCCGGAGGTGGCCACCGCCCCGTCGCCGACCTCCACCACCGCGCACACCCGATCGGCCCGCTCCGGATGCCGTACCCCGACCCGCCACGGCCGGCCCGCCGCGACCACGTCACCGCCCGCGTTCAGACAGAACGTGGTCACACCCGACGCCCGCAGCAGCTCCGCGCCACGCTGGACCGCCCAGCCCTTGACCATGGCACAGGGATCGAGCCCTCGACCGGGCAGCCGCACCTGGAACGCGCCGCCGCTCTCGACCCGGTACCGCTCGCACAGGTCGAGGACCTCGACCAGATCCGGGCTCAGCTCGTCGTCCGCCAGCTCACCCCGGTCCAACCGGGACACCTCGCTGTCGGGCAGAAAGGGGCTGAACCGCGCGTCGACCTCACGCAGCCAGGCGAACACCTGGTCCGCGGCCCCGGCAGCCTCCCGCCCGGTACCCCCGTCCTCGATCCGCAGGGAGATCGGCAGCCCCATGATCTGCTCGACGCGATGCACCGCGTCGACCGCGCCCGCACCCGCACCCGCACCGTGGGTCGTGGACATCGCCGTCATCAGCCCTTCGCGTCGAGCGCCGCCTGCAGCGACTCGACGTACCCCTCGCTCGTGATCGTCGCCCCGGACACCGCGTCGACGTCGGCGCTCTGCGCCTCCAACGTCTCCGCGATGAGCTTGGGTACGGCGGCCTCGGTCTGCGGATGGTTCGGCTGCTGGAGCATGCGTACCGAACCGATGGCGTCGCCGTCGAAGGTGACCTCGACCTGGACGGTGCCCTTCTCGGTGTTCACCGCGGACCCCGCCACCACCTGGGACGCGGCGGCCGACGCGGACGGCGAGGAGGAGGAGGCCGAGGCGGACTCGGCCCGCGCGTCGATGGCCGCCTGCAGCGACTCCCGGTAACCGTCGCTGGTGATCGTCGCGCCGGACACCGTGTCGACGTCGGCGCTCTGCGCCTCCAACGTCTCCGCGACGAGTTTCGGCACGGCCGCCTCGGTCTGCGGATGGTTCGGCTGCTGGAGCAGCTTCACTGCGGTGATCTCGTCGCCGTCGTAGGTGACCTCGACCTGCACCGGCCCCTTCTCGGTGTCCACGGTCGTGCCCTTGACCACCTGGGACGAGCCGTCCCCGGAGGAGGACGTGGAAGGCGTCGAGGCGGGTGCCGAGGCCTCGGTGGTCGTCGTCGTGCCGTCCGAGGGGGCGTAGCGCCACACCGGGATCAGGCCCGCGACGCTCAGGACCAGGACAGGTATTGCTCGCTTCACGTTGTCTCTCTCATCCCGCTCAGATGTCTCTCAGCCCGCGCACGATGTCCCTCAGCCCGCCAGGCTGAAGCGCTCGAAATGGATCTGCGGCTTGGGGACGCCCAGCTCGCGCAGGCTGCCGAGCACCGCGTTCATCATCGGAGGCGGCCCGCACAGGAAGACGTCCCGGTCGTTGATGTCCGGCACGAGCCGCGCGAGCTCGTGCGGTGCCAGCTTGTCGGGGCTGACCGGCCCGGACACCAGGTGCAGCTCGGCACCCTTGGCGTGGGCGAGTTCGCGCAGCTCCTCGTAGAGCACCGCGTCCCGGTCCGAGCCCACCCGGTAGATGACCACCGCGTGCCCGTGCAGTTCCTCCAGCAGGGCCCGGATCGGGGTGACGCCGACGCCCCCGGCGATGAGTACGGCCTCGGAGCGGGTGCGGTGCATCGCGGTGAAGGCGCCGTACGGCCCCTCGGCGAAGACCCGTGTGCCCACCTTGAGGTGCCTGAGGGCGGCGGTGCCGTCACCGGCCGCCTTGGCGGTGAGCCGCAGTGAGCGGCCGTCGGGGGCCGCCGACAGGGAGAACGGGTTGGCCTGCCACCAACGGTCCCTGGTGAGGAACCGCCACAGGAAGAACTGACCGGCGCGGGCCGGCAGCCGGTCGAGGTCGCGTCCCGTGATGTAGACGGACACGACGTTGTCGGACTCGGGCACCACGGCGGAGACCCGCAGCTGGTGGCGGAGATTCCGCCACAGCGGCAGGACGACCCGGCCCAGGAGCACCGCGCCGAGCGCCACGCCCCACAGCACGTACCAGTACGTCGTGGCGGCGGACGACGAGGTGAACGTCGTCCCCGCCGCGACCTGGTGCGTGAACGCCAGCACCACCGCGACGTACGTGTACAGGTGGATGAAGTGCCAGGTCTCGTACGCGAGCCGACGGCGGGCGAAGCGGGCCGAGACTCCGCCGATCACGAGGATCAGGCCGAGCGCGACGATCGCGCGGAACACGCCTTCGACGGTCTGCCCGAGGTCCACCAGCTGGTCCACCGGGCCCATCGAGGACGACTGTGCGTAGCCGAAGGTGATGAACACGGCGTGCCCGAGCAGCGTGCAGAGCAGGCCGAAGCCGACCCAGCGGTGCCAGGAGGTCAGCCGGTCCATGCCGATACGGCGGTCGAACCACGGCAGCCGGGCGACCAGCAGCAGCTGGAAGGCCATCAGGAGCGCGCCGTACAGCCCGGCGAGTCTGCCCAGCACGATGAGGGCGTTCGAGGCGAACCCGGCCTGGATGAAGAACACGGTCACCACGACCACGTTCAGGGCCAGCACGCCGTACAGGCCGGCGCGGGCCACCATCTTGGGACGTACCGCCGCGGTCGGCGGCGGAACGGTCGTCTGGACAGTCGTCACGGACGGCAACTCCTTGATCGGGTCCTCGGACCCTTGCATCGGGCCCTGGATCCCTCATTCGGGTCCTTGGACTCCGAGCCTGCCTCGGCAACCCTGTCGTTCTCCTGTCGATGAACTTTCAACTGTCTATCGATCTGGTCCCGGAGCGTCCTCGGCTATGGCGCATTCGGCCACGTGAAGCACTATGGGCACGTGGAAAAAGTACGACTTCTCGTCGTGGACGACGACCCGCCCATCGCCGACCTGGTCGCGACGGTCGCCCGCTACGAGGGCTGGGAGGCGGTCACCGCGAACTCCGGCGAGGAGGCACTGCAACGCGCCGCGGAGTTCCACCCGGACATCGTGGTGCTCGACCTGATGCTGCCGGGGCTCGACGGCTTCGCCGTCCTGGACCGCCTGCGCCTGTCCGGGACGATGGTGCCCGTCGTCTTCCTGACCGCCCGGGACGGAGTGGCGGACCGGGTCGCGGGCCTCACCAGGGGCGGTGACGACTATCTCGTCAAACCGTTCGCGGTGGAGGAACTCATGGCCCGGCTGCGGACCGTGCTGCGCCGCAGCGCGGGACCCGCCTTCCAGCGGTCCGTGCTGAGCGTCGGGGACCTCACGATGGACGAGGACACCCGCGAGGTACGCCGGGGCCGGCGGCTGCTGACGCTCACCCCGACCGAGTACGAGGTGCTCCGCTACCTGATGCGCAAGTCGCCGACGGTACTGACCAAGGCCCAGATCCTCGACCACGTGTGGGAGTACGGCTTCGGCGGCCGCTCGAACGTGGTGGAGCTGGTCATCAGCCGTCTGCGCCGCAAACTCGACGGCGACACCGACACCGACGCGACCGACGACGACGACAAGGACGACGAGCCGCAACTGATCCACACTGTACGGGGCGTCGGATACGTCGTCCGGCAGGCCTCCGAGTGATCGGCCGCCTCCGCGACACCTACCCCAGGCTCCGCCTCGGCACCCGGCTCGCGCTCGGCATGGGCGTGCTCTCGCTGGTCGTCTTCGCCGTGGTCGGCACCGCGCTGTCCACGTACATGCGGGACTACCTGGAGCGCCAGCTCAACGACCAGATGAAGCTCGTCCAGACCACCCAGTCCAAGGACGCCCAGGCCCACGGCACGGTGGAGCGCCGGCCGTACTACGGCTGGTACACCGCGGTGTACGACGTCTCGGGCGACTCGGCCGTGCTGCGCAAGCCCAGTGACGTGCCGAAGGACACCGTCGAGCTCACCTCCTTCGCCGAGTCGCTGGCCCGGACCGGGGGGACGGAGATGTCCCACACCACGCGTATCGAGGACGAGGGCGCGTACCGGCTGCGCGCCTGCAAGATCGGCGACGACGTCGTCCTGGTCACCGCGGCGCCGCTGGAGGACATCGAGGACACCATGGACCAGCTGGTCACGGTCCAGGTCGTCGCGTTCGCCCTCGCGCTGCTCGGCCTCGTGGTGTTCGGGCGCGCGGTGCTGCGCCGGGGCCTGCAGCCGCTCAGCGACATGGCGCACACCGCCCGCGGCATCACCTCGCACGACTTCACCGACTCGGCCCGGCTGCCGGTCCGCGCCGACCGCGGCAACGGCGGCCCGGAGGTCGAGGAGCTGCGCACCGCCTTCAACACCATGCTGGAGCACATCGACGACTCGCTGGCCGTCCGCACGGAGGCCGAGCAGCGGCTGCGCCGCTTCGTCGCGGACGCCTCGCACGAGCTGCGTACGCCCCTGATGTCGGTACGCGGTTACGCGGACCTCTTCCAGTACGCGGCGGCCAACGAGCCCGGCGAGCGGGACAGGCACCTGGCCCGGCTGCGCGCCGAGGCCGCCCGGATGGGTGTGCTCCTGGACGACCTGCTGCTGCTCGCCCGCCTGGACGCCGCCGAGGTGGAGGCGCCGCTGCGGCTGGAGGACGCCGACCTCGCGGAACTGGTACGGCAGGCCGCGGACGCCTTCCGCGCCGGCCACCCCGACCATCCGCTGACCGTGACGGCCGGTTCCGGCCCGGTGCGGCTGCGGCTCGACGTCCTGCGCGTCCGACAGGTCCTCGACAACCTCCTCACCAACGCCGCCGTGCACACCCCCGCCGGTACCGAGGTCCTGGTGGAGGTCTCCGTCGCGGCCGGCGCGGCCGTCGTCCGGGTCACCGACTCCGGTCCCGGCATCCCGGCCGCCGACCAGGAGCGTGTCTTCGACCGCTTCTTCCGTATCGACAAGGCCCGCAGCCGGGACCGCGGCGGCAGCGGCCTGGGCCTCGCGGTGGCCCACTCCCTGGTCCGGGCCCACGGCGGCACCATCGAACTGACCTCCGCTCCGGGCACGACGACGTTCACCATGAGGATCCCCTTGGCGGACGGGAGCTGAGGGGACCTGTCGCGCTCCGGCGGAGTTGCCGTCACCCCTCGCGGTACAGCCCCGAAAGCAGCTCGGTCACAGCCGCCGCCGCGGGATGCGGGTCGTCCCGCCACCAGGCGAGCCGAACGGCGATCGGCTCGGCGTCCCGCACCGGCCGGTACACGACCCCCGGCCGCGGATACTGGTGCGCGGTCGACTCGGCGGTCATCCCCACACACCGGCCCGTGGAGATGGTGGTCAGCCAGTCGTCGATGTCGTGGGACTCCCTGGTCTCCGGGCGGGCGTCCGGCGGCCACAGCTCCGTCGTGGTGGTCCCGGTCCGCCGGTCGACCAGCAGGGTGCGTCCGGCGAGGTCGGCCAGCCGGACCGAACGGCGCCGGGCCATCGGATCGTCGGCGGCCATGGCGCACAGCCGCCGTTCCAGGCCGACGATGACCGAGTCGAAGCGGCGCTCGTCCAACGGCCGTCGTACGACGCTCAGGTCACAGGTGCCCTCGGCCAGCCCGGCGGTCGCGGAGTTGGCGCGGACCAGCTCCAGTTCCGTCGCGGGGTGCGCGCCGGCCCAGGCGCGCTGGAAGGCCAGCGTGTGGCGGCCGAGCGCCGACCAGGCGTAACCGATCCGCAGGGAGGACTGGCCGGAGGCGGCCTCCCGGACCAGGCCCTCCACCTCGCCGAGCACCCGCCGGGCGTGCGCCACCACGCGCAGGCCCGTCGCCGTCGGAGTCACCTCCCTGGAGGTACGCCGCAACAGCCGCACTTCCAGGGCGCGTTCGAGCGACGCCAGGGTGCGGGACACCGCTGCCTGGGAGACACCGAGGGCGATGGCCGCGTCGGTGAAGCCGCCCTCGTCGACGATCGCGACGAGACAGCGCAACTGCCGCAGTTCCACATCCATGACCCAAGCGTATAGATGGACCCATCGATGCATTTTGCGCATGCCCGCGACCGGCGCAGCATCGGAGCATGCACGCAGCCTCCGCGCCCTCACCGACGTCGCCCTCGCCGACGTCCATGCGGCACCTGCCCGCGGCGCCCACGACTCCGGCGCCCGGGGGCGGGCGCCTGGCGGCTCTGTGCACGCTGCTCGGCAGCGGTCTGTCCAACCAGACCGGCGCGGCGATCGGTTCGCTGGCCTTCCCCGTCCTCGGCCCCCTCGGTGTCGTCGCGGTACGCCAGTACGTGGCCGCGATCGCCCTGTTCGCGGTCGCCAGGCCCCCGCTGCGCTCGTTCACCAGGCACCAGTGGTGGCCGGTCCTGCTGCTGGCCCTGGTGTTCGGGACGATGAACCTGTCCCTCTACACCGCCATCGACCGCATCGGGCTCGGTCTTGCGGTGACCCTGGAGTTCCTCGGCCCGCTCGCCATCGCGCTGTCCGCCGCGCGCCGGCGGATCGACGCCTGCTGCGCGCTGGTCGCCGCGGCGGGCGTCGTCACCCTGATGCGCCCCCAGCCGTCGGCGGACTACCTCGGCATGGGCCTCGGTCTGCTCGCCGCGGTCTGCTGGGCCTCCTACATCCTGCTCAACCGCACGGTGGGCCGCCGCGTCCCCGGAGCGCAGGGCTCCGCCGCCGCGGCGGCCGTCTCCGCGTTGATGTTCCTGCCGGTCGGTGTCGTCCTGGCACTCCGGAACCCGCCGACACCCACGGCTCTGGGGTACGCCGTCGCGGCGGGCGTGCTCGCCTCCGCGGTGCCGTACCTGGCGGACATGTTCACCCTGCGCCGCGTCCCCGCCGCTGCCTTCGGCCTCTTCATGAGTGTCAACCCGGTACTGGCGGGTCTGGTCGGCTGGATCGTCCTGGGCCAGAGCCTGGGCCCCGTGGAGTGGGCCGCCGTCGGCGCGGTCGTCGCCGCCAACGCGCTCAGCATCCTCACGGCCCGGCGCTGAACCGGGCGGACGCCGCCTACTCGGCGTAGAACGTCGCGTCCGCCTTGGCCGCCGTCGTGTCGGCCGGCTGCGTGACGAGCAGGTACTCGTAGTGCCGGAGGTAACTGCCCGCCACGTTGTACGACTCGAAGGAGACGCCCGCGGACGCGTCGGCCAGGCCGGCCCGCCGGTAGAAGCTCGCGTCGCCCTTGAACGCCGTACTCCCGTCGCTCTTGTCCACCCACACCTCGCCGTTGGCGCGGTGGCGGAGGTAGTAACCGGGGAAGTTCGCCGATTCGAGCGAGACGGTCCCGGTGCCGGCCAGGCCGGTCACCACACGGAACTGCGAGTCGGCGAGGTTGGTGACGTTCGGCTCGATCTTCGCCCGGTACTCCCAGTGCCGGACGTACCGGTCGGGGAAGTTGTACGAGGAGAAGCGGACCGGGGTGACGCCGTCTGCCACCGGGATGCCGAAGTTCGGGGTGCCGTCGGCGTTCCAGTACAGCTTCTGGTAACGGGTGCGCCGGTTGGGGTCGTTGAGCGGGTCGCCGCTGATGTCCTTGTAGTTGCGGTCGTGGTAGACGAGGATGTCGGACTTGCCGTCCTCGGACGTGGTGAAGGTGTTGTGGCCCGGTCCGTACTGGCCGGTGGCCGCGTTGCTGGTGAAGACCGGGGTGGGCGTCTTGGCCCAGGACGCCGCGTTCATCAGGTCGGCGGAGGCGGACGCGGTCAGCAGGCCGAGGCAGTAGTTGCTGTCGGTGGCGCTCGCCGAGAAGGTCATGAAGACCTTGCCGCCGCGCTGGATGACCGCGGGGCCCTCGTTGACCGTGTGGCCGACCTTCTCCCAGGCGTTGGTGGGCCGGGAGATCATGACCGGGCTGCCGCTGACGGTCCAGGGGTCGGACAGCTTGGCCAGATAGATGTTGGTGCCGTCGCCGACCGCCGGGTCGTTCTGCGCCCAGCTCAGATAGCGGGTGGCGCCGACGGTGAAGGTCGTCGCGTCCAGCGAGAAGGTGTCGAGCGGGAGGGCGATACGGCCCTTCTCGGTCCAGGTCCCGGTCAGCGGATTGGCCGCGCCGGTCTCCAGGACGTACGGCCGGATCTTCCAGATGTCACTGGTGGAACCGGCGGCGAAGTAGACGTACCACTTGCCGCCGATGTAGTGGATCTCCGGTGCCCAGATGTGCGCGCCCATGTCACCACTGGCGTGCTTGGTCCAGATCGTCGTCTCGGCGGCCGTGGACAGCCCCTGGAGGGTGGTGGCCCGCCGCATCACGATCCTGTCGTACGCGGGCACGGTCGCGGTGAAGTAGTAGTAGCCGTCGGTGTGCTTGACGATGTGCGGGTCGGCCCGCTGCTCGGCGACGGGGTTGGTGTAGGTGACGGCAGGCGAGGCGGGTGCGGCGGCCTCGGCGACGCCGGAGGCCGGCGCGGCCAGGATGACGAACAGGGCCGTCACCACCCATGCGATCGTGCGTCTCACGGTGTTCCTCCCGGGTGGGTTCGCTCACATGCTGGGCTCACGTGGGTGCTCTTCGAGTGGACGACTGTTCGAAATACCGTACGGCGTGCGTAACTTCGACCAGAAGATAAGCAGGCGACCTGTACACGTCAACGGTTCCGACGCGATTGGTTTCCGCCCCCGAACCCCCGTTCGCGCAGTTCCCCGCGCCCCCGAAGGGGCGCGGGGAACTGCGCGGCCAACCCCCTTACGTCTTACGTCTTATGTCTTATGTCTTATGTCTTACGACGGGACGTCATCGTCCGTTGGATCAGGATGAACGCGCACAACAGCACACCCGTCGCGATCTTCGTCCACCACGAACTCAACGTGCCCTCGAACTGGATCAGGCTCTTGATCAGACCGAGCACCAGGACACCGAACAACGTGCCCACCACATACCCGGACCCGCCGGTCAACAAGGTGCCGCCGATGACGACCGCCGCGATCGCGTCCAGTTCGAGGCCCGTGGCGTGCAGCGGATCCCCGGACTGGATGTACAGCGTGAACAGCAGCCCGGCCAGCGCGGAGCAGAACCCGCTCATCGTGTACACCGCGATCTTCGTACCGCCCTGCGGAAGCCCCATCAGCAGCGCGGACTGCTCGTTGCCTCCGATGGCGTACACCCGTCGGCCGAAGCGCGTGTAGTGCAGGACGTAGAAGGCCGCGGCCAGTACCACCAGCGAGACGATGGCCCCGATCGAGAGGAACCCGCCCCCCAGGGACACCTGGGCCTGGGCCATGCTGCTCACCGAGGAGTCGCCGATCGAGATCGACTCCTTGCTGATGACCAGGCACAGGCCGCGGAAGAGGAACAGGCCCGCGAGGGTCACGATGAAGGGCTGGATCTCGAAGTTCTGGATCACATAGCCCATCAGGTAGCCGCCGAAGGCTCCGACGGCCAGGGCCATGGGGATGACGATCACCAGCGGCAGGCCCTGACGCTCCACCAGCCATGCCGTGAACATGGTGGTGAAGCCGATGACCGAGCCGACGGAGAGGTCGATGCCGCCGGAGAGGATCACGAAGGTGGCACCGACGGCCGCGACCAGCAGGTAGCTGTTGTCGATGAACAGGTTCAGGAACACCTGCGTCTCGGCGAACCCGTAGTTCTGGTACCGGCCGAGGCCGATGGCGTACATCACGAGGAAGAGCCCGGCCGTCACCAGGACGGGCAGGCGCCGGTCGGCGAGGACGCGTGCGGCTCTGCCCGGCGCACGGGTGTCCGGCGCCGCCGGCTTCCGGGTGGTCGTGGTCATCACGACACCTCCATCTTGCGTACGGTCTCGGGCGTCGCGGCTGCGTCCGCCGGGACCGCGGCCTGCTTGGCGTCCCCCTTGCCGCCGAAGCGACCGCCGCCGAACACCTTGGCGCGGAACTTCGGGGACTGCATCAGGCAGACGACGATGACGACGGCGGCCTTGAAGACCAGATTGGTCTGGGTGGGCACACCGATGGTGTAGATCGTGGTGGTGAGGGTCTGGATGACGAGCGCGCCGACGACCGTGCCGCCGATGGAGAACCGGCCGCCCAGCAGCGACGTACCGCCGATGACCACGGCGAGGATCGCGTCCAGTTCGATCCACAGACCGGCGTTGTTGCCGTCCGCGGCCGAGGTGTTGGAGCTGATCATCAGGCCCGCGATCCCGGCGCACAGCGCGCAGAACACGTACACCATGATCTTGATGCGGCGGGAGCGGATGCCGACCAGGCGGCTGGCCTCGGCGTTGCCGCCGACCGACTCGACGAGCAGGCCCAGCGCCGTGCGGCGGGTCAGCGCCACGGTGACGGCGACCACGGCGGCCACCACGAAGATGGAGAAGGGCAGCGTCAGCCAGTAGCCGCCGCCGATCAGTTTGTACGGCTCGCTGTTGACGGTGATGATCTGCCCGTCGGTGATGAGCTGGGCGACACCGCGGCCGGCGACCATGATGATCAGCGTGGCGATGATCGGCTGGATGCCCATCCTGGCGACCAGGAAGCCGTTCCAGAGGCCGCAGACGACCGCGGCCACCAGGCCGATGCCCATCGCGAGCAGCACTCCGGAGAGTGCCTCCTGGTCGGCCTGGTCACTGATGTACGAACAGGTCAGGGCGCCGGTGATGGCGACCACCGCGCCGACGGACAGGTCGATGCCCCCGGTGGCGATGACCAGCGTCATGCCGACGGCGACCAGGATGAGGGGCGAACCGAACAGCACGATCGAGACGAGACTGCCGTAGAGGTGGCCGTCGGTCATCTTGATCGAGAAGAAGTCGGGTGTGAAGGGAACGTTGACGAGCAGCAGGATGACCAGCACGGCGACCGGCCAGAACAGGTGATGACGGGTCAGCTGCCGCCATCGGGGAGTGGTGGTCACTGGTGCTCTCCGCTCGCGATGGTCTCCAGGATCCGGGTGGGGGTGATCTCGGGCCCGTTGGCCAGCTGGGCCACGAGCTTGCGGTCGCGCAGCACGCCGATGGTGTGGCTGAGCCGCAGGACCTCCTCCAGTTCGGCCGCGATGTACAGCACGGCCATGCCTTCCTCGGAGAGGGAGACCACCAGTTTCTGGATCTCCGCCTTCGCGCCCACGTCGATGCCGCGCGTCGGCTCGTCCAGGATCAGCAGCTTCGGCCTCGTGATCAGCCAGCGGGCGAGCAGGACCTTCTGCTGGTTGCCGCCGCTGAGTTGACCCACCCTGGCCTCGGGGTTGGCCGGCCGGATGTCCAGCGCCTTGATGTACTTGGCGACGAGTTCGTCGCGCTGGGCGACCGGGATGGGCCGGGTCCAGCCGCGGGTGGCCTGCAGCGCGAGGATGATGTTCTCCCGCACCGTCAGGTCGGGTACGAGGCCTTCGGTCTTGCGGTTCTCCGAGCAGAACGCGACGCCCGCGGCGATGGCGTCGTTCGGGGCGCTCATCGAGACCTGCTTGCCGCCGATGGTCACCTTGCCGGTGTCCGGCTGGTCGGCGCCGAAGAGCAGCCGGGCCAGTTCGGTGCGGCCCGAGCCGAGCAGTCCGGCGAGTCCGACGACCTCGCCCTTCTTGATCTCCAGGTCGAAGGGGGCGATGCCGCCGGTCCGGCCGACGCCGTCGGCCTTGAGCAACGACTCCCCCACATCGGCGTGGAGTTGGTGGTCGTGCAGCTCCTCCAGCTGGTCCAGGGCCTTGCCGATCATCAGCTGGACGAGGCCGACCTGGTCGAGGTCGCGGACCATGTGCTCGCCGACGAGGGTGCCGTTGCGCAGGACCGTCATCCGGTCGCAGACCTCGTAGATCTGGTCGAGGAAGTGCGAGACGAACAGGATCGCCACGCCGTCGCCCTTCAACCGCCGCATCAGGGCGAAGAGTTCGAGCACTTCGTCGCGGTCGAGGCTGGAGGTCGGCTCGTCGAGGATCAGCACCTTGGTGCCCGACCCCGAGCCGTCGCTGTCACCGGTCCCCACCGCCCGCACGATCGCGACCAGTTGCTGCACGGCCAGCGGGTACGAGGACAGCGGGGCCTCGACGTCGATGTCGAGGCCGAGCCGGTCGACCAGCTCGGCTGCCTCGCGGCGCAGCCGCTTCCACTGGATGCGGCCGAAGCGGGTGGGTTCGCGCCCGATGAAGATGTTCTCCGCCACCGACAGGTTGGGGCAGAGGTTGACCTCCTGGTAGACCGTGCTGATCCCGGCCTGCTGGGCCTGTGACGGGCTGTGGAACCGTACGGACGTGCCGTTCAGGGTGACGGTGCCGCCGTCCAGGGAGTAGACCCCGGTCAGCACCTTGATGAGGGTGGACTTGCCGGCGCCGTTCTCGCCGAGCAGGGCGTGGATCTCGCCGGGGAAGAGCCGGAAGTCGACACCCGACAGAGCCCGTACCCCCGGAAACTCTTTGACTATGCCCGTCATCTCCAGGACGGGCAGCGGCTCTGCCATGGCAGCGCTCCTCATGGATATTCGTTTCGGACCCGGATGGTCGTTCAGGTCCGGATGTTCGTTCAGGCCCGCAGGGAGCCCCCTCGGACGGAGGCTCCCTGGCGGTAGGTGCGGTCTATCAGTACGTGCCGGTCAGTACGTGCCGGTCAGTGCGTGCGGGTCAGTACTTGCGGGTCGGGAGGGCGTCCTTGGCCTGCTCCTGCAGGAAGTCGCCCTCCTTCGTCTTGATCCGGCGTTCGACCGTCTCACCGTCGTCGACCTTCTTGACGAGTTCCATCAGCTGGGGGCCGAGCAGCGGGTTGCACTCGACGATGCCGTTGATCTTGCCCTCGGACATCGCGACGAAGCCGTCCTTCACGCCGTCGACCGAGACGATCAGGATGTCCTTGCCGGGCTTCTTGCCGGCCGCCTCGATGGACTGGATGGCGCCCAGAGCCATGTCGTCGTTGTGCGCGTAGAGCACGTTGATGTCCGGGTTGGACTGCAGGAAGGCCGCCATGACCTGCTTGCCGCCGGCCCTGGTGAAGTCGCCGGTCTGGCTGACGACGACCTTCCAGTCGTCCTTGTGCTCGGCGTCCATGATCTCTTTGAAGCCCTTGGCGCGCTCGATCGCGGGGGCGGCACCGGTGGTGCCCTCCAGCTGTGCGATCTTCACGGCGCCCTTGTGGCCGGCCTTCTCCAGGACCTTCTCCAGCATCTTGGCCGCGCGGCGGCCCTCGTCGATGAAGTCGGAGCCGATGAAGGAGACGTACAGGGAGTCGTCGGAGGTCTCGATGGAGCGGTCGGTGAGGATGACCGGGATCTTCGCGGTCTTGGCCTCCTTGAGCACCGCGTCCCAGCCCGTGACGACCACCGGCGAGAAGGCTATGACGTTCACCTTCTGGGCGATGTAGCTGCGGATCGCCGAGATCTGGTTCTCCTGCTTCTGCTGGGCGTCGGAGAACTTGAGGGTGTAACCGGCTTCCTTGGCCGCTTCCTTGACGGACTTGGTGTTGGCGGTGCGCCAGCCGCTCTCGGAGCCGACCTGGGCGAAGCCGAGGGAGATCTTCTTGCCGCCACCGCTGCCGGCGTCGGAGCCGGAGGAGCCCTCGTCCTCCTTGGCACAGGCCGCCAGGCCGCCCGCGGCCGCCACGCCGACCGCCGCGGTGAGGAAGTTCCTTCTGTTGAGCATGTTCTTCTCCTTTGAAGAGCCGGCCCTGAAAGGCCTGCTGGTACTCGTGCTGCTCTCAGGGACACGTCCCACCATGTCCAGCATGTCGATCATCGTTCGAAATATCGGTCATACAGGGGTGGGTGGGAAATGGCCTTCGAGGTGGTGCGACAAACGGGCAGGCAGGGCTTCAGACAGGTGGAGCGCCCTGGTCGGAGGTGTACGGGAAGGTGCTGGCGCGGACGACGAGTTGGGGTTCGATGGCGATCCGCGGAGCCCCGGACGGCTCCCTGCCCTCGATGAGGTCCAGGAGCAGGGCGATGCTCCGTTTGCCGACCGCCGCGAAGTCCTGCCGGACGGTGGTGAGCGGCGGCGCGAAGAACTCCGACTCCGGAATGTCGTCGAAGCCCGCCACCGCCACGTCCTGGGGAGTGCGCACCCCCGCTTCCCGCAGGGCGCGCAACACACCGAGCGCCATCTGGTCGTTGGCGACGAAGACCGCGGTCAGCCCCCGGCCCAGCCAGCCGGCCAGTTCCTGGCCCGCCCGGTAGCCCGACAGCGGACTCCAGTCCCCTCGCAGGATCAACGGCGGTTCCACGCCCGCCGCTTCGAGGGTGGCCCGCCAGCCCGCGGCCCGGTCTGCGGCCTCCTGCCAGTCCTCGGGTCCGGCGAGGTGCCAGACCGTACGGTGGCCGGCGGCCAGCAGGTGACGGGTGGCCAGGCGGGCGCCCAGCCGCTGGTCCACGTTCACGCTGGGGATGCCCACCCCGGGCCCGCTGCCCACGGTCACCACCGGGAACGGGTGGCGCAGTTCCGCGAGGGCCTCGACCGCCGACCGCTGCGGGGCGATGGCGACGACTCCCTCCACCCCGCCCTCGCTGAGATGGTCCAGCGCCTCGGCCAGCTTGTCGACGGTCAGCTTGCGCAGACTGACCGTGGAGACGAGGTAGCCCTCGGCGCGTGCCGCCTCCTCAAGTGCGAAGAGGGTGCTGGCCGGACCGTAGAGCGTGGTGTCCGAGGCGACCACGCCCAGGGTCCGGGTGCGGCGGGTGACCAGGGCTCGTGCGGAGGAGTTCCGGCGGTAGCCCATCTCCTCGATCGCGTGCAGCACCTTGGCCCGAGTCTCGTCCCGCACGTTGGGGTGATCCCCCAGCACACGGGAAACGGTCTGGTGGGACACGCCCGCCAGTTGCGCGACATCGGCCATGGTGGGCGGCCGAAGCTGGGATTGTGCCATGCCGCACCTCCTTGGCGGTCGTATACCGAGAACTTCCTGTGCCGGACCAGTGCCGGACCTGTGCCGGCCCCGGATGTCGGCCGGTGATTGCGGAGGTCATTGTGAGCGCTAACAATTCATGCCGGTCAAGGGGGCCGACAGCAGTAGGCACGTCACGTTTGAGTAACGCGCCGGAAGCACACGGTTGCGCAGCGGTTGCGCGGGGCTCGCGTCCAGGCGCCGGTCCGGCATGCCTCCGGCACCGGTTCCGCACAGGTGAGGCAGAGGTATTGACGGGCTGCGGGCGCGGCCCTAGATTTCGGCACCGTAACCTCGAACCGCGAACGAGATACCGGACGTCGGCACATCGGACACCGCTGCCGGGCCGACAGCCGGTTCACCCTGCCCATAAGGCCAACTCACCTGCGGGGCAGGGCGGTTAGTGTGCACGGGTGACACAGATCAGCGTCGTCGACGACGGCACGGAATGGCAGAAGGACCTGGAACTGCGGCTACGCGCCTCTTACGCGCAGTCGGGGCTCGGTGCCGACGCGGCGGAGCGCAGGCTCCAGGACGTACGCGTCGGCAGTGACGACTGGACCCTCGCCGAGATCACCGACGCCTGGACCCGGGTGGGACATGTCGCCGTGGTCGTGGCCGACGACAACGGCACGCTCGCGGGCCGCGTCGTGGACCTTCACGTCGAGGCGCGCCACGCCGGCCGGGGGCACGAGCAGGCCGCCCGGGACTGGGCCGAGGAATGGTGCGCTGAGCGCGGTGCGACGCGACTGGACGTGCGGCTCACCGAACCCGCCGGCGAGCTGTTCGCCGGATACCGGGTCCGCGGTCAGCTCAGGTCGCGGTGTCTCGATTCGCCGCCGGAACGTGTCGACGGCGCCACGGCACGGCCGATGACACCGGCCGAGTATCCCGAGTGGCTCGCCGCCGAGAAGGTCGCCTACGTCGACGACATCGTCCGCTCGGGCATGTTGAGCCGCGAGGAGGCCGTACGCAAGTCCGACCGCGACTTCGCGAAGGTGATTCCCGAGGGCCTGTCGACACCCGACAACACGTTCCTGGTACTTGAGGCGGCGGGCGAGCGGATCGGCACCGGCTGGCTGAAGCACCGGTACCTCCCCGGGGTCACCTACGGCTACTCGCTGACCATCCAGGAGGAGCACCGACGCAAGGGGTACGGTCCGGTAGCGATGGCGGCCGGTGAACAGGCGACGCTCGCGGCCGGCGACTCGGCGCTGATGTTCACGGTGTGGGGCGGCAACGAGACGGCGATGAGGCTGTACACGCGCGCGGGCTATCAGGTCGTGGAGGAGAACCTGTCGATCGGCCTTCCCCGCTCCCTGGCCTGACGCGACTCACCCGGCACCCGGCACGCGGCGGGCCGCGCTCTGCCCCGGCCGCCGCACCTCGAACACCAGGTAGGGGCCACCCGAAGGTGACCCCTACCTGCGACGTTTCCGTCGGGACGACAGGATTTGAACCTGCGACCCCTTGACCCCCAGTCAAGTGCGCTACCAAGCTGCGCCACGTCCCGATGCGTTTCGTCGCGGTGAACCGCGTGAAGACGCAGGTGAACCTTACCGCACCCCGGCCGACCGACACCCGGGGTCGCCCGCGCCGCCCGCGCCGTTCAGGCTGATCGGGCCACTCGGCCACTCGGCCGGTCGGCCGGTCGGCCGGTCGGTCAGTCGGTCAGTCGGTCAGTCGGCGAACAGGCCCCGCGCCGTGGCCCGCGCGTCGAACTCCTCCAGGCGGGCCTGGGCGTCGGGCAAGCCGTCGCACATCGCCTCCAGGAGGACCTGCCCCAGGAGCATGGGGGCGCTCACCGTGTCGAAGACCAGGCCGGTGCCCACGGCGGCCGGCAGCAGCAGGTCGCTGTGGGCGGCCACCGGGGCGAACGTGCCGTCGGCGATCGTCACCACGGTCAGCCCGGCGTCCCGGGCATGGTCGAGCGCGGCCAGGAGCTCCGCCGGATGGCGCGGCAGCGCGAAGCACAGGAGCGCGCTCGCCCCCGCGTGACGGGCCGCGTCGATCCGGTCGGCGAGCAGCGATCCGCCCTCGTCGAGCAGGCGCACGTCGGGGTGCACCTTCGCGGCGAAGTAGGCGAAGCCGCGCGCCTGGGCCGCCGAGGCGCGCAGCCCGAGCACGGGCAGCGGCCGGGAGGCGGCGAGCAGCCGGCCCGCGTCGTCCACCGGCCCGGGGTCGGCCAGCAGGGACGCCAGCTGGAGCAGGTTGTCGACCTCGGCCCGTACCGCCTGCTGGTAGGGGTTGGCCGGCCGTGTGTCCACGGCCGGCCCGGCCGGTACGACGTCACGCAGATGTCTGCGCAGCGCCGGATATCCGTCGAAGCCGAGGGCGACCGCGAACCGGGTCACCGACGGCTGGCTCACTCCGGCCAGCTGGGCCAGCTCCACGCTCGACAGGAACGGCGCGGCAGCCGTCCGGCGGACCAGACAACGGGCGATACGCCGTTGGGTGGGCGTCAGCCTGCGTCCCTCGAAGAGCTGGTGCAGCCGCGTGGGCGCGACCGCCCCGAAGGACGCGCCGCCGTCGGCGCCCGCACCCGCACCCGCTTCCTCCGTGTCGCTCACCCCTGTCCCCGTCCGGGTCAGCCCGCGAGACCGGCCGACGTCAGCCACTCCTTCGCGACGTCGGAGGAGTCCTCCTTGTCGTTGCTGATCTTCTTCATCATGTCCAGCAGGTCCTCGGTGGTGAGCTTGGCCGAGATGGCGTTGAGCGCCGACTTGGCCTTGTCGTTCACCGCGGACTTGTAGACGAGGGGCGTGATGTTCTGCGAGGAGAAGAGGTTCTTCGGGTCCTCCAGGACCACCAGCTTGTCCTCGACGATGGCGGGGTCGGTCGTGTACAGGTTGGCGGCCTGCACCTTGCCGTCCTTCAGCAGCTTCAGCAGGGTGCTCTGGGCGCCCGCGTCCAGCGGCTGGAACTTGCCGAACTCGACGCCGTAGACGGTCTTGAGGCCGACCCCGCCCTGGGTGCGGGTCTTGAACTCGGAGCCGGCGCCGATGGTCAGGTCCTTCGCGATCGGCTTGAGGTCGGCCAGGGTCTTGAGCTTGTACTTTGCGGCGGTCTCGGCGGTGACCGTGACCGAGTCCTTGTCCTCGGCCGCGGCGGAGTCGAGTATCTCGACCGACTTGGGGAGCTTCGCCTTCAGCTCGGCGTTGATCTCCTCGGTGCTGGTCGCGGTGCTCTTCTCGTCGACCGCGACGGACAGCAGGGCGCCGTTGTACTCGGGGAAGACGGTGATGCCTCCCTTGACGACCTGGTCGTAGTAGACCTCGCGGGCGCCGATGTCGAACTTGCGGGTCACCTTCAACCCCTTGTCCTCCAGGGCCTGCGCGTAGATCTCGGCGAGCAGCTGGTTCTCGGGGAAGTTGGCCGAGCCGACGACGATGGACTTGCCGCCGCCGCTGTCGCCGCTGCTGCCTGTCAGCGGATTGTCGTCGCTGTCGTCGCCGCCTCCGCAGGCGGTGACGGTGAGGGAGAGCGCGGCGACGAGGCTGAAGGCAGCGGCGCGGTACGAGGCTTTCATGGATGTTCCCTTTCTCAGGTACGGCTCGGGTCTTGAGTGGGGCTCGGGTGCGGCCTGCGCGCGGCCCGGGTGCGCGGGAGGCCGGTGGTTCATGACTTGGCCACCACCGGCCGCAGCCCCGGCGAGACGACGGCGCGCCGCAGCGCGGTGAAGACGGCCTGGACGACGAGCGCCAGCGCCACGACGACGGCGGAACCGCCGATGACCAGTTGGTAGTCGTTGCGGGAGAGCCCGTCGACGATGTAGCGGCCCAGACCGCCGAGACCGGGGTACGCGGCCACGGTCGCCGTGGCCACCACCTGGATGGCGGCGACGCGCAGACCGAGCAGGATCAGCGGCATCGCCATCGGCACCTCGACCTTCAGCAGGACCTCCCAGCCGGTCATGCCCATCCCCTTCGCGGCGTCCCGGGCGTCGGGGTCGACGCCGCGGACTCCCTCGAAGGTGTTGATGAGGATCGGCGGGACGGCCAGTGCCACCAGGGCGACCAGCACGGGGGCGGTACTGAGGCCGGCGAGGGTCACCACGAGGACGACCAGGCCGAAGGTGGGGATCGCGCGGGCGAGGTTGGCGACGGTGGCGACGGCGAACGCGCCGCGGCCGGTGTGGCCGACCAGCAGGCCGAACGCCAGCCCGATCAGTGTCGCGAAGAGCAGCGACAGACCGCTGTAGGTCAGGTGCTCCGCGAGCCGGTGCGGGATGCCGTCGTCGCCGTGCCACTGCTCGGACGACGTCAGCCAGTCTCCGACGAGCCGGATCTGGTTCAGGAGATCGTTCACGCCTTCGCCCCCTTGCCGCGGGCCCACGGTGTGAGCAGCCGCTGCGCCAGGACGAGCAGTGCGTCGGTGACGAGGGCCAGCAGCATGATCAGTACGGTCGCGGTGATGATCGGGGTCGGGAAGTCGAGTTGCAGGCCCCGGGTGATGTAGTAGCCGAGGCCGCCCTGGCCGATCAGCTGTCCCACGGCGACGAGGCTGATGGAGGAGACCGCGGCGACCCGTACACCGGCGACGACGACGGGCACGGCGATCGGCAGTTCCACCTGCAGGACCCGGCGGATCGTGCTGAATCCCATCGCGGTGGCCGCCTGCCGTACCGGATCGGGCACCGAGGCCAGTCCGTCCACGACGTTGGGGATGAGCACCGACAACGTGTACAGGGTCAGCGGGATCATGACCGTGCGTTCGGTGAGCCCCGTATAGCGGACGAAGATCATGAACAGGGCCAGCGACGGGATGGAGTACAGGACGTTGGCCGCGGTCAGGGTGGGTGGGTAGACCCACCGGTAGCGGTGGCAGAGCATGCCGAGCGGTACGGAGATGATCAGTCCGAACAGCACCGGCAGGAGGCCGAGCCGCAGATGGACCCCGGTGTAGTGGGCCAGCTCACCGACATGGTCGCCGATCCAGACCCACCGTATGAGCGGCTCCCCGTCTCTCATCGGTCCCCACCGCCCGCGCTGTTCTTCTCCACCGAGCCGTCCTCGGGGCCGTCCTCGTCGGCGTCGCTCTTGGTGAGCTTCGTCGCTGAGCCGGCCGGTGCGACGGGTGCGGCCGGTGCGACGGGCGCGACCGCTTCGGCAGCTTCGGCCCCCGCCCCGCCCTCGGCCGAGGCACCCGCCCCGGCAGCCGTACTTTCAACCGTGCCGTCCGTCGCGTCGCCTGTCGTGCTGTTTGTCGTGCCGTCTGTCGCGTCGCCTGTCGTCCTGTCTGTCGTGCCGACGCGCGCCGAGGGCCCCGTTATGGCGGCGGACAACTCGTACGCGTCCGCCACCCCCGCGACCGCGCCCTGCGCGTCCACTCCCACCGCCAGGCGGGAGGGGGACAGCAGGGCCGCGTCGAGGGCGGCCCGTGCCGAGTCGCCGACCAGGGCGAACGTGTGGCCGAGCGGGGCGAGCGTCGCGTCCGCCAGGGTGCCACCGGGTGGAAGGTCGGTGACGGCGGCCCAGCCGAGGGGCCGCCGGGCGGCGTCGACGGCGAGCACCCAGGGCTCGCCCAGGGAGCGGGCGTCCGCGACGGGAGCGGTCACCGGCAGCACCGGGCCCTCGCGCAGCGGCAGACCGGAGGCCTGGACGAAGGAGAGCCGGCGGATACCGCGGTCCTGTCCGACGAAGTCGGCCACGAAGTCGTCGGCAGGGTGCGCGAGCAACCGCTCCGGCGTGTCGAACTGCGCGAGCTTCCCGCCCGTGCGGAACACCGCGATGTGGTCGCCCAGCTTGATGGCCTCGTCGATGTCGTGGGTGACGAACACGATCGTCTTGTGCAGCTCCTTCTGCAGCCGCAGGAACTCCGCCTGCAGCTCGCCGCGCACGATGGGGTCGACCGCACTGAACGGCTCGTCCATGAGCAGTACGGGCGGGTCCGCGCCCAGCGCCCTGGCCACCCCGACGCGCTGCTGCTGCCCGCCGGAGAGCTGGTACGGGTAGCGCTTGGCCATCGTGGCCGGCAGGCCCACCAGTTCCAGCAGCTCGGCCGCCCGCGACCGGGCCTTCTTCTTGCCCCAGCCGAGCAGCAGCGGCACGGTCGCGACGTTGTCCAGGATGGTCCGGTGCGGGAAGAGCCCGGCGTGCTGGATCACGTAACCGATACCCCTGCGCAGTTCGGGGGCGGCCACCTCCCGTATGTTCTGGCCGCGCAGGCTGACCGTGCCCGCCGACGGCTCCACCATGCGGTTGACCATCCGCAGAGTCGTGGTCTTGCCGCAGCCCGAGGGGCCGACCAGGACCGTGAGGCCGCCCTCGGCCAGCTCCAGGGACAGCGCGTCCACGGCTGTGGTGCCGTTGGGATAGTTTTTGCTCACCGCGTCGAATCTGATCAAAGCTGCCCCTTACCCGACTGCATATCGTCATGCAGAGTTGTTCGTGACTGAATTTCAGTCAATCCCCTTTTGTGAACGGGGCGTTACGTTCGTCCGAAGAAAGTGAGAGGACGCCCGAAATGACCGCTCTTGACCCCGTTTGGTTCACGTTCCTGAACGGTTCCGACATCGAACAGCTGGAACTGAGCGACACCGAGATCCTCGATGCCGTCGAACAGGGACTGCTCGCCCAGGGTCACGGCGAGACAGTTATCGAACCACGGGTGCACCTCACGCCCGACCCCGCCTTCAACGGCCACTTCAACGTCCTGCGTGGATATGTCGCCCCGCTCGGCATGGCCGGAGTGAAGATCGTGGGCGACTACGTCGACAATTACAAGTCCGGTCTGCCCTCCGAGATGGCCCTGCTGAACCTCTTCGACCCGCGTACGGGCATGCCGCTGGCCGTGCTGGACGCGACCGCGATCACCGAGATGCGGACCGGCGCGCTCACCGCGCTCGGCGCACGGCACCTGGCGAGAAGTGACTCCAAGGTGCTCGGTCACATCGGCGCCCGCGCCACCTCGTACTGGAACGTCCGGCTGCTCGACCGGATCTTCGACCTCGACGAGATCCGCGTCCACTCGCGCCGCCCGGAGAGCCGCGAGGCCTTCGCGAAGCGGCTGGAGGACGACCTCGGCAAGCCCGTGATCGTCACCGACGACTGGAAGTCGTGCGTCGAGGGCGCGGACATCGTCGTGGAGGCCTCCCGGCTGGAGCGGCCCGAGCCCCTGCTCAGGACGGAGTGGATCGCGCCGGGCGCGCTCGTCGTCCCGTACGGGACGATGAGCGCGGTCGAGCTCTCGCTCACCGACATCATGGACAAGGTCGTCGTCGACGACTGGGGCCAGTGCCGGTCCGGGCCCTTCGGTGCTCTGCGCGCGCACGTCGAGTCGGGCCGGCTCAGCGAGGCGTCCCTGCACGGCGAACTGTGCGAGATCGTGGCCGGCGACAAGCCCGGCCGGGAACGGTCCGACGAGACGATCCTGTTCTGGCACCGCGGTCTGTCCCTGTCCGACATCGCCCTGGGCGCGGCCGTGCTCGCGAAGGCCGGGGAGCGCGGACTCGGACAGAAGCTGCGGTTCTCATGACGGGTCCCTACCCCGCGGAATCCGAAGCAGTGATCGAACCAGTGACCGAGCCAGGGACCGAGCAAGGGACCGAAGCGGTGATCGTCGACGGACACTCCCTGTCCTGCGCGGACGTGGCCGCCGTCGCCCTGCGCGGTGCCCGGGTCGTCCTCGCGGACGAGGTGCTTCCCCGGCTGGCGCGCGAGCGCGCGGTGGTCGACGACGTGGTCGACCGCCAGGTACCGACGTACGGACTGACGACGGGGCTCGGCAGCCGTTCGTCGTACGCCCTGCCGCGCGACGAACTCGCGCGCTTCAGCGTGCGTACGGTGCGCGGCCGGGCCAACGCCGTCGGGGACCCGCTGCCGGCCCCCGTCGTACGCGCCGCCCTGATCGCCCGCGTCAACGGTCTGGCGGCCGGCGGCAGCGGGATCAGCCCCGCCATCGTGCCGCTGCTCGTCGGCATGCTCAACTCCCGCGTCCATCCGCTGGTCCCCGAGGTGGGTTCGATCGGTGCCTCGGATCTGTGCCAGATGGCCCATGTCGGCCTCGTGGTCATCGGCGAGGGCCGCGCCGAACTCTCCGGCGAGGTGCTCGACGGCGCGGCGGCCCTGCGCCGGGCCGGGCTGGCCCCCGCCGTACCGGGCCCCAAGGACGGGCACGTGCTGTGCAGCGCGAGCCCGCTGGCCGCCGGCCACGGCGGTCTCGTCCTCCACGAGGCCGCCACCGTCCTGCTGCTGGCCCAGGCGGTCACGGCGCTCACCTTCGAGGGCTTCCGGGCGAACACCAGCCCGCTCGATGCCCGGGTCCTGAGTCTGCGTCCGGCCCCCGGACAGTCCCGGGCGGCGGAGCGACTGCTCGCCCTCCTGGCCGACGGCGACCTCACGGACCCCCTGCGCGCCCGCCGCGTCCAGGACCCGATCAGCCTGCGCTGCGCGGCCCAGGTGCACGGAGCGCTGCACTCCGCGCTCGACTTCGCCGGCGCGGCACTGGATCCCGAGCTCAACGGCTGCGGCGACAACCCGGTGGTCCTGGCCGGCTCCGGCGGGAGCAGCAGTGGGTCCACCGACGAGGGCACCACTGGGCTCACCGGCGAGATCCTCTCCTCCGGCAACTTCCACACCCCGGCGCTCGCCCTGGCCTTCGACACTCTCGCGCTGGCCCTTACCCAGACCGCGGCGATCTCCGCCGAGCGTATGCGGCGCCTGCTCGACCCCGGGCTCAGCGGGTTGCCCGCCAACCTCTCCCCGTACGGCCCGGAACGTTCGGGCTTCGCACCACTGGCGAAGACGGCCCAGGCGCTGGTCGCCGAGATCCGCCTCCTGTCGGCGCCGGTGAGCACCGACCCCCGGCACGGCGCGGACGGTGTCGAGGACGACTCGACCAACGCCTCGCTCGGGGCGCGGCGGCTGTCGACCATGCTGGTCCGGCTGCGGCAACTGCTCGCCGTGGAGGCCGTGGCCGCCGCACAGGCGGTGGACCTGGCCGCGCCCGCCGTCCTCGGACGGGGACCGGCGCTGCTCCACCGGGCGATCCGCGAGCTGGTCCCGCCCCTGGACGACGACCGGCCCTGCGGCGTGGACGTGGACCGGGTGAACGATGACATCCTGGGGTCCGACGAGGTACGAAACGCCCTGCGCGCCCTGACGGAAGAAGCGTCGTGACCAACGTCGACGTACACCAGCACCTGTGGACCGGGTCGTTCGTCGCGGCTCTGCGGGCGCGCACCGAGCCGCCGTTCCTGGACGGCTGGACGCTGCACACCGCGGGTGAGCCGCCCTACGAGGTCTCCCCCGCCGACCACGACGTGGCCCGACGGGCCGAACGGGCGGTCGCGGACGGCCTCGGCAGGGCGCTGATCTCGCTCTCCTCCCCGCTGGGCGTGGAGTGGCTCCCCTCCGGCGAGGCGCGGCCACTGCTCGACGCGTACCACCAGGACGCGGCGGAGCTGCCCCGCCCCTTCGGCGCCTGGGCCGCCGCCGGTGTCCGGGACATCGACGCCGAAGCGACGGCCGGCTACCTGGACCTGGGGTTCGCCGGCCTCCAACTCCCGGCGAACGCCCTGGCCGACGCGGCGGGTTACGCACACTGCGCCCCGCTGCTCGATCTGCTGGCGGACCGGAACCTCCCCCTGTTCGTCCACCCGGGCCCGGCCGCCGACATCGCTGCGCGGCCGGGCTGGTGGCCCGCGATGGTGCCGTACGTGCAGCAGATGCACGCGGCCTGGTTCGCGTTCCGGGCGTTCGGCCGGCCACGTCATCCGCGGCTGCGGGTGTGCTTCGCGCTGCTGGCCGGTCTGGCGCCCCTGCACGGCGAACGCTTCGTGGCGCGCGCCGGGGCGGAGGGTCGCAAGGAGGTCGACCCGAACGTGTTCGTCGAGACCTCGTCGTACGGTCCACGGGCGGTGGACTCGATCGTCCGCGCCCTTGGCACCGGCGCGATCGTCCAGGGCTCGGACCGCCCGTACGCCGACCCCCCGCAGACCCCCGGCTACGGCCTGGGCGGAGCAGCGGCCTACGCCTTCCGCATCACGAACCCCCGCCGCCTGCTGACGGGCGAGGGCTGACACCCCACCCCGGAGGGGTACGGGGAATCGCGCGCCGACCGGGATCGGGCCGACGCCGCCAGGCGTCACCCTCCAGGGGCGCGGGGAACTGCGCGGCCGGCCACGACGCCCCCGCGGACGAGCATGCGCACCCAGCGGCAGCGCTACCGCTGCGGCGTAGGCGTAGGCGTGTCGTGCGTGCGGTACATCGCCTGGACGTCCAACTCCAGTTGCACCGACGGGCCGACCACCGCGATACCCCGCGCCACCATGGATCGCCAGTTCAGCGTGTAGTCCTCCGTCGAACCGCCCGAAGCGGCCGTGCACATGGGCCATGCCGACATGCTTGGCGATGAACCGGATCGCCGTGGGGGGCGGGTCGAAGAGCCAGTTGCCCGGCGCCGGCAGCTCCAGCCGCCTGGCGGGCTGCAGATGGATCCGTTCTCCGGGAGCGGCGGGCCCGGCCACCACGTCGACCGTCTCGCGGTGCGGATGCAGCCCCTCGGCGGCGACCATCAGGCTGTACCGGCCGGGCGGCAGCGCCGCGAGGAAGTAGCCGTACGGGTCGGTGGTGCCGCGGGCGCTCGGAGCTTCGGCGAAACGGCACGGAGCTCATGCCGATCCTCGCCCCGGACGCGCGAAGGCGGGTGTCTCGTAACGAGACACCCGCCCCCCGGGGCGACGGCACCACCGCCCTGGTCAGTACGTCCCGACCGTCACACGGTGACCCCGTCGATCTCGAAGGTCTGCACCGACGCGGCGGCGAACGGCACGCTCAGGCTCTTGCCGTTCAGATAGGTGTCCGAGCGGGCGGTGTAGAGGTCGCCACTGCCGGAGGTGAGCGTGTTCCAGCGCCGTACGAGTCCGCCCGTGCCACCGGTGACCGCGGAGAACCGGGACAGGTCGAAGGTGAGCGTCTGCGCGGCACCGGAGTTGACCGCCACGACGACCAGACGTTTCTGCGTCGCGTCGTGGGCGGCGACCGCGTATCCGACCCCGGTGTCGATGATGGTCATCCCCGGCCGGATGTGCCGGCTGAACTGGGCCATCACGTAGTACTTGGTCTGCACGGTCGTCGGCTGCAGCGTGCTCTGGTCGTACGCGATCATCGCCCAGCCGGTGGACGGGTCCATCACCTGCCAGTAGACCCATGCGGTCGGGTGCAGCCAGCGGAAGTCCAGGCACAGGTTGCTCGCCATGGTGAGGCCGGTGCCGTCGCTGTCCCCGGTCTCGGAGTTCCAGAGCTTCTTGCCGGCCGTCGTCACGACGTCCGAGTGGAGGAGGTCGCGACGGCCTCCCGAGCCCTGGTAGCCGTGCACGTTGACCTGTCCGACCAGGGCCTTCGTCGACGCCCCGAAGGAGTTCCAGGTCGTACGGGCCAGGTCGTAGCTCGTCTCGTCGGACGCCGAGAGCCTGACGCCGGACAGTCCGCGGGTGTCCAGTTCGCTGCGCATGTACGGGAGGACGGCCGCCTGGACCGTGGCGTCCATGTGGCAGCCCTCCTGCGTGCCCGTGGCGGTCCACCAGCTGGACGAGGGCTCGTTGAACGGGTCCACGGTCGCGAAGTTCACACCCCAGTTGTTCTTCGCGTACAGGGCGACGGCGGCCAGGTGGGAGGCGTGCTGGCGGTAGTTCCAGGACTGGAGGTTGTTGCCGCCGCCGGACGCGCCGGAGGGGTTGTGGTTGAGGCACATCCACCACATGGGCGAGTTGGCGAACAGCTCGGTGACGGCGCCTCGCTGGACCGCCTTGACCAGGGCGGCACGCTGGTTGGCGTCGGCCGTCCAGTCCCAGGCGGAGGACGTCGGATCCTCGTTGTTCCAGTCCTGCCAGAAGCCCTCGATCTGCTTGAACGCCGGGATGTTGGGCGAAGCGACCATGCTCTGACCGCCCACACTGTTCGGGCCGCACGCGCCGAGGTTGTAGCGGGCGATGTTCATCCCGAGGCCGGGCAGGGTCCTGCCCCCGTAGGCCACGGACTTGGTGGTGAACCAGATGTCGGCGAAGTCGTCACGTGCGCCGAAGACGTTGGCCCACCAGGCGAGGGAGGTCCCCCAACCCTCCCAACGCCCGTAGCTGGTGGCGGGGTTGACCGCGATGGTCGCGTCGGCCCGGGCGGTGCCTGTCGCCAGCGCACTGCCCAGCAGCGTGCCGCCCGCCGCCGCCAGCAGTGATCTGCGCTTGATCATGAGGTCTCCTGTCACGCTCATGCCACAACCTGCTTGAAGAATGGGGCGGCCGCAAACGGTTGTCGAGACGCATGACAGCGCTTTCTGTTTCGATAGCTTGCGGAACGCCCGGGTCACACGATTCACGGGCGTCCCGGCCTCACCACCGAGGGAGAACGCACTCCGCGTACCCCCCTCGAACTGCCCGACACCGTCGGCACCGCGTGGATGACGCGGGTACGCCATCAGGGCGCCGTCATCGGCGTGGTCGCCGTCATCGAACCGCCCGTCGGGCTGCCCGCACGGCCCGTCGCACCGCCCCGCGTCGCGCTCGCCGGGCGTTCGGCCCCCTGGCGGCACGCGACGAGCCGCGCGGCAGAACTGGCGCGCTCCCGTGAGCCCCTGCTGCCGACCGGGGAGCGGGGCACCGGAAAGGCTTTCCTGGCACGGAAGTTGCTCGCCGCGCGCGGCGCACAGGCGCCGCTGGTCGTGGACGCGTCGGAGCGGCCGGCCGCCGACGCGATCGACGGTTGGGCCGGGACGTCGATCGACGGCTGGGCCAAGACATCGGCGGACGGCAGGACCGTGGCGCCGGCCGCCGACCGCCCTCTCCTGCAGCGCCATGCCGAGCAGCTCACGCAGGCCGATGTCGCCTCGCTCAACTCCCTCCTCGACGCACACCCGCACGCACCTCTCCTGGTCACGGACACGCCCGGCACTCCCCCTGGCCCCTGCCTCCAGCGGCTGCTCGACGGCCTGGCCGCCCGCTCGGTGGCACTTCCGGCGTTGCGTGAACGCCCGCACGACATCGAAGAGTTGCTGGCGGAACTGACACCGAGGCCCGCACCGGGCGAGCCGCCCCTGACCTGGACCCTGGACGCGCTGCACGCCCTGGAGCGGCACGCATGGCCCGGCAACGTCACCGAACTCGGCCGTCTGGTGCGGGCGTTGGCCGAACAGCGGCGGACCACCGGGCCGGTGCGACGGGCCGAACTGCCGGACCCCGTCAGGGAAGGGCCCGCGGCACGGCCGCTGAGTCCGATGGAGCACGCCGAGCGCACCGCCATCCTGGACGCACCGCGCAGTCACGGCGGCAACAAGACGCGTGCGGCGGCGGCACTGGGCATCGCCCGCGCCACGCTGTACCGCAAGCTGCGCGGTCACCGGAGCTGAACGCCACGGCCGGGCGGAGCCGGAGAACGCCGCCGGGCGGCCGCGAAGGGCACGCGCCCTGGCAGTCGGTCGTGAGCCCCCTCCCCCTCCGCCTCCCGCGCTGCTAGCCTCCGGGCCGGGAACCGGTTGCCGAAAGTGTTGCCGCACTTCCCGGGGGAGAGGCGATCCATGACGAGGAAACCCGCCGGCGACAACGGAGGCCGGAGCACCGTCCGGGACGTGGCGGCACGGGCGGGCGTGTCCGCGTCCACGGTGTCGCGCGTGCTGGGCGGCGACTACCCGGTGAGCGCCACGACCCGGACACGCGTCATGCGGGCGGTCCGCGAGCTCGACTACGTGGCCGACGCCCGCGCCAAGGCCATCGCGGGCGCGGGCACCCCGACCCTCGCCTTCGTCCTGGACGACATCACGGGCCCGTCCTTCGCGCACATGGCACACGGCGTGGAGCGCGAGGCGACCCGGCTCGGCCATCTCTGTCTCGTCTGCAGCACGGACGGCGACGCCGACCGGCAGCTGGAGTTCATCGAGATGATGCGGGCCCAGCGCGCCGCCGCCGTGATCCTGGTCGGCGGCACCTCGGACACCGCCGAGTACCGCGCACGCATGGCCCGTATCGCCGACTCCCTGGCCACCGCGGGCTCCCGGCTGGTGCTCTGCGGCCGACCGCCCCTGGACCCGGGCGCTCCGGTGACGGTCATCGAGTACGACAACGAGAACGGGGCGTTCGCGCTCTGCTCCCATCTGCTGTCCCAGGGCCACCGTCGTGTCCTGTTCCTGGGCGGCAAACCCTCCAACACCACCGCCCAGGGCCGCGAACAGGGCTATCTGGCGGCCCACCGGGCCCGGGGCATCGACCCGGACCCGACGCTGCGCCTCTTCGGTGACTTCACCCGGGACTCGGGGCATCGCCTCATGCGCCAGGCCCTCGCGCGGAAAGTGGACTTCACGGCGGTGATGGCGTCCACCGACATGGTGGCCTCGGGCGCCCTGACCGCCCTGCACGAGGCCGGTCTGTCCGTCCCCCGGGACGTCTCCCTCGCCGGCTACGACGACATCCCCTTCGCCCGGGACCTGAACCCGCCGCTCACCACGGTCCACGTCCCCTACGAGGAACTGGGCCGCCTGGCGGTCCGTACCGCCCTGACCCGCTCACCGGACGCCCCCGACGAACACCTGCTCCTGGGCACCCATGTGACGGTACGGGCCTCGGTGGCGCCCCCGACCTGACCGGAGGGCCTGACGCCGGACGCCGGACGCCGGACACGAACGCCGAACGCCGAGCGCGCGGCGGCTACTTGGCGTAGAGCAGCGTCCCGAAGCCGAGCTGGTCGAAGCCGCCGCTGTTCGCCCCGTAGTCACCGCCGCCGCCCTCGGGCCGCACGCTCTCGGCCATGGCGGTGATGTACGGCACGGGCAGACCGCGTCTGCGGGCGTAGTGGTGGTGCAGGACGTCCCACACCGGCCTGACCTGCCCGCGGCCCGCCGCCGAGATCACCGTATGGGACTGCTGGGCACAGTTCTGGCCCGTCCCCCAGGTGTACGTCGTGAAAGGAACGTCCTGCCCCAGGTTGTACCTGGCGACGTACTGGGCGGCCTTCATGAACCGGTTGTCGTCGTAGCCGTACAGGTCGTCGCCCTGGGACCACGCCATCTCGCAGAAGGCGCCCAACTGGCCCATGCCCATCATGGTGTGGCCCTGGTCCCGCCCGCTCTCCTGCCACTGGGCGAGGCCCTGCGCGCCGTACACGAACGGGACGGCGCGCGCGAGGGAGCCGTTGCCCGCGCCGCTCTTGAAGTAGGTGACGGCCTGATCGTACTTGGCCGCGTCGTCGCAGAGGATGCCGATGGCCAGGATCGAGTTCATGGTGCAGAGATCCCAGTTGGCCCAGTAGTTGGTGACGCAGGCGTCGTTGTGCCCGGTGAGGAACTGGTTGTTGAGCGGATAGAAGACGTTCAGCATCATCCGCTTGAACCGGTCGAGGTCGAACCCGCTGTAGCCGCGCATGAGTTCGGCGGCGTTGGCGAACTGGTAGCCGTAGATCCCGGCGGCCAGGAAGCGGTCCGCGTTCCCGGTGACCGTGGTGAGCGTGGCCGACCAGGCGTTGAGGATGTCGCGTGCCGTGTCGCCGTGGGCGGTGGTGCCCGCGATCTTCCAGCGCAGGGCGTTCTGGTAGGCGGCGTGGATGTCGTTGTAGAGGGTGCCGTAGTTCTCGCCGGTGCCGCCGCGGACGACCGTGGCCGTCGGGCGCGGTGTCCAGCCGGCGGCCGAGTGGGGGTTGGCGGTCAGCCGGTTCCAGCCGGCCAGCCACGGCTGGTCACCCGCGGCGACCCGGACCTTGGCGCGGTTGAGTTCACCGTGGGCGTGCAGCATGCCCGGGTGGGTGAAGGCCGCCGGGGCCGCCGCTGCCGTGCCGCCGGTGAGGGCGGGGACCAAGGCGCCGACCGCGAGTGCGGCGGTGAGACCTCCGGCGGTCCTGAGCAGCCCGCGTCGACTCACACTCGTACCGGGTGTGCCGGATGTGCCGGACGTATCGGACGTACCGGTGAGGTGCTGGTGGGGGGATGTGCGGCTCGTCATGTGCATCTCCAGTCTTTCCTGTCGTTCAGGACGATGTCGGCGGGATGCCGGGCCGCGGGCGGTCGCCGCCACCCGCCCCGAGATGCCGCTCTCCTCCTGCGGGCCGGTGACGGAGACCGTGTAGTAGTACGTGCGATCCACCTGGATGTCTCGACCGGTGCGGGAGGAGAAGGACATCGGGCGCGGCCCGGAATTCTCGTCAGGGGCTGTGCACGGTGAGTTCGAGGGACTCGGTCGCGGTGCCCACGCCATTGGTGGCCGAGACGGTGACCGTGTGACTGCCGGGCTCTCTCGGGGTGCCGGAGATCAGACCGGTCGCCCGGTCGACGACCAGGCCTTTCGGCAGTCCTTCGGCGTCGAACGAGGTCGGCAGCCCGGTCGCGGTGACCAGATGGCAGAAGGCGTGATTGCCGACGGCCGTCACCCCGCCCGCGCTGGTGATCGCGGGTGCCGCGGTGGCGGCGGCCGTCGCCCCGTCGAGGAAGCGGAGGCCGTGTACGTGCTCGCCCGCGAACATCGGCACCATGTCCGTGGTCAGGAACCAGTCCGGCTTCTCCATCGCGTCGTGGACGACCGTGCCGTTGACGGTCAGATTCTGGAAGGTGACGTCCCTGACGGCCCGTTCGGCGTCGTAACCGGTCAGCATCGCCGTGCTCGCACGAGTGCCCTCGTACGTCAGGTCGCGCACGTACACGTCCTCGATGCCCCGGCCGGGCGCGGTGGTGTAGCGGTTGGCCATGACCCGCATGTTGATCAGCTGGCCCCAGGCGAAGTCCTCCACGCGGACGTCCTGGATCCGGACGCCCCGGACCAGGTTGTTGTCGCCGGGGTTCAGGGCGAAGCAGCCCTGGTACGGGATCTGCGGCTCCCGGTGCTGCAGGACGTCGATGCCGCTGAGGACGACGTTCTCGATGACCTCGGGCTCCTCGGGGTTGCCGTGGGTGCCGATATTGACCGGGTGGGCGGTGTCGGCCCACAGGACGGAGTTCCGGACGACGATGTTGCGGCAGTCGCCGTAGTAGTCCCAGCGGTGGCCGTAGACGGCGACGCAGTCGTCGCTGGTGCGCAGGAAGGCGCCCTCGATCAGGACGTCCTCGCTGCTGAACACGTCGACGCCGTCGCCCCACCGCCCGGAGCTGTAGGCGTGCAGATCGCGGACGGTGACCTGCCGGGACTGCCCGATGGTGCAGGCGTAACCGGACCGCGGGTCGAGGACGAGGATGCCGTCGATCTCGATGTTCCTGGAGAAGGCGACCTTGATGCCGCCGTCCGAGCCTGAGATGATCCCGCGGCCGGTCAGCCGGGCGTTCTCGACGTTCACGAACTCCACGCGTGCCTTCAGGACCGCCCCACCCGCCAGGTGGACCGTCGTTCCTCCGGGCACCTTCAGCACGTCGCCCGGGACGGTGTGGACGCCGGGGCCGAAGTGGATGACATCGGGGTCGCCCTCCTCGTACCACCCCGTCTCCTCGATCGGATTGGCGTGCAGGTGGAGGTTGTCGTGCAGGTCGCCGTCGGCCTCCACGGAGAGGTTGCGCGGCGCGGTGAGGACGAAGCCGACGGTGTCGCCGCTCACCTCGTACGGGATGTTGTACGAGAGGGGGCGGAGCCGGGCGGAGCCGATGGCGCCCTTGGACGAGGTGACCTCGACCTCCACCGTGCCGGCGAAGTCCAGGTTGGCGACCGAGGTGTTCCTGACGACCGCGGCACCGGTCCGTTCGTCGACGGTCCTGGTGCGGGCCCGCAGGACGGGCACCGCACACCAGTCGCCGTCGGGCGTACGGGCCTTGACGGCGAAGCCGGTGTTGCGCGGCAGTCCGTCCGGGACGGGGTGCACCACGAGCCGGTCGGTGCCGTGGACGTCGGTCATGGCGGGTCCTTGTCCGGGTGAGCTGGGCTTGGCCGGTAGGAGTGCCAACCGGTTGCCATCTGGGGCTGGGCAGAGCTTCTTCCCGGGCTGAACACCCGTCAAGGGCTTGCGCGGACTTTCGAAAGTTACCGGCGCAACCGGTTGCCGACGGGGCCTGGCGAGACGACCCGGTGCGCGCTCTCCCCGTACGAGCAGTGCCGCGTTAAAAGGCCACAAGACCGGACACATGAAACGCCTCGGAAAGCAACCACGCGGAACACGTGATACATCTCACCCGTATTTTGCAGTAATTCCGAGCCGTCTCCGACCGCTCGGGCGGGTGTACCTTTATGAGCGGAAAGTGGAATGACGAGAATGTGGGGTTTCAGAGGGCCCAGAGGTCCTGGTTCACGTTGGTTGACATTGCTTGAGTGTGCGCGGGGACTGAGGCCCGGGAAGAGATGCTGAGCGCGATGGAGACAGACCACCAGGAGCAGCCGGCCCTCGCGCTGTCTCCGGACGACGAGTCCGACGCCCCTGAACCAGTGCTCACGTCCGACGGCGCATCCGTCGACCAGGTGCGCGACTACCTGAAGGTGATCAGCCGCGTCCGGCTCCTCACCGCCGCGCAGGAGGTGGATCTCGCCAGACGGATCGAGGCCGGTCTGTTCGCCCAGCGCAAGCTCGACGAGGAGCGCGGTCTGGACCCCGTGTTCCGGCGGGAGCTGACCGCGGTCGCCGAGGACGGTCTGCGGGCGAAGTCCCACCTCACCGAGGCGAACCTCCGGCTGGTCGTGTCCATAGCCAAGCGCTACACGCGGCGCGGGCTCAACTTCCTGGACCTGATCCAGGAGGGCAACACGGGCCTGATCCGGGCCGTCGAGAAGTTCGACTACGTCAAGGGATTCAAGTTCTCGACCTACGCGACCTGGTGGATCCGGCAGGCGATTTCCCGCGCGCTGGCCGATCAGAGCCGCACCATCCGCATTCCGGTCCACGCGGTGGAAGCGATCAACAAAGTGGCCAGACTCCGTCGGGAATTGCTGCAGGAACTGGGCGTCGAACCCACCGTGCTGCAGATCGCGGAAAAACTGGATCTACCCGTTTCCAAGATCGTGGAACTCGACACCTACGTCAAAGAACCGGTTTCGCTGCATATGCCACTGGGCGAGGAGGGCGGCACCGAACTCGGTGACGTGATCGAGGACAGCGAAAGTGTCTCCCCCTTCGACGCGGTGTCGTTCCGCCTCCTCAGAGACACCATCCAGACCGTCCTCTCCGCCATGACCCCGCGCGAGGCAGGGATCATCACCCTCCGCTACGGGCTCCTGGACGGTCAGGCCAAGACCCTGGAGGAGATCGGCCAGGTCTACGGGGTCACGCGTGAGCGCATCCGGCAGATCGAGTCCAAGACGATGTCGAAGCTGCGCCACCCGTCACGCTCACAGGCGCTGCAGGACTACGTGGGCCTGGGCTGAGCCCCGCCCGGCCGCCCGCGGAGGAGCAGAGAAAGCCCCGCCGCGAGCGAGCCGGTGCCCTCTCACCTCCGTCGCCACTCCTTCGCCAGCAGTTCGTACGAGCGGACCCGGTCGGCGTGGTCGTGGGTGATGGTGGTGATCAGCAGCTCGTCGGCGCCGGTCGCCTCCACCAGTTGTTCCAGTTGACCCGCGACCCTGCTCGGGGAGCCGACGAACTGGGTGTCCACACGGTCCTGGACCAGTGCGAGGTCCGCTTCGGTCCAGACATGGGCGCGGGCCTCGTCGGGCGTGGGGAAGGGGATCGCGCCCTCGGCCGTGCGGATGCTGCGGACCCACGGACCGTATCCGGCGGCCAGTTCGCGGGCGCTCTCGTCGTCCTCGGCGACCACGACGTCGGCCGAGACGCTCACATACGGCTTGTCGAGTACGTCGGAGGGCTGGAACGCGGCCCGGTAGGCGTCGACCGCTTCCAGTACGGTCCCGGGGCTGACGTGGTAGTTCGCCGCGAAGCGCAGGCCGCCCCGGCCCGCGACCTCGGCGCTCTCGCCCCCGCTGCTGCCCAGGATCCACACCTGTACGTCGGCGCCCTCGCCCGGGACCGCATGGGCCTCGACGCCGTCCGCCGACCGGTAGGTGCCGGCCAGCAGCGCGAGGATGTCGTCGATCTGCTCGCCGTACTCCTGCGACTCGGCGTTCGGCTGCTTGAGCAGCGCCGACTGGAGGGCGACGCGGGGTGAGCCGAGCAGGTGCGCGAGGGAGAACTTGGGCGGGACGAGCAGTCCGTTGGGTGCCCGGCCGTCCACGACCGGGGTGGCGTCCGGCAGCGGCTCGACGGGTCCGCCGGGCGGCCTGCCGCCGGACCGGCCCAGGCCCAGGTCGAGGCGCCCGGGGTGCAGCGCGTCGATCAGCCCGAACTCCTCCACCGTGGACAGGGCGGTGCGGTGGCCCAGTTGCACGGCTCCGGAGCCGAGCCGGATCGTCGAGGTCGCGGACGCGGTGAGCGCGAGCACCACCGCCGGGGAGGTCCCGGCCACTCCGGGGTTGAGATGGTGCTCGGCGAACCAGTGGCGGGAGTAGCCGAGCTGTTCGGCCCGCCGGGCCAGATCGATGGAGTTGCGCAGCGCCTCTGCCGCGGTGGAGCCGGACGCCACCGGGACCAGGTCGAGGACGCCGAGAGGGATGTCTGACATGTGTACGGGTTCTCCTCAGCGGTCGGCGGCGACGGGTACCGGCGTGGGTCCGGTCCGCACCGGCCCCGGGGAAACGGCGGGTCGGGGATCTCGCGGCGCGGCACCGGGGTGAGGGACGTACCGCTCACCCGCGCCGAACCCGTCGAAGCGCAGCTCCTCGGCCGGCAGGGCGTTGTCGAGGACCTCGCGGAAGCGGTCGCCGGTGGACTTCCGGATGCCGGTCACCGGGTCCGGCGCGTGCCCGATCAGGGTGATCGCCGGGAACTTCACGAGGCGACCGCCCGCTCGTCCCGTGCCTCGGAGCCGGGCCGGGCGGAGGGCCGGGCCAGTCCCAGGTGGTCGCGCAGGGTCGTGCCCTCGTACTCCGTGCGGAAGACGCCGCGCTCCTGGAGCAGCGGGACGACCGTGTCGGCGAAGACGTCGAGGCCGCCGGGGGTGATGTGCGGGACGAGTATGAAGCCGTCGCCCGCGTCGGCCTGCACGAACTCGTTGATGGTGTCGGCGACCGTCTCGGCGGAGCCGACGAAGGCCTGGCGGTTGCCTGTCTCGATGACCAGGTCGCGGATGGACCACTTGTTGGCGGCGGCCAGCTCCCGCCACTCGCGGGCGGTGGCCAGCGGGTCGCGGTACATGCGCACCTGGGCCCGGCCGCGGGCGAGGGTGTGCTCACCGAGGTCGGGGTCGATGTCGGGCAGCGGCCCGTCCGGGTCGTACGCGGACAGGTCGCGGTTCCAGACGAACTCCAGGTGTTTGAGCGCGGTCGCCCCGCTGACCTGCTGCCGGCGCACCTCGCGGGCCAGTTCGGCGGCCTCCGCGTCCGTGTCGCCCAGGATGAAGGTCGCGGCGGGGAGGATCAGCAACTGGTCGGGGGTACGGCCGTGGCGGGCCAGGCGGCCCTTGACGTCCGTGTAGAAGGCCTGGCCCTCCTTGAGGGTGGCGTACCGGCTGAAGATCGCGTCGGCTCCGGCGGCGGCGAACTCGCGGCCCTCCTCGGAGTCGCCGGCCTGGAAGACGACCGGGCGGCCCTGCGGGGATCGGGGGACGTTGAACTGCCCCTCGATGTCGAAGTGCTGCCCCCGGTGGACGAAGGCCCCGGCCCTGGCGTCGCTCAGGAAGGCGCCGGTCGCCCGGTCGGCGACGATCTCGTCCCCGCGCCAGGAGTCGAAGAGTTCGTTCGCGGTGGCCAGGAACTCCTTGGCGCGGGAGTAGCGCTCCTCCTGCGGGAGGAAGCCGCCGCGGCGGAAGTTCTCGCCGGTGAAGGCGTCCCAGGAGGTGACGACGTTCCAGGCGGCGCGGCCGTCGGAGAGGTGGTCGAGGCTCGCGAACTGCCGTGCCACCTCGTAGGGCTCGTTGAAGGTGGAGTTGATGGTGCCGGTGAGGCCGAGGCGTTCGGTGACGGCGGCGAGCGCGGACAGGATCGTGAAGGTGTCGGGCCGCCCGACGACGTCCAAGTCGTAGATTTCGCCGCCCTGTTCCCGCAGGCGCAGCCCTTCCGCGAGGAACAGGAAGTCGAACTTCGCGCGTTCGGCGGTGCGCGCGAAGTGCGCGAAGGAGCTGAACTCGATGTGGCTGCCGGCCTGGGGATCGCTCCACACGGTGGTGTTGTTGACACCGGGGAAGTGGGCCGCGAGGTGGATCTGCTTGAGGGGCTTGCGGGGCTCGCTCATGTTCGTGGGTCCTTCCGGCTCAGGCGGGGGTGACGGCGTCGGCAGCCGCGTAACGGTTGGCCGGGCGTTCGAGCCCGAGCAGTCCGCGCAGGGTGTCGGCCTCGTACGCGTGCCGGAAGACGCCCCGGCGCTGGAGTTCGGGGACCAGGCCCCGGGTGATCGCCGGCAGGTCGTGGCCTGCGACGGCGGGGCGCAGCCGGAAGCCGGTCAGTCCGGCCTCGCTCAGCTCCTGCAGCAGGTCCGCCAGTTGGGTCGGCGTGCCGGTGAAGATCAGGGCGTCGCTCGTGTACGGGTAACCCGCGAGGGCGTCCAGCCGTTCCTTGCGGGCCGCGGCCTCGGCGGGGTCGTCGTCCAGGAAGACGACCAGGTCACCGAAGAGGTGCAGGGGCTCCCCCGCCCGCCCGGCCGCGTCCTGTTCGGCACGCACCACGGCGACGACGGCCCTGGTCTGCCCGGCGTCGTGCGGGGTGACGAACCCGAGGTCCGCGGAGCGGCCCAGCAGCCGGAACGGCGCACCGGTCACGGTTGCGTGGGCGAGCGCCCCGACAGGCGGCTGCCCCTGCGGCGGCCTGGGCGTGATCGAGGGTCCCTTGACGCTGAAGCGCGCACCCTCGAAGTCGATGTAGTGCAACTTCTCCCGGTCTACGAAGCGGCCGGTGGCGACATCCCGGATCTCCGCGTCGTCCTCCCAGCTGTCCCACAGCCGCCGCACCGCCTCGACGTAGTCGGCCGCCTCGTCGAAGAGGTCGACCGTCAACTCCTGTACGGCGGGGCTCGCCAGGTCCTCGATGCCGAACGACGGGACCGTACGGCGGCCGAAGTGCGCGGCCTCGTTGCGGCGGGCCGACACCTGGACGCGTACCCCCGCACGGCCGGTGCTCACATAGTCCAGCGTGGCGATGGCCTTCGCTGTGTGGAAGGGCTCCGTGTGGGTGGCCACCACTGTCGGCAGCAGACCTATGTGGCTGGTCAGCGGGGCGACACGGGCGGCGATGAGGACGGCGTCGAGCCGGCCGCGGACCTGGTCGGTCCGTCCGTCGGGTTCGGTGAAGTGCGAGGACTGGAGGCCGAGCGCGTCCTCGATGGTCACGAAGTCGAGCAGGCCGCGTTCGGCCTCGGTGACGAGGTCCGTCCAGTAGCCGGCGGTGAGCAGGTCCCGGGGACGGGCCACCGGTTCGCGCCACGCGGCGGGATGCCAGCCGGCTCCGTCGAGCGCGACGGCGAGACGCAGGGCGGGGGAAGAGGGCAGGGCAGAAGGAGGTACTGACGACACGACGGGGTGCCTTCCTGATCGACCGTGGAGGAAGCCGGCCCTCGCCGGAGGAGGGCGGGGCCGCGGAGGTACGGGTCAGGGACGACAGAGCGCGCCGGCGACGCGCAGGAGGTCGATGTGCTGCCGCGAGTACAGGCGTACGCGACGGCGCGGAGTGAGCTCGGGGACGCTGAGGCGGGGCACGCGGCGTGGTCGCACGTGCGTCACCTCCGTTCTGCGGCTCGGCGGACCCGGCTCCGTCCGGCCTCGTCCGCTCCTCGACGCACACAACAGTACGGCCGCGGCTTTTCTTCCGACAGCCTCGTCATTGATCTGCCCACGTGCTGAGACGTCGTCTCGCCCCTTCTTGACGCCCCCACACGGCGCACCGACACTTGCGGGGACGGTCACGATCGTCAGCGCCCGTCGGACGGGGTCCTCCCCCGTCCGTGCGGTCATCGGCCCCGGCCCGCTGACAGGCAACCCTTCCACCGCGACGGGGTGCCCCGGGTGACGACCTGGTTCCGCCGGTGTGGCGGGACAAGCGTGGTCTCGCCTCGTGCGAGCCCCGACCGGGACAGGTGGGAATTGCCCAGGAACGGCTTGACGAGGCGACTGCACATCGATCTGTTGCGCGTCTCCAGCGCTTACTAGTCCGCTGCCGGTCCACCCGGTCCGTGCGGTCCGTGCGGTCCGCTCGATCCGGACCCGTCGGCCCCGTGGACCCGCCGGACGTGCACGACACAGCGCAGTCACTCCGTTTCGCCACTGGTGCCCACAAGGCGGCCAGGGCTTCCGCGATTTCCTCTGGAGAGCCATGCCCGAGACAGTTTCCCGCGGTTCGAGCACAGGTACCTTCGAGACGGCCGCACGTACGGCCGTCACCGGCACGCCCGCCTGCGGCACGGTCGCACCGAGCACGACCGCACGTGCGCACCGCTTCCGCGGCCGCATAGGTGTCGGCCTCGCCGGTGGCTTCTACCCGGCGCCGCACCGCTATCAGCTGTATCTGTCCGAAGGCTGTCAGCGTTCGCTGCGCGTCTCGATCACCCTCGCGCTGCTGGGACTTGAGGACTCGACGGTCACCACCGTGCTGACCCGCCCCGCCGAGACGCCCGACGCCATCGCCTCGCTGCGCCGGGCCTACGAGGCGACCTGGCACCACTACGACGGCCCGCTCACCGCGCCGGCGCTGTGCGACCGGTGGAGCGGACGCGTCGTCAGCAACCACACGCCCGACATTCTGCGCGACCTCGCCGACCTCGCGGAACGCGCCGAACTCCGTGACGCCGAAGGGCCCGGCCTGCCCGCGCTGCGGCCGCCGGCCCTCGCCGCGGAGATCGACGCCCTGCGTGAACTCCTCGCCCGGGACGTCGCACCGGCCTCCCCGCCTCACGCCCGGGCGGCGACACTGACCCTGCTCGATCACCAACTGGCGTCCACTGCCTATGTGTTGGGTGATGCGATCACGGCCGCGGACGTGGATCTCTGGGTGGCGCTCGCCCACCTGGACACCGCCGACGGCGCCCTGTCCGCACACCTCCACCTGGACCGGTACGTCCGGCGGCTCGGCCGGCATCCGGCCTTCCTCGGCAGCGGGGGGACGGGTCGCTAGTCCGGTTCGTTCGGATCACTTCCGCCGGCCGGGGTTGTCGTTGATGATGTCCATGTGACTCACCGCATCAGCGCTCTGATCTCGGCCTTCGGCGTCCTTGCCAGCGTGATGCTGCTCGTTCTCGCCGTTCGTGAGTACCGCTCCGGGGCCTCGGCTCTCTGGCTCGTGGCTGGAGCCGTGCTCTTCCTCAGCGCTTCGTACACGCTCGTTCGGGACGCGCGGCGACTCCGCACCGGGCCGACCGCCTGACAGCAGCGCCGTTCCGACCAGCTCCGTCAGCCGTTGTTCGTGTGTGCCGGCCACCCGCCTTCGACCGCGAGGCACGCAAGCAGCGCGACACGGTCGAACGCTGCCTCAACCGCTTGAAACAGTGGCGCGGCATCGCCACCCGCTACGAGCAGACCGCGACCGTCTACCTGGCCGGACTCCGCATCGCGGGCATCTTCCTCCGGTCAGCGCGGTGATCCAGACGAAACTGCCTGGCTGTCACGGTTCGCCATGGCCTCCAGGGCGAGGCAGGTCGGTGTCCGGCCGGTCCACAGCGTGCCTGCGGTGCCTGATTCGACGTGCTCGGCGTACAGGCGGGCCTTGGCCTCGATCACCGCGAGGTTCTCCGTCATCTGGGCCAGTTCGGCCCGCACGCGGATCTCATGGGTGCGCAGGAGTTCAAGGCGTTGCTGTTCGTTGCCCGGGCCGGCGGCGACCAGTTCTGCGTAGCGTCGGATGTCGTTCAGCGGCATGCCGCAGGCGCGGAAGCGGTTGCAGAGCTGGAGCCATTCGACGTCGAAGGCGGAGTAGCGGCGCCGTCCGCCGCTGCTGCGTGCCACCGAGCCCAGTAGCAGTCCTTCTTTCTCGTAGTAGCGCAGGGTGTGGATGCCCAGTCCGGTGCGCTCGCTGACCTCGCCGATCGTGAGGCTCTCGTCACTCATCCCCGCTCCCTTCCTTGACCTAGACCGAGGTCTAGATCGTAGCGTCGTCGTTGACCTCGTACAACGACAACCCCGGAGCATGCACCATGCCTCTTTCCCTTGACCCCGAGCTGGCCGCCGTGTTCGCCGCCAGTGCCGGTGACACGCCGCCCGAGCCGTTGGCGCCCGGTGACTGGAAGACCTGGCGGGACAGCGTTGCCGCCGTCTACCCGGTCCTGACCTCCGGCCTCGACCGGCCCGAGGTCGGGCATCAGGTGTTCAGCGCGGCCACGCGGGACGGCGCGCAGATCGATCTGCACTGGTTCACCCCGTCCGGCGTCGCCGGTCCGACCGCGGCCGTCGTTCACGCTCACGGGGGCGCCCTGATCGCCGGCGAGGTGGCGCACTTCGCACCGTTCATCGCCCAGTACGTCGCCGCCGCCGGTGTGCCGTTCTTGTCGGTGGAGTACCGGCTGGCCCCGGAGGTGGCCGGCTCGACCCTCGCCGACGACGTGTACACGGGGCTGACCTGGCTGATCGAGCACGCGGACGAGCTGGGCGTGGATGCGGCCCGGATCGCGGTGATGGGCGAGAGCGCCGGCGCCACCCTGGCGGCGACCACGGCGATCCGCGCCCGCCAGGACCACATCGGCCTGGCTCGGCAGATCCTCATCTACCCCTTGCTCGACAACAGTGACACCCCACTCGCCCCGCACCTGCACGCCTTCTCCGCCGACCTGCACACTCTCAAGCACACCGCCTGGCAGCTTGTGCTCGGCGACGCCCACACCGACGACGCGCCCGCGACGATCGTCCCCGCACGCCTTCAGGACTACACCGGCCTGCCTCCGGCCTACCTGGAGGTCGGCGAGCTCGACGCCTTGCGGGACGAGACCGTCGCCTACGCCCAGCGGCTGTGGTCGGCCGGCGTCAGTGCCGAACTGCACGTCCTGCCCGGCCTGAGCCACGGCTGGGACCACTTCGCACCCGGTATCTCCCTCCACGCCCCGGTCCACGCCCGCCGCGTCACCCTCCTCAAGTCCCTCTGAAAAGCTGACGGCAAGGAAAACCATGAGTACCCATGACCTGCGCAAGCTGTACCTCGACTACATCGAGGCCATCAACGCCCGGGAATTCCACCGGATGGCCGAGTTCGCCCACGACACCCTCGTCTTCAACGGGGAGCCGGTCTCGCGGGACGACTACGTCGCCACCATGCGGCAGCACATGGACGCCGTGGACAACTTCGTCTGGCGCCTTGACGATCTCGTCATCGAGGGCGACCGGGTGGCGGCCCGGCTCACCGACACCGGCACCCCCGTCAAGCAGTGGCTCGGACTGGAGCCCTCCGGCCGGAGCGTCACCTTCACCGAGTACGCCTTCTACCACTTCCGCGACGGACGCTTCGAGGACATGTGGTACCTCCTCGACGCCCCGACGATCCAAGAGCAACTGACCGCCCGCGGCTAATGCTCTGACCGGAGAGATTCGCCGAGACTCAGCCACCACACCCCCAACGATCGGACGGACGTCACCGCACATCCAACCGTCCCCGTCACCAACCAACGGACCTTCCCGCTCAGAGCACTGGACGGCCGCCCGGCCGCTGTCGCGAACACGGTGTTTCCGTTCTGCGAACAGGAGGCCTGGGCCGACGACACGCCTCTCCCGCCGGTGTGAGCATGTGCGCATGATCAAGGGAGAAGCCAGGAATGAAGTCGGGGAAGAAGCCGGCGAAGAGGTCGGGGAAGGGACTCGCGCCGCCCGGCGGGGGCCGGCGGTCCGCTGGGTGACCGAGGAGTGGGACGCGCCGGCCCCGGCCCGGCTGCGGGAGCGGATGTCCGCCGAACTGGCCCCGCGCTACGCGCCGGTCGAGCACCGGCGGGTACGTGTGCCGCGACCCGCGGCCGAGGAGATCGTCGTCACCTGGGTCGCCCACGCCGACGACGTGCCGGTGGCCACCGCCTCGTTGCGCGGGCTGCCCGACCGGCACGAGGTGAAGCGGGTGTTCGTGCACGCCGACCGCCGCGGCCGGGGTCTGGCGCGAGCGGCCCTCGCGGCGGTGGAGTCGACCGCGCCGGCCCTCGGTGTCGCACGGCTGTGGCTGCGGACGGGCGCGCTCCAGCCGGAGGCCCGGGCGCTCTACGCGCGGGAGGGCCGGCAGGAGGTGCGGCCGTACGCCCCGTACGACCGCGATCCGTTCAGTGTCTGCTTCACCCAGGCGCTGACGGGGCCGACGGAGATGCCGCGGTCACGCCGGCTCCTGGCCCGCAACGCCCCCTCAGGCAGGGCGGATCACGCTGTGGATCGCCGCCTCGCCGGCCCAGTAGATCGACTCCTCGCGGATGGCGACGCCCGGGCTCGGTGCGTGGATCATCATGCCGTTGCCCGTGGCGATTCCGACGTGTCCGACCTGTCCGCTGAAGAGAACCAGGTCACCGGGCCGGATGTCCGGGACCGGAACCATCGTGCCGGCGGTCGCCTGGTCCTGGACGGAACGCGGGAGCACGACTCCGGCTACCTTCCAGGCGGCCTGCGTGAGACTGGAGCAGTCGTACGAGCCCGGCCCCATCGAGCCCCATACGCACGGCTTGCCGATCTGAGCGCGTGCGAAGTCGACGGCCCTGACGCCCTGCCCGCCGTACCCGGGGTCGGGCACGGCATACGTGGGCGCGGCATACGTGGGAGAAGGCACGCCGTAAGCGGGGTTGGTCGCGTTCTGCATGTCGAGGGCGACACCCGTGGCGATGGGCGTGCTCGCGTCGACGTACATGCTCGTGTCGGTCCGCTGGACACCCGCGTACTGGGCACCGGCGTACTGGTCGACCCCGAGGTACACACCGTCGCCGATGCTCAGGTCGGCGGCGACACCGGCCCCCGTGCCGGGCATGCCGGGGTACATGTCCGTGCCCGCCCGCATGTCCGTGCCGATGGCCGGCTGCTGCCACGCGTCCATGCCGGTCGTGGTCCCGTGGTGGCTCGGCGCCTGGGCTGCAGGGCCCCAGGCGCCTTCGATCGCCTGGAAGGGCCGCAGTTCCGTGACAGGTGCGCTGCGCCGGCCCGCATGTCCGGCCAGCAGGTCACGGGCCTGTCCGAGCTTCCGCTGGTTCCGCTGCTTCGACGTCCTCAGTGTCGCCTGCGTCGGTCCGCCGGACGGCCCGGGCAAGGCCCTTTCGGCCGCCTGGCGCTGGGTGGGGACGGCCGGCAGCGCGGCGACGGGACCCGCGGTCAGCTCGGCGACGGGCCTCGCGGTCAGTTCCGCGACGGGTCCGGCGGCACCTCCGGCACCGGGGCCCGCACTCGGACCGGCGGTCAGCTCCAGGACGGGCTTGTCGGAACCCTCGCGCGCCCCGCGCCCCTCACGTCCACCGCCGCTCGGACGGCCGCCCGCATCGGCGGACCGCGTCCCGGCCGAGCCCCGGTCCGGCATCCTGTCGGGCGGCAGCACCGCCGGGAAGACGGGGCCCAGCTGCGAGCGGCCCACGTCGAACCACTGCTTCGCGACGTCCGGCAGCGGAGCGGCGGCATCGGTGGCTCCGCCCCGGCCGCCCCTGTCCCCGGACGTCGGCCTGCCCGTGTCGCGCGTCGCCGTGCTCATGGCACGGGTCACGTTGAAGTTGCCGGTGGCGTTCTCGACCCGGTCGTAGAGATTGGTGATCCGCTGCTGTACTTCCTCGCGACTGGGTTCGTCGCTCCGCTGGGCGGGAATGCCTGCGGGGGTGAACTGGTCCACGGATGCGGGGGCCGCCTTCACGGGGGCGGAGCGGGACATGCCGGGGAGGCCGGTGCCTCCGGGGCGCTGCGTTCGTTCCGGCGCGATGGGGGACGACTCCTTCCGTGCACCGCCTGCCGGGTCGGCTGTCGGGTTCGGGCGGAAGGTTCCGAAAGGCATGCCCTACGACCTCTGCCCGCTGGACAGTTGGGTCGATTCACCCTGAAAGTCGACTGGACCTCCGGCTCCGGCCGCCACGAGGGCCTGTCGGATTCGGCGGAGACCGCGCGACCCGGCGGGGTTCACCGGAGGGAGTCGTACGGCCCAGCGGCCAACTTAGCCAACTTGTGTGTCTCGCGTGAAGATTGAAGTACGAAGTGTCCGATATGTAATTGTGACCTTCGTCGTACCCGAAGGTGACCTTGGGCCTATGACCACCTCACCGCGACCGGTCCGTCACTCGTGGTTCACCCGGGCCCAAGCGGCTGCGTCGGTCGAGCCGTCCGCCTCGGTGGCCGGTTACGCGTAGGGCGTGAGGAACTCGTGGACGGACAAGGCCCTGTTCACGATGCGCGTGTCGCCCATCCAGCCGTAGAAGCCCTGCCCGAAGCTCTCGTCGAACTGGGTGGCTCCGAGCACGAACGGCTTGCCGAGGGTGGCGATGCCGGTGGACGGCTGCGAAGGATTGCGGGCGATCTTCGAGCCGTCCACGTACATCACCGTACGGCGGCCGTCGTTGACGAGGGCGAGGTGCATCCAGCGGCCCACGGGCACCGCGTGGCTCCATGACGTGGGGTCGGCGTCCTGGCGCTGGGGATAGACCACGAACTGGAGGAACCGCTCGGGTGAGAGGTTGAGGCTGCAGGTGGGTTCCAGCGGCGACCAGCCCGTGGTCTTGCCCGCGTCCCCGTTGCGCCCCTCCCAGCTGAGGATGCCCATCCAGGAGTGGTCGCCCTCGAAGGGCTCGGGCAGCCTGATGAAGGTCTCGATGGTGTAGCCGCGGGTGAACTTCTCGCTGTTCAGGGCGGCCCGGGCGGCGGTCGTCAGGATCGCGCCGCGGTCCGGGCTCTTGCCGCCGTCGAAGCGGAGACTGGCGTGCGCCGGCTGGCCGGGGTGGTGGTCGGCCGACCAGGTGAGCGCGTCGGGCCCGCTCGAAGCCAGCCGGCTGACGGCCAGGTCGTTCCCGTTGCCGGTGAGGTCGCGTACGACGGCGCCGTCCGCGACGGGCTTGCCCGCGGTGCCGCCCGCCGAGGTCCCGGCGGCGTCGAAGCGCCAGTACGCGACCGTGCCGCGCGGCATCACCGCGGAGGCGGGCCGCGGCTTCGGCACGGCGACGGGGGCGAAGCCCTCGAACCGCTCGTCGAAGTCGATGTCCAGGCTGAACCGGTCGGCGTCACCCGTCAGTTCGATGGTCTCGGCCTCCAGCGGCGACCGCTTCGCGGAGTCCCTGGCGAGGAGCCACGGCGAGAAGGTCTCGACGTCGACGACCCCGCGGGCCAGGTCGAAGCCGTACGTACGGATCATGCCGGCGCCGCCGTAGTAGCGGTCCTGGTAGTTGGTGATGTGGACGTGGACATCGTTGTCGGAGTCGTTGCGCAGGACCGTGCGGCCCGGTGGCCAGTAGTGGCCGCCCAGCGCCAGGAAGATCTGGTCGTTGCCGCGGACGAGGCCGTCCCACAGGCGCTTGCCGTTGTCCGACAGCTGCGCCTTGCCGTCGTCGTCGGCCCAGGCGATGTCATGGGTGGTGAGGACGGCGGGCAGCGTGGGGTGCGCGTCGAGAACGCCCTGCGCCCAGGTCAGGCCCTTGTCCGAGATCCGCCAGTCGAGGGCGAGGACCAGCCAGGACCGGTCCGCCGCCTTGAGCACGTGGTACGTGTTGTAGCCGTCGGGCGAGGCGCCGCGGTAGGTCGGCATGGACTTGTAGCGGGCGGGCCCGAAGGCGGCGAGGTACGCGGAGTCGCCCCGCTGGTCGTCCCCGGAGTCGATGTCGTGGTTGCCCGCCAGGACGCTGTAGGGCACCTTGCCGTGGATGGTCCTGAAGGTGTCGGCGGCGCGTGCGATCTCGTCCTCGGTGCCGTGCTCGGTGACATCTCCGAGGTGCGTCATGAAGGCGATGTTCGCCTCCCCGCGCTCGGCGACCAGGTGGCGGAATGCCTCCCGCAGCGGAGCGGGGTCGGTGCTGTCGGCGTCGAAGAGGTACTGGGTGTCGGGCAGGACGGCCAGCACGAACCGCGGGCTCCGCGGGTCGAAGCGGGCGGCGTGCGCGGCGGAAACCGAGGCATGGGCGGCGGCGGAAGCCGAGCCGGACGCGGCCTGCGCGGAGGCCGCGAAGGCGGCGGCACCCGCGCCGGCCACGGGCAGGGCTGCCGCGACGCGCAGCAGCGCGCGTCTGTGCAGGGGATTCTGGGGTTCTGCCGCAGTCATGGACACTCCGTAGGACGAAACCGGTTGGCAGCCCGTACGCTCCTCACCCGCCACGGCCGGGCGATGGCGGGAAGTTGAACGTCTGCCGCCTGCCGTCCGGACGTTTGGCGGCGGTCAGCGCGAGGTCCAGGCCCGGGGTGTCCGGTAGGCCCGGGTCTGCGCCCAGCGCGGGCTCCCGGCCGTACGGGCCGGCTCGTCGGGTTCGGCGCGCTCGGCGCGTCCGTGCACCACGGCGAGCACGGCCGCCACCTCCTCGTCGGTGGGCGCTCCGCGGACGAAGGTCAGCAGCGGGATCTCGGGGGTGTCCATGGTCTCCTGCGCCGTCACATCGGAAGGTTGCCGTGCTTGCGGGAGGGGAGCCGCGCGTCCTTGGAGCGCAGCATCGCCAACGCGTCCACCAGCACGGCACGGGTGTCGGCGGGGTCGATCACATCGTCGACGAGCCCGCGCTGCGCCGCGTAGTAGGGGTGCATGAGCTCCTGCCGGTACTCCTTGATCCGCTGGGCCCGGACCGCCGCAGGGTCGGGGGCGGCCGCGATCTCACGCCGGAACACCACGTTCGCCGCGCCCTCGGCACCCATCACGGCGATCTCGTTGGTCGGCCACGCGAACGAGAGGTCGGCACCGATGGATCGTGAGTCCATCACGATGTAGGCGCCGCCGTAGGCCTTGCGCAGGATCACCTGGACGCGCGGCACCGTCGCGTTGCAGTACGCGTAGAGCAGTTTCGCGCCGTGCCGGATGATGCCGTCGTGTTCCTGGTCCGTGCCCGGGAGGAAGCCGGGCACGTCGACCAGTGTCACCAGCGGAATGTTGAAGGCGTCGCAGGTCTGCACGAATCGCGCCGCTTTCTCCGAGGCGTGGATGTCGAGTACTCCGGCCATGGCCGCGGGCTGGTTTCCGACGATTCCGACGACGTGCCCCTCGAACCGCGCGAATGCGCAGATGATGTTGGTGGCCCAGCGGGAATGCGTCTCGAAGAATTCACCGTGATCGACGATCTCCTCGATCACGGCACGCATGTCGTACGACTTCTTCGGGTCCGGTGGAACGACGTCGAGCAGCGCTTCGGAACGCCGTTCCGGCGGATCGTCCGCGAGAGCGACCGGCGGAAGCTCACGGTTGTTGGACGGCAGCAGGGAAAGCAGATACCGGACCTCTTCGAGGCATTCCTTCTCGCTGTCGCAGACATGGGTGGCGGCTCCGGAGACCGAGCCGTGCACCTGCGCGCCGCCGAGTTGCTCGTGGGTGACGTCCTCACCCGTGACCGCTTTCACCACGTCCGGACCGGTGATGTACATCTGCGCGGTGTCGCGGACCATGAACACGAAGTCGGTGAGCGCCGGGGCGTAGGTGGCGCCTCCGGCGCACGGCCCGAGGATCACACTGATCTGCGGGATCACTCCCGACGCGCGGACGATCCGGCGGAAGATCCCGCCGTAGCCGGCGAGCGCGGTGACGCCCTCCTGGATGCGTGCCCCGGCACCGTCGTTCAGGCTGACCAGGGGTGCGCCCGCCGCCTCGGCCAGGTCCATCACCTTGTGGATCTTCTCCGCGTGGGCCTCGCCGAGGGAGCCGCCGAAGATGCGGAAGTCATGGGCGTAGACGAACACGGTCCGGCCCGTCACCTTGCCCCATCCGGTGACCACGCCGTCGGTCGACGGGCGCCGGTCCTGCAGGCCGAACCCGGTGGCGCGGTGCCTGCGCAACTGCTCGATCTCGCGGAAGGTGCCCGGGTCGAAGAGCAGGTCCAGCCGCTCACGGACGGTCAGCTTGCCCCGGGCGTGCTGTTGCCCGGTCGCGCCCGGCGAAGGGCCCCGCTCGGCCTCCGCCCGGATCTGCAGCAGCTCGGCGACGCCCGAGCGCATGTCGGGCGGCCCCTCGTCCGTCTCGGCGGCCGGACCCGGAACTTCCTCCGTGCCCTTCACATCCGCCGATTCCCCCGCGACCATGGTCATACAGTTTCTCCCCGCCGGTTACCGAGGCCGAAAGCGGCCAGGAAAAGATCCGGACAGCCTCAAGGTCTCCCAGCCTTCGACGCCGGTTCAAGAACCCCCGGCTTTCTTAGGGGAGGTTAGGGGTTGGGTTGAATTCCCGGTGACGGCATCATGATCGAATGCCCGCTCTGCAGCCCGCAGGAGAGATGAACGCCATGACGCACTCGCTCGTCGACAGCAACGCATGGGTCCGGCGCTTTCGGCCGGCCCCGGACGCCGGATCCCGTCTGGTGTGTTTTCCGCACGCGGGTGGCGCGGCGAGCTTCTATTTCCCCGTGGCCCGGACGCTGCATCCGCGGGTGGATGTGCTCGCCGTCCAGTATCCGGGGCGCCAGGAACGTCGCTCCGAGGAACCTCTCACCGACATCGAGACCCTGGCGGATCTGAGTTTCGCGGCGCTGCGGCCCGTGCTCACCGGGCGACCGGTCCTGTTCGGACACAGCATGGGAGCCGTCGTCGCGTTCGAGGTGGCCCGGCGGATGGAGCGCGAGGACGGTGTCCCGCCCGCCGCGCTGGTGGTGTCGGGACGGCGGGCACCCTCGCGCCGCCGGGAGGAGTCGGTGCACCTGCGCACCGACGAGGGCGTGATCGCCGAACTGAAACTGCTGAACGGCACCGACAACTCCCTGCTGGACGACGAGGAGTTGGTACGGATGTTCCTCCCGGCACTGCGCGCCGACTACCGCGCCGTCGAGACCTACACGTACACGCCCGGTCCCCCGCTCGGCTGCCCGGTCACCGTGTTCACCGGCGACCGGGACCCGCAGGTGACGATGGACGAGGCGCTGTCGTGGCGGGAGCACACCACCGGGCCGTTCGATCTGCAGGTCTTCGAGGGCGGCCACTTCTACCTGAGCTCCGATCCCGCCACGACCCTGGACCGGCTGGAGTCGGTGCTGCGCGCACACGGCACGGAGCCCGCGGCGTCATGACCGTCGAGGAGCGCGAGCCGATCGCGATCGTCGGCATGGCGTGCCGGCTCCCCGGGGCGCCGTCCCCGGCCGCGTTCTGGACGCTGCTGCGGGACGGTGCGAGCGCGATCACCGAGGTCCCGGACGGCCGGTGGGACCCTGCCGCGCCGGGGCTGGACCGGCCCGGTCTGCGCCACGGCGGTTTCCTCGACGACATCGACGGGTTCGACGCCGGTTTCTTCGGTATCTCGCCGCGCGAGGCGACGACGACCGACCCCCAGCAGCGGCTCGTGCTGGAGCTGGCCTGGGAGGCGCTGGAGGACGCCGGGATCGTACCGGCGAAGCTGCGGGAGAGCCGCACGGCGGTGTTCGTCGGCGCGATGTCGAGCGACTTCGCCGCCCTCGTCCAGGATCCCCTCGACATCACCCGGCACACCCTCACCGGTGTCCAGCGCGGCATCATCGCCAACCGCGTCTCCTACACGCTGGGGCTGCGCGGTCCGAGTATGACGGTGGACTCCGCGCAGGCGTCCGCGCTGGTCGCCGTGCATCTGGCCGCCGAGAGTCTGCGCACCGGCCAGGCTGAGTTCGCGCTCGCCGGCGGGGTGAACCTCAACCTCGTCCCCGAGAGCGCCGCCGCGGTCGCCGGGTTCGGCGGGCTGTCCCCCGACGGCCGCTGCTTCACCTTCGACGCGCGGGCCAACGGTTATGTGCGCGGCGAGGGCGGCGGAGTCGTCCTGCTCAAGCCGCTGGGGAGGGCGCTGGCCGACGGCGACCACGTGCACGCGGTGATCCGGGGCAGCGCCGTCAACAACGACGGCGCCACCGACGGGCTGACCGTGCCGAGTCCCGCCGCGCAGTCCGAGGTGATCCGGCTGGCCTGCCGCCGGGCGGGCGTGGCCCCCGAGGCGCTCCAGTACGTCGAACTGCACGGCACCGGCACCCGGGTCGGTGATCCGCTGGAGGCGGCGGGCATCGCGGGCGCGCTCGCCGACGCCGCGTCCAGGGCACCGGTGCACGTCGGGTCGGCCAAGACGAACGTGGGTCACCTGGAGGGGGCCGCGGGCATCGTCGGCCTGATCAAGGCGGTACTGAGCGTCGCGCACGGGGAGATCCCCGCCAGCCTCAACTTCGAGACTCCCCATCCCCGTATCGATCTCGACCGGCTGGGACTGCGCGTGCAGCGCGAGCGCGGTCCCTGGCCCCGGCCCGGCGAGCCGCCGCTGGCCGGGGTGAGTTCGTTCGGGATAGGCGGGACGAACTGTCATGTCGTGCTCGGCGCCGCCCCTGACGGACCGGCGGGCGCCGTGCGGGCCGAGCCCGATGCCCGCCCCGTCCTGTGGACGGTCTCCGGCCGGACGGCCGGGGCCCTGCGCGCGCAGGCCGCGCGGCTCAAGGCGCAGCTGGTACGCGGACCGCGGTCCCCCGGTGACGTCGGCTGGTCACTGGCCACCGGCCGCACGCACTTCGAGCACCGCGCGGCCGTCCTCGGCACCGGCGGGGAAGCCCTCCTGGACGGCCTGGACGCCGTCACCACCGGCCGTGACGTCCCCGGTGTGTTCAGGGCGACGGCCGGGAGCCCCGGTGGCGTGGTGCTGGTCTTCCCGGCCGGGAGTCCGGTGGAGACCGGGACGACGCGCGAACTGATGGCCCTGTCACCGGCGTTCCGCACGGCGATCGGCATCTGTGCCGACGCGCTCGACGCCCGTACCGGCTGGTCCCTGACGGACGTCCTGAACGGGGCCCCCGGGGCCCCGCGGCCGGACCGCGACGACGTCGCGGGGCCGGCCCGGTTCGCCGTCGCCGTCGCCCTCGCCCGGCTGTGGGAGTCCCTGGGCGTCCGTCCGGAAGCGGTCGTGGGCGACGCCGAGGAGGAGGTCGCCGCCGCACACGTCGTCGGGGCACTGACCGTCGAGGACGCCGCCCGGATCGTCACGGCCCGCGCGCACGGCACGGCGCCCGGCCCGGTCACGCCCCGGCCGTCCGCGGTCGCGTTCCACTCGTCCGTCACCGGCGGCATCCTGGACACGGCCGCTCTCGACACCGCCTACTGGTCGCGCCGGACCCCCTCGCCCTCGCGGACCGACGCCGTGATCCGTGCGCTGGCGCGTACCGGGCACCCCACGTTCCTTGAGGTGAGCCCGCGGGCCGTGCGCGGCGCGGACGACTGGCGGACACTGCTGGGCGGTGACACCGCCGCGACCGTCGTCCGTGCGCCGCTGCGGGACGGGGCCGTGCGGTCCTCGCTGCTCGAAGCGGTCGCCGAACTGCATGTACGCGGTCACGCGGTGTCCTGGCCGGGTGTGTTCGCCGCGCACGACCCACGGCGTGTGCCCCTTCCCACCTACGCCTTCCAGCGGGAGCGGCACTGGCCGTCGCGGGAGCGGCCCGCGCCCGCCGAGCCGTCGGCCGGGGAGCGGCAGAGGGACCTGCTGGACCTCGTCCGATCCCACTCGGCCGCCGTACTCGGGCACGTCGGCGCGGAGGCGGTCGACGCCGAGAAGACGTTCAAGGACCTCGGCGTCGACTCGATGCTGGCGGTCGAGCTGAGCGAACGGCTCGCCGCCGCGACCGGTCTCCCGGTCCCCGCCACCATCGTCTACGACCACCCCACGCCCGCCGGGCTCGCCGCCCACCTCAGGGAGCGCCGGGGCCTCGGCGAGGACGCCGACAGCCGGCCGCTCCCGGCGGCGGCGGACGGCGACCCGATCGCGATCGTGGCGATGGGCTGCCGCTACCCGGGCGGCGTCGGCTCCCCGGGCGAGCTGTGGGAACTGGTGACCGCGGGCACGGACGCCATTTCCGACTTCCCCGCCGACCGCGACTGGGACCTCGACGCCCTGTACGCCCCCGAACCCGGGACTCCCGGCCGGACCTATGTGCGGCGCGGCGGTTTCCTCGACGGGGCCGACGGGTTCGACGCGGCGTTCTTCGGGATCAGTCCGCGGGAGGCGACCGCGATGGACCCGCAGCAGCGGGTTCTGCTGGAGGTCGCCTGGGAGACGCTGGAACGGGCCGGAATCGACCCGGGCACGCTGCGCGGCAGCGGCACCGGCGTGTTCGTGGGCGCGACGGCCCAGGAGTACGGGCCCCGGCTCCAGGACTCCTCCGAGGGCCTCGGCGGTTATCTGCTCACCGGCGGCTCACCGAGCCTGGTCTCCGGGCGCATCGCCTTCACCCTGGGCCTTGAGGGGCCGGCGGTGACGATCGACACCGCCTGCTCGTCCTCGCTCGTCGCGCTGCACCAGGCGGCGCAGTCGCTGCGGCAGGGCGAGTGCTCGATGGCGCTGGCGGGCGGCGTCGCCGTGATGGCCACCCCCGGCATGTTCGTGGAGTTCAGCCAGCAGCGCGGCCTGGCCCCCGACGGCCGGTGCAAGCCCTTCTCGGCCGACGCGGACGGCACCGCGTGGAGCGAGGGCGCCGGCCTGCTGCTGCTGGAACGGCTGTCGGACGCCGAGCGCAACGGTCATCCCGTGCTCGCGGTGGTGCGCGGCAGCGCGGTGAACCAGGACGGCGCCAGCAACGGGCTGACCGCGCCCAGCGGCCCGGCCCAGCAGCGGGTGATCCGTCAGGCGCTCGCCGCCGCCCGGCTGGACGCCGCCGACGTGGACGCCGTCGAGGCGCACGGCACCGGCACCGCGCTCGGCGACCCGATCGAGGCCCAGGCGCTCATCGCGACGTACGGACAGGGCCGGGACCGGCCGCTGTGGCTGGGTTCGCTGAAGTCCAACATCGGGCACGCGCAGGCCGCCGCCGGGGTGGGGGGCGTCATCAAGATGGTGCTGGCGATGCGGCACGGCCTGCTCCCCCGCACGCTGCACGCCGGCACCCCGTCCCCGCACGTCGACTGGTCGCGGGGGAAGGTCGCCCTGCTCGACCGGGCGGCGCCGTGGCCCGGGACCGGGCGGACGCGCCGGACGGCGGTCTCCTCGTTCGGCATCTCGGGCACCAACGCGCACGTGATCCTCGAACAGGCTCCGGTGCGCCCGAGGACGCCGCGCGCCGTCACGGCGCCCCTGCCGTGGCCGCTGTCGGCCAGGTCCGAGGAGGCGCTGCGCGTCCACGCGGCACGGCTCCATCGGTTCATCAGCGGGCGGCCCGCTCTGGACGCGGCCGACATCGGCTACACCCTCGCCACCGGCCGCGCGGAGTTCGAGCACCGAGCGACGGTGTTCGGCGAGAGCCGCGACGAACTGCTCACCGGGCTCCGCGCCCTGGCCGACGGCCGGCCGTCCGAGGCGGTCGGCGGGGCCGCGGGCGGTGGGACACCCGCCTTCCTGTTCACCGGCCAGGGCTCCCAGCGCCCGGGCATGGGCCGAGAGCTGTACGAGACGTATCCGGCGTTCGCGGAGGCGTTCGACCAGGTCTGCGCCCACATCGACCCTCATCTGGACCGTCCGCTCAAGAGTGTGGTGTTCGCCGCGCCCGGCACTCCCGAGGCGGCGGCCCTGCACCGGACGCAGTACACCCAGCCGGGACTGTTCGCGCTCCAGGTCGCCCTGTTCCGGTTGCTGGGGTCGCTGGACGTGACACCCGGCCATCTGCTCGGCCACTCGCTCGGCGAGGTGAGCGCGGCCCATCTCGCCGGTGTGCTCACGCTGTCCGACGCGTGCGTCCTCGTCGCGGCGCGGGCCCGCCTCATGCAGGAGGCGCCCGCGGGCGGCGCGATGGTCTCGGTCCAGGCCGGTGAGGACGAGGTGGCCGACTCGCTGCCGGGCGGGGTGTCGGTCGCGGCGGTGAACGGACCGAGGGCCACCGTCGTCTCCGGCGACGAGGACGCGGTCCTCGCCGTCGCCGCGCACTGGGAGGAACGCGGCGTCAGGGCACGGCGGCTGACGGTCAGTCATGCCTTCCACTCGGCCCACATGGACGGGATGCTGGAGGAGTTCCGGCGCGTCGCCGAGACACTCACGTTCCGGCCGCCGGCGATCCCGGTCGTGTCCAACGTCACCGGAGCCGTCGCCGGACCCGAGATCGCGACGCCCGGCTACTGGGTCCGGCACGTCCGCGGAGCCGTCCGGTTCGGGCAGGGCGTGCGGACCCTGCGGGCCGAGGGCGTGAGCACCTGTCTGGAGCTCGGGCCCAGCGGGGTGCTCTGCGCCCTGGCGCAGACCGTGCCGGCCGGACCCGAGGGAGAGGCGGCCGTTCCGGTCCTGCTCCCGCTGCTGCGCCCGGGCAGGTCCGAGGCCCACACACTCACCGCCGCCCTCGCCCGGGCCCGGGCGTCAGGGGTGAACTGGGGCGCCGCGGGGGACGTACGGCTGGTGGAGCTGCCGACCTATCCGTTCGAGCGGCGGCGGTACTGGCTCCGGGCCCCTGCCCCGGCGGGCAGCGCGGCCGGGCTCGGGCTCGACGACGCGGGGCACGCGCTGCTGTCGACCGCGACCGAACTGCCCGACGGGGGCCACCTGTTCACCGGGCGGATCTCGCCGGCGGCCCAGCCGTGGCTGGCCGACCACACGATCCTCGGCACGGTGCTGCTGCCCGGTACGGCCCTGGTGGAACTGGCGATGCACGCGGCGGGTGCGACCGGCTGCGACGAGGTCGAGGAACTGGTACTGCACACCCCGGTCACGTTCACCGCGGACGGCGCGGTCCTGCTGCAACTGGTGGTGGGCGCGGCGGACGGGACGGGCCGGCGGCCGGTCCTCGTCCGCTCGCGCCGCCAGGAGGAACCCGCGTGGACCCGCAACGCGGAGGGGACGCTCGCGGGCGCCCTAGCAGGCGCCGACGCCGTCCCCGCGTACGGGTGAGAACGGCCGTACGGCGTCGGGGAGTTCACCGCCGGACAGCACCGCGGCGAGCGCGTCCGCGGTCACCGCGCACAGCTGCACCCCGATGCGGAAGTGCCCGGTGGCGAGCAGCAGGTCGGGGACGGACGTGGCGCCGATCAGCGGGCGGTCGTCCGGCGAGCCGGGCCGCAGCGCGGCGCTCATCTCGGCGAACGCCAGACCGGTGACCTCGGGCAGTACCGCGCGGGCCCTGTCGAGGAGTTCGGCGACGCCGCCCGCCGTGACGGTCGTGTCGTAGCCGAGCTCCTCGTAGGTCGCGCCCACGACCAGTTCGCCGTCGGCACGCGGCACCAGGTACACCGCCGAGCCGCCGACGAGGCCCCGGGTGGTGCGGTTGAGGAACGGTTCGTCGGAGCGCAGGCGCATGATCTGTCCCTTGACCGGCCGGATCTCCGGGACGACACCGGGCGGCAGGCCACCGAGCAGATGGGTCCAGCAGCCTGCCGCGAGGACGGTACGGTCGCCGGTCACCGTGCCGCCCCCGGCGAGCCGTACGCCGGTGGCGCGGCCCTCGATCAGCACGTCGGTGACCCGCTCGGTGACGCGTGTGCCGCCGAGCCGCTCTATCGCGGCCAGCAGCGCCGCGGTCAGCCGCCGGGGATCGACCGCCCCGTCGTCGGGGGCGAGGAGACCGCCGCGCACCGACGGGGCGAGTTTCGGTTCGTACGCGCGGCATTCCCCGGCGGTGAGGGTCTCGGTCCTGATTCCGTGCCCCTGGTGGAAGCGGTGCGCGCGGTCGAGGTCCGCGACGGCTGCCGCGTCGAGGGCGACGTCCAGGACGCCGTCGCGGCGGTGTCCGGTGGGCCGGCCGGACACCTCCTCCAGTTCCGCGACGAACGAGGGATAACGGTCGCGGGAGGCCAGGTACAGGCGCCGGAGGGGTTCGTCGTCGTAGAGCTGCTCGTTGGCGGGCGGGAGCATGCCCGCCGAGGCGTACGACGCCCGGCTCGCGGGCTCGGGGTCCACGACGGTGACGGCCAGTCCCTGGGCGAGCGCCCGCCACGCCGTGGCGAGGCCGATCACACCACCGCCGACGATCACTGTGTGCATGTCCGGTCCCTTCGTCGGGTGCGCGGCCCGCCGCGCGGGCCGCCGGTCAGGCGAGCCGCCGCGCGAGGTGCCCCGCCAGCGCGGCGGGGCTCGGGTGGTCGAAGGACAGGGTGACCGGCAGGCGCAGTCCGGTCGCGGTCGCCAGCCGGCGGTTCAGCTCCAGGTTGGTGAGCGAGTCCAGGCCGATCTCGCGGAACTCCAGGCCGGGGTCCACGCCGTCGGGGGCCAGGTGGCCGAGGACGGCGGCGACCTCGGCGCGGACGAACTCCAGGACGGCGGCGGCGCGTTCGGCCCCGGGCAGTCCCGCGAGGCGCTCGCGCAGCGCCTCGGCCTCGGCGGGCCGCCCGGCCGGGGTCCCACCGGACGCGGGGGCGGCCAGGTCCCGGAGCATCTCGGGGAGGGACCCGGCGCCTCGGCGCAGCGCCTCGTCGTCCAGCCGGACGGGGGCCAGCGCGGGCTCCGTCCGGGAGAGGGCCGCGTCCAGCAGGGCGAGACCCTGGGCGGCGGAGAGGGGCGCCAGTCCGTTGCGCCGCATCCGGGCGAGGTCGGCGGTGCCCAGTTCCGCGCCCATGCCGTCCGCCCACAGGCCCCAGGCGAGCGAGACGCCGGGGAGGCCGATGGCACGGCGGCGGTGCGCGAGGGCGTCCAGGAAGGTGTTGGCGGCGGCGTAGGCGGCCTGTCCCGCGCTGCCGATCAGCCCGGACACCGACGAGAACAGGATCAGGTCGCAGCGGGTCAGCTCGTGCAGGTTCAGCGCCGCGTTGGTCTTGGGGCGCAGTACGCGTTCGACCTTGCGCGGGGTGAGTTCGGCGACGGTGCCGTCGTCGACGGCGCCCGCGGCGTGTACGACGGTGGTGAGCGGATGCCGGTCGGGCACGCTCGCCAGGACGCGCTCCAGGGCCGCGCGGTCGGCCGCGTCGCAGGCCACGACCCGTACGTCCGCTCCGAGTCCGGTCAGTTCCGCCGCCAGCTCGCCGGCCCCGGGAGTGGCGGGGCCCCGGCGGCCGAGCAGCAGGAGGCGGCGGACACCGTGGCGGCGTACGAGGTGGCGGGCCACGAGGGCGCCCAGGGCGCCCAGGCCGCCGGTGACGAGGACTGTCCCTCCGGTGTCGGGGCGGCGCGCGGACGATGCGGGCGGGCAGCGGACCAGGCGCGGGCGCGACAGGCCGCCGTCGCGGGCGGCGAGCTGGGGCTCCCCCGCCTCCACGCCGGACACCAGGGCGCCGCCGAAGGACTCGACGTCGTCCACGTCCACCAGGTGGAATCTGCCGGGGTGTTCGGACTGGGCGGCGCGCACCAGGCCCCACACGGCGGCGCCGGCGAGATCGGGCACGTCCTCTCCGGTACGCGCCGCGGCGGCACCCCGGGTGACGAAGACCAGGCGGGCGCCGCCCAGCCGTTCGTCGGCGAGCCACTCCTGCACCAGGACGAGCGCCCGCTGTGTCGCGGCACGCGCCTCGGCGCTCTCGTCGGTGCAGGAGACCACGACGATGTCGGGAACGGTGTCGCCGTCGCGCAGACCGGCGTCCAGATCACGCAGCGAAGGGTAGATCCCGGGCTGTCGGCCGGCGGCCTTCAGGGCGCCGGTCACGCCGAGGTGGTCGGTGCCGAGGAAGGCCCAGTGCGCTTCCGCCGGGGCTTCGTCGGACGGCACCCGCACGGTGTTCCAGGTGACGCGAAGGAGGGTGCCGCCCTGGCCCTCGCGGTCGAGCTGCTCGGCGGTGACCGGGCGGAACGCGAGCGAGCGGACCGAGGCCACCTCCCGCCCCTCGGTGTCGGTGAGGGTCAGCGACACCGCGTCGTCACCGCTCGGTGCCATGTGCAGGCGGACGTCGCGGGCGCCGGAGTTCCGCATCCGCACCCCTCGCCAGATGAACGGCAGCAGCAGTGCGTCCGGCCGGTCCTCGGACGGCAGCAGCGCTCCGTGCAGGGCGCCGTCGAAGAGGGCGGGGTGCAGGAGGTAGGAGGCGGCTCCGCCGGTCGCGCCGTCCAGCGCGATGTCGGCGAAGATCTCCGCGCCCCGCCGCCAGGCCGCGCGCAGCCCACGGAACGCGGGGCCGTACTGGTATCCGCGCGCGGCGAGCAGGGCGTACAGGTCGTCGGTGCGCACCGGGACGGCCCCGGCGGGCGGCCAGGGTCCGGCAGCGGAGGGGACGTGGTCGGCCGGGTCGTTCATCGCATCTCCCGCGTGCTGGTCAGGGACGGCTCTGCGGCGGATTGAGGATCGCGACGGTGACCTCGCCGTGGCTGTCGCCGCCCCGGTCGTCCCAGTAGCGGCACTTGGTGCGGATCACCACGAGGGCGTCGCGGATGTCGCTGCCGTCCCACTCGGCGACGTCGGCCACCTCGATCTCGCCGTGGAACAGGCGTGCGCCCATCGGCCGGCGGAACGTGCTGCGGAAGTCGGTGATGAGGATGTCGCCGAGCTGGCGGGCCCAGAAGTCGTCCATCGTCCAGCGCGCGAACGGTTCCAGCACGCTCTCTTGGACGGATTTCGCGATGAGGTAATAGAACATCTGGTTGTAACAGATGTTGAACTCGACCGAGTTGAAGTGTCCGGTGTCGTCGATGTAGCACGACTCGGGGATCTGGAAGGTGCAGGCGGCGCCGACTCTGTGCCGGCCGTCGGGGCCGCTGTCCACGCCGACCACGGCCGACTTCAGGTATTCGCAGTTCTTCGCCCGGTAGGGGCGCAGCACCTGGGCCAGCAGATCCTCGTCGGTGGGGTAGCGCAGCCCCGGGTCGGCCGTGCGGTCCCTCGTTTCCGCCATTGCCGGTCTCTCCCTCTCAAGGTCGTTCCGAGCAGGTCGTTCCGAGCAGATCGTTCCGTGCGGAGCGTGTTCCTCAGGTCGTCGTGTTTCTCAGGTCGTCGTGTTCCTCAGGTCGGTGTCGTGCGGCGGGCGGCCCGGAGCAGGTCCTCGACGCCCATGCCCCTGATCTCCTCGGTCCGCTCGTCGTGGCCCGGCACCGGCCGGGGCGGCGAGGTGTGCCCTGATTCCGGCGGGCCGGTCTCCGTGAGGCGGAGCAGGGTGTCCAGCAGCCCGGACTCGCGCAGCCGGGCGAGCGGGATCGTGGCGAGTGCCGACCGGACCGAGTCCTCGTCCGGGGCGGGCCGCGCCCCCTCGGGGAGCAGTTCGGACAGCAGGAACTTCGCCAGTTCGGCGGGCGTGGGGTAATCGAAGGTGAGTGTCGCGGACAGCCGCAGCCCGGACGCGGCACCCAGCCGGTTCCGGAGTTCGATCGAAGCGAGCGAGTCGAGTCCTAGCGCCGTGAACGGGGCCCCGGGGTCGATGGCGGAGGGATCGTCGTGCCGGACGGCCGCGACCTCGGCGCGGACCAGGCCGAGCAGGAGCGACTCCCGCTCGTCCTCGCCCGCGAGAGCGGCGAGCCGCTGTTCGAGGGAGGGTCCCGCGGCGGCGGCACGGGCGGGTGCGGCGGGTGCGGGTGGTACGAGGCCGCGCAGCAGCGCCGGTATGTCGTCGCGGGCGGCACGCAGCGCCGCCGCGTCGAGCCGGATCGGCACCGGCAGCGTCTCGCGGGCCGCCAGCGCGTCGTCGAACAGCGCCAGCCCCTCGGCCGGTGACAGCGGCGGGACTCCCGAGGCGCGGACGCGGCCGCGGTCGGCCTCGCCGAGGCGTCCACCCATGCCGGCGCTCTCGTCCCACAGCCCCCACGAGAGGGACGCCGCGGGCAGGCCGAGCGAGCGGCGGTGTACGGCGAGCGCGTCCAGGAAGGTGTTGGCGGCGGCGTAGTTGCCCTGGCCGGCGCCCATCATCAGGCCGCTGACGGAGGAGAACAGCACGAACGCCGACAGGTTCGCCTCCCGCGTCAGTTCGTGCAGGTTCCAGGCGGCGTCGGCCTTGGCGCGCAGCACCACGTCCAGCCGGGCCGGGGTCAGCGAGCCGATCAGCCCGTCGTCCAGGACCCCCGCCAGGTGCAGCACCGCGGTGAGGGGCCGGTCCGCCGGGATCTTGGCCAGGAGGGCGGCCAGCGCGTCGCGGTCGGCCGTGTCGCAGGCGGCCACCTCGGTCTCGGCGCCGAGTCCGGTCAGTTCGGCGGCCAGGGCCGCGGCCCCCGGTGCCGCCGGGCCGCGGCGCCCGGCCAGCACCAGCCGTCGGACACCGTGCGCCGAGACGAGGTGGCGTGCCACCAGTGCGCCGAGCCCGCCGGTCCCGCCGGTGATCAGGACGGTGCCGTCGGGATCCCAGGTCGGCGGGGCCGTGGGTCCTGCGGCCTTCACCAGCCGGGGCACCAGCGCCCTGCCGTCGCGTACCGCGATCTCGGGTTCGGTGACGGGGAGCGGCGGTGCCGTGCCGCTGGGGCCGTCCAGGTCCAGCAGGACGAACCGGCCGGGGTTCTCCGCCTGCGCCGCCCGGACCAGGCCCCACACCGGTGCCTGCCGCACGTCGATCCGGCCGTCGCCGGTGTCCACGGCACCGCCGGTCACGATGACGAGTCGGGAGCCGGCGAACCGCTCGTCGGCCGGCCAGCCCCGCAGGACCTCCAGCACCGCGGTCGTGGTCGCGCGAACGCCGAGGGGGACGTCACCGTCACCGGAAGGCGCCGGGCAGGGGAACAGCACGAGTTCGGGCACGGGTGCCGCCGCTTCCGCCAACGCGGTGAGATCGGCGTACCGGGGCGCGTCGTCGGCCCACGGGGCGAGCGGGCCGACCGGGCCGGTGCCCACGACGGCGAACCGGCCGGCGGTGTCGGCGGGGCCGGGTGGCAGCGGGGTCCAGCCGACACGGAACAGCGGGCCGCGGCGGGTGCGCGTGAGCCCTTCCGCCGACAGGGGCCGGGTGACCAGGGAGTGCACCGTCGCCACCGGTCGGCCGGACTCGTCGGCGAGCAGGATCGACGTGCCGTCGCCGTCCGCGGCCCGGCGGGTGAGCACGCGCACGGCGGACGCGCCCGTGGCGTGCAGCGTCACGCGTTCCCAGGAGAAGGGGACGCTCGTCGTGCCGTCGTCGTCCAGGGCGTCCGCGTGCAGCGCCGCGTCCAGCAGGGCGGGATGCAGGGCGAACCGTGCCGCGTCGTCGCGGGCCGCGTCCGGCAGAGTGATGTCGGCGAAGACCTCGGCACCGCGGCGCCACGCGGCCCGCAGGCCCCGGAAGGCCGGGCCGTAGCCGTAACCCCGGCCGGCGAGCAGCTCGTAGGCGTCGGTGACGTCCAGGGTGTCGGCCCCGGCGGGTGGCCAGGCGGCGAGGTCGAACGCGGGCTCCTCGGCTTCGGCCGCCAGTACACCGGTGGCGTGCCGGGTCCAGGGCAGGTCGGGCTCGCCCTCGGGGCGTGCGTGGACGGCGACCGTCCGGGCGCGGGTGCCGTCCGGCTCGTCCACGGTGACCCGCAGGGCCACCGCGCCCCGGTCGGGCAGCACGAGCGGTGCCTCCAGCGTGAGTTCCGTGAGCGTGCCGCAGCCGACGTGGGCGCCCGCCGTGAGGACCAGGTCCACGAAACCGGTGCCGGGCAGCAGCACCGAACCCAGCACGGCGTGGTCGGCCAGCCAGGTCTGGACGTCCGCCGACAGACGGCCGGTGAGCACGACCCGGCCCGAGCCCGGGGTGTCCAGCGCGGCGCGCAGGATCGGATGGTCGACCGGTTCCAGCCCGGCGAGACCGACGTCGCCGGGGGCGGGATCACCCGCGTCGAGCCAGAAGCGGCGCCGCTGGAAGGCGTACGTCGGGAGGTCGATCGAGGCGTCACGGGGCCGTCCCGCGAAGAAGGCGTCCCAGTCCACGTGCGCGCCACGGACGTGGACCGCGGCCACCCCGGACACCAGCTGGTGCTCCTCGGGCCGGTCGCGGCGCAGCAGCGGGACGAACGCGATGTCGCTGCCGCTGTCGACGCACTCCCTGCCCATCGCCGACAGGACCGCGTCGGGGCCGGTCTCGACGAACGTGGTCACGCCGAGGCCCGAAAGGAACTTCACACCGTCGGCGAACCGGACCGGTGCCCGGACGTGACGCACCCAGTGGTCCGCCGAGCCCTGATCGGTGATCCCGCCGGTCAGGTTGGACACGACAGGGATGTGCGGACGGTTGTACGTGAGCGTCTCGGCGACGCGGCGGAAGTCGTCCAGCATCGGTTCCATCAGCGGGGAGTGGAAGGCGTGGGAGACCCGGAGGCGGGTGGTCCGCACGCCGTCGGCGGCGAGCCGGGCGGCCGTGTCGAGCACCGCGTCCGTCTCACCCGAGATCACCACCGAGGACGGGCCGTTCACCGCCGCGATCGCCACCCCGTCGCTCAGCAGGGGTTCGACCTCCGCCTCGGCGGCCCGGACCGCGACCATGGCCCCGGTGCGCGGCAGTGCCTGCATCAGCCTGCCGCGCGCCGCGACCAGCGTCGTGGCGTCCTTCAGCGACAGGACACCCGCGACGTGCGCCGCCACGATCTCACCGATCGAGTGACCGAGCAGGTGGTCGGGCCGCACTCCCCAGGATTCCAGCAGCCGGAACAGCGCCACCTCGACCGCGAACAGCCCGGCCTGCGCCCAGACGGTCTCGTCGAGCAGTCGTGGTTCGTCCCGTTGGGCTCCGTCCCGTTCGGTTTCGTCCCGTTCGGTTTCGTCCCACAGCACCTCGCGCAGGGGGCGTTCCAGCTGCCTGTCCAGCAGGGCGGCGACCGCGTCGAACGCCTCGGCGAACGCGGTGAACCGCTCGTACAACTCCCGTCCCATACCGGGTCGTTGCGCGCCCTGGCCGGTGAACAGGAACGCGAGGCCGCCGCCGGCCGCCGGTCCCCGGAGCACGCCGTGCGACGGGTCCTGCCCGACAAGGGCGTCCAGTTCGCGTGCCAGGGCCTCGTGGCCGGACCCGACGAGCACCGCGCGGTGTTCCAGGGCGGCGCGGGAGGTCGCCAGCGCGTGTCCGACGGCGGCGGGGTCCCGTGTGCCGAGGTCGTCCAGTCGCTCACGCAGCCGGACGGCCTGAGCTCGCAGGGCCTCCGGTGTGCTGCCCGCGAGCACCCACGGGACCGTACCGCCCGCAGTGGGCGCGGGTCCGGGGTCCGGCTGCGGGGCGGGTTCGGCGGCTTCGATGACGACGTGGGCGTTGGTGCCGCTGATCCCGAACGAGGAGACCCCCGCCCGCCGCGGACGGCCATCCAC
>NZ_JBIUVD010000031.1:48892-105236 GCF_044742785.1 Streptomyces sp. NPDC087844 | reverse complement strand
CTACCTCGCAGGCCTCCACCTCCGCGCCTCCATGATCTGGATCAACGACCTGCTGAAGGCAACTGACTGATCACGACATCACACAGGCCCTAGGCGCAGCCCTGGTTTTCGCTTCCCCCGCGCCGGGAAGCGGAAACCGGTCCGTGTCCCACCACGGAAGCGGCACAGGAGCAGCGCAGGAGCGGCACCCGATCGGATCTTCCTTGCCCTGGTGGCTTCACGGGGGTCGCGGAGAGGGAATAATGGGGTGGAAACGACGACACTCCAGGGGTGGTCAGCGTGGACAGAGCGTGGGAGGCGGACCCGCCGGACGTGTCGTCCGCACGGTCCACGGGCACTCTCCAGGTGCGGCCACTGGCCGACCGGACGGGCTGGCAGGCCGCGGGCGAGGTCAGTCTGGCCACGCGCACGGCCTGGGAACGGACGCTGGACCGGCTGGCTCTGGAGGATGTGGAGGTGTGCCACTTGGAACTCTCGGCGGTCACCTTCGTCGACGTCGCCGGTGTCTCCGCCCTCGCGGTGGCGGCTCAAGGTCTTCCCGAAGGACGTCGCATCATGATCGAACAGCCGCCTGCCGCCGTGGAACGGGTACTGGACATGTTCTGGCCCGACCTGCCGGGCGTCGAGGTGGTGGCGCGATGACGGCCCCGCCCTCCGAGTCGTTCGTGCATCCCGCCCTTTTCTACCGGGGCGAGGAGGAGTATGTGGACGGCACTGTGCCGTTCATCCGTGAGGGTCTGGCGGCCGGTGAACCGGTGGCGGTCGCCGTGCCCGGCCCGAAGCTGGACGTCCTGCGCTCAGCCCTGGGCGAGGCCGCCACGGATGTGCGCTTCATCGACATGACGCAGGCCGGACGCAACCCCGGACGGATCATCCCCAAGGTGCTGCGCGTCTTCGCCGACGCCCACCCGAGGACACGGGTCCGGATCATCGGCGAGCCGATCTGGCCCGAACGCACCGGCGTGGAGTACCCGGCCTGCGTGCAGCACGAGGCACTGATCAACTCGGCGTTCGAGGGCCGGGAAGTGACGATCCTCTGTCCGTACGACGAGGCCGGGCTCAGCGAGCAGGTGCTGACCGACGCGTACGCGACGCATCCCGTCGTGATCTCCAACGGCCGGCAGCGCAACAGTCCGTCCTACGCGCCCGAGCGGGTGGTGCAGCGTTACAACGAACCCCTGCCGGTCGCGGAGGCGGCGGAGGGTTACGCCTTCGGGGCGGACGGCCTGCCGGCGGCCCGGGGCTTCGTGGCCGAGCGCGCCGAGCGGTTCGGTCTGTCCGGCGTCCGGCTGGACGATCTGGCGCTGGTCGTGGCCGAGCTGACCATTAACAGCGTGGTGCACGGCGGCGGTTCGGGGACGGTGTATGTGTGGGCCGAGGACGGTCAGGTGGTGTGCGAGGTGCGCGACGGGGGGCAGCTGAAGGATCCGCTCGCCGGGCGGCGGCCTTCCCCGCCTGCGCAACTGGGCGGGCGGGGCCTGCTGCTGGTGAACTACCTCATGGATCTGGTACGCGTTCATACCGGCCCCGACGGCACGGTCGTTCGCTGTTACGTCGACGTCTGAGGGATTCGCCCACCGTCCACCGGGGCGTTCTTGTTCTTGAGGACATTCTTGTTCTTGAGGGGGTGTTCGCGGCTGCGGGTCGGCTGTGGCTGGGTGCGCAGTTCCCCGCGCCCCTAGGGGCTGGGGGACGAGCCCTGCCGAGATGCGTAGGGCAGCCCGAGTGAGGGTGTGCTTGCAGGGGTGCCTTTGCGGCTGCGGGTCGGTCGTGGTCGGGTGCGCAGTTCCCCGCGCCCCTGGGGGCTGGGGGACGAGCCCTGCCGAGATGCGTAGGGCAGCCCGAGTGAGGGTGTGCGTTCGGGGGTGCGGCTGCGGGTCGGTCGTGGCCGGGTGCGCAGTTCGTCGTGCCCCTGGGGGCTGGGGGAAGCCCCGGCGAGATACACAGGTGGGGGCTGCGTCGTGGCCCTTCCTGGGTGGTCTGGTCAGGGGTGGAAGAAGTCGGTCAACGACTCGGCCAGTTCGTCGGGAGCCTGTTCGGCCACGTGGTGGCCGGAGTCGATTCCGTGGCCGCGTACATCGGGGGCCCAGTCGGCCCAGATCTTCAACGGGTCGCCGTAGAGGTCCTCCAGGTCGTCCCGGAGCGACCAGAGCGCCAGCGCGGGGCACGCGATCCGTGTTCCGGCGGCCCGGTCGGCCTCCTCATGTTCCCTGTCGACGGTCAGCCCCGCCCGGTAGTCCTCCAGCATCGCCCGGACCACGTCCGGGTTTCGCATGGCTTCGCGCCACTCGTCGTGGTTCTCCTGCCCCATGCTCCGCGGGTCGCCGTGGTACCAGCTGTCCGGATCGGCGTTGATGACGCGCTCGGGGATGTCCGGCTGCGCGAAGAAGAACCAGTGCCACCACTCGGTGGCGAACTTCGCGGTGATACGGGACAGGTGCTCGCTGAGGGGGAGGCAGTCGATCAGCGCCACGCGCCGGACCGCCTCGGGGTGATCGAGGACCAGACGCAGCGCGACACTGCCTCCGCGGTCGTGCCCGGCCAGCATGAACCGCTCATGACCGAGGTGGCGCATGACCGCCACCACGTCCTGCGCGACAGCGCGCTTGGCGTAACCCGCGTGGTCGGCGGTGAACGCCGGACCACGCGAGCGGCCGTATCCCCGCAGGTCGGGGCAGACGACGGTGAAGCCCCGCTCGACCAGTCGGGGAGCGACCCGGTGCCAGGTCGCGGAGGTCCTGGGGTGGCCGTGCAGCAGGACGACGGGCGGCCCCTCTCCGCCGTGGCGGACGAATGCGGACGACTCCTGGAGCCGGACCACCTCGGAATCGAAACCCTCGAACATCCGTCCGGCCTCCCGGTCCGTTCCTTCTACTGCTCCGGTCGTTCGCCCTGCTGCTCCGGCCTGGCCCCCGCTACGCACCGCACGTGGTGCGCGGCGTGGTCAGCCGGGCGTGACGCGGCCGCGCCAGGAACCGGACGCGCCGCCCTGCTGCTCGATGTACTCCTTGAAGCGCCGCATGTCCCCCTTCACCCGGCGGTCGATCGTCCCCGTCATGTCGGCGGCCTTCTCGGCCACCCCGGTCGGCTCCACGTCCATCACGAGCTGCACCCGCGTACGCGTGTCGTCCAGCCGCTGGAAGCTGACCGTGCCCTTCTGCCTGGTGTCACCGCTGGTGGTGCGCCAGGTGATGCGCTCATCGGGGAACTGGTCGACGATCTCCGTGTCGAACTCGCGCTTCACTCCACCGATCTTGGTGGTCCAGTGGTTGTGGCGGTCGTCGACCTGCCTGATCTCCTCCACGCCCTCCATGAACTTCGGGAACTCCTCGAACTGGGTCCACTGGTTGTAGGCGACGCTGACGGGGACCTCGACCTCGACCGCTTCCTTGACCGTGCTCATCAGGTGGCTCCTTTCCACGTGGATCTCGTCTCGGCGCGGCGGGTACCCGATGAGCGTCTTCCTACAACTCGATGGAGCCATTGCTTCCGGTCAGCAGTCCTCGCCGCCGGTCGGCGCATGGGCGGGGCGGCGCGGGATACCCGGCCGATATGTCAAGGACACCGAAATCCGAGCAGCAGACTCCGGGCCCGGCGGAGCACATAGAGGAACGGGCACCGGACAAGCTCCACGAGTTGCCGAAGCGGTCATGGCTGGCCGTTCTCAAAGGCACGGTCAAGGAGTTCAAGGACGACGAGCTTGCCGACAGGGCCGCGGCACTGACGTACTACGGGGTGCTCTCGCTGTTCCCCGCGCTGCTGCTCCTGGTCTCGCTCCTGGGCATCGCCGGCAAGTCGGCGACCCAGGAGGTCCTGGACAACCTCAAGAAACTGACTCCCGGCTCCGCGCGGGACATCATCAGCGACGCGGTGACGCAGTTGCAGGGCCGGGGCGGCATCGGCTCCGTCATGGCGGTGGTCGGTGTCGTTCTCGCCGTCTGGTCGGCCTCCGGTTATGTGGCGGCCTTCATCCGCTCCGCCAACGCCGTCTACGACATGCCGGAGGGACGCCCCGTCTGGAAGGTGCTGCCCATTCGCGTGGGCGTGACCGTCGTGCTCCTGGTGCTGACGGTGATCAGCGCGCTGATCGTGGTGTTCACCGGTGGCCTGGCCCGCGAGGCGGGCGGCGCGCTGGGCATCGGCGACACGGCGTTGACGGTGTGGTCGATCGCGAAGTGGCCGGTGCTGGTCGTGCTCGTCACGATCATGATCGCCCTTCTCTACTGGGCGACACCGAACGTGAAGGGCCGCGGCTTCAAGTGGATCACTCCCGGTAGCGTGCTGGCCCTGCTGATCTGGATGATCGCCTCGGCCGGGTTCGCGTTCTACGTGGCCAACTTCGGCTCGTACAACAAGACCTACGGCACGCTCGCCGGTGTCATCGTCTTCCTGATCTGGCTGTGGATCAGCAATATCGCGATCCTGCTCGGGCTGGAGTTCGACTCCGAGATGGCACGGCAGCGCGCCATCGCGGGCGGCCTGCCGGACACCGAGGAGCCCTATGTTCCGCCCCGGGACACCCGCGCCTGGAGCGACGAGGAGCAGCGCCGCATGGAATGACGGGCCGCATGGGACGAGGAAGGGGATGACGAGGGAGGGCATGAGGGCGCCGACCGGTCACCCGGCCTTGCGCGCGAGTTCGGCGACGGCCTCCACGGCCCGGTCCAGTTCGGCATGGGTGTTGTAGTAGTGCGGTGAGAGGCGTACCAGGGGGTGGACGTCGCGCACCTCCGTGTCGAACTGGGTGTGCTCGGGGACGGTGGTGCTCACGTTGATCCCCTGCCGCGCGAGCGCCGCGGCGACGTCCGCGGTGGGCACGGCGTCGACCTTCGCGGTCACGATGGCGCACCGGACCCGGCCGAGGTCGTACGTCCTGACGCCGGGCAGAGCGTCGAGGCCCTGGCGCAGATACGCGCCGAGGGCGACGGCCCGCTCCCCGATCGAGTCCATGCCCAGGTCCAGGGCCTGGCGGACGGCCGCTCCCAGCCCCAGTACATTCGCGTAGCTCGCTTCCCAGCTCTCGAAGCGCCGTGCGCCGGCGTGCCAGGTGAAGCCCCGTTCGCCGTCCCAGGTGGCCGCCTCGATGTCGCTGACGAACGGGTCGAGGTACTCCAGGGCCTCGCGGCGGACCCACAGGAAGCCGGTGCCGCGCGGGCCCCGCAGGAACTTGCGGCCGGTGGAGGTGAGCATGTCGCAGCCGATCCGGGTGACGTCGACGGGGAACTGCCCCACGGACTGTGTGGCGTCGAGCAGGAAGGGCACGCCGGCGGCTCGCGCGATCCGGCCGATCTCGTGCGCCGGGTTGACCAGTCCGCCGCTCGTGGGGATGTGGGTGACGCCGATGAGCCTGGTGCGCTCGTCGATCAGTGCGGCCAGCGCCGCGGTGTCGAGTTGGCCGTACTCGTCGTCGGGGACCACCACGATCTCGGCACCGAAACGCCGGGCGGTCTGCAGATAGGCCAGTACGCTGCTGCCGTACTCCGCCCGGCCGGTCAGGATGCGGTCGCCCGGCGTGAAGGTCATCGAGTAGAAGGCGGCGTTCCACGCGTGCGTGGAGTTGTCGAAGAGCGCGATCTCGTCGGGCTGCCCGCCCACCAGTCGGGCGATGGCCGTACGGGTGGCGTCGATGCGGTCCCGTTCCTGGCGGGCGGCCTCGTATCCGCCGATGTCCGCCTCAAGCTCCAGATGGGCGATCATCGTCGCGAGGGTCCGCCGGGTGAGCAGCCCGGCTCCCGCGTTGTTGAGGTGCACCCGGTGCGCGGTACCCGGGGTGTCTTCGCGGAGCGCCTCGATGTCCAGGCCGGGGTGTTCCCCGCTGCTGCTTTCCACGGTGCCTTGTCCCACGCCGGTGTGTTCCATGACGGTGTGTTTCCATCCGTCCGGCCTTCGTATGCGTCTCCCGCCCGGACCAAGACCTCTCCCCCGACACCCGGCCCACGAGCAGCGCCGTAAAGAAGTCGTGTCCGACGGGTTGCCGAGCAGTTGATTCATTACTTAAATCAACACCTGAACTAAGCGTCACAGCATTGGTGTCGGGCCCCTCGCCGCACTGGTTCGGGTTCCTCACGCTCTGGTTCGGGTTCGTCCCGACCGCTCCTCGCCCTCCACACCCGCACGGAGTCAACGTATGAGACGTCAACGTTTGCGACTCAGATCCCTGGGGTTCGCGCTCGCCACAGCGGCCGCGCTCATCACCGTCCCCGCCCAGCTACCGGCCGCCGCGGCCGAAGCACCGCTCTCTCAGGGCAGAACCGCCGCCTCCTCCTCCGACGAGAACGCCGGCACCCCCGCCGCCGGCGCGGTCGACGGTGACACCGGGACCCGGTGGTCGTCGGCCCGTACCGATGCCCAGTGGCTCCAGGTCGACCTCGGGACCTCGGCCACGCTCAGCAAGGTCGTCCTCAACTGGGAGGCGGCCTACGGCAAGGACTACAAGATCCAGGTCTCCGACAACGGCAGCTCCTGGACCGATGTCAAGGCCGTCACCGGCGGCGACGGCGGCACCGATACGCTCGATGTCTCCGGCCAGGGCCGTTACGTCCGGATGCAGGGCGTCTCCCGTGCCACCGAATACGGCTACTCCCTCTGGGAGTTCCAGGTCTTCGGCACCTCCGGCAACCCCCCGGCCGCCGCCTGCTCGACCGCCAACGCCGCCCGGGGCAGGACGGCCACCGCCTCCTCCACGGAGAACGCGGGCACGCCCGCCGCGTCCGCCTTCGACGGCGACACGGGCACCCGCTGGTCCAGCCAGGCGTCCGACCCCCAGTGGGTACGGGTGGACCTCGGCTCGGTCCAGGACATCTGCAAGGTCGACCTCAACTGGGAGGCCGCCTACGGCAAGGACTTCACCGTCCAGGCCTCGGCCGACGGCCAGGCCTGGACGACGTTGAAGGCCGTCACCAACGGCACCGGAGGCACCGCCTCCTACGACGTCAGCGGCTCGGGCCGCTATGTCCGGGTCAACGGGACGGCTCGCGGCACCGGTTACGGCTACTCGCTGTGGGAGGTCGCGGTGCACACCGGCACCGGCGGCAGCACCCCGCCCGTCGAGGGCGGCGGCGACCTCGGCCCCAACGTCATCGTCGTGGACCCGAACACACCGAATCTGCAAGCCAAGTTCGACCAGGTCTTCACCCAGCAGGAGTCCAACCAGTTCGGCTCCGGCCGCTACCAGTTCCTGATGAAGCCGGGCACGTACAACGGCATCAACGCACAACTGGGCTTCTACACCTCGATCTCGGGGCTCGGTCTCAACCCCGACGACGTGAAGATCAACGGTGACATCACCGTGGACGCGGGCTGGTTCGACGGCAACGCCACCCAGAACTTCTGGCGTTCGGCGGAGAACCTGTCGATCAGGCCCGTCAACGGCACGAACCGCTGGGCGGTGGCGCAGGCGGCGCCGTTCCGCCGGATCCACGTCGAGGGCGGCCTCAACCTCGCACCCGCGGGCTACGGCTGGGCCTCCGGCGGTTACATCGCCGACTCGAAGATCGACGGCACGGTCGGTCCGTACTCCCAGCAGCAGTGGTACACCCGCGAGAGTTCGGTCGGCGGCTGGACCAACGGCGTGTGGAACATGACGTTCTCCGGTGTGCAGGGTGCCCCGGCGACGAACTTCGACACCGGTCCGTACACGACGCTGGACACCACACCGGTCTCGCGGGAGAAGCCGTTCCTGTACCTGGACGGCAACGACTACAAGGTGTTCGTGCCCGGCAAGCGGACGAACGCCCGGGGTGTGTCCTGGCCGACGAACGCGGGCGGCACCTCGCTCCCGCTCAGCCAGTTCTACGTGGTGAAGCCCGGCGCGACCGCCGCGACCATCAACGCGGCACTGGCGCAGGGCCTCAACCTCCTGTTCACACCCGGCGTCTACCACCTCGACCAGACCATCAACGTCAACCGCGCCAACACCGTCGTCCTCGGGCTCGGCCTGGCCACGATCATTCCCGACAACGGCGTGGACGCGATGCATGTCGCCGATGTCGACGGGGTCAGGCTGGCGGGCTTCCTCATCGACGCCGGTGCCGCCAAGTCCGACACCCTGCTTCAGGTCGGAGCGCCCGGGTCCTCGGCCGACCACGCCGCCAACCCGACCACCGTGCAGGACGTGTTCGTCCGGATCGGCGGGGCCGGACCCGGCCTGGCCACCCACTCCATGGTCGTCAACAGCGACGACACCATCATCGACCACACGTGGATCTGGCGAGCGGACCACGGTGAGGGGGTCGGCTGGGAGACCAACCGCGCCGACTACGGGCTTGAGGTCAACGGCGACGACGTCCTCGCCACGGGCCTGTTCGTCGAGCACTTCAACAAGTACGACGTGGTCTGGAGCGGCGAACGCGGCCGGACGATCTTCTTCCAGAACGAGAAGGCCTACGACGTGCCGAACGCCGCCGCCGTCACCCATGACGGCATCGTCGGGTACGCCGCCTACAAGGTGGCCGACAGCGTCAACACCCATGAGGCCTGGGGCCTGGGCAGTTACTGCAACTTCACGTCCGACTCGACGATCGTCCAGCACCACGGGTTCCAGGTGCCGGTCAAGTCGGGCGTCAAGCTGCACAGCATCCAGGTGATCTCACTGGGAGGCAAGGGTCAGTACGCCCACGTCGTGAACGACACGGGTGCGCCGACCTCGGGATCGGACACCATCCCTTCCAAGATCACCAGCTTCCCGTGAACCAGCTACCCGTGACAGCCGACTGAGTAGATGAAGAACCTGTGGCCCGCCCTCCCGGCGGGCCACAGGCATGCGGGAGCGGGCCGCGTGCGGGGGGAGATCATCGACCGTTTATCATATGAGCACCGCCTAGCTCGAAAGATAAGCCTGTGACTGTCAATGACGACTCGTTCACCAACTGGAAGAACCGCGAGGAGATCGCGGAGTCGATGATCCCGATCATCGGGAAGCTGCACCGCGAGCGGGACGTCACCGTCCTGCTGCACAGCCGCTCCTTGGTGAACAAGTCGGTGGTCAGCATCCTCAAGACCCACCGGTTCGCCCGGCAGATCACCGGAGTGGAACTGTCGGTCACCGAGACACTGCCCTATCTGCGGGCTCTGACCACGCTCGACCTCGGCCCCTCCCAGATCGACATCGGAATGCTCGCGGCCACGCACCGCGGTGACGACCGCGGCCTCACGGTCGAGGCCTTCACCGCCGAGGCCGTCGCCGGTGCCACGGGCGCCGACAGGATCGGGAGCCGGGAGGGACGCGATGTCGTCCTGTACGGCTTCGGCCGCATCGGCCGTCTCGTCGCCCGCCTGCTCATCGAGAAGGCGGGTTCCGGGAACGGCCTGCGCCTGCGGGCCGTCGTCGTCCGCCGGGGCGGTGGGCGGGCCGCCGAGGATCTCGTCAAGCGCGCCTCGCTGCTGCGCCGCGACTCGATCCACGGCCAGTTCCAGGGCACGATCACCGTCGACGAGGCGAGCAGCACGATCTTCGCCAACGGCAACGCGATCAAGGTGATCTACGCGAACGACCCGTCGGAGGTCGACTACACGGCGTACGGCGTCAAGGACGCCGTCCTCATCGACAACACCGGCATCTGGCGCGACCGCGAGGGCCTGTCGCAGCATCTGCGCCCCGGCATCGACAAGGTCGTGCTGACCGCGCCGGGCAAGGGTGACGTGCCCAACATCGTGCACGGCGTCAACCACGACATGATCAAGCCGGACGAGCGGATCCTGTCCTGCGCGTCCTGCACCACGAACGCGATCGTCCCGCCGCTGAAGGCGATGGCCGACGAGTACGGCGTTGTGCGCGGGCACGTGGAGACCGTCCACTCGTTCACCAACGACCAGAACCTGCTGGACAACTACCACAAGGCCGACCGTCGTGGCCGCTCGGCGCCGCTCAACATGGTGATCACCGAGACGGGCGCCGCCTCCGCCGTGGCCAAGGCGCTGCCCGACCTGGACGCGCCGATCACCGGCAGCTCGATCCGGGTTCCGGTGCCGGACGTCTCGATCGCGATCCTCAGCCTGCGGCTCGGCCGCGAGACGACCCGCGAGGAAGTCCTCGACCATCTGCGGAACGTGTCGCTCACCTCGTCGCTGAAGCGGCAGATCGACTTCACCACCGCCCCCGACGCGGTCTCCAGCGACTTCATGGGCTCGCGCCACGCCTCGATCGTCGATGCCGGCGCCACCAAGGTCGACGGCGACAACGCGATCCTCTACCTCTGGTACGACAACGAGTTCGGCTACTCCTGCCAGGTCGTGCGGGTCGTCCAGCATGTGACGGGGGTCGAGTACCCGACGTACCCGGCGCCCGCGGTCTGATCGCGCCGGCACACCCGGAACGCACGCGGGGAACGCGCACCCAGGTCGCTGACCTGGGTGCGCGTTCGCCGTAGTGCCGCAGGAGACCTCCCCGGCGCTACGAAGCCGCCGAGCGGAAGCTCCAGCGGCCCGACCCGACCTCGTACACCGCCTCGTCGGCGCCCGTACGCACGAGGCGTGCCCCGGCGGGCGCCTGCGCCTTCGCGCCGGAACCGAACAGGGGCACACGCACCTCCGCCGTGCTCCCCGCGGGCACCTCAGCGGTGAGGCGGAACCGGCCGCCGTCCCGCTTCCACTCGGTCCGGGCGACCCCGTACGGAGTGCGGTACGAGCCGGTCGCCGAGGTCATGTCGCCCTCGACGGCCGGGTCGACGAGCAGCTCGGAGTAGCCGACCGAGTCGGCGGTCTGCCCGATGCCCGCGACCCGGGTGGTGAACCAGGAGTCGATGGCGCCGAGCATGAAGTGGTTCTGCGACTGGCCGGGTCCGCCGTCCCAGGACTCGCCGAGCGTGGTGTTGCCGGCGCGCACCTGGTAGCCGTAGCTCGGACTGGTCGTCTGCGTGGCGATCGCGTGGACGATGTCGTCGCGGCCGTTGGTGGACAGGACGCGGAACGCGGCGGGCAGGGAGATCTCGCCGAGGGTCAGGTGGTGGCCGGCGTTCTCGACGGCGGTGGTGAAGTGGCCGAGCAGGCGGTCCTTCTCCCCCGCCGGGTACGCGCCCATGTCGAGGGCGAGGGCTTCGGCGCCCTGTCCTGCGCCACCGAAGGTGCCCGTGGCGGAGTCGTAGTACTTCGCGGCCAGGGCCTGCGTGCTCGCGTCGGCCTTCGCCCGGTAGGTGTCGGCCGCGTCCTGGTCACCGAGGACGGCGGCGGTCCTGCTCAGGGCGTCGACGACACGCCAGTAGCCGTAGGTGCCGGCGACCGCCCGCGGGAAGGTGCGGTCCGGGGTGAACCAGTCGCCGAGGCCGTAGTCGAGGATGCCGCCGGAGACCTGCGTCTCCAGGAAGTCGGCGTACTGCCGCATCCGCGGGTAGTACGTGGCCATCGTGTCCCGGTCCCCGTAGGTGGTGTAGAGCTGCCAGGGGACGAGGACGAACGCGCCGCCCCAGTTGGAGTCGTTGCGGTAGGCGCCGGGCAGGCTGGTGTACTCGGGCACGGTGCTGGGGATCAGCCCGTCCGTGGTCTGCGCGTCGGCCATGTCGCGCACGATCTTGCGCAGGTAGGAGCGCATGTCGTAGTTGCCCGCGAGTGCCGGGAAGACGAGCTGGTTCTGCTCCAGCCAGCCCAGTTTCTCCCGGCTGGGGCAGTCGGTGAGGACGCTCATCATGTTGCCCTCGACGGCACGGCGGATGAGCGAGTGGATGTCGTTGACGAGCGGGTCGGAGCTGCTGAAGTCACCGGCCGAGGTGTTGTCGGTGCGCAGCACCTTGCCGCGTACGGTCACGGTCGCGCCCTCGGGAACGCCTCTGAGTTCCAGGTAGCGGAAGCCGTGGTAGCTGAAGCGCGGATGCCAGGTCTCGCTGCGGGCGCCTCGGGTGGTGTAGCTGTCCCAGAGGGGTGAGCCCACATTGCTGATGGACTGGAACGCGTGGCCGTCCTTGAGGCTTTCGGCCGGGTAGACGCGGACGGCCGTTCCGGCGGGGGCGCTGACGGTGATCTCGGGCCAGCCCGCGATGTTGCGGCCCAGGTCGAACACCCTGCTCTTCGCGGCGCCTTCGACCTCCTTGCCCTTGAGGGTCTCGACGGCCCTGATGGGTTCGGTCTCGCGGGCGCTGAGTTCGGCGAGGTTCTCCGCCGTGCCGGGGCCGGCCACCGTGACGGCCCTGTCCCAGCCGCGCCGGTCGCCGCCCGGCTCGTCCCAGTGGGCGATCTCGCGGCGGGCGTCGTAGTCCTCGCCGCCGTACCAGTTGGAGGAGGTGGTGGGTCCCAGGGTGGTGCGCCAGTCGTCGCCGCTCGTGACGGTACGGACGCTGCCGTCGGCCAGGGTCACCTCCAGGCGGGCGATCAGCTTGGGGTCGCTCAGGTTGCCGTACAGCTTGCGGTAGCGGTCGGCGGTGCTGACGACGTTGGACATGCCGTTGCCGAGGGCGACCCCGAGGGTGTTGGCGCCCGTCCTCAGGCGGTCGGTGACATCGTAGGTCGCGTACTGGACGCGTTCCGCGTAGTCGGTGTTGGCGGGTTCCAGCACGGCGTCACCCACCGGTTCGCCGTTGAGGGTCGCGTCGTAGATACCCAGTCCGCCGATGTGGAGGCGGGCGCTGCGCACCTTCTTCGGGAGCCTGAAGTCGTCGGTGAGCAGGGGGAGTCCGGCCGGGAGGTAGGGCTCGGGGGCCTTCTGTCCGTCCACGTCCGCGAGTGCGGTGAACGGGCCGGTGGCACTGTCGCCGCTCGAAAGCGCGTAGTCCACGGGGAAGTCGGGGACGCGGCCGTCCGCGGTGAGGACGTCGGCGCGCGGGTACAGCGCCACCTCGTCGAAGGTCTTCGCCGACTTGAGGTCGAGGGTGAGGGCCACGGGTGCGCCGGAGACGTCGGCGCCGGTGTGGGCGGCGCTCGCGTATCCGGCGGCCGTCTGCAGGGCGCTGTTGGGCAGACCGTCGACGGCGAGGGCAGGTTCCCAGGTCTTGCGCAGGGTGTTGGTCTCGGAGGCGGTCACCGCGGCGCCGCGGGCGAGGCCGGTGGTGGAGGTGGCGGAGTCACGTACGTCTATCTCGCCGAGCTGGACACGCCAGGTGCGGTCGGGGAAGGCCTCCTCCAGCGGCAGCCCCAACTCGGTGACGTCCAGCCGTACGTAACGGGCCGTGGTGCGGGGGACCTTGACGACGACGGGCTCGACCGTGCGCTCGCTCAGCCGCCAGTCCGGGTGCGTGATCCACTGGGCGTTCCCGCCGGTGTTCCAGTCCGACTGCCGGGTCAGGCCGGTCTCGAAGACGGCGGTGTCGCTCCAGCCGGAGTCGCGCGGCCCGTGCGACGACCAGAGCATGACCCGCCAGTACACGCGGTCACGGGAGCCCAGCTCCTGCCCCGCGTACGTGGTCCCGGGCACCGTCGAGCGGACCTTGCCCGAGTCCCACAGGTCGGGCCGGCCGCGGCGCAGCAGCTCCGGGGAACTGGCCGCCTGGACGCGGTAGGCGCTCTGGCGGGTGTTCGTGGCGCGGGCGTCGGTCTCCCAGCTGAGGTCGGGTGTGGTGTCGTCGATGCCCAGGGCCTGGCTCAGGTGCTGGGTGCGCAGGCGGTCCGGGGTGACGGTGGCGTTGTCGGCCGTGGTGGCGTCGGCGGTGACGGCGCCTGCGAGGACGGTCACGAACGCGGTCAGTCCGGCGAGGAGTACGGGTACGGGCCGCCGGTGTCCGCCGCGGGGACGCGGTCGCGGACGGGGTCTGAGCATGAGGGCTCCATGAAGTGCGTGCGGGGCGGGAGAGAAGCGATAGGGAGAGTCAGTCGCGGGTGAGGTCGACGGTGAGCCGGCGTCGGAAGCGCAGGGTCACCGGTCCGAGCAGGCCGGACGGCAGGGGTTTGTTGCGCTCGTTGGAGAGCGTGTTGGCCACGCGGACGGCGAGGGAGTTGCGACCGGCCTTGACCAGGCGGGTGATGTCGACGGTCCACGGCGCCCACAGCAGCGGCGGGAGTGCGGTGCCGTTGACGGTGACGGCCGCCACGTCACGGACGTCGCCGAGGTCGAGCAGGACGCGGCGCCCGTCGAGGAGCGCCCGCTCGACGTCGAGGTCCCTGGTGTAGGTGCCGCTGCCGGAGAAGAGGCGGTCGTGTTCGACCCAGCTGCCCAGGGGCCCGGTGACCGGTGTGGAGCCCTCGCGTTCCAGGGTGAGGGTCCAGTCGCCGTCCACGGTGACCGCGTCGAGGGGGTCATCGGTACGGGCCGTACCGCGATACGTGTGGGAGCCGTCGGTTCCGGTGAACCGGTGACTGCCGGGAGCCGAGGCCTCCACCGTCGCCCGCAGACCCTTCCCGTGCCGCTCGACCGCGAGGACGGGCAGCGGCGAGGCCGTCAGGTGCGGGACCGCCCGTGCGTCGTGGCGTACGACGACGATCCTGGTCTGGTACGGCTCCAGGGTCAGGGGCAGCTGGATGCCGTTCTTGCCGCTCCGGTGCACGGGAGCGGTGCCGGTGCTGCCCGTCGCGGGGTCCCACAGCTCGGGGACGCCGGTGGCCGGGAGGGTCGCGGTCGTCCCGACGTGCTCGCCGCCCTCGTTGTTGACGATGAAGGCGGTGTCCTCGCCGCGGTGGACCCGTATGACGCGTACCGCGTCCTGGGGTGTCTCCAGCACGGCCGCGGCGACCCCTGCCTCGTGGGTCGCGTCGCGCAGGCCCTCCGGATCGGCGACGCGCACGGCGTGCCCGCGGCCGACCGCCCGGCGACCGGGGACCCGCTCGCCGAACAGGTCCGTCAGCGCTCGGGCGAGGGACCGGTCCTCGCGGTCCGCCTCCTCGGCGGCGAGGGTGCCGACGGCCACGACGGTGCCGCCGGCCCGCGCGAACTCCGCGAGGACGCGCACAGAGGCCACGTCCAGGGTCGGTGTCACGGGCACCACCACCAGGTCGTAACGGGCCGCGCCCACGGTCAGCCGGCCGCCTCGCACGTCCGCGTGGCTCAGCAGGTCCGGGTCGCCGGTCAGGGCGCCCTCGTGGACGAGGTCGAAGTCGACCTGGGCCCGCTCCAGGGCGTAGGCGGCGTCGGTGAGCGCGCCGTCCACCTCGCCCTGCCGGTCGGTGCCGGTCCACTGCTCGGCGGCGCGCTGCGGCTGCAGTACGGCGGTACGGGCCCCGGAGGTGCCGCGTCCGGCCTCCATCACGCGGCCGATCCACTCGGCGAGCGGACGCATCGCCCACCACCAGGGGGCGCGCGGGCCGAACGGCGGTGGGAAGTAGACGCGGACCTCGTCGGTCCACAGGGCGTGCAGGACCGTCAGGTTGACGCCCCGGGCGGCCTGCGCGCCGACCGTGGTGTGCACGAACCCGGGTGTGACCTGCCAGCCCATGTTGCCGAACATCTCCAACAGGGCCCGTTCCCGGCCCATTTGATGCGCGACGGACACGGGATTGCGCGGGATCATGGTGGGCTCACCGGCCACGTACTCGGCGGTGATGCTGTCTCCGCCGGGCACGTGCGCCCACTGGTTGACCTTGTGCAGGTCTCCGGTGGAGGGGATGCGCTTGGCCGGAGACGTCTCGTCGTAGAGCGGGTTGGTGATCAGGGCGACGTCACGCTGCTCGTACCAGCGGGCCTGCTTCTGGAAGTAGCGGGCGAAGCGGTTGGACACGGCCTGCCAGTAGCGGCCCCGGGCGATCCGGCCGTCGCGGCCCAGGTCGTCGAAGGCGGCGGCGTAGGCGATGCCCGGCTCGACGTCCACCGCCCGCAGTGCCTGGTCGAGCGTGGGCGACCAGGGAAGGCGTTTGAAGTGCGCCTCGGCCGAGGCGAAGAACGGCTCGTCGTCCCAGAAGCCCGGGACGACCGTGCCGAAGTAGCGGCGGAAACGGCGGTGGTACTCACCCGGGACGATGTCGAGGAACAGTTCCACGGGCTCGTCGTCGAGCAGGTCGATGTAACTGCGGCTGTAGCCCTGCGTGTCGTCGACGAGGGGGGCTCCGCCGAACAGGTCGAGCTGCCAGCGACCCGCCGGGACCTGCCAGGTGTGCGCGCCGCTCAACCGGGCGGTCAGGTCGAGGACTTCGCCGGCGTCCTTGGTGCCCACCGGGCGGGCCGCGGCGGCGACGGCCGTGGCGTCGGCGGCGAGTCGGGCGCGTTCGGGGAAGTCCCCCGCGTCGGCCGGGTCGTCGAAGGTCGTGGTGTGGAGCGAGGTGCCGTCGGCGCCCGTGACCGTGAGGTTGTCCCACAGGGAGCGCTGGTCGGCGACGGCCCGTACGCCCGCCCCGCCGGTCGCGTACCGGTCGTCGGCGACCGTGCCCTTGTCCTTGCCGTCGAGGGTGACGGACAGGCTGCCCCCTCGGACGGTGACGGCCACCGTGTGGAACTTGGTCTTGTTGAAGCCGTCGGTGCGGGTGCTGCGCAGCAGTTCGACCGGGTCCGTGCCGCGGGCGAGGCGCAGGACGGTGACGACCCCGGTCTGGTCGAAGGTGACGGCGTACCCGTCGAGTCCGTCGGCGGAGGCGCGGACTACGAGACCGGCTGCGGTGTGTTCGGCCTTGGCGCTGCCGGTGACGGTGCAGTCCGTCCAGCCGTCGCCGCCCCGCAGCACGGCGGCGCCGTCGAGCACGGCGGCGTCGGCGACCAGTTGTCCGGCCGCCACGCCCACCCCGCTGCTGCGGCGCAGGTCGACGGTGGCGGGGCCTTCGACGACGGTGGTGGAGCGCCAGAGTGCCTTCAGGCGCAGATCGGGCCGCGGCTCGTACGTGCGGGAGCCGACCGTGCCGCCCTTGACGATGTACTCCCCGGCGCGGCCACTGGGAAAGTGGTCGTCGTTGAACAGCCACACCCGCATGCCGGTGCGTTCCGCGGTGCGCAGTACGTGTCCGACGATGTCGAACCATTCCTCGGTGAAGAACACCGGACGCATCTCGGCGTTGTCGAAGGGGAAGAGCACCACCTCGTACATGCCCTTGTCCCGCAGGTCGGCCATCTGCCGGTCCACGAGTTCGGGGGTGACGGGCCCGTTCCAGTACCAGTAGACGGTCGGTCTGCTGTCCCGCCGGGGGTCTGTGAAGTGCTGGGCCGAGAAGGAGCGTTCGGCGGTCAGGGCCGTGGCGCCGGTGCCCGTGGCCGCCTCTTCCGCGGCGAGGGCGGCATCGGGCAGGCCGACCGCGAGAACGGTGCCCGCGGCACCGGCCGCGGCCACGAAGCGGCGTCTGGACAGGTCGTCGTGAGACATGGTGGGACTCCTGCGTGAACGGCGGGCACCGGGGGCGCCCGCCGGACGGAACGGTGTGCTGGGGAATCGGGTCGTTGCGCTATCGGCGTCGCTGCGGAATCGGAGTCGTTGCGGAATCGGGGTCGGAGAGGGGCCGGGGTCGGAGAGGGGCCGGGGTCGGAGAGGGGCCGGGGTCGGAGAGGGGCCGGGGTGCGGTGGAGCACCGAAGGCAGCGGGTCAGCCGGCTGCCAGGCGCGCCGCCTCGGAGGCGCTCAGGGCCCGGTTGTGCAGGCGGAAGTCACGGACCGCGCCGTGCAGGTACGGGTGGGTGCTGTTCTGGGAGCGGCCCAGGTGGTTGCGGGTGCTCGCGCCGAGCAGGAGCGGGCTCGCGACCATGGCGTCGTTGCGTCCCGCCTCGACACCGTCGAGGTAGAGGACACCGGTGCCGCCGCCCAGGGTGAGGGCCACGTGGACCCACTGCCCGACGGGGAGCGGGCCGCCCGCGTCGATGACGTCCTCGGACTCCATACCGGCGATCTTCAGGGCGGCCCGTGCGCGCCGGGCACCGGTGGTCGCCGCCAGGAACAGGTAGGTGTCCTTGTGGTACCCCAGGTCGAAGACACGGGCGGAGGCGGTCAAGGTGTCCACGCGGACCCGGACGCTGACGGTCAGTTCGTCGAGTCCGCCGGGCAGTCCGGCCGGCAGGACGACGTGGGCGCCCCGCCCGTCCAGGAACACGGACCGAACACCGCCGGCTTCGGCCTCGGCCTCGGACCAGGTCGCGCCTGACGCGAGGGTCGCGTCGGCGAAGGTGCGGGTACGGTCGGCCGCCGAGGTTCCGGTCCCCTCGTCGAAGGGGTAGCGGGCGATGTCCCGTTCGTGTGCGGGGCGCGGCTCCACGGCCCAGTAGACGTTGTAGCGCTGGTGGTGCACCTCGTGGAACGGCCGCAGGGACACGCGGCGGTCGTCGGCGAGAGCGGTGAACGCCGTACCGCTGCCGGGCACCGGACGCAGAGTCTCCGGCCGGATCGCGGGGAGCGTGGCGAGCGCGGTGTCGCCGTACTCCCCCGCGAGGACCAGGGGCCCGTACGAGACCGACTGCACCTGCGGGTTGTCCGGGGCTGCCTGCCAGACGGGCCGTCGGGGAAGCACGAGTTCAACCGTGTCCCCGGCGCGCCAGTGCCGTTCCACGGCGGCGTACGTACCCGGCTTCAGCCGGCCGGGAAGGCGCCGGCCGTTGACCTCCAACCGGGGCTCTCGGCCGCTGTCGGCCACCCAGCCGGGGACACGCACCCTCAGTGTGAAGCGGGCGGCTCCCCCGGTGACGGTGAGGCGGGTGCGATCGGTCGTGGGGTGGCCGGTGTCCTGACGTACCGTCACACCTATTTCGGGCCATCGCAGTTCGGAGGGAATGAACAGGTTGACGTACAGAGAGGGCCCGCGCGTATCACGCGTGCGGAAGTAGATGCTGTCCGCGAACTTGGTGTGGGTCTCCAGACCGGAGCCGTGGTCGCAGGAGAAGTTGTCGTAGTCCCCGCTGTAACTGCCGGGCGCCGAGCCGAGGCCGCCCTTGGGCTGCCGCTCCGACCCCGCCCACATTCCGGTGTAGTAGGTGACGAAACCGTGCTCGGAGACGGGATCCTGTTCCCCGAGCATCTGGTTGTAGAGCGTCCACTCGTAGTGGTCCATGTACGCCGAGCGGGAGGGGCGGTGCAGGAACAGGTGCCGGCCGAGCTTGAGCATGTTGTAGCTGTTGCAGTTCTCGCAGGTCACCTCGGACAGCCGGCTCACGATCTCGCCGGGCGGCCCGAACAGCTCCTGGTCGGAGTTGCCACCGATGGCGTACGAATGGTCCCGCACGACCGTCGTCCAGAAGTGCTCGGCGATGTCGAGGTAGCGCTTCTCTCCCGTGGCCTCGTAACCCGGTACCGCTCCCACCACCTTGGCGATCTCGGTGTTGGCGTGGCGGCCCGCGAGTTCGTCCCGGCCCGCGGCCAGCGGGGCGTACAGCTCCTCGTGGTCGAAGCGCCGGGCGGTCCGCAGGTGCGCCGCATCGCCCGTCACCAGGTGGAGGCGGGCGAGTACGTCGTTCATGCCGCCGAACTCCACTTTCAGCACCGTCTGCATCCGCTCGGCGGAGAGCGGTGCGGTGCGGGCGTCCACCCAGGCCGCCATGTCCAGCAGCACCGCCAACGCCTGTTTGTCACCGCCCAGTTCGTACTGGTCGAGCAGCCCCGCCATGATCTTGTGGAGGGTGTAGTACGGGGCCCAGGGCTTGCCGCCGGCCTCCAGCTGGTCGAAGACGGACTCGGGAAACGCGGACAGATATCCCGCGTGGTACCCGGCCGCCGGGGCGGCCCGCTGGCACTCGGCCAGCGCTGACACCAGGGAACGCGCCTTGGCCGCGTAGGCGTCGTCGCCGGTGTTGGCGTACGCCTGGGCCAGTGCGCCGAGCAGATGTCCGGTGGTGTGGCCGCGCAGTTGGACGCCCGGCGCCTCCCAGCCGCCGCAGGGTTCGGCGGCGGAGGGCAGCCCCACGTTCAGCCGGAAGGTGTGCAGCAGCCTGTCGGTGTCGACGAAGAGCAGATACGCGCAGGTGCGCCGCATGTTGGCGAGGAACGGGCTCTCCAGCAGGCGGACGTCGGCCAGGTGGAAGGCGGTGAGGACCGACCGCGGTCCGGCCGTCGCGGCTGTGGCTTCTCGCGGGGCGAGCGAGGCGACGGCTGCCGCCGCGGAGGCGGCGGCCAGGATCTGGCGGCGGGACGGGCGAGGCATGTCGTGCGGTGCGGGCAAGACGCCGTGCTCCTTCCGGGCAGGGAGGTACCAGACGCAAAGCAGAGGTGGCGAACCGAGCAAACTTGAATCGTTTTACATCGTCCGCGGGAGACGGTAAGTGTGCACACCACACGCGTCAAGGGTTCGCGCACGGTGGGACGTTGCCAGGCAGGCCCCCTCTGATTTGAATCGTTCAAAGTGATCAAGGAAGCCTCCGCGGCACGCTCGGGGTGAAGTCCTGGCGTTACGCGGTAAGGGATCGGGACGTGGTGGACATTGCTGGGCATGGATGGGAACGAACGGGGTGAACGGCTGGAGCGACTGTTCCGGCCGACGTATCGAAGGGTGATGGCGTACTGCCTGCGCCGGACCGGTGAAGCGGCGGCCCATGACGCGGTGGCCGAGGTGTACGCGGTGGCATGGCGCCGTCGTCGGCAGTTGCCCGACGAGGACGAGGAGGCGGTGCTGTGGCTGCTGGGCATCGCGCGCCGCGTGCTGGCCAACCAGGAACGCGGGCTGCGTCGTTGGGCGAGGCTGCTGTCACGGGTTGCCGAGCTGCGGGTGACCGAACGGAGCGTTCCCGGTCCGCCGCACGGTGAGGACACCACCGACATGGGCGACGCGCTCTCGGCGGCGCTCGCGCGGCTGCCCGCCGCCGACCGGGAGCTGCTGCGCCTGGCCTACTGGGACGACCTGTCCCGGGCCGGCCTCGCGTCCGTGCTGGGAATCTCCGTCGGCGCCGTCGACACCCGTATGCACCGGGCCCGGCAGCGGCTGAAGCAGCACCTGGCCGCGGCGAACCCGGAGCAGGATCCGACGGATGCGACGGATGCGATGAAGGAGAAGGATCATGCTGAGCGATGAGGCACTCGATCGGATGCTGCACGACAGCGATCCGGATCCCGGGGAACGGGCCACGGACCCGGACTCGCCCGTGGCGACAAGCGTTCTCGCCCGGGTGCGGCAGCGCGCACGGCGGCGGCGCAGGCGTGCGCTGGTCATGGTGCCGACCGTGGCGCTGGTCGTGACGGGGGCGACCGCGGGCACGTACGCGTGGGTGGCCGGTGACGGCCGGGGCCACACCCTCGACTCGACCGGCCTGTCCTGCGTCAGCTCGGACAACGGTGACGCCGTGATGAACTTCGACCCCGGCACGGACGATCCCGTGGCCACCTGCCGGGTGCGGTGGCCCGAGCTGTTCGGGCAGGCGGCTCCCGCCGAGCTCACCGCCTGCGTCGACAGCTCGCGGCAGGGGTCGGTCAATGTGTACCCGGGCGGCCGGGACCAGTGCCGGAGCCATCGCTCGGACCCGTATCTCGGGCCCACGGAGGAGCAACTCCGTTTCTCGCGCTTCCGGGCCGACCTCAAGAAGGAGTTCGCCGACCGCACCTGCGTGCCCCATCCGGAGTTCAGGAAGGTGGTCGGACGGCTGCTGGACCGGCACGGCCTCCAGGGCTGGACGGCACGCCACTTCCAGACCGCCGACCGGGAACCCGAGGGCCCCTGCGCGGACGTGGGCTTCTACGACGAGACCGAAAGGATCATCTGGCTCGGCGACCACAAGGCCGGGACGCCCCTCTCCTGGCCCTGAGCCGCCCCACGGGTACTTCGGGATTCCGGTCCGCCCGCGAGAGAAGGCCCGCGAGATGTCATGGGCAGGCGTACCGGAATCCCGGGACGGCGTGATCAACAGGCGGCAGAATGGCGGGGACGACGGTTCGGTGCCGCCACGGCGGCCGCAGACGCCCAGGACACGCGCGGCATGCCCGGGCGTGTCCGGGAGAGGAAAGACATGAGTGAGAACCAGGCCCCGTCCAGCGGTTCCGGAAGGCTCAACACCGGGGTGGCGCACAACGCCCGGGTCTGGAACTACTGGATCGGCGGGAAGGACAACTACGAGGTCGACCAGGCCGTCGGCGACCAGGTCGCCGGGATGTTCCCGGTGATCCGCGACGTGGCCCGCGCCGACCGGGAGTTCCTCGGACGTGCGGTCCGCCATCTGGTCGAGGAGCGCGGGGTGCGGCAGTTCCTGGACATCGGCACCGGTCTGCCGACCCTGGACAACACGCACGAGATAGCCCAGCGGTCCGCGCCCGACGCGCGCATCGTGTACGTCGACAACGACCCGATCGTGCTCGCCCACGCCCGGACCCTGCTGACCAGCACTCCCGAGGGCGCCACCGACTACATCGACGCCGACGTCCACCACCCCGAGGGCATCATCGAGCGTGCCTCGGGGACCCTGGACCTCGACCGGCCCGTCGCGGTGATGATGCTGGGCATCCTCAACTTCGTCCTCGACACCCACAAGGCCCGGGACATCGCGCACCAGGTCCTGGCGGCGGTCCCGTCCGGCAGCTACCTGGTCCTCACCCACCCCACCACCGACCCCGACCTCGGCGGCGAGGGCAACGTGGCGGCGATGAGGTTCTGGAACGAGAACGCCACCCCGCCGATCACCGCCCGCACCCGCGCGGAGGTCGCCTCCTTCTTCGACGGTCTGGAGTTCCTCGAACCGGGCCTGGTCTCCTGCGCGCACTGGCACCCCGGCACCGGCTCTCCCGCCACGGTCCCTCAGTTCGGCGCGGTGGCCGTGAAGCCCTGACGGGCCGTGAACCCCTGACGGGCGGCTGCGTCGAGTGGCGGGGGCGTCGAGTGGCGGGGGCGAACGCCGGGTACGAGGATGCATCGCGAGGTCCTCACCCTGCGGGCCAGCCCAGATGGAGGAGTGCACATGTCCAAGCCGCCGCTTCCGCCCGAGGCCGTCGAACTGCTGAGCCGCCCGAACGCGGCCGTCATCGCCACGGTGCGTTCGGACGGTGCGCCCGTGTCCACACCCACCTGGTACCTGTGGGAGGACGGTCGGGCGCTGATCAGCATGGACCTGGGCCGGGTGCGCCTGAAACACCTGCGCCGCGACCCCCGGGTGACCCTCACCGTCCTCGACGGGGACGACTGGTACACCCATGTCACCCTCTTGGGCCAGGTGACGGACATGAAGGACGACGAGGGCCTGGCCGACATCGACCGCATCTCCCGCCACTACACCGGTGAGGCCTATCCCGATCGCGTCCGCGACCGGGTCAGCGCCTTCATCGAGGTCGACCGGTGGCACGGCTGGGGCGCGCTGAAGGACAACGACCAGGCGTCGACGTAGGAACTGTCCGTGCGAGCGGTGCGGCACCCGGAGTGATCAGCGCGAGCGACGGCTCGTCGGTGCCCTGCGGGACGTACAGCGGATGGCGGCCGGTGATGGCGCGTTCGGGGTCAGTGCTCGACGGCGGCCGGTTTCCGGGGCGGGATCCAGCGCAGGTGGACGGTGTGTCCGGGGTCCTCGGCCCGTAGCAGGGAGAGCCGTGGGCGGACGGCGTCGGTGCGTGCGCCGGGCGGCTTGCGGGCGCCGGCCCGGTACGGGAGCGGCCACTGGCCGGCGCTGTCCCGGTACTCCTGCTCGGCCGCCGCGTGCAGGGTCCAGTGCGGATCGTAGAGGTGGGTGCGGCCGAGGGCGCACAGATCCGCGCGGCCGGCGAGGAGGAGCGAGTTCACGTCGTCGTAGGACGCGATGGCCCCGACCGCGATGACGGCCGTCCCGGTGGCCGCCGCGACCTCGTGGCGGATCCGGTCGGCGAACGGCGTCTGGTACGACCGGCCGTACGCGGGCCGCTCGTCCTTGGTGACCTGTCCGGAGGAGACGTCGATCGCGTCCGCGCCGTGGGCGATGAAGGCGCGGGCGATCTCCACGGCGTCATGCCCGGTGTTGCCGTCCGGAACCCAGTCCGTCGCGGAGATCCGTACGATCATCGGCCGCTCGGCGGGCCAGGCGGCGCGGACGGCGTCGAAGACCTCCAGGGGGAACCGGAGCCGGCCCCGCAGCGAACCGCCGTACTCGTCGGTGCGGTGGTTCGACGTGGGCGAGAGGAACGAGGACAGCAAGTAGCCGTGGGCGCAGTGGAGTTCGAGCAGATCGAACCCCGCCTCGGCGCCCCGGCGGGCGGCGGTGACGAAGTCGGCGACAGTCGCGTCCATGCCGGCGCGGTCGAGTTCCCGGGGGACGGCCGATCCGGGACCGTACGGCAGCGGGGACGGCCCGACAGGCTCCCAGTTGCCGTCCGGCAGCGGGTCGTCCATGCCCTCCCACATGATCCGGGTGGAGCCCTTGCGGCCGGAGTGACCGAGCTGGAGACCGATCCGGGCGGTGCTGCGGTCGTGGACGAAGGACACGATCCGCGCCCACGAGTCGCGCTGCCCGTCCGTCCACAGACCCGTGCAACCGGGGGTGATGCGCCCCTCGGGCGAGACGCACACCATCTCCGTCATCACCAGTCCGGCGCCGCCCATCGCCTTCGACCCGAGGTGGACCAGGTGGAAGTCACCGGGTACGCCGTCGACGGCCGAGTACATGTCCATCGGAGACACGATCACCCGGTTCTTCAGCCGCAGCTCCCCCAGCCGAAAGGGCTGGAACATCGCCGGAGCGGTGTCCGGCAGGCCCTGGGAGGCCGCGAAGGCCGCGTCGACCCGGTCGGCGAACTCCTGGTCGCGGGTGCGGAGGTTGTCGTACGTGATGCGGCGGGAGCGGGTCAGCAGGTTGAAGCAGAACTGGGTGGGTTCCTGATGGGCGTACATGCCGATGTTCTCGAACCACTCCAGGGACGCCTGGGCGGCCCGCTGCGTGGACTCGACGACAGGGCGCCTCTCCGCTTCGTACGCCGACAACGCGCTGTCGGTGTCCCGGTGTTCGTGCAGGCACGCGGCGAGGGCGAGGGAGTCCTCCATCGCCAGTTTGGTGCCCGACCCGATCGAGAAGTGCGCGGTGTGCGCGGCGTCCCCGACGAGGACGAGGTTGCCGTGGTGCCAGCGCTCGTTGCGTACGGTGGTGAAGCCGAGCCACTTCGAGTTGTTGGCGAACACCCGATGCCCGGCCAGTTCCTCCGCGAAGAGCCCGCGGACACGCTGGACGGCCTGCTCGTCCGAGGCCCCCGGTGGGAACTCGGTCTCCTCGGTGACGTCGAAGCCGGCCCGGCGCCACACGTCCTCGTGCATCTCGACGATGAAGGTGGAGCCGGTCTCGGAGTAGGGGTAGCCGTGCACCTGCATGGTCCCCCACTCCGTCTGCCTGACGAAGAACTGGAACGCCTCGAAGACCCGGTCCGTGCCCAGCCACATGTACTTGTTGTGCCGCTGGTCGAGCGTGGGACGGAAGACATCCCGATGGGCGGCCCTGACCCGCGAGTTGACTCCGTCCGCGCCCACCACCAGGTCGTACGAGGCACGCAGGACGTCGGTGTCGGGGGCGGCCGTGGAGAAGCGGACGCTCACCCCCAGGTCCTGGCAGCGGCGCTGCAGCAGTCCGAGCAGTTCCCGGCGGCCCATCGCGGCGAAGCCCTGGCCGCCCACGGTGTGGGTCCGGCCGCGGTAGTGGATGTCGATGTCGGTCCAGCGGGCGAAGCTGAGGGCCATCGCGTCGGCGAACTCACGGTCCGCGTTCTCGATGCCGCCGAGTGTCTCGTCGGAGAACACCACGCCGAAACCGAAGGTGTCGTCCGGGGCGTCGCGCTCCCACACGGTGATCTCATGAGCCGGGTCGAGCTGTTTCATGAGGGCGGCGAAGTAGAGGCCGCCGGGGCCGCCGCCAACGATCGCGATCTTCACGGGGGTTCCTCTTTCAGTGCTCACCGGCGGCCGTGGCGGCCTGCTCGTCCTCGACGGCCGCGCGGAGTGCGAACCGCTGCAGTTTGCCGCTGGCGTTGCGCGGCAGGGACCGGCGGAACCGCACGTCCCGTGGGTACTTGTAGGGCGCGATGACCTCCTTGACGTGGCCCTGGATCTCCTCGGCCTTGGCGGCGTCACCCCTCACGCCGTCCCGCAGGACGACGAAGGCGCAGACGACCTCGCCGCGTTCCGCGTCGCTCCGGCCGACGACGGCGCACTCCAGGACGTCGGGGTGGGTGTCTATGGCGGCCTCGACCTCGGGGCCGCCGATGTTGTAGCCGGAGGAGACGATCATGTTGTCGCCGCGGGCGTGGTAGTGGAAGTAGCCGTCCTCGTCGCGGTGGAAGACGTCACCGGTGACGTTCCAGCCGTTCACGACGTAGTCCTTCTGGCGTTCGTCGTCGAGGTAGCGGCAGCCGACCGGGCCGATGACGCCCAGCCTGCCCGGCTCACCGGGGCCCAGTTCCGTGCCGTCGGGGCCGAGGATCGTGGCGCGGAAGCCCGGTACCGGTCTTCCGGTGGCGCCGGGGCGGATGTCGTCGCCCGCCGCCGAGATGAAGATGTGCAGCAGTTCGGTGGCGCCGATGCCGTCGATGACCCGCAGTCCGACGCGGTCGCGCAGCTGCTCCCAGGTGCCGACGGGTATGTGTTCGCCGGCCGAGACGCCGACACGCAGTCCGGCGAGCTGCTGTTCGCGGCCCTCGCGCAGGATCGCCTTGTACGCCGTGGGCGCTGTCGCGAGCACGGTGACGCCCTGCCGCTCGACGAGTTCCGCCATGCCCGGCGGGGTCACGGCCTCGGTCAGCAGCGCGCAGGCACCGGCCCGCAGCGGGAAGACGACGAGCATGCCGAGGCCGAAGGTGAAGGCGAAGGGGGCGCTGCAGGCGACCAGGTCGTCCGGGAGCAGCCGCAGCACATGACGGCCGAAGGTGTCGTCGATGGCCAGGATGTCCCGGTGGAAGTGCATGGTGATCTTCGGGGTGCCGGTGCTGCCGGAGGTCGGCGCGAGGAGTGCCACGTCGTCGGCGGCGGTGTCCACGGCGGTGAACTCGCCGGACTTCGCCGAGGCGCGGGCCACGAGGTCGCCCGGCCCGGTGGCGCCGAACTCCACGACCTTCAGCGAGGGCAGCACGGTGTCGCGTACGACGTGGACGTCCTCGGCGCATCGGTGGTCCACCAGGGCGAGGGCGGGCAGGGTCCGCTCGGCGACCGGGGCGATCTCGCGGGCGCGCAACGCGGCCATGACGGTGACGACGACTCCCCCGGCCTTGAGCACGCCGAGCCAACTCGCGACGGTCCACGGGGTGTTGGGCGAGCGGAGCAGGACGCGCTGTCCCGGCTCCAGGCCGAAATCCTCGGTGAGCACCTGGGCGACCTGGTTGGCGCGCCTCCCCAGTTCCCCGTAGGTCCAGGTCTCCCCGGCCGGCGTGCGCAGTGCCGGGCGGTCGGCCCCGAACGCCGATGTGGGGCGGTCGATGAGTTCGGTGGCTGCGTTGAGCCGTTCCAGGTGGGGCGGGTGGAGCGGTTCGGGTGCGGCGAGCTCGATCGTCGGCCACAGATGCGCGGGAGGGAGGTGGTCGCGGGCGAAGGAGTCCGCGTACGCCGAGGGAGAGAACGGCTGAGGTCGCAGCGGTGGCCGGGGTGGGTGCGGTGGCGGAAGAGTCAACGGAGGAGTCCTTCCGGGAGCCCGTCGGTGCCGGGCGGGGCCGCTCGGTACGGTCGATGCCGAGCCGTACCGGGCGGCGGGTCAGGCGGGGCGGATCATTCCCTCCTGGACGACGGTGGCCAGGTGACGGTGGTCGCGCGTGAAGAAGCGGCCGGTGCCCAGTCCGCGGCCCGCGTCGGCGGCGACCGCTTCCTGGACGTAGAGGAGCCAGTCGCCGACCGGCCCCGGGCGGTGGAACCACATGGCGTGGTCGAGGCTTGCGGTGACGAGCCCGGGGTCGGCCCAGGCGAGGTCCAGTACACGCAGGACGGGTTCGAGGATCGTGTAGTCGCAGACGTACGCCAGCGCGGCCAGGTCCCGCTGGGCGCCGGTCAGCCCTTCGACGGTGCGCAGCCTGTCGAACGGCCGCACCCAGACCGCCTGTCGCGGCAGCCGTTTGCCCTCGACGGTCAGGTAGACCGGGCCGGGCACATGCCGCATGTCGAAGCTGCGGCCGGCGGACCAGTAGGCCTTCGACTCCTCGGTCATCGAGCCGCCGCTGCGCTCTTCGAGGTACGCCGCCGCCCCGGGCAGGTCCTCCGGGTCGGGGACGACCTCCGCGAACTCCGCGTGGAAGGTCCCGCCGGGCTCCCCCGCGGCGAAGTTGGCCAGGCAGACGTAGAGCGGTCTGCCGTTCTGGTAGCCGCGTACCTGCCGGGTGCTGTAGCCGCGGCCGTCGCGCAGCACCTCCACCTCGTAGCGCACCTGGGCGCCGATGTCGGCGGGGCGCAGGAAGTAGCTGTGCATCGAGTGCAGCGTCTTGGCGTCGGTCACGGACCGCATCGCCGCTGCCGCCGCCGCCGCGACGAGGTCGCCGCCGTACGCCTTGGGCCAGGGGCAGGGCTGGGTGACGGCGGTGAAGGCCAGGTCGAAGTGCTCGGGCGGGGTGGGTGTGAGCGTGACCGCCTCGGTGAAGAAGGCCGAGGTCGGTGGCGTACCGCTCGGCGTCGACGCGGGCCCCGGCGTCATCGGTCGAGCCAGTCGCGGAGGTCGGCGTCGGCGACGTCGGACAGATTGACGACGATGTTCTCCGGCGTCCGGGTGGTCATCCAGGTCAGCGGCTCGGTGCGGGAGAGGTTGCACTCGATGTGCGGCATGAACGGCGGGACGAAGACCCAGTCGCCCTCCGCCATGTCGACGTAGTCCTCGAACTTCTCGCCGAAGTAGATGCGGGCCCGCCCCGACAGGACGTAGCCGCCGGTCTCGGCCTCGCCGTGGTGGTGGGTGACCGAGCGGTAGCCGGGGTCGTTGCCGACCTTGCCGAACCACAGTTTCGTGGCGGGTGTGTGCTGGATGCTGACGCCCGAGATCCGGACGGCCCCTCCGGAGTCGGCGGTGTCGCCGCTCTCCGCTCCGGCACGCGTCACCACGGGAGCGACGATCCCGCTGGGCAGCCGGTACATCGAGGCGTCACCCTCCAGGCGGTACTTGCTGAGGTCGGGCTCCATGGGGGTTGGCTCCGTTCCGGTCGTGCGGCCTCGGGAGCGGGCGATCGTCGGCACGGTTCGTGTTCGTCGGCACGGCTCGTGTGGTATCTCGTTTTTTTCACGACCGTCATTTATTGTCAATACAGCATGCCGACCCGACCGGAGCAGACCCGTCGAGCCGGACCGCCACCCCCGAACCCACGGAGGCCACGTGACTCCCCTCGCCGTGAACCCGGGAGCGCTGCCGACGCCCCGTGGCTACTCGCACGGAACCCTCGCGGGAAACACGCTTCACCTGGGCGGGCAGACCGCTCTCGACGCCGACATGAAGATCGTGCCGGGTGGGATCGTCGAGCAGTTCCGGCAGGCGTTCGGCAACGTCCTGACGACCCTGCGCGAGGTGGGCGGGGAGCCGCGGGATCTGGTGAGTGTGACGATCTACCTCACCGACATTCCCGACTACCAGGCGCACGGCAAGGAGATCGGCGCGGTGTGGCGGGAGCTCGCCGGGACCGTCTATCCGGCGATGGCCGGGATCGGCTGCACGGCGCTGTGGCAGCCGGAAGCGATGATCGAGATCCTCGGCGTCGCCGTGATCCCGGACGACCGCCTGACGCTCCGCCCATAAACCGCGCGCAGTCCTCCTACACCCTCAAAGATCGCGCGGTTCCCCGTGCCCCCAGGCAACTGGGCCCACCCCATGCCCTCAAGGGGCGCGGGGAACCGCGCGGCCGACCGCGTTGTTAACGTTCGCGGATGTCTGAATCTTCACGCGACACCGCGGCCGGCGCCGGCTGGGGCACCGCGGAACGCGGCGCGTACACGCGCCTGATGCCACAACGGACCGGGAAGTTGTCCTGGGTGAACCCCAAGACCCTGTGGCCCGCCCGCAACGGCACACTCGCCTCGCTGTTCGGCGACCCGACGGGCCACACCCGCGGCCGCTGGGTGGCGCAACGGACGGCCGCCGGAGCGCCGGCCGACATGGTGGTCGGACTCGACACCCCGGACCACTTCTCCTTCATGGTCATCGGAGACACCGGCGAGGGCGACGACCCCCAGTACGCCGTCGTGCCGGGCTTCCTGAAGGCCGGTCAGGGCACGGAGTTCACCGTGCTCGCCAGCGACGTGATCTACCCGGTCGGCGCCGCCGACGACTACGGGACGAAGTTCTTCCGCCCCTACCAGGACTACCAGGCGCCGATCTACGCGATACCCGGCAACCACGACTGGTACGAGGACCTCGACGGCTTCATGCGCGTCTTCTGCGACGCACCGCCCCTCGCGCCACCGCCCCCGCCCCGCCGGCTGTCGTCCGCCTGGTGGCGGTCACTGCTGTGGCACAAGCCGCGCGTCCCGGACGAACAACGCCTGGCAGAGGCGCGGAAGTTGCGTTCGGCCCCCGCCCAACAGGCCGTCCAGCCGGGCCCGTACTGGGCCGTCGACGCGGGCCCGGTGCGGATCATAGGCATCGACACCGGCCTGCTCGGAACCGTGGACGCCGAGCAGGGCCGCTGGCTCCGCGAGGTCTCCCAGGGGGACACCCCCAAGATCCTCGTCACCGGCTCCCCCTTGTACGTGGACGCCGAGCACCACCCCTGCCCCATCGAGGGCGGCGGCACGGTCGACGACATCGTGCGCGATCCCGCCCATCACTACGTGGCCGCGATAGGGGGTGACATCCACAACTACCAGCGCTACCCCGTGGCGGTGGACGGCCGCACCATCCAGTACGTGGTCGCCGGGGGCGGCGGGGCCTTCATGCACGCCACCCACACCATGCCGCGTGTCTCCGTCGCCGGTGTCACCGAGGACGACTTCCGCTGCTATCCGCTGCGCGGCGACTCACTGGCCTTCTACAGCGGGCTCTACGGGCGCCGGCTGCGTATGCGGCGTCTCCTCACGCTCACCGAGGACCAGGCGACCGCCGTCGTCTCCGAGCGTCTCGGCATCCCCCCGACCCGGGCCCGGGTCGGGTCCACCCGTGTCACCCCGCGCACCCGCCTCGTCGCGAGCCTGCTGGGCGCGGGTGGCCGTCCCGACCGCACCTCACGTCTGCGCCTGCCGGTGCGCGAGGCCTACACCCGGCTCTTCTCGCCGGGTTCGGCGACGTACAGTCCGCCGTTCTTCAAGTGCTTCCTGCGCCTGGACGTCACCCCGGAGTCCGTCCGGCTGCGCTGCTTCTCGGCGACGGGAAACCTGCCGCAGGAACTCGATCCGCCCGTCGAGGACGAGGTGGTCATCCCCCTGGTGTGACGCGGGGTGATCCACAAGGCCGTTAGCCCGAATGGCGGCGCCCGGCTTGCGGGCGGACGATGAGGAGGAGGGGGCTGCGATCCGCGTGTCCGTGGAGGTCATGGGAACGGCGACCGGGCCCCGAGGCTGCTGGACCGGATCGATTGGAGGGACCGTCATGATCGAGATCAAGGCGGTCGAGAAGCCGGACGAACGGCGGGACTTCCCGCACGGGCACCTGGAGGCCGTGCACCTCACCGGGCTCGACTTCGCCGTGGCGACGTTCGAGCCGGGCTGGCGCTGGTCCGAGTCCGTGGGACCGATCTCGGGCACCGAGAGCTGCCTGGTCCATCACAACGGTTACGTCGTCCGGGGCCGCATGCGGATCCGGCTGGACGACGGCGCCGAGAGCGAGGTCGGCGCCGGCGACGTCTTCGTCTGTCCGCCCGGCCACGACGCCTGGGTCGTGGGGGACGAACCCACCGTGGTGTTCGACTTCGCCGGAGGCATGGCACAGGAGTACGCGAAGGCCACCGGCTGACACCGTCCGGACCGACACCCCGGCCGACGCCGCAACCATCGGGCGGCTCCCCCAGGTCAGCCGCCCCCCTGGACATCTCCTGGACACGCCGGTCCACTCCGACACAGCATCTCCCCCTCGGCACGGGGTCATTCGGAGCCGCCGCGTCTATTCTGGGGTCGCATGGAGGGGGCAGCGAGCAGCGGGGCGACCGGTGAACTGCCGGAGTCCAGTGCGTCTTTCGGCCCGCTCGTGGTGTCGCCGCCGATTCTGCGGGCCGCGCACGTAGTCCTGCCCGAGGAGAGCCCCGACCCGGTGCTGCTGCCGTCGATCACCCTGCTGGACCGGGCGGCGTCCCACGGCGGCGACCGGGAAGAACTGCCCCTGCCCCCGGGGCGACTGCTCGCGGGGCAGTACCGCCTGATCCGGCCGCTGGGCTACGGCGGGATGGGCAAGGTGTATCTCGCGCACGACACCAAGGTCGACAACCGCGAGGTCGCCATCAAGATCCTCCACCCCCAGCAGGCGTCGGCGTCGTCGGATGCCCTGGTCCAGGAGCGGCGGGCCGTGGTCGACCTCAGCCACGGCGACATCATCCGCGTCTTCAACTACGGGCACCACCCGAAGATCGGCGACTTCCTCGTACTGCAGTACGTGGACGGCCTCACGCTCGAAGAGGTACGGGCACGGGTCCAGGTGAACCCGGACGAATTCGGCGGCGGTCGCTTCCCCGAGTTCGTATGCGCCTACGGGGTGCGGATCCTGGCCGCTCTCGGGCATCTGCACGCCGACCGGCCCGGCAAGGTCTACGGCGACCTCAAGCCGGACAACGTGATGCACGACGGCACCGCCACGAAGATCATCGATGTGGGGAGCGTCCGCGCGGCCGGGCTGCCCGGTCACACCACGGAGGGCTTCCGGGCCCCGACCGTCGGCCCGAACGGCCAGTCCACCGGCCAGGACGACCTGTTCAGTCTCGGGGAGACCCTGCGGCGGCTGAGCGGCCTGGGGCGCTGCCCCGACGACCTGGCGGAGCTGGGACGACTGGACGTGACCGGTCCGCCGGCCGGCAGGCCGGAGCCACCCGGCGGAGGCGAATCCCCTCGGACTGCGGGGGCACCCCCCATGACGGCGCCCCCTCCCCACGGACTCGGCCTGGTGTCGCTGGCCCGGGTGCTGCACCGCGCCACCCGGGCCGAACGGGCCGAACGGTTCGCCTCCGCGCACGAGATGGAGGAACAACTGCGCGGTGTCTTCAGGGAGTTGCGGTCGCTGCGGACCGGCCTGGAGACCTTTGAGCCGTCACCGCTCTTCTTCCAGTCGCCGTACGCGCTCGACGCGGCTCTCGGTTCGGCACCGCCCGTCACGCGGTGGGCCGCACCGGACGCGCCCGCCCCGTACGCACCGCCGTCGCCCGCCGAGGTCGCCAGCCGGCTGCCCGTGCCGCGGCCCGATCCGCAGGACCTCCATCACGCCGAGCTGAGCAGGCTGGCCGACGCCGCTCCCGAGGCGCTGCTGCAGCACACCGGGGACTGGCAGGACTCGCCGGAGGTCCTGCTGCTGCGCTGCCGTCTGCGCTTGCGCAGCGCCGGGAGCGGCACCTCGGCCGCCGAACGGGAACTGCGGTCCGCCGCGACGCTGATCGACGCCGAGCACGTCCCTCATGACTGGCGACTCGGCTGGCACCGCGGACTGCTCGCACTCGGACAGGACCGGGTCGGCGCGGCCCGGCGCCACTTCGACGAGGTGTTCGCGGCGATCCCGGGCGAGTACGCGCCGAAGCTGGCCCTCGGCTACTGCGCCGAGCGCCTCGGCCGCTGGCAGGAGGCGCTGACGTTCTACGAGGCGGTCCGGCTGCGCAACCCGTCCCTCGGCAGCGCCGCGTTCGGCGCCGCGCGGGCCCGTCTCGCGCTGGGCGGGGAGCCGGCGTGGGACGACGCCGTACGGGCGCTGGACGCGGTGCCGCAGCACTCACGGCACCGGACCGCCGCACGGACGGCCGCCGTACGCGTCGGCGTCGAGCACGTGCGCACCGCCGGGCACCCGGACGAGGCGGCCGACCGGCTCCGCGAGGTGCTCGCCAGGCTCGCCCGGCTGTTCCACGCGCACGGGCTGACGGACGAGCAGGCCAGGGTCCGTATGACCGCGGAGGTGTGGGAGGCGGTACGGGGAGCCCTCGTCCGGGGTGTGATCGACGCGGCGGAGCTCGCCGGGCTCGCCGCGGGCGCCGACGCGCGGCTGGGACTCCCGTCCGACGAGCCCGGGCTGCGCAGAGAACTCTCCCGTCTCTATCTCACCCTCGCGCACCAGGCCGCCCGTTCCGCCACCGCCGAGGACGGGGCCGTCGCCGAGACCCTGCTGGACCGTGCCTACGCGGTCCGCCCGCTCGCCTTCCGGCACCACCGGGACAGCCCATGGCTCGGGAAGAGGGCGGTGGCCTGGCTGCGGACGATCGCCCACACGCCGTCACCGGGATCACAGAAGCCTCAGGGCTCACAGGAATCTCAGGGCTCACAGGGCTCACAGGGCGAGAGCGCCCGGACGGTCCGCGAGTGACCGGTGCGGCACGACGCGGACGTACGGCCCGGGGAGCGGTGGTCGTCGTCGTCGAACTCGCCCGCCGGCTCTGGCGCTACCTGTGGCCGTCCCCCACCGGCCGCCGCAACCGCGCCTTCCTGCGGGACCGGCTCATCGCGCTGCCCCTGCTCATCGTGGTGGCGTTCGGCACGCTCGGGTGGGCGTACACGGACGTACGGGACGACTCGAAGTATCTGCGGGACCGGCTGGCGCCCGCGCTGGTCGGCCTCGCGAACGCCAAGGCGTCGCTGTTCATCGCGCAGGGCGAGGCCGAGAAGAACCTCGCCGAGGCGGGGGCGGCCGAACTCGGCGGCCTCAGCGAGCGGTACCGCACGCGGGTGGCGCGGGCGACGCAGAGCCTCAACCAGGTCACCCGCAGCGGAGCCCTGACGGTGGCCGAGGAGCAGGAGCTGCGTGTGGTGTCCGCGCTGGTCGTCGACTACACGGGATGGATCGGCCGGGCCCAGGGCCACGCGAACGACGCCGTACTGCGGGACGCCGAGCTGACGTACGCGCGCAGCATGCTCTGTACGGAGCCGGTCGCCGCCGCGGACCGGCAGGACCGCTACCCGCCGTGTCCGTCGGCGGCCGGTTCCGGCGCGACCTCGATCGTGGACCGCGTCACGGGACTGGAGCGGCAGTTGCGCGAACGGCTCGGGGAACGGGCCGCCTGGGGCGGGAGCGTGCTCGCCGCGGCCGTGGTCTCCGGTCTCGCCCTCGTGCTGCTCGCCGTCGGTCTCTGGCGCACCGTGGTGTTCCTGCGCCGCCGCTTCCGGATCCGGCTCAGCGTTCCGCTGGCGGCAGCCGCCCTGCCGCTGCTCGCCGTACCGCTCCTGACGGCCGACGCGCTGCTCGCGCAGGACGCGCAGACACGGTCCGCGCCCCTGGCCGACGCGCTCGCCGAGCGGACCTCTCCGGAGACGGAGACGATCGCCGAGGAACGCCCCTTCGACGGCCCCGACCCGCAGGCCGTCGCCGTACTGGAGACCCGGATCGACGAGACGCTGTCCGACGGCCGGCTCGCCTTCCTCGACGGAGTCGCGCCCTTCGTCCTCCCCGCGGGTCTGCTCGCCGCCGGTCTCGTCGGCGGCGCCCTGCACGCGTACCGCCGCGAGTATCTCGTGGTCGCCCGCCCGGGAGCCGTCTCATGACCCGCCCTCCGCGTGCCCTGCCCGGGTTGCGTGGGCCGCGCGTCCTGCGTGGGCTGCGCGTCCTGATGGCCGGGTGTCTGCTCGCCCTGGTGCCCGGGTGCGCCTCGGACGACCCCGCCCCCCTCGTCGTCCTCGGCCCGTGGACCGGCAAGGAGGGCGAGGCCTTCGAGGCCGCGCTCCAGCGGCTCGACGACGGGACCGGCAGGACCTACACCTACGAGGGCACCCGCTCCCTGCGCGAGACCCTCGTCTCGCAGCTGGAGGCGGACACCCCGCCGGACGTGGCGGTCCTCAACAGCATCGGCGAACTCACCGAGTACGCCCGCCGCGACAAGCTGAAGCCGCTCGCCGAGCCGACCCGCGAACGCGCCTTCTCCCCCTGGGCGCCGGAACTCCTGGTGGACGGCAGCCGCCGCACCTACTGGGTGCCGCTGAAAGTCGACCTGAAGAGCCTGGTGTGGAGCAAGAAGGGCACGCCGAGCGACGATCCGACGTGGTGCGTGGGGCTCGCCTCGCAGGCCACCTCGGGCTGGCCCGGTACGGACTGGATCGAGGACATCCTGCTCCATCAGGCGGGTGACGGCCCGTACGAGCGATGGGCCACGAGCAGGCTCAGCTGGCGCGATCCGGACGTCGTACGGGCGTGGACGACCTGGGCGGAGCTGCTCGCGGGCCGCACCGACGACTCCGTCGAACAGTCCCTGACCACGTCGTACGAGGGCACGTCCGGGCCGGCCGGGCCCCGCGGACTGCTGAACTCCCCCGGCTTCGAGTGCACTCATGAACACCAGAGCGCCTTCATCCGGTACGTGTACGCGGGCGACGACATCCGTGTGGAACCGTCGGCCCGGTTCCTGCGCGGGCGGGCCGAGAACCGCGACGCGTTCGAGGTCGCCGGGGACATGGCCGCCGTCTTCAGCGACGACCCGGACGCCCAGGAACTGGTCGAGCGGCTGTCGAGCCCGGCCGGGCGGGAGCGGTGGCGGGCCGAGGCGGACCCGGCGGTGCGTCCGCTGTTCCCGGACACGAAGGGGCTGCCGCCCACGGCGCCCGCGAACGCCATCGAGCAGGAGATCGACGGCCTGCTCAACTCGACGGCCCGCACCCTGTGTTTCGACGCCTCGGACGTGATGCCGCCCGAGCTGCGTGACGCCTTCCACCGGGCGGTCCTGGAGTTCTTCCGCGACCCCGCGAAGAGGCATCTCACCTCGCTGCTGCAGCAGTTGGAGACCGTACGGGTCCAGGTGGACGAGGACGCGGACGACGCCGGCTCGTTCCGGCCGCCCGAGCACATCTGCGCCGGCCCGGGCGGCTGAATCCCGTACGCCGGTGGTACGCCCTTGGCCGGCTCCCGGTGCGGAGGAGCCGGCCAAGGGGACCCGGTTCGGGCTCTTCAGACTCTCAGGAGGCGGGGCACTCCTTCCATGCCACGTGGTAGATGGTGCTGAGCTCACCGTCCGTCGAGTCCATGGTCATGAAGCTGGTACTGCTCGGAGCCGACGTGCCCGCGTTGACGCGGACTTCGGTGTTGATGTTGAAGTTCCGCTGGACACCGCAGGGCGACCAGACCAGTTGGGCCCATTCCGTGGTGTCCGTGGCCTGCCAGTTGTCGGCGTAGGGGCCTGCGAAGGGGTGCGTGACGGAGGCCGTGTTCGACGAGCCCTGGAAGTAGTACGAGGCCTTCTGGGTACTGGTCGCGCCCGCCTTGAGCGAGGCGAAGCCCCGGTAGTCCGCGCTGGCGATGGCGTAGGTGAAGCCTCCCGGCACGGCGACGATCAGGTTGAGCTGGCAGTTCTTGCGGAACGCGGTGGGATCGGAGGTGCCTCCGACCTGGGCGAGGTAGTCGCTGTAGGTCACCGTGAAGGCGGTGTTGTCGGGGGACACGGCGACGGCGGCGGTGCCCTGGGGGCAGCCGGAGCCGTTCACCGTGGCGACCTTGATGACGATCTTGTCCGGGGGCGGGTCGATGATCCCCGTGGACGGGTCGTGCGCGGGCAGTGCGGTGGCGAACAGAGCGGCGATCGCGCCACTCAGAAGCAGCCCACCGGTCATGGTGTTCCCATCCGTTGCGTCGGTGTTGCGGCGGCGGGGAGCGTGCCCCACCGCGCACTGGGGGGTGCGGCCTCCGCGTTCAGGGGGCCGTCGCGGACCAGGTGCTCGGGATCAGGCGATCAGACGATCAAGCAGGGAGCGATGGAGCGGCAGAGCGCCGAGTAGTCATGTACATGTCAATCAATCAACTACATCTCCCTCACTCGGACGCACACTCGGACCCACCCCTGTGAAGCTTCAATGAAGGGGCTGTGAAGGCCGGGAGCGATCGCATCGTACGTAGCCCGACCGTGACAGGCCAGGGCGAACTCCAGCCATTCGCGCGCACGGCCGTCGGCGCGTCCGCCGGCGGCCGTGCGCGCGCGTCACGCCGGTCAGCCCTCGTACTCCGTCAGGTCGATCGTGTACAGCCGGAGGTCGTGTCCGTGGACCGGGTCCTGTACGGCACCCTCCATCTTCATGCCGAGCTTCTCCAGTACGTTCGCGGAGGCGCTGTCGCCCGGCCGTGGCGCGGCGACGACCCGGTCGATGCCGCGGTCCTGGAGGGCGAACTCAAGCGCTGCGTGGGCGGCCTCCGACGCGTACCCCTGGCCCCAGTAGACCCGTCCGAGCCGCCAGGTGATGGCGATCCGGTCCGCGATCTCGGGCGGCGAGTCGGCGACGTACAGACCGACCGCTCCGGCGAGTTCTCCCGAGCCGAGGAGTTCGACGGCGAAGACCCCGAAACCCTCCTCGTCCCACTCCTCCTCCCACGCCTCGATGTCCTCCGCGGTCTCCTCCAGGGAGCGCGGCCGGCCGTCGCCGATCCACTGCATCACCGTGGGGTCGGCGTGGATCTCGGACAGGGGAAGGAGGTCGTCGTCCTGCCAGCGGCGCAGCAGCAGGCGGGGGGTACGGATGTCGTTCATGCCCCCATCCTGTCGATACGCGGGCGCGAGTGCGAAATCCACGGGGCGCGGGCTCGCTCGCGGCCCCGGCGGAACGCGTGGCCGTCGGCCGGCCGGCCGCGAGGCGTGCGCCGCTGCCGCGTCCGGCGCCGCGCCCCGCGAGAGACCGGCGGGACACCGCGGCAGTGCGGGCGAGCCCGGCTGCGGGACCGGCGGTTCTATCGTGTGAGCCAGACGGTCAGGGCGATGGCGATCGCGGCCAGCACCAGCGCTGCCGGGAGGGCGCGCTTCAGGACGGCGCCGCGGGCCACGCTCATCAGGTCCAGGGGTCGCACCGCCGCCGGGGCGGGCGGCGTGGACGCGGGGCGGGCCCCGTTCGACACGGGGGTGGCGGGAGCTGCCGGGCTCGTCGCAGCGGCCTTCCGCGCGGCTGCGGTCGCGGAACCGTCCGCTGCGGTGCCGTTGGCCGCGGTGGCGTCCGGGGCGGCAGCGGTCGGCGCCGAGACCTGCGGGCGGGTGCCGGGCCCGGTGTCGGACCCCACCGTGCCCTTCGCCGCCGGGGCCGGCCCAGAGCCGAGCCCAGGGCCGGTCGCGGGCACCGGTGCCTGCGCCAGTGGTTCGCCGGTGACGTCCGCGGCCGGCCCCCGGCGCCTCTCCGCCGCGAGCTGCCCCTCCAGGTTGTCGACGAACTGGGTCAGCAGCCGCCCGCTGATCTCCTCGATCATCCCTTTGCCGAACTGCGCGACCCGGCCCGTGATGGTGAGGCGGGTGTCCACGGTGACCCGCGTTCCGTCCCCGTCCGGGACGAGCCGGGCGGTGACGCGGGCGTCGGCGTTCCCCTGGCCCCGGGTGTCACGGCCCCGCGCGTGCAGCACCGCCGTACGCCCCGCCTCGTCCTTCTCCTCGAAGGAGACGACCCCCTTGTACTGGACGGTCATGGGGCCGACCTTGACCTTCACGACACCGTCGTAGGCATCGCCGTCCACGCCGGTGAGCTGCGCACCCGGCATACAGGGAGCGATCCGCTCCACGTCGGTCAGCAGGGCCCACGCCCCGTCGGGCGGCAGGTTCACTCGGAACTCGTTGGTGAAGTCCATGACGGACACACGATGGGCGCAGCCCGCCGGAGCGTCAACGTGGTCTTCAGCCTTTGCTTAAGACGCCCGGCGGGCGGACGTGGCGGCGTGGCGGACGTCAGCTCCAGATCGTGACGTGGACCGGCGGACGGAACTCGTTCATGGGAACTCCGTTGGACCGGGTCAGCAGCGCCTGCGTCGCGGCCGGCGTCGTCACGAAGCGGCACAGGGCGGCGGCCGTCGTCGAGCGGCGTTCGCCGGTGAGCGCGCTCGCGTACAGCATGCCGCCCAGTCCGGCGCCCGCGACATCGAGCCGGATCAGTGAGCCGCGCCGCAGGTCGTCGCGTACGACGTGCAGGAAGGCCACGGACAGACCGGCCCCGGCGGCCACCGCGTTGAGCGAGGCCGTGACGCTGGGGAAGGCCTTGGCGCCGGTGGCCTCGACGCCGATGTGGGCGAGGAAGGCGCCGGACAGGGTGTCCGGATCGAGCCCGGCCGGACCCAGCAGCCACGGCTCGTGGGCCAGTTGGGAGGAACCCAGCCGTTGCCGGTGTCTCAGCGGGTGGTCCGGTGCGGCGACGACGGCCAGCTGGAAGCGCAGGAACGGTACGGACTCGACGGCCGGTGCCGGATGCGGGGCCGGACCGATCGTGACATCGGCACGGCGGTCGCGGAGCAGGTCGCCGAAGCTCGCCACCGGTACGGCCAGGGTCTCCACGTCCAGGTCGGGCTGCCTGCGCCCGAAGGACGTCAGCAGTGCGGGGAGCACCTGTTCCACACCGGCCTCGGTGGACGCCACGCGCAGATGGGCGGTGCCGGAACTCGCCTGGCGGACCCGGTGCCGGGTCTCCTCGGCGAGACCGACGATCTCGGCGGCGCCCGCGGCCAGCCTGCTGCCACCCGGAGTGAGGCTGATCCCGCCCGCGGCCCGGATGTAGAGCACGTCGCCCAGTTCGCGGCGGAGCGCGGCGACCGCTCCGGAGACGGCTGCCTCGGTCACCCCGAGCGACTGGGCGGCACCCTTCACGGAACCCAGGCGGGCCACTGTGACGAACGCGCGCAGCTGAGTCAGCGTCATGTTCGCCATTACAACGGCTGTTCGGCCGGTAGGACCCGTTCCGTTACCGGCCGACTTAAGCATTCGCTTGAGTCGCCGTTGACCGGCCCGTACGTCCGCGCGATCGTTCCCCCCGGACCCCCGGACCTTCGGATCGCCGGACACCGGTCAGGTCCTCAAGGGGAGGGAACGTGCCGTGCAGGTACCCGCTTCGTTCGACTACCGGCGTGCGACGAGCGTGGCCGAGGCGCTGGAGCTGCTGCGGCGCTACGGCGAGGAGGCCAGGGTCGTGGCCGGCGGGCACAGCCTGCTGCCCATGATGAAGTTGCGCCTCGCCGGGCCCGAACTGCTCGTCGACATCAATGACCTGCACGAACTCGACCACATCGAGCAGGTCGGGAAAGAGCTGCACATCGGCGCGCTGACCCGGCACCGCACCCTCCTGGAGTCGCCGCTGGTCGGCCGGTACTTCCCCATCGTCCACGACGCGGAGAAGGTGATCGCCGACCCGCCGGTCCGCAACCGGGGCACCATCGGCGGCTCCCTGTGCCAGGCGGACCCGTCGGAGGACCTGTCCGCGGTGTGCGGGGCGCTGCACGCGCGTGTCGTGATCCGCGGGGAGGACGGCGAACGGATCGTGCCCATGGCCGACTTCCACCAGGGCCCGTACGAGACCGCGGTGGGCGTCGGCGAGATGCTGGTCCAGGTGCGGATCCCGGTCCTGCCGGGGGCGGGCAGCGCGTACGAGAAGGTCGAGCGCAAGTCCGGGGACTGGGCCGTCGCCGCCGCCGGGGTCGCCCTGACCCTGCGCGAGGGACGGATCGCCGACTCGGGCGTTGGCCTGGCGGCGGTGGGCGCGGGCGCGCTGAACCTCGACGCGGTCCAGGAGCTGCTGAACGGCGGCGAACCGTCCGAGGCACTGTACGAGGAGGCGGGCCGGCTGGCCTCCGCGAACTGTTCGCCGGTCACCGACGGCCGCGGCAGCGCCGAGTACAAGCGCCATCTGGCCGGCGAACTCACCAGGCGGGCCCTGCGGCGGTCCGTCGCAAGGGCACGGACCGCCCAGGGCACCACAGGGGAGGCATGAGGCGTATGCGGATCACCGTCGGCGTCAACGGTGAGGACCGGACCCGGGAGGTCGAACCCCGCCATCTGCTGGTGCGCTTCCTCCGCGACGACCTGGAGCTGACGGGCACGCACTGGGGGTGCGACACCAGCAACTGCGGCACCTGTGTGGTGCTGATGGACGGCGAGCCCGTGAAGAGCTGCACGGTCCTGGCGGTGATGGCGGCCGGTCATGAGATCCGTACGGTCGAGGACCTGGCGGACGGCGAGCGGCTCGACCCCGTGCAGCAGGGGTTCATCGAACAGCACGGCCTGCAGTGCGGGTTCTGCACCCCGGGCATGATGCTGACCGGCCGGGCGCTCCTCGACCGCAATCCGGACCCGTCCGACCAGGAGATCCGTGAGGCCATCTCCGGCCAGTTGTGCCGGTGCACCGGCTATCTGAACATCGTCAGGTCCATCCAGTGGGCGGCCAGGGAGCAGGCCGCTGCCGCCGCCCCGGAAGCCACTGCCACGGCCACGGGGAGCCAGGCATGACCGCCGTCGACGAACCCCCGGTGACACCCCGGGAGCAGCAGCCCGAGCGGCCCATCGGCTTCGGCCGGATGAAGCGCAAGGAGGACCCCCGCTTCGTACGCGGCAAGGGCCGCTATGTCGACGACATCAAGCTGCCCGGCATGCTGCACGGGGCGGTCCTGCGCAGCCCGTTCGCGCACGCCCGCATCCTCTCCGTCGACACATCGGCCGCAGAAGCGCACCCCAAGGTCAAAGCGGTGATCACCGGTGAGACCCTGGCCGGTCTGGGGCTCGCCTGGATGCCGACCCTGTCGATGGACACCCAGGCCGTGCTCGCCACCGACAAGGTCCGCTTCCAGGGCCAGGAGGTCGCGTTCGTGGTCGCCGAGGACCACTACGCGGCGCGCGACGCGATCGAGCTGATCGACGTCGAGTACGAGCCGCTGGACCCGGTCGTCAACGCCCGGCACGCCCTCGCCGCCGAGGCTCCCGTCATCCGGGACGACCTGGAGGGCCGCACGGACAACCACGTCTTCGACTGGGAGGCGGGTGACAGCGCGGCCACCGAGGAGGTGTTCGCGCGGGCCGACGTCGTCGTGCGGCAGACCATGCTCTATCCGCGGGTCCACCCCGCGCCGCTGGAGACCTGCGGCGCGGTCGCCTCGATGGACCCGGTCGACGGCAAGCTCACCCTCTACTCCACCACGCAGGCCCCGCACGCCCACCGCACCCTCTACGCGATGGTGGCCGGCATCCCCGAGCACAAGATCCGGGTGGTGGCCCCCGACATCGGCGGCGGTTTCGGCAACAAGGTCGGTATCTATCCGGGGTACGTCTGCGCGATCGTCGGATCGATCGTCACCGGGAAGCCCGTCAAGTGGATGGAGGACCGCTCCGAGAACCTGATGAGCACGTCCTTCGCCCGCGACTACCACATGGCCGGCGAGATCGCGGCGACGCGGGAGGGGAGGATCCTGGGCGTCCGGGTCAAGGTCCTCGCCGACCACGGCGCCTTCAACTCCACGGCACAGCCCACCAAGTACCCGGCCGGCTTCTTCCACATCTTCACCGGCTCGTACGACATCGAGGCCGCGCACTGCCAGGTCACGGGCGTCTACACCAACAAGGCGCCCGGCGGTGTCGCGTACGCCTGCTCCTTCCGGGTCACCGAGGCGGTCTATCTCATCGAGCGCCTGGTGGACTGTCTGGCCGACGAACTGGGCGCGGATCCGGCGGAGTTGAGGATGCTCAATCTGCTGCGCCCGGAGCAGTTCCCGTACGAGAACAAGACCGGCTGGACGTACGACTCCGGTGACTACCCCGCCTGTCTGCGCAAGGCCCTGGATCTCGTGGGGTACGAGGAGCTGCGCAAGGAGCAGAGCGAGAAGCGGGCCCGGGGTGAACTCATGGGCGTCGGGCTCTCCTTCTTCACCGAGACCGTCGGCGCCGGGCCGCGCAAGCACATGGACATCCTGGGTCTCGGTATGGCGGACGGCTGCGAACTGCGCGTCCATCCGACCGGCAAGGCGGTCGTCCGGCTGAGCGTGCAGACGCAGGGGCAGGGCCACGAGACGACCTTCGCGCAGATCATCGCGGAGGAACTGGGCATCCCGCCCGAGGACATCGACGTCGTGCACGGCGACACCGACCAGACGCCGTTCGGACTCGGTACGTACGGCAGCCGCTCCACGCCGGTCTCGGGGGCCGCGGCGGCCGTGGTGGCGCGCAAGGTGCGGGACAAGGCGCGGATCATCGCGGGCGCGATGCTGGAGGTCGCCCCGGACGATCTCGCCTGGACGAAGGGCCGCTGGTCGGTCAAGGGTGATCCCGCGATGACGAGGACCATCCAGGAGATCGCGCTGGCCGCCCACGGGTCGCTGGAGCTGCCGGACGGCGTGGAGGGCCATCTGGAGGCGACGACCGTCTACAACCCGCCGAGCATGACGTACCCGTTCGGCGCGTACGTCTGCGTGGTCGACGTCGATCCCGGTACGGGCTCGGTGAAGGTGCGGCGGTTCGTCGCGGTCGACGACTGCGGGACCCGGATCAACCCGATGATCATCGAGGGGCAGGTGCACGGCGGTCTCGCCGACGGCGTCGGGATGGCGCTGATGGAGATCATCGGCTTCGACGAGGACGGCAACTGTCTCTCCGGGTCCTTCATGGACTATCTGCTGCCGACCGCGCTGGAGGTGCCCGCCTGGGAGCTGGACCACACCGTCACGCCCTCTCCGCACCATCCGTTCGGGGCGAAGGGCATCGGCGAGTCCGCGACCGTCGGCTCACCGCCGGCCGTCGTCAACGCCGTGCTCGACGCCATCGGCGTACGCCATGCCGACATGCCGCTGACCCCGAGCCGGGTGTGGCAGGCGCTGCAGGGCGGCGAGGTGGAGGCACCGCAATGAGTCTTGTCGTACCCGTCGTACCCTTCGCACCGCCGCGGGCCGGGCCGCTCGAAGCACGCATGGCCGAACTGACCGGTCGGCGGGTGCCGTTCGTGAGGGCCACCGTCGTGCGCGCCCGGCGCCCGGCGAGCGCGCGCCCCGGCGACACCGCGCTGGTCCTCGCCGACGGCAGGATCGAGGGTTTCGTCGGTGGCGTCTGCGCGGAGGCCACGGTACGCGTCCAGGCCCTGCGGATCCTGCGTGACGGTGAGTCCCTGCTGCTGCGCATCTCACCGGACGAGACGGCCGACGGCACCGGGGAACCGGTCGTCGAGGAGGGCGCGGTCAGTGTCCGCAACCCGTGCCTGTCCGGCGGTGCACTGGAGATCTTCCTGGAACCGCTGCGGCCCGCGCCCCGCGTGCTGGTGTTCGGCGAGTCCCCCGTCGCGCGGGCCCTGCTCGACTTCGCACCGGCGCTCGGTTACGGGATCACACCGGTGTCCGGCGCCGACGAGCCCGACACCCCCGGTGTCGAATCCCTGGCCGGGACCCGGGCCGTGGTGATCGCCTCCCACGGCCGCGACGAGGAACGGGCCCTGCTGTCGGCGGTACGGGCCGGGGTGCCGTACGTGGGTCTGGTCGCCAGTCCCCGGCGCGGGGCCGCGGTGCTGGCCGGGCTCGCCCACGAGCTGGACGAGGAGCAGCGGGCCCGCGTCCGCACTCCGGCGGGCCTGTGGATCGGGGCCCGCACACCGGGCGAGATCGCGCTGTCGATCCTTGCGGAGGTGGTCCAAGCGGTGCGTTCACCGGTGGCTGAGGTGGTGGAGGCGGAAGCGGCCCGGTCGGGCGCCCCGGTGACGGTGACGGCCACCGACCCGGTCTGCGGGATGGAGGTCGCCGGCTCGGCGGCCACCACCCCGTACTCGGACGCGGGCGGCGCGGGCAGGCGGTGGTTCTGCTGCCCCTCCTGCCGCGAGGCGTACGAGAAGGACCCCGTCCGGTACGCGCGGGCACGGGCCCGGACGGAGGCCGGGGCTTCGTGAGCGAGTACGTCGAGCGCTGCCTCCCGGGTGTCGGGAGTCTGCGCGCCGCGCTGGACGCGCTGGGCTATCTCGCCGACGACGGCCTGGTCACCGCCCTCTTCCTGGCGCTGCGCCTCCCCCAGCCGCTGCTGCTTGAGGGCGAGGCGGGCGTCGGCAAGACCGAGGCGGCCAAGTCGGTGGCCGCCGTCCTGGGCAGCCCGCTGATCCGGCTGCAGTGCTACGACGGTCTGGACGCGGCCGAGGCGCTGTACGAGTGGAACCATCCCCGCCAGTTGCTCGGCATCCGGCTCGCCGAGGCACGGCACGAACAGATCGGTGAGGACGACCTGTTCAGCGAGGCGTACCTGTTGCGGCGGCCCGTGCTCGCCGCGCTCAGCCATCCCGGCCCCGCACCCGCCGTCCTGCTCATCGACGAGATCGACCGCGCCGACGACGACTTCGAGGCGTTCCTCCTTGAGGTGCTCGCCGAGGCCGCCGTCACCATTCCCGAACTGGGCACCGTACGGGCCAAGGTGCCCCCCGTCGTGCTGCTCACCTCCAACCGCACGCGTGACCTCCACGACGCGCTGAAACGCCGGTGCCTGTACCACTGGATCGACTATCCGCCGACCGAGCGGCTCATCGAGATCGTGCGCCGCCGGGTGCCCGGAACGTCACGCGAGCTGGCGGTCGCGGTGGCGGCTGCCGTGCGGCGGCTGCGGGCGCTGGAGCTCCAGAAGGCGCCGGGCATCGCCGAGACCATCGACTGGATCTCCGCGCTGCACCTGCTCGGTGTGGACGTCCTGGACGCGGGGATCGCCGGAAGCACCCTCGGCTCGCTGCTCAAGTACCGGGAGGACCAGGAGTCGGTGCGCGAACGCGGTCTGCACTGGCTGGTCGCGGGCCGGCAGCCGTGACCGCGGTGCGGTTTCCGCTCTTCGACCGGGCCGAGTTCGGCGTCCGGCTGGGTGCGGAACTGCGCCGCGGCGGGGTGGTGGTGACGCCGGAGCGGTCGGTGCGGTTCCTGGAGGCGCTGCGTCTGCTGCCGCCGGTGGACCGTGCGGCGCTGTACTGGGCGGCACGGCTGGCCTTCGTGACGGGGCGGGAGCAGATCGGTCCGTTCGACCGGGTCTTCGAGACGGTCTTCGCAGGCCTGCCGCGTTCGCTGTCCGTCTCCGTACGCCGGGACCGCGGACGGGCCGTGCCGGGGGCGGGCGCCGAGCCGCATCCCGTGGGCGGGCGGGCCTCGGTGCCTCCCGGGGCCGGTCCGGACGTCGTCACCACCTCGCAGCTGCCGGGCGGCGCCCTCGGCGCGGTGTCGGACCGCGACCGCGCACGAGAACCGGGGCGGGACGGGCGGACCGGGGCGCTGCCCTCCGTGGGCAGTGCGGCCGAGGTGCTCGGGCACAAGGACTTCGCCGCCCTCGACGCCGGTGAACTGGCCGAGGTCGACGGACTGCTCGCCCTGTTGGCGCTGCGGACGCCGTTGCGCCGCGGTCGCCGCCAGGAGACCGACAGGCGGGGGCGCCGCATCGACCTGCGCCGTACCCTGCGCGCCGGACAGCGCACGGGTGGCGAGGTGCTGTCACTGGCACGCAGCCGCGACCGGCTCCGGCGGCGACGGCTGGTGCTGCTGTGCGACGTCTCCCGCTCGATGGAACCGTACACACGTGCCTACTTGCGGCTCTTTCCGCGCGCCGCGGCCGGGGGCGCGGCGGAGGCGTTCGTCTTCGCGACCCGGCTCACCCGGCTCACTCCCGTGCTGCGGCACACCGGGCCGTCCGGCGTGGACGCGGCGCTGCGCCGGGTGGGCGGCGCGGCCTCCGACTGGTCGGGCGGCACCCGGATCGGCCACGCGCTGGCCGAGTTCAACAACCGCTACGGCCGTCGGGGCATGGCGCGCGGAGCGGTGGTGGTGGTCTTCTCCGACGGGTGGGAGGGCGAGGATCCCGGTGCGGTCGGGCGCGAGATGTCCCGCCTCGCGCGGCTCGCCCATCGGATCGTCTGGGTCAACCCGCGCAGGGCGGCGCCCGGTTACGCGCCGCGCACCGGCGGGATGGCCGCCGCCCTCCCCCACTGCGACGCGTTCGTGAGCGGGCACAGCCTCACGGCACTCACCGAGGTGATCGAGGCGATCGCGGACGACGGAAACCGGCGAACCCGGCGACGCTGAGCCATGTCGTCGATGTCCCGCCGGGCCGGGCCGGACCCGTCGGTTCACGGTGTGCGCGCGACGCCGCCCCGCGCGAGTTGCGGCACCGTCGAGTCGATCCGCGCCAACACCGCCCATGTCGGGAGCGGACGAGTCCTGGGTCGCGGGCAACCTCCCCGCGGGCACCCATCGTTGGTCATGGAGTACGTCAGTGCTGCGGGCCGGGCGGACCTGTCCCGTACGGCAGGTCGTCGATCGGCAGGTGTCCCTCGATCAGTGCCAGGCCCAGCGGGGTCAGGGTGTGCCGTGCGGTGTCGGCGACCCGGTCCGTGGCGATCAGACCGGTGCTCCGCAGGACGGCGGTGTGGTCGCTCGCCGATGCCGGCGACATGCCGAGCCGCCGCGCGAGGTCTGCCTCTGCCGTTCCGCCGGACAGGGCGATCTCCTCCAGCACGGACGCCCGGGTCCGTCCCAGCAGCCGGGCCAGCGCCGAGCGGCCCGGTCGTTCGGGTCCCGTGAGCAGGTGCAGGCCGCGATTGGCCGGATAGACGAGGACCGGTGTCAACTCCTCGTCGAGCAGGGTGATGGGCCTTCGCCAGCAGAAGTACGAGGGAATCAACCGCAGCCCCCTGCCCCGGAGGCGGAGCTCCTGGTCGAGGGGGTAGTCCACCGTCAGCACCGGTGGCTCCCAGCGGGCCGGTGGGCCGAGGCCGCCGAGCAGTCTCTCGACTCCGCCGTCCAGGAAGTCGCGGGCGCGCAGGGTTCGTTCGGCCTCGGTCACCGCGCGGATGCGGTCCCAACGGCGAGCGAGCACGCGGTCGTGGTAGCGGTGCAGGGCGCTGCCGAGCCGGCCCATCGTCTCGGCGTCTCCCTCCGCCAGCAGCCGAGTCCAGGAGGGTGTCCGGCGCCGGACGGCGAACTGTGCGAGCTCGGCACGCAGCCGCCTGCGGCCGGTACTGAGCACGGCGTCGACGGCGGAGCGCACATCGGTGGCACCGGCGGGGGTGAGGAAGTCGGGCGAATACCCCCGGGGCGGCGCCAGCGCGAGCAGCATGCGCGTCGAGGAGTCGAGGCCGGTCAGCGTCTCGGACCTCCACGGGCCGAAGACCACGTGATCGGCCGGGCCACCCAGGGCGTGCAGGCTGAGCAGGATCTCCCAGGCCGGATCCGGCTCCTGGGCGATGCGGACCCGGCTCAGATCCGCTGTGGAGAAATGTATGCGGAGCACGGATGATCCCCCGAGTCACAGAGCTTCTGGCTCGGGAGCAGGATCTCACGGCCACCGCGCCGGCCCGGGGCTCCGGTCGTGCACGGTCCGGTCACGAACTCAATGAACGCAATGATCAAGCCATGGGTTTTCGCCGGGCCTCTCCCTAGCATCGGCCCCGCCGCGCAACGGTGCGCCGACGAGGAGAGGGAGAGCACGTCATGGACAGGACGAGGCCGAGTACGCCGGGAATCCAGGGCGGGTCCGGTTTCCTCCGGCGCCGCCGGGCGGCGGTGGCCGCCGGCATCGCGGGAATCCTCCTCGGCACACTCTCCGGGCCTGCCTCCGCGACCACGGCCACGGCCACGAACGCACCGGCAGCCGTCGAGTGCCCGGCGAACCTCGCGGGGAAGGCCACCTGCTACACCGGCCGGGACGCCGACGGCGCCTACTACGCGATCGCCGTCCCGAAGAACTGGAACAGGTCCCTCGTCGTGCACGCGCACGGCGGCCCCGACCTCGGCGCGGAGTCCGACCCGCAGCGCAGCACGGGTGACCTGGAACGCTGGTCGGTGATGGTGGACGAGGGCTACGCGTGGGCCGGCTCCTCGTACCGCCGTGGTGGATACGGAACCCGGATGGCGGCCGCCGACACGGAGAAGGTGCGCCGACTGTTCGTCGAGGAGTTCGGCAAGCCGAAGCGGACGTATGTGCACGGGCAGTCCTGGGGCGGCGATGTGGCCGCGAAGGTCGTGGAGACGTACGGCGCGGGGAAGCGCGGCCCCTACGACGGGGCGCTGCTGACCAACGGCGTCCTCGGCGGTGGGTCGCGCGGCTACGACTACCGCGTGGACCTGCGCGTGGTCTACCAGTACTACTGCCGGAACCATCCCCGTCCCACCGAGGCCCGGTACCCGCTGTGGGAAGGGCTGCGGGAGAGCTCCACCATGACGTCCGCCGGGCTCGGCGCCCGTCTGCAGGAATGCACGGGCTTCGAGTCAGCGCCGCAGGACCGGACCGCTGTGCAGCAGCGCAATCTGGACGACATCCTCGGTGTCACGGGAGTTCCCGAGCGCACTCTGGAGTCGCATCTGCGCTTCGCGACGTTCACCTTCCGGGACATCGTGCACAACCGCCTGGGCGGTCGCAATCCGTTCAGCAACCAGGGTGTGCGCTACTCCGGATCCCATGACGACAAGGCGCTCAACGCGGGCGTCGAGCGCTTCTCCGCCGATCCCACCGCCGTGCGCGATCTCTCGTACGACAGTGATCTGACGGGCAAGGTCGACATTCCGGTGCTCACGCTCCACGCGATCGACGATCCGACGGCGTTCGTCGAGCACGAGTCGGCGTACCGGGACAGCCTCCGGGGCGCGGGCCGGGAGCGGAACCTCGTGCAGACCTTCTCCCGGGAGAGCGAGCACAGCGGGCTGAGCGACTCCGAGTACGCCAACTCGGTCGCCGCGCTGGACTCCTGGGTGCGCACGGGCAGGAAGCCGACGCCGAAGTCGGTCGCGGCGTCCTGCCCCGCCTTCGACGCCGACCACGGCACCGGCTGCTTCTACGACCCGGGCTTTCGGCCCGGCTCGTACGCCTCGAAGGTCGCAGCCCGTCCGGGCGGGCTGCGCTGGCCGGCCATGACGTCCGCCCAGGAGAGGGCCTGGAGCCGGGTCGACGGGGTGGGCATCGCTTACTGAGTGCCCTGTGGCGGGGACGGGGAGCAGGCGTACGACGGTCGCGTGGGTCAGTCGGTCAGTCGGTCAGTCGGCCGGCAGAGGTTCCATTCGGCCGTCCAGCCACTCCTGCCATTCCTTCGCGCGTGGAGCCGGGCCCACGTCCATGGGCCGTCCCTCCCAGCCGACCACCGGACGAATACCGTGCAGGGCGTTCACCAGCCACACCTCGCGGCCGGCCAGCTGGTCCAGGGTTCGTTCGCGGTGGGCCAACTGGATGCCGCTGCGCAGGGCGTGCTCCTGGACGAGGCCCGTGGTGACGCCGGCCAGGATCGGCAGCCGCGGCGGGGGCAGGCACAGGACGTCGTCCTCCCACCACAGGACGCTGGAGGTGGCCGCCTCAAGCACCAGGCCGGACGGGGCGATCAGCACCGCCTCCTGCGCGCCCTGCCCGGACGCCCGCTGCCGGACCCGGGCAAGCACGTCCAGGTCCGGTCCCTTGCGGCGCGGCACGGTGCGCGGATCGGGCTGGCCCGCCGCCCACACCCGCACTTCCGGGACCAGAGGCGGGGCGTGCCTCAGGAGCAGTCTCAGCTGGAGGGAGCCGGCCACCAGCTCGACGCGCGGGAACCACGATCCCGTGCGGGGCAGGGCTGCCGTCATGTTCCGCCAGAACTCGGTGAGTTGTTGGAGAGACGGTCCTCCGCAGTCGCCGCAGGCCCGCAGGAACCGCTCCCGGTGCCGGTCGAAGCCGCGCACCTGCCCGTCCCTGAGCAGCCAGGAGTCCGCGACCAGCAGCTGTGTGTCGGCCGCGAGCCCCGCGATCAGCCCGTGGCCGGGCACCCACGCCAACAGTCCTTCTGCGGTTGCCGGTTGTGTCATCAAAGAATCTCTCCTCTCAGTACATCCGTCAGTACGTCCGCCGACGCCTGCGGATTCAACTCCGGCGCGTCCGCCTGATCAGCACCTCCGGCCGGCACTCGCCGGTGAGCCGTGTCCGGGGCAGGAGAATTGACGTGATAGTGCCAGGAATCGCTTACCCGACACTCGAACGAGGTGACAGCATCCATCCCGGAACATCAGCGCCTGAATGTGCCGGAGGAGATCACGTCCGTCGCGGCGCCCGACGGGCGTTCCCCCGCATACTCGCCGCGTCGTCCCTCTTCTCCGCGGTGGCGTGTACCGCGGCTTCCTCCGGTGGGGACGGCGGCGGTGCGGCAGCCTGCGCGTTCGCGGTGCGGGTCCCAGCCGCGCACCGGCCGGGCCCCGCACCGAGCGCCGGCCACCCCGCGTGGCCTACCGCGACCGCGGCGCCCCCGCGCTGTCCCGCACCACGAGCCGCGTCGGCACCAGCGTCGTGCCGTGCTCAGGGGTGTCCTGGCGCATCTGCCGCAGCACGCCCTCGACACAGCGTCGCCCCACCTCGGCGAAGTCCTGGTGGACGGTGGTCAGGGGCGGCAGGAAGGAGCCCGCCTCGGGGATGTCGTCGAAGCCGATGACACTGACGTCGCCGGGCACGTACCGGCCCCGTTCGTGCAGCGCCCGCAGCAGACCCAGCGCCATCTGGTCGTTGGCGGCGAACACGGCGGTGCAGTCCGGCTGTTCGGCGAGTTCGAGGCCCGCCCGGTAGCCGGACTCGGCCGACCAGTCGCCGCGTACCAGCGGGGGCGTCGGGCGGCCCGCCCCGGTGAGTTCGGCGCGCCAGGCGTCGGCCCGGCGCTGTGCCGCGAAGGACTCCTCGGGACCCGCCAGGTGCCAGACCGTCTCGTGGCCGAGGCCGAGCAGATAGCGCACGGCGTCACGGCTGCCGCCCGCCTGGTCGGTGTCGACCACGGTGTAGCGGTCACCGGCGTCCGAGTCGGCCACCACGACCTTGATGTGGGGCGGCAGGGAGAGGGCCACCGCGTCGAGCAGGTGGACCTCCAGGATGACGATGACGGCGTCGACGGCCAGCTCCCCCAGCCGGGAGAACGCGCCGCGCACCTCGTCCTGGGTGGGCACGGCGACGGGCAGCAGCGTCACGGCGTAGCCCTCGTGCGCGGCGGAGGTCGCGATCGCCTCCAGGGTGCGGACGTTGCCGGTGGTCGACAGACCGAAGGTGATCACACCTATGGTGCGGAACTCGCCACGCTTGAGCGCACGGGCCGCGCTGTTGGGCCGGTAGCCCAGTTCACGCATGGCCTCCAGCACCTGCTGCCGTGTCTCCTCGTTCACACCCTCGTAACCGTTGGAGACCCGCGAGACGGTCTGCGAGGAGACGCCGGCCAGTCGGGCGACGTCCGCCATGGAGGCGTTCTGCGTCCGGCGGGAACCACGTTTCCTGGTACGCGCCGCCGCCTGCGGCCTGCTCGCCGAGGCGCTGTCCGCTGTGTCCACCCGTCTCCCTCGCCGTCCGAACCGGAGTTTCCTCAAATGACCCTTGACCACCGTCAACGGGGCAGTGTAGACATGCCGCCATCAGATGTTTACGTAAACATAACAGGCCACGGGCCTCTGAGGGCCTTCGTGTTTACGCAAACATCATCGGCGCGGGACGCCGGGTTTTCGCGAGAGGGACGAGCGAGGAACGACATGACGACGCTACAACCGCCGGCGGCCACCAAGCCGCACAGGTCACGGCCACCGGCACAGGGTGACCGCCGCTCCTGGACCGGGTGGGGTTTCATCGGTCCCTTCGTGGCCGTGTTCGCCCTCGTCTTCCTGGCCCCGATCGCGTACTCGATCTATCTGAGCCTGTTCCGGGACCAGTTGATCGGCGGCACCCAGTTCGTCGGCTTCGACAACTACCAGCAGGCGCTGCAGGACGAGCGGTTCTGGGACTCGCTCGGCCGGGTCTCGCTCTTCCTGGCCGTCCAGGTGCCGATCATGCTCTTCATCGGCCTGCTGATCGCCCTCGCGCTGGACAGCGGCCGTCTCTACGGCACGGACTTCTTCCGCATCGCGATCTTCCTGCCGTACGCAGTGCCCGCCGTGGTCGCCACCCTCATGTGGGGCTTCATGTACGGCACCAAGTACGGGCTGGTGGGTGACATCAACGACGCGTTCGGCGTCACCCTGCCCGACCCGCTCTCCAGCGACCTGGTGCTGGCCTCCATCGGCAACATCGTGACCTGGGAGTTCATCGGCTACAACATGCTGATCTTCTACTCCGCGCTGAAGGTCATCCCGAACTCGCTCTACGAGGCCGCGGAGATCGACGGAGCCGGACAGTTGCGGGTCATCACCGCCATCAAGCTCCCCGCGATCCGCGGTGCCCTCGTCATCGCGACGATCTTCTCGATCATCGGCAGCTTCCAGCTCTTCAACGAGCCGAGCATCCTGCGGCCGCTGGCCCGCAACGCCATCACGACCGACTTCACCCCGAACTTCTACACGTACTCGCTGTCCTTCAACGGCCAGCAGCACAACTACTCCGCGGCGGTCGCCATCATCATGGGGCTGATCACCATGGTCATCGCCTATGTCGTGCAGCTTCGCGGCATGCGCAAGGGAGCGTGACCAGCAATGAGCAGCATGAGCGGCACGAACGGCACCAGCGGTTCGGCCACCACCGCCTCCCCGTCCGCATCCGTTCCGGCCACCGGTACGACCAAGAGTGTGCCCCGGCTGCGCAAGCGCCGTGAGCACTCCGCGGGGCGCCCGAAGCGCAGCGTCCTGCTGACCGTGCTCACCGGCCTGATCCTGGTCTACACCGTGGTGCCCCTGATCTGGCTCGTGATCAGCGCCACCAAGACCCAGGAAGGGCTCGCCGACTCGTCCGGACTGTGGTTCGCCGACGACTTCGCCCTCTGGTCCAACATCCGCGACACGTTCACGTACCACGACGGCATCTTCGTCCGCTGGCTGCTGAACACCCTGCTGTACGTCGGGCTCGGGGCCGGCGGTGCGACCTTCCTGGCGATCCTGGGCGGTTACGCGCTGGCCAAGTTCGACTTCCCCGGCAAGCGCGGTGTGTTCGCCGTGGTCATCGGTGCCGTCGCCGTCCCGGGAACCGCGCTTGCGGTGCCGACCTTCCTGATGTTCAGCAAGATGGGACTGACCGACACCCCGTGGGCGGTCATCATCCCCTCGCTGGTCTCGCCCTTCGGTCTGTACCTGATGTGGGTCTTCGCCACCGAGGCGATCCCCGTCGAACTGCTGGAGGCCGCCCGGATCGACGGGGCGGGCGAGGCGCGCACCTTCTTCACGGTCGCCCTGCCGCTGCTCGCTCCCGGCATCGTGACCGTCCTGCTCTTCACCACGGTCGCCACCTGGAACAACTACTTCCTGCCGCTGATCATGCTGAAGGACCCGGACTGGTACCCGCTGACCCTGGGTCTGGACGCCTGGAACAACCAGGCCCAGACGATCGGCGGCGACGTGATCTTCAACCTGGTGATCACCGGTTCGCTGCTCACCATCGTGCCGCTGATCGCCGCGTTCCTGCTGCTGCAGAAGTACTGGCAGTCCGGCCTCGCCGCCGGAAGCGTCAAGGAATGACCCGCCCACAGGCCCCCCTCGGTTGCACCTCTACCACCCTCACCCTGTCCCGCCCACGAAGAAGTGGAAGCACCTCCATGCGCAGAACGACCAGCCGCCTGATGCGCGGCCTCGCCGTCCTCTCCGTCCTCACCCTGGGCGCGACCGCCTGCGGTGGCTCCGACGACGACAGCTCCGGCTCGAAGCCGGTCTCCGCCGGTGACGTACAGGCTGCCCTCAAGAAGGGCGGCTCGGTCACCGTCTGGGCCTGGGAGCCCACGCTGAAGACGGTCGCCGCCGACTTCCAGAAGAAGTACCCCAAGGTCAAGATCAACCTCGTCGCCGAGCGGTCGGGCGACAAGCACTACACCGCGCTGTCGAACGCCATCTCGGCCGAGAAGGGCGTCCCCGACGTCGCGCAGGTCGAGTACTTCGCGCTGGGCCAGTACGCCCTCACCAAGGGCCTCAGCGACCTGGCTCCCTACGGCGCCGACAAGCTCAAGTCCAAGTACACCCCCGGTCCGTGGAACGCCGTGACCCAGGGCAGTGACAAGGTCTACGGCCTGCCGATGGACTCGGGCCCCATGGCGCTGTACTACAACAAGAAGATCTTCGACAAGTACAAGGTCGCGGTACCGACCACCTGGGACGAGTACCTCGACGCGGCCCGCAAGCTGCACAAGGCCGACCCGAAGGTCTACATCGCCAACGACGCCGGCGACGCGGGTCTCACCACCAGCCTGCTGTGGCAGGCCGGTTCGCGCCCCTACAAGGTCGACGGCACCAACGTGAAGGTCGACTTCTCCGACGCGGGCGCCAAGAAGTACACCGACGTCTGGCAGAAGCTGATCGACGAGAAGCTCGTCGCACCGATCAACGGCTGGACCGACGACTGGTACAAGGGCCTGGGCGACGGCACCCTCGCCACCCTCCCCAGCGGTGCCTGGATGCCCGCCAACTTCGTCACCGGCGTCCCGAACGCCGCCGGTGACTGGCGCGCGGCGCCCATGCCGGCCTGGACCAAGGGCGACAAGGCGAGCGCGGAGAACGGCGGCAGCTCGCTGACCCTGCCCGCGCTCGGCAAGAACAAGGAACTCGCCTACGCCTTCGTCGAGTACGCCAACTCCGGCGCCGGTGTGCAGAGCCGTGTCAAGGAGGGCGCCTTCCCGGCGACCAACGCGGAGCTCCAGTCGGACTCGTTCCTCAACACCGAGTTCGAGTACTTCGGCGGCCAGAAGGCCAACGAGATCTTCGCGGACTCCGCCGCCAACGTCGCCGACGACTGGTCGTACCTGCCCTTCCAGCAGTACGCCAACTCGATCTTCAACGACACCGTCGGCAAGGCCTACGTCGGCAACACCAAGCTCACCGACGGCCTGAAGTCCTGGCAGGACGCCTCCGTCAAGTACGGCGAGGAGCAGGGCTTCACCGTCGAGTAGACGAGCCCGAATCCCCCGACGCCGCCCCCAGGTCCTGGCGGGGGGGGGGCGCCCGCCCGGGCCCGCCCCCCCCCGCCCCCCCCGACCCCCCCCCGGCCCCCCCCAATAGCCACACCCCCGGGCCCCCCGCCGGGGGCGGC
>NZ_JBIUVD010000031.1:0-48882 GCF_044742785.1 Streptomyces sp. NPDC087844 | reverse complement strand
CGCCCGCCCCCCCCCACACCCCCGCCACACCCCCCGCCCAAACCCCCCCCCCCCCCCCCCCGCCCCGCCACACCCACCCCCCCCCCCCCAACACGCCACGGCAGGACCCCGTGAAACCCCGGAAGGACCACGATGATCTCCACCCTCCTGTCCCAGCTGGACGGGCCGGACGGTGACCGCACCCCGCGTCTCGCGTACGGCGCCGACTACAACCCCGAGCAGTGGCCTCGCGAGGTGTGGGAGGAGGACGTCCGGCTGATGCGTGAGGCCGGCGTCAACCTGGTCTCCGTGGGGATCTTCTCCTGGGCCCGTATCCAGCCGGACCTGGACCAGTGGGACTTCGCCTGGCTCGACGAGGTCATGGACCTGCTGCACGCGAACGGCATCGGCGTCGACCTGGCCACCGCCACCGCGTCCCCGCCGCCCTGGCTCACCACGGCACACCCGGAGATCCTGCCGGTGACCGCCTCCGGTGAGACGGTGTGGCCGGGGGCGCGCCAGCACTGGCGGCCCACCTCGCCCGTCTTCCGCGACCACGCGCTGCGCCTGGTACGCAGGATGGCCGAGCGGTACGCGAACCACCCGGCGCTGGTGGCCTGGCATGTCTCGAACGAGCTGGGCTGCCACAACGTCTACGACTACTCGGACGACGCGGCCCACGCCTTCCGTAGCTGGCTGCGCGCCCGCTACACCACCCTCGACGCCCTCAACCACGCCTGGGGAACGGCCTTCTGGTCGCAGCGCTACAGCGACTGGGGCCAGATCCTGCCGCCCCGGCTGGCCGGGTCCCACCCCAATCCCACCCAGCAGCTCGACTTCAAGCGCTTCTCCTCCGACGCGCTGAAGGAGTACCTGGTCGCGGAGCGGGACGTGCTGCGGGAGATCACGCCGGGTGTGCCGGTCACCACCAACTTCATGGTGATGGGCAACACCAAGGGCATGAACTACCCCGACTGGGCGGGCGAGATCGACTTCGTCTCCAACGACCACTACGTCCACCCGGGCCCGCAGGACCGCGACGAGCTGTCCTTCTCCGCCAACCTCACCAGCGGGATAGCGGGCGGGCAGCCCTGGTTCCTGATGGAGCACTCCACCAGCGCGGTCAACTGGCAGCCCGTCAACGTGGCCAAGCGGCCGGGTGACCTCGCCCGCGACTCGCTGCTGCATGTCGCGCACGGCGCCGACGCCGTGTGCTTCTTCCAGTGGCGCCAGTCGGCCGCCGGCGCCGAGAAGTACCACTCCGCGATGGTGCCGCACGCCGGTGCCGACAGCGAGGTCTTCCGCGCGGTCGTCGAACTGGGACAGACACTCAAGGCGCTGGCACCGGTGGCGGGCTCCGAGCGCGAGCCCGCCCGCGTCGGCATCGTCTACGACTGGGAGTCCTGGTGGGCGAGCGAGCAGGACTCGCACCCCTCCGCCCTCCTCGACTACCGCCAGGAGGCCCTGGACTGGTACGCGGCGCTGCACAGGCTCGGCATCCGCGCCGACGTCGTGACCACCACGACCGACCTCGACCGGTACGACGTCCTGATCACCCCGGTGCTGCACGTGGTCCCGGCGCCGCTCGCCAAGGAGCTCACGCGGTACGCGGAGGCCGGCGGCCACCTCGTCACCACGTACTTCTCGGGCGTCGTCGACGAGAACGACCACATCTGGCTCGGCGGTCATCCGGGCGCCCTGCGTGAACTGCTCGGTATCCGCGTCGAGGAGTTCGGGCCGCTGCTCGACGGTGACTCCGTCGAGCTGGACGGCGGCGCCACGGGCACCCTGTGGACCGACCGGATCGACGTCACCGACCCCGCGGTGGACGTGCTGGCCCACTACCACAGCGGCGCGTACGCCGGGCGGCCCGCCGTCACCCGCCGTGCCGTGGGCCAGGGCTCGGCCGCGTACGTCTCCACCCGGCTCGGCGCCGAAGGGCTCGCCGGGCTGCTGCCCGCGCTGCTCGGCCCGGCGGGCGTCGAGAGCGAACTGCCCGCCGACGCACGGGGATCGGTCGAGCAGACCGTGCGCCGCGGACCCGACGGCCGCTTCCTGTTCCTCGTCAACCGGACCGACGAGGAAGTGACCCTGACCGGTCTCGCCGGAGAGGTCCTCGTCGGCGGCACAGAAGCCGGCACCGGCACCGACTCCGAGGGCGGTCTCGTCCTCGGTCCCCGGGGCGTCGCCGTACTGCACCAGCGCACCGCCTGACCGCACACGCTCCGCCCTCCCCGCACCTCCCCCGCACCTTCGAGATCCACCGCGCAGCGACCACACCTCAGTTGGGAGCACACGATGGCACGCCGTACCCGCAGCAGACGTCTCCTCGGAGCCGCCGGACTCACCGCACTGGCCACCGGGGCCGCCCTGACCATGGCGCCCCCGTCCACCGCGCAGGCCCCGGCGGCGGACACCCCGTCGGTCACCGTCCGGCCCGACCCCTCGTACGAACAGCAGAAGTTCGAGGGCTGGGGCACCAGCCTGGTCTGGTTCGCCAACGTGACCGGCGGCTATCCGAAGGAGATACGCGAGAAGCTCGCGAAGCTCCTCTTCGGGGACGACGGGCTCGCGCTGAACATCGCCCGGTACAACATCGGCGGTGGCAACGCCCCGGACGTCAAGGACTATCTGCGGGCCGGTGGTGCGGTGGAGGGCTGGTGGAAGGCGCCGGCCGGTACCACCCGCGAGGACACCGACTGGTGGAGCGCCGACGACCCGGCCGACTGGAACGAGGACGCCGACGCCACCCAGCGCTGGTGGGTCGACCGGATCAAGGACGACATCGACCACTGGGAGACCTTCAGCAACTCCCCGCCGTGGTTCATGACGAAGAGCGGCTACGTGTCGGGCGGGTTCAACGCCACCGAGGACCAGCTCAAAACCGAGTCCGTGGACGACTTCGCCGCCTATCTGGCGGGCGCGACCAAGCGCCTTGAGGAGGCCGAGGGCATCGAGGTCGACACCGTCGACCCGTTCAACGAGCCCAACACCAACTACTGGAGCACCCGCCTGGGCGCCGACGGCGAGCCCGTCGGCGGCCGTCAGGAAGGGGCGCACATCGGCCCCGAGCTCCAGCAGAAGGTGATCGCCGCCCTGGCCCCGGCGCTGAAGAAGGCGAAGGCCGAGGCGGAGATCTCGGCGATGGACGAGACCAACCCGTCCATCTTCGCGCAGAACTGGAACACCTACCCGCAGGAAGTGCGGGACCTGGTCGGCCGGCTGAACGTCCACACCTACGGCACCGGCCAGCGCACCACCGTACGGGATCTGGCCAAGGCGGCCGACAAGCCGCTGTGGCAGAGCGAGGTCGAGGGCGACTGGGGCGACGGGCAGAGCTTCACGGACATGCGGCCGGGACTCGGCCTCGCCCAGCGCATCGTCGACGACCTGCGTGAACTGGAGCCCAAGGCCTGGGTGTTCTGGCAGCCCGTCGAGGACTACGACAACATGAAGCCGGGCGGCGAGTCCGCCAAGGGCGGCAACTGGGGCAGCATCCAGCTCTCGTTCAGCTGCACCTCGAAGGACACCCTCACGTCGTGCCCGATCCACACGAACACGAAGTTCGACACGGCCCGCAACTTCACGCACTACATCAAGCCCGGTGACCGGCTGATAAAGACGGACGACACGTCCAGCGCCGCCGCCGTCTCCAAGAAGGGCGACCGGGCGACGGTCGTCCACGTCAACAGCACCACCGAGGCCCGTACGGTCACGGTCGACCTGTCCAAGTTCGGCAAGGTCGGCCGCAATGCCACCGTCACCCCCGTCGTGACCAGCGCCGACGGCAAGCTGGAACGCCGCGACGCCGTCAAGGTCGACGACCGAGGGGCCACCTTCACCGTGCCCGCCCAGTCCGTGACCTCCTTCCTCGTCAAGGGCGTCTCGGGCGTCGCGAAGGACGCCGCCGAACTGCGCAAGGGCCACTCCTACGAGCTGACGGGTGTCCAGAGCGGCAAGGCCCTCACTGTCGCCGACAACGGCACGGGCCTCGTCATCAGGAGCGCGACGGCCGACGCCGCGGGACAGCAGTGGAAGCTGCGCCAGATCTCCGGCGACACCGGCAACCGGCAGCGGTACGTGTTCAGCAACCCCGTGGAGGGCAAGCGGCTGGCCGTCCGGGACGGCGCCCCGGTCCTTGAGGCCGACACCGGCCCGCGCGACAGGGCCACCCAGTGGATCATGTCGTCGACCGGTGACGGCACCTGGACCCTCGTCAACGCGGCGACCGGACGGCTCCTCGAAGTCGGCGGCCAGGCCACGAACGAGGGCGCGCCCGTGACGCTGTGGACCCCCAACTCCGGTGCCAACCAGCGCTGGAAGGTCACGGAGGTGGGCAACCCGGCGGCCTAGCGCGTGATCCCGTTCCTTACGATGATCGGGTGACCAGTGACACCGCGTCGGAGCCGGGCGTCGCAGCCGGCTCCGACGCCGACGCGCGGACAGAGACCGTGAAGACGGAGTCCGGTGCCTGGGCGGAGCGGTTGCGCCGCTTCGGGTTCGTGGCGCTCCCGCGCACCGACACCCGGGATCTGCTGGTTCCGCCGTTCCCGGAACCCGCTTCGGGGAAGCGCTCGGTCTCGGCCCGGTGGCGGCACACCGGCTCGCCAGGGCGACGGGCTGGCTCGGCCCGCTCCTGGTGGCCGCCCTGGCGGGGGCGATCCGCTTCTGGCATCTGGGCCGGCCCAGGGGCCTCGTCTTCGACGAGACGTACTACGCCAAGGACGCGTGGTCGCTGCTCCGGCTCGGCCATGAGGGGACCTGGCCGGACCGCAAGGTCGCCGACCCGCAGGTCCTCGCGGACCCGCAGGTGATCCCGCTCTCGGACGCCGGGGCCTTCGTCGCGCATCCGCCGCTGGGCAAGTGGGTGATCGCCGTCGGCGAGTGGATGTTCGGCCTCGACCCGTTCGGCTGGCGGTTCATGGTGGCGTTGCTCGGCACCCTGTCGGTGCTGATGCTGTGCCGCATCGGCCGCAGGCTGTTCCGTTCGACGACGCTGGGCTGCCTGGCCGGACTGCTGATGGCCCTGGACGGCCTGCACTTCGTGATGAGCCGCATGGCGCTGCTCGACCTCGTCGTCATGTTCTTCGTGCTGGCGGCGTTCGGGGCCCTGCTCATCGACCGGGACCGGGCGCGGGCCCGTCTCGCGGCAGGTCTGCCCGTGGACGAGGACGGCTTCGCGGGCCCCGACGCGCACACGGGCGAGCGGGTCGGCATGGGCGTACGGCCGTGGCGTGTCGCGGCCGGTCTCTTCCTCGGCCTGGCGGCCGCCTGCAAGTGGAACGGCCTTTTCTTTCTGGCGTTCTTCATGGTCATGACCCTGCTGTGGGATGTCGGCTCACGACGCGTCGCCGGGGCCCATCGGCCCTACCTCGCCGTTCTGCGCAAGGACGGCGGCTGGTCGGTGCTCTCCGTGGTACCGGTGGCCGTGGCCGGCTATCTCGCCACCTGGACCGGCTGGTTCCTGTCCGACGGAGGCTACGGCCGGCACTGGGCCGAGGACCGCGGGGGCCCGTGGTCGTGGATCCCGGCCGCCCTGCGCGGCCTGTGGCACTACGAGAGCCGGGTCTACGACTTCAACGTGGGTCTGAGCTCCCCGCACCCGTACGAGTCGAATCCCTGGAGCTGGTTGGTACAGGGACGTCCGGTGGTGTACTCCTACGAGACGGACTTCGTCCAGGACGGCTGCCGCACGGCCTCGGGCTGTTCCGAGGCCGTCCTCGCGCTGGGCACACCGCTGCTGTGGTGGTCCGCGTGTCCGGCGCTGCTGTATCTGCTCTTCAGATGGGCCATGCGCCGCGACTGGCGGGCGGGGGCCGTGCTGTGCGCGGTGGCCGCGGGTTATCTGCCGTGGTTCCAGTACCAGGACCGTACGGTCTTCGCCTTCTACGCGGTCGTCTTCGTGCCGTATCTGTGCCTGGCGGTCGCGATGGCGGCGGGCGCGCTGGTGGGGCCACCGGGGGTGGGCGGCAGACGCCGGACGGTGGGGACGGTCGCCGTGGGCGCCGTGGTGCTGCTGATCGTCTGGAACTTCGTCTACTTCTTCCCGATCTACTCGGGCGCGACGATCCCGTACTCCGACTGGCATTCCAGGATGTGGTTCGACACCTGGGTATGACCGTTCAGGCCGGCCACGACGCGCGGACCGCACGGCGACAGGAAGTCACCATGCGGTCCGTTCTCGTGCTGTGTGCGAGCCGTGGCGGTGTCTCGCACCTCACCGCCTGCGGCTCCTGCTTCCCCACCCGGTGCCCACACCGGCGACGTGCAGCGCCAGCACCGTCAGACCGATGAGCATCACGTTCGTCGATGTGAAAGTGTCGTTGGTCGAGATGTCCGCGGCGTTGATCAGAAACGCGATGAAGAACAGGACTGCAGCTGCTATGCCGAGCACGGATTCGCCTCTTTCCGGTTGTGGGACGGGAGCGGCTCCCGTCCCAGACCTCCGTATGCCCCGGCCCGGCCGAAACAGACGTGGGAACCAGCCGCGGACAAGCACCCATGAGTCGGTCCGATCGTGGTACTCGCCGATCACACGGGAATCACCAGAGACCACTGCGTTCCGGTTCACCTACCATCCCCACCGGACCCGGGCGAGTAAGGCCCTCGCCGTCGGGAAGCAGCAGCGGTGGAAGCAAAGGATCAGCACAGCCCTGTGGGGAGTGGGCTGGGGAAGGCGCAATGGCGACCGAGCCGCGTTGGGACGACAAACTGCCTTCTGAGGAGATGTACACCCGGACGACCACCTTCCCCGGCGAGCTGCCCAATGTGACGGGTGCACGACTCGCCGCCGAGGAGTTCCTCCTTGCCCTGACGCGCACTTCGCCACCGGCCGCACCCGAGCACTGGGACGACATCCTGCTGGTCGTCACGGAGCTGGCGGCCAATGTGGTGCAGTACGCGCCGGGTCCGTTCGAGCTGCGTCTGCGGCGTACGTTCGACGGCGTGCACGTGACCATGCACGACACCAGCACCACACCGCCCGCGCCGCGCCCGTTCCATCCCGGCCGGGGTGACGGGGGTGTCGGGTGGCATCTGATCCACACCCTGTGCGACCAGGTGAGCGTGGTGGTGACCGACAAGGGCAAGGACATCCATGTGTTCCTGCCCTGGTGAGGACCACCGCCCGGCAGGAGCCACCGCTCCGGGACGGCCTCGGACGGAATCGTCCGAGGCCGTCGGCGTGCCGGCGCGGTCCGTCAGAGGAGCGGCACCAGCACGCTGACGGTCTTGCCGCCTCCCGGCCGCGGGTCCACGGCGATGTCACGCGCCAGCCGGATGATGACCGGCCAGCCGTAGCCGTTGCCGTGGTGCTTGGACGGCAGGCTTCCCGGGCCGAAGGCGGCGGCGGGGACGACGTCACTGTTGTCGTGCACGGCCAGCCGCACTCCCTGAGGCGTGGGCGTCACCTCGAATCCGGCCAGTCCTCCCCCGTGCCGGACGGCGTTCGCGGCCAGCTCCGAGACGACCAGCGAGAGATCGATGAGGGCCGCCTCCGTCGCTGTGCGGTCGGCGTCGTTCCACTGTTCGAGCACCACACGCCGTGCGTACGCGCGGGCCATCGCCGCGGTCGTGACGGGGGCCGGCGCCGCCGCCGCGGTCGTGACGGACGCGATGGCGGTCGTATCGGTTCGGTCCATATGCGTCGTGTCCCTGCACTCCGGTTCTTCGATGCCCGGCGCCGGCCCGGAGCCGTCGAGCGGCTTCACGGACCGGTCACCGTCCCCGGCATCGCCATCACCTGCGCCTCGTCGCGGGGACGAGTGGCTGCGCGGTCGTGATCGGCATCATCGCTGTCTCCTCGCTCCGCGCCCCATGAGGATCCGCCTTCCCACTGAATCCCCATCCATTGCGGCGGACGCGTCGCGCCGGCTCAGGTCGTGGCCGTCCGCCGTGGGGGCAGGCTCCGGTAGTAGTGGCCGACTCCGGCGAGATAGTCGGGGTCCAGCGTCTCGCGGTCGGTCCTGAAGCGCGGCGCGGCCTTGATCTCGTCCTCGGTGCACGCCACCTTGATCTCCCGGGCTTCCGGGTCGATGGAGGTGACCACGCCCACGGGTATGAGAACGCTCCTGCCGAACACCCAGCCACCGGTGTCGACGATCAGATGCCGCATCCCGGATTCGTCCACCTGCCGGTCCACATGCCCGATGGTCCCGTCGGCCGCGGCGACCGTGAACCCCGTGAGCAGCAGTCCCTCCGCGTATCCGCTGGCCGGTGCGTACGACCAGATTCTGTCGGTGGTCACGTCGCTGCTTCCTTCCCGTGGTCGAGTGGTGAACGGAGCACCGCGGCCGGTGTGCACCGCCCGCCGTCCTCCTCGGGCAGCCAATACCCTGCCGCCCGGACCGCACTCCCAACGGTTTCCCCGCAGCGGCGTCATCGAGCCCGCGCGGGCCGTCCACCACAGGGGTCCGCAAAGGTCCACGCGGAGGCCCGCACAGGAAAAGCGTGCCGCCTCCGAAAAAAGCAGGCGTACCGCCAGGGAAGCAGGGAATCAGAAGTGCTGGAGGTTGATTTCAATGGTTCCCATCATTCTTGTTCTTCTGCTCGCCCTTCTTCTTTTCGGTGCGGGTTTCGCACTCAAGGCACTGTGGTGGATCGCAGTCATCGTGCTGGTCGTCTGGCTCCTCGGCTTCGTCGTGCGTCCGACTGCATCCGGTGGCCGCCGTGGCCGCTGGTACCGCTGGTAGGAGGGCCATGAGCCGTCGGGCACCGGCCATCGCGCCCGCCACCTCGCACAACGGATTCACAGGGAGGAACGAGGAATGACGCCGTCTCGAACCGAGCCCAAGTACACCGTTCCCGGACTCAGCGTCCAGGACGGCGGGAAGGTTATCGAACTGCTCCGCCTGCGGCTGCACGCACTCAATGACCTCTCGCTCACACTGAAACACATTCACTGGAATGTGGTCGGCCCGCATTTCATCGCCATTCACGAAATGCTCGACCCGCAGGTCGACCGGGTCCGGGCCATGGCCGACGACACCGCCGAGCGCGTCTCGGCGCTGGGCGGGGTGCCCATGGGAACACCCGGTGCCCTGGTCGCCGAGCGGACCTGGGACGACTACGACGTCGGGCGCGCGGACGCGATCGCCCATCTCGGCGCCCTCGACCTGGTCTACACGGGCATCGTCGAGAGCCATCGGGCGGCGCTGGCGGAGGTCGGCAAGTTCGACCCGGTGACGGAGGACCTCCTCATCGGGCAGCTGCGCTCCCTCGAACAGTTCCAGTGGTTCGTGCGCGCGCACCTCGAAAGCTCCGGTGGTGACCTCGCCACGGCGGGCGCCCACACCGAGAAGCAGGCCGCGCGCTCGGCCCACGAGGACGGGGCCCGATAGCGGGGCCGGTGACGCGAAGGGGCCCGGATCCGTTTCGGATCCGGGCCCCTTCGCGCGCTGTCGATGCTTTCGCGTGCTTCAGACGCGTGCGACGTAACTGCGGATCGTCGTGCCGGCGTCGTCGGTGTGCAGGCGCACCAGATCCGAGAGGTAGTGCACGAGCAGGAGGCCACGACCGCCGATCTGGCCGGGATGCGCGGGGCGACGGCCCGCGAGGGGGTCGGCCAGTCGGCCGAAGTCCTGTACCTGGCAGACGATCTGCTCGTTCTCCGCCCACAGGCACAGCGTCCCGGTGCCACCCGCGTGCACCACGCTGTTCGTGGTCAACTCGGCGACGACCAGGGCGAGATCCTGCAGACGGACCGCGCTCATCCCCCGCTCCCCCGCCTGAGCGAGTGCGAAGTCACGGGCGGCGGGCAGCGCTTTCGCGTCGTAGCGGAATGTCGCCGCGCCGGGCAGAGGGGACAGCGGTTCGTTGCAGCGCGCGAGCACCTCTTCGGGGTCGTACGTCTCGCTGGCCCACTCGCGTCCCCCGGTGATGAGGACCGGGTGGGTGGCGTGGGCGTCGGCGAGCACGTCCTCCGGCAGGGACCGGGCGTCGTACGGGCACAGGATGGTCACTTCCCGGCCGCAGAACGCCTCGTTGATGAGGGCCTCGTGCTGGACGCAGGCGGGGTACTCCACGGCGGTGCGGCCGGGCCAGATCGGCTCTCCGATGATGCGGACGCGGACGCCCGCCCTGGCGTCCGCGAAAGCTCGCAGGACCGAGGGGATGATGCGGCCGGGGTTGCGGCCGGCCAGGGTCATGTCGACGAGGTGCACGGCTTCCGCCGCCGGGCCCAGTGCCGCCGTGATCAGTTCGAGCCGGGCGGCGGGAGCGGCCACCGCCACGGGCTCCGAGACCGCCAGACCTTCCCGTATGAAGGGAACGGTGCCCGCCAGGTAATCCTGGTCGTCACGGTAGAAGAGCGCGGGGTGCACGAAGGGGGCGCCGGTTGTCGGCTCGGTGGCCGTCGTCGTCACGTCGGCGCTCCTGTCGGGGGCAGTACGGCCCGGCCCTTCCGGCGCTCCCGCCGCGAGGTCCGGACGGGGTGGGCGGCGTGCGCCGGGCGTGCTGCCCGCCGGACGGCCCGCGTCGGTTCGCCGTCGTCCGACGGCGGCATCGCCGACGAGCTGTCCGTGCTGTCCCTCAGGTCCATCGGTCTCACCCCGGGGCCCACCCTACGTCGTCGCACGGGCGTGCCCTCATCACTCCGGTGTTCCCCGTGCGCGCGGCGGGCCGGCCGTACCGGCGTGCGGCCGGCCCGGAAACGCGCTATGCGACGGCCTCGCCCGCGTCGAGGGCCTCGGCGGCCGTGGGGCCGGTGGGTCGCAGGGGCGTCGGCGTCACGGGCTCCTGAGCGGCGGCGATGTGGCCGCGCGCCTTCTTCAGCGCCAGGTTCACGTCACGGGTGCCCGTCGACACGCAGAGGGTGTAGGCGAGGTCCTGCGCCCGCTGGTTCGCCTTCACCGTGCCGCTCCCGGTCCGGTGCGCGACGAGTGCCTCGTACTCCCCCACGAGCTTGCGCAGGGTCGCGGGATGGGGCATCAGCATCCGGTTCACTCCTTGATCACTTGATCGTGGGTCCGCCGCGGGTTCGGGAGTGCCGGGTGGGGCGGCGTCACGCGGCCCCCGTCCTGCCGTCGGCCTCCCCGCGACCGGCGCGGGCCTGCGCGCCCAGCGCCTCGTCCCTGACCCGTGCGCAGCTGCGGCTGATGAGCCGTGAGACGTGCATCTGGGAGATGCCGAGCTGGTCGGCTATGCGGTTCTGCGTCATGTCCTCGAAGAAGCGCATGTACAGGATGTTCCGCTCGCGTTCCGGCAGCCGGCGGAGTCCTTCCTTCGCCGCCTCGCGGTCGACGACCATGTCGTAGGAGGAGTCGAGGTCGCCCAGGGTGTCCGCGAGGCTGTAGTTGTCGTCGGCGGACGACAGTTCGGCGTCCAGGGACAGGGTGCTGAAGCTCTCCATCGCCTCCATCCCGGCGCTGACCTCGTCCTCCGTCAGCCCGGCGTGCGCCGCGATCTCGGCTGCCGTCGGCTCGGGGGCACCGGGGTTCATCGCGAGGTCGCGCCGGGCGACGCGCACCTTGTTGCGCAGCTCCTGAACCCGGCGGGGCACCCTCAATGCCCACATGCGGTCCCGGAAGTGCCGCTTCACCTCGCCGGTGATGGTGGGCACCGCGTAGCTCTCGAAGGCCCCGCGGGAGGGGTCGAACCGGTCGATCGCCTTCACCAGGCCGACGGCCGCGACCTGGCGCAGGTCCTCGATGTTCTCGCCCCGGTCGCGGAACCGGCCGGCGATGCGGTGGGCCATGGGAAGCCACGCCTTCACCAACTCGTCACGGACCGCGTCCCGCTCGGGCCCCTCCTCCAGGGCGGCCAACCGGGCGAAGTCGGTCGCCGAGTCAGGAGCGTCGTCGTGCGGGTGCCTCGCTGTGGCGGTCCGGGGCGAGGAACCCGACGCGGCTGTCGTCACGGGGGACATGGACCGGGCCTCGGCAGGTACGGACTCCTCCGGGCTGTTTATCGACAAGTCGATGCTCATGCGGATTCGCTCCTGAACAAGTGGCGTGCGAGGGGATGCCGCAGGGACGATGACTTCCGGGGACGCCGGAGGGTCACCGCAGCCGGCTGAACCGTTCCTGCGGGCGTGCCTCCGGTCCGAAGCACGAAATTCCGCTTGCCCTTGCTTCCGGAGAGAAAACACCGCGTCTCGAAATCGACGGCCAGTGACGATGCCGCCCCGGTGCCGCCCCGGGCCGCCCCGCGCGGGAAACGGCGCACGGCCCGCCCGTGCGCACCGTGGGCGTAGGCTCGTGCGAGCGTTCTCCATGAGGGTCGGCCACGTCGGAGCGTCGACTTCCGGCCAGATCCTCAGTGGTCCTGATCTCTTTCACGAAGAGGTGGCATGACCCGCGTGAAGCAGGGCAGACGGCGTGTGTCATCAACAGCGACGGTGAGTGGGGTGGACGGCATGGCAGCCGTGACGGCGGGCGGGGCAACGGCCACGGCGCAGGGGATTCGGACGACGGACGAGACGGAACTCCCTCTCATCGAGGACCCGTCGCGCGTCAGGCCCAAGGACGCCCGGGAGCTGTCGCGGCAGTTCTTCGACCGTCTGGCCGTGCTGGAGGAAGGCACCCACGAATACCAGTACGCCCGCAACACCCTGATCGAGATGAACCTCTCCCTCGTCCGGTACGCGGCCTCCCGGTTCCGCGGCCGGGGCGACTCGATGGAGGACATCGTCCAGGTCGGCACCATCGGGCTGATCAAGGCCATCGACCGGTTCGAGCTGTCGCGCGAGGTGGAGTTCACCTCCTTCGCCGTTCCCTACATCGTCGGCGAGATCAAGCGCTTCTTCCGTGACACGAGCTGGGCCGTCCATGTGCCGCGGCGTCTGCAGGAGGCCCGGGTCGAGCTGGCGAAGGCCACGGAGGAACTGCGGACCCGGCTGGGACGTGCCCCTACGACCGCCGAGCTGTCCCACCTCATGTCGCTGCCCGAGGCCGAGGTCATCGAGGCCCGCAAGGCGGCGAACTGCTACAACTCCTCCTCGCTCGACGCGGCCCTGACCTCCGACAACGGCTCGAACGGCGAGTCCGTCCTGGCCGACTTCATCGGCGAGGACGACCGGTCGCTCGAACTCGTGGAGGACCTGCACTCGCTGGCGCCCCTGGTCGCCGAGCTCGACGAGCGTGAGCGCCGCATCATCCACCTGCGGTTCGTCGAGGAGCGCACCCAGGCCGAGATCGGCGAACTGCTCGGTATCTCCCAGATGCATGTGTCGCGCCTGATCAGCCGCATCATCAAGCGGCTCCGCGCCGGCCTGCTCGACCCCTCGGTGGCCTGACGCCCCCAAGCCCCCCCCTGACCGGCATCCCCCCGCCGGTGACCGAGCCCGCCGTCGCGGTCCCCACGAGCCCCCGCTCGCCGGACCGTGACGGCGGGCTCGGTCATGGGGTCCGCCGGTCGCGGGCCGGCCGGTGGTGGGGGGCCGCCGGTCCGCCCGCCGATGCGTCGGATCAGGGCGCCGCGTCACCCTCATGACAGTGCGTCCCACGCCTCCCGGACACCCCTCCGGCCCCGGCTCGTCCCCCGCTCGGCCTCGCCTTGTCCTCGGCTTGGCGGTTTTGACACCACACTTTGTTCACAACCTCACTTACGGGTTAGCCTGCGGCGTATTTCCTCCTCGGGCGGCCCCGTGCAACAGGATGTCCGACGAGGATGTGGTCCGGCAGTGGGCCTGTAGTTCCGAGTCCCTCTTGCACAGGGACCTAAGAGGCATGGAACGAGGGTGCGCATGACCAGCCAGACGACCGACACAGTCGACCGCACGCCGGGCGACCAGGAGCTTCGACAGCTGCTGGCCGGCCTCACGGCCGTACGGGACGGCGACTTCGGCACCCGTCTGCCGGACGACGGGGACGGCCTCCTGGGCGACATCGCCACCGTCTTCAACGGCATGGTCGACCAGTTGTCCGTGTTCACGTCCGAAGTCACCCGCGTCGCGCGTGAGGTAGGCACCGAAGGCACCCTCGGCGGCCAGGCCGAGGTACCGGGCGTCTCCGGGACCTGGGCCGATCTCACCGACTCGGTCAACGCCATGTCGGGCAACCTCACCACCCAGGTGCGTGACATCGCGCAGGTGGCGACCGCGGTGGCCAAGGGCGATCTGTCACAGAAGATCGACGTGCCTGCACGGGGCGAGATCCTCCAGCTCAAGGAGACCGTCAACACGATGGTCGACCAGCTGTCCGCCTTCGCCGACGAGGTCACCCGCGTCGCCCGTGAGGTCGGCAGCGAGGGACGGCTCGGCGGTCAGGCCCAGGTGCCCGGCGTCGGCGGTGTCTGGCGCGACCTCACCGACTCGGTCAACCTGATGGCGGGCAACCTCACCGCGCAGGTCCGCAACGTCGCCCAGGTGACGACCGCGGTGGCCAGGGGCGACCTGTCGCAGAAGATCACCGTGGACGCCCGCGGCGAGATCCTCGAACTCAAGAACACCATCAACATCATGGTCGACCAGCTCTCCGCCTTCGCCGACGAGGTCACCCGCGTCGCGCGCGAGGTCGGTACCGAGGGCCGCCTCGGCGGCCAGGCGGACGTCAAGGGCGTCAAGGGCACCTGGCGCGACCTCACCGACTCGGTGAACTTCATGGCGGGCAACCTCACCGCGCAGGTCCGCAACGTCGCCCAGGTGGCGACCGCGGTGGCGAGGGGCGACCTGTCGCAGAAGATCACCGTGGACGCCCGCGGCGAGATCCTCGCCCTGAAGGAGACCCTCAACACGATGGTGGACCAGTTGTCCGCCTTCGCCGACGAGGTGACCCGGGTGGCCCGCGAGGTGGGCACCGCGGGCAACCTGGGCGGGCAGGCCACCGTCCGCGGGGTGTCGGGAACCTGGAAGGACCTCACCGACAACGTCAACGTGATGGCGTCGAACCTGACGGGCCAGGTCCGCTCCATCGCCCAGGTCGCCACGGCCGTGGCCCGCGGCGACCTCAGCCAGAAGATCACCGTCGAGGCCAAGGGCGAGGTCGCCGCCCTGGCGGACGTCATCAACACGATGGTCGACACGCTGTCCGCCTTCGCCGACGAGGTCACCCGCGTGGCCCGCGAGGTCGGCACCGAGGGACGCCTCGGCGGCCAGGCCCAGGTGCCGAACGTGGCGGGCACCTGGAAGGATCTCACCGACAACGTCAACTCGATGGCCAACAACCTCACCGGCCAGGTGCGCAACATCGCCCTGGTGACGACGGCGGTGGCCAAGGGCGACCTGTCCAAGAAGATCGACGTCGACGCCCGCGGCGAGATCCTCGAACTCAAGACCACCATCAACACGATGGTCGACCAGCTGTCCGCCTTCGCCGCGGAGGTCACCCGCGTGGCCCGCGAGGTCGGCAGCGAGGGACGGCTCGGCGGCCAGGCCGAGGTGGAGGGTGTCTCCGGCACCTGGAAGCGTCTGACGGAGAACGTCAACGAACTCGCGGGCAACCTGACACGGCAGGTGCGGGCGATCGCCGAGGTCACCAGCGCCGTCGCCGAGGGCGACCTGACCCGCTCGATCACCGTCGAGGCCTCGGGCGAGGTCGCCGAGCTCAAGGACAACATCAACTCCATGGTGGAGTCCCTGCGCGAGACCACGCGGGCCAACCAGGAGCAGGACTGGCTCAAGACCAACCTCGCACGGGCCTCCGGCCTCATGCAGGGCCACCGGGACCTGTCTGTGGTGGCCGAGCTCATCATGGACGAACTCGCGCCCCTCGCCTCCGCCCAGTACGGGGCCTTCTACCTCGCGGAGGAGACCGGCAGCGGCAGTGAACTGCGGCTCGTCGGCTCGTACGGATATCCCGACGAGGACGATCGGCCCGACCGCATCCCCTTCGGCCGCTCCCTGGTCGGCCAGGCCGCGCGCAGCCGGCGCGCCATCACCGTCGACGAGCTGCCGCCGAACTACGTGTCCATCTCCTCGGGACTCGGCCGGACGGTGCCGACCGCCCTGGTGGTGCTGCCCATCATGGTCGAGGACCAGGTACTCGGAGTCATCGAGCTGGCCTCGGTCACCCGCTTCACCCAGATCCACCTGGACTTCCTGGGACAGCTGATGGAGACCATCGGCGTCAACGTCAACACCATCGTGGCCAACGCCCGTACCGATGAGCTGCTCGACGAGTCCCAGCGGCTGACCGCCGAACTGCAGGCCCGCTCCGAGGAGTTGCAGGTCCAGCAGGACGAGCTGCAGCGCTCCAACGAGGAGCTGGAGGACAAGGCCTCCCTGCTGGCCGCGCAGAACAGCGACATCGAGGCGAAGAACCTGCAGATCGAGCAGGCGCGCCAGGAGTTGGAGACCCGGGCGCAGCAGCTGTCGCTGGCCTCCAAGTACAAGTCGGAGTTCCTGGCGAACATGAGCCACGAACTGCGGACGCCCCTGAACAGCCTGCTGATCCTGGCCCAGCTGCTGGCACAGAACCCGTCCCGCAACCTCACGCCGAAGCAGGTCGAGTACGCGGGCATCATCCACTCGGCGGGCTCCGACCTGCTGCAGCTGATCAACGACATCCTCGACCTGTCGAAGGTCGAGGCCGGGAAGATGGACGTCAGCCCCGAGGTCGTGCCGCTGCGCCAGCTCCTGGAGTACGTCGAGGCGACCTTCCGGCCGATGACGACCCAGAAGAGCCTCGACTTCACCGTACGCACCGCGCCCGGCGCGCCCGCCGACCTGCTCACCGACGACTCCCGGCTGCGCCAGGTCCTGCGCAACCTGCTGTCCAACGCGGTGAAGTTCACCGAACAGGGCGGCGTGGAGCTGCGGATCGAACCGGCGGCCGACCACGAGGTGCCCAGCGGGGTGTTCCGCGGCGGCACCATCGTCGCCTTCCGTGTGCAGGACACCGGGATCGGAATCCCCGAGCAGCACCTGGAGACGATCTTCGGCGCGTTCCAGCAGGCGGACGGCACCACGAGCCGCAAATACGGTGGCACCGGCCTCGGCCTGTCCATCACGCGCGAGATCGCCCATCTGCTCGGCGGTGCCGTCACCGTGGACAGCACGCCGGGCCAGGGCAGCACGTTCACACTGTTCCTGCCCGTGGCGCGCCCCGACTTCGAGAACCTGGTGATCGGCGACCGCGCGCTGGAACCCGCGCCGGACGCGTCCGCCTCGCGGGAACCGGCGGCGAACGCTCCGGTCCCGGGTCAGGTCGGCCCCGCCAAACGCCGGCGGCGCAGGCTGCTCGTCGTCGAGGAGCGGCAGCGCGGACTGCTGACCCTGGTCGCGGAGAGCGCGGTGTCGGACGTCACCCGGGGCCAGGACGCCGGTGACCCGCGCGGCACGGTCGACGTCATCACCGCTTCCGGAGCGCACGAGGCGGCGAGCGCACTGGCCGCGGGCCCCTGCCACTGCGTCGTTCTCGAACTCGGCATGCCCGGCGGCGAGGCGCCCCGCTTCCTGGACGCGATGCAGGGCGACTCCGCGCTCGCGAACGTTCCGGTGCTCGTCCACAGCGGCCACCGCGCGGACCTGGCGCAGGAGCAGGAACTCCAGGCCCGCTCCGGCACCCGTGCCCTGGAGTTCCTGTCCAGTCTCGACGAACTGCGTGAGCGCATCGCCCTGCACCTGTCGGCCGAGGAACTGGGGGACGTGCCGTCCCTGGCCCGCGTGGAGGAGCCGCAGTCCAGTTCGCCCCGGGCCGTCGAGGACGCCTTCGTCGGCCGTACGGTCCTGGTGGTCGACGACGACGCGCGCAACCTCTTCGCGCTGAGCGGGATCCTGGAACTGCAGGGGTTCCACGTCCTGCACGCGGACAACGGCCGCAAGGGCATCGAGACGCTGGTCAACCACCCCGACATCGCCCTCGTCCTGATGGACGTGATGATGCCGGAGATGGACGGGTACGCCGCCACGGCCGAGATCCGCAAGATGACCCGGTACGCGGGGCTTCCCATCATCGCCGTCACGGCGAAGGCGATGCCCGGCGACCGGGAGAAGTCGCTCGCTTCCGGGGCCAGTGACTACGTCACCAAGCCGGTCGACACCGAGGACCTCATCGCCTGCGTCCGCCGCTGGCTGCCCGCGTGAGCGACCGCGCCCGGCCGTGTGCGAGCACCGGCCGGGCGCAGGTCCCCGCGACCCGCCCCCATGGGCATCCCCGCCGAGGAGCAAAGGCATCGTGAGCCTCCCAGAAGAACACCCTGATCCGGCCGACGAGACCGGCAACGACGCCCTGGACGTACCGGTCGACGAGCAGACCGCCCTCACCACCGACTACCCCGTGGGCAAGCTGGCCGCGACGGTGGAGCGGTTGCGCCGTGAGGTGCGGGCCGCCCAGGCCGAGGCCGACGGGCGCGCCCTGATCGAACTCGCCAAGGGCATCCTGGTCGAGCGGCTGGGATGCGGTCCGGCCCAGGCCGCCCGCCAGCTCGCCGAGCTGGCCGAGCAGGCGAAGGTGACACCGCTCGAACTCGCCGTCGACGTCATCAACCAGTCCGCCCGCGACCGCCTGTCGGACGTCGCCGGCGCCTTCCTGGCCGGCGCGAAGGGCGACGAGGGCACAGCCGCGGATCGCCGGGAGAGGGAGCGCTCCGCCGCGGTACGGCTGCGGGAGGCCGAGAGCGGTGCGCTGGCGGCCCCCGACACACAGGCCGTCGCCGACTCCCTCTTCCATCACGCGCTGACCCCGCTCGGCGCGGTCGCCGTGGCCATCTGGACCGCGGGGACCGACGGTTCGCTGACGCTCGCGGGCAGCGCCGGGTTCTCCCCCGCGGAGGCCGGGCGCTGGCGCTATGTGCCCCCCGGGGTGGTGACGGTGGCCCGTACGAGTCTCTCCGAGCGCACGGGGCAGTGGATCGGCTCCCTGGCGGAGACCGGTCTCCCCTCCATCGGCCAGCACCACTTCCCCGACGGGGGAAGAGCCGCTCTGCCCGCCGGCACCGGCGGGCGGGTCCACGGAGTCCTCGAAGTCGTCTGGCCCACTCCCCTGGAACCGCAGTCGCCCCAGGTGATCCGCCAGGTCGAGGCGCTGGCGGAACTGTGCGCCCACACGCTGGAGACCTACGCGTTCGTGCACGGCGGCGACACCGTCAGTGGACCCCGTGTCCTGCCGGACGCCGCCGAGCTGGTGGATCTGGCCGACGGGCTGCACGATCCCGCGCTGGTCCTCGTCCCGTACCTCGACGACGGGCATCTCGTCGACTTCCACATCCATCACGTCAACAGCCGTTTCCTGGATCCGGCCGGGCGGCCGCGCGGCCTCGTCAACGGCGCCCTGCTGCTTGAGGCCTACCCGATGGCCGCCGGGGAGAGCGAACTCTTCCAGCGGGTGGAGCGCGTCTACGCCACCGGGGAGCCGTTCCGCGCCCAGCGCATGAACCTCACGGCTCTCGTCGACCAGGTGGCGCTGGCGTCCGTGGCCGACATCAGCATCAGCCGCCACGGCAACAGCATCCTCCTCATCTGGCGTGTCGAGGACGAGACGGCACGGCTGGCGAGCCTGCTCCAGCACGCCCAGCGCCTGGGGCGCATCGGCGGCTTCGAGGAGAACCTGCTGACGGGCGAGATCACCTGGAACGGCCAGCTCTTCAGCCTGTACGGCAGATCACCGTCCAGCGGTCCCGTGCCGCTGGAGGAGCTGGCCCTGCACGCCCACCCGGACGACGGCGTCGCCATCGGCCGTTTCCTGCGCACCCTGCTCCACCACCGGCGTCCGGCGGCCGCGGCCTTCCGGCTCCAGCGCCCCGACGAGGTGACCCGCCACATCCGCGTGGTGGCGGAACCGGTGCTCGACGCCGACGGCCGGCCGTTCGTCCTGCGGGGGGCCTATCAGGACATCTCGGCCCAGCACTGGACGGAGGTCGCGCTGGCCGCCACGCGTGACCAGCTCGCGCACTCCGAGCAGCAGGCGGCCGAACGCAACCGGCTGACACTGCAGTTGCAGCACGCCATCATGCCCCCGACCCAGGCACCGCTGCGGGCTCCCCGGCTCGACGTGGCCGTCCGCTACCGGCCCGCCGAGACCGAACAGCTCGTGGGCGGCGACTGGTACGACGCGGTCGTGCTGCCGTCCGGTCTGGTGCTCCTGTGCGTGGGTGACGTGGCCGGGCACGGCATAGAGGCCGCGACGAGCATGGTCGTGCTGCGCAACGCCCTGCGCGGGCTCGCGGTGACGGGGGCCGGCCCCGGCCAGCTGCTGACCTGGCTCAACAGCGTGGCGCACCATCTGACGGGCTCCATCACCGCCACTGCGGTCTGCGGCATCTACGACCCGGCCGGCCGTACGTTGCGCTGGGCCAGGGCGGGTCATCTGCCTCCCGTACTGGTGCGGGACGCGGAGGCGGTGTCCCTGCCCCTCCTCAAGGGCCTGCTGCTGGGCGCCGTGCCCGATGTGACGTACGCCGAGGACGAGGTGCAGTTGGCGGCCGGCGACACGCTGCTGATGTACACGGACGGCCTGATCGAGCGGCGGGACCGCACGATGGAGGAGTCCATGACCCAACTGCTCACCACGGTCCGAACGGCGCCGTGCACGCTCGACCAGCAGTTGGACCGGCTCCTCACGTACAGCAGGTCGGACACCGACGACGACACCTGCATCGTGGGCATCCGCGTGTCGTAGCGCTTCGCCGGCCGGTCGCCCTTCACCGACCATGAACAAAAAGGTCCGCATGCGGGGGCGAAGCGGGGGTAGACGCGCGGGCATGTGCGACGAGAGACCAGGCATGTGCGACGAGAGACACAGACCCGCTGATGAGGCCACTGCCCGCGCGTACCGCGGAAGAACGCCGACGAGAGCTTGATCACGTCGCGCGTGCCGTCGGCGACGGCATCGAATGCGCGTACGGGGGTAGCAGCCCCAGACTGTTATGACTTTGTGGGAGGTACTTGTGTCCATAGCCCAGAACCCGCTGTCCGTGGAGGTTTCCCTGCCTCGCGAGGACGTCGTGCTGCTCACGGTCGAGGGACATCTGGACATCGACACCGCGACGGGACTCCAGCACCATCTGGCGAACCAGTTCCAGCACGGTCGTCGTCACTTCCTGCTGGACCTCTCGGCCGTTCCCTTCATGGACTCGTCCGGGATGAACATCATCATCAGGGCGTACCAGCAGACGCGGGAGCTCGACGGGAGCGTGCACATCATCTCGCCGACGCCGCCGGTGCGACGGATCCTCGACCTCACCGGTGTGAGCATCACCGTGCCCGTGTCCGACAGCGTCGAGGACTCGCTCGCGCTCGTGGACAAGCGGCAGCGCAGCGACTCCGCCTGAGCCTGACGCACACTCCGCCATCGGGGGACGGCGGAGCACAGTCGCGTACAACAGTTGTTGTTTGACAACATTCGACCAAGGCAAGGCGTGATCGCCGCCATGACGGCGTGCGACGCGAGCAGCTCCGCCCGGCCCGTAGGGGACGCCATCACCGTCGCCGCACCGGCCCCCACCCCGTCGGACCGCACACCATGATTCGTACCTGGCACATCTCCACCGTCCCCGACGCCGCACGGGCCCGTGTCGACACGGCACGCCTGGCCGCCGCGCACGGGGTGCCCGACATGGAGCGGACCCGTCTGACGGTCTCACTCGGCGCACAGCTGCGGCAGTGCCTCGCGCAGGGCGGCACCTGGCGACTCGATCTGGAAGCGGCCACGGAACCGCCCGAGGACGGTCTGCTGCGGGCCGTCGTGACCTCGTGCGACGGCGCGGACGCCGAGGGACGGCCGCCGTGGCACATGACGGTCCCCTGCGCCGTGGGCGCGGCCGCGGCGGATTCCGGGCCCGTGGCGGACGAGCACGGAACGCTGGCCGAGGCACTGCTGGACGCCGACGAGGACACGGCCCTGGTGCTGGAGAGACTCGGCGAGCAGGAGGACCTGGTCACCTTCCATCGGGAGGAACTGGATCAGACCAATCACGGCGTACTGGCCCTGCACGCCGAGCTGGACGCGGCCGGCCGGGCCCAGCGCGACCTCCTGGCCGCCGAACGGAAGGCGCGCAGCGAAGCGGAGACGGCCCGCCGCAGACTGACGTTCCTGGCCGACGCCAGCGCGGTACTGACGGCGTCGCTCAACCACGACGAGGTCGTCCGCCGACTGCAGAGCCTGTTGGTTCCGGAGTACGCCGGCAGTGTCGACGTATGGCTCTTCGACGGGGACGACGAAGACCGTGTGAACGCGCCGCGTCCGGCCGCCGCCGTGGTCGCGGCCCGCACCGGGCGCCCGCAGTACGCGGCCGACCGTCCCGGCGGCCTCCCCGGTGTCGACGACCATCCCTCCTCGGCGCCGCGCCCCTCGGCGCCCCTGCTGTGCATTCCGCTGGGGACCCGGCGGTCCCCGCAGGGGGTCCTGATCCTCTCGCCGCCGGGCGCCCGGTGGGACGCCGACGACGTCGTCATGCTGATCGAACTCACCCGCCGGGCCGGTGTGGCGATCGACAACGCCCGGCGCTTCGAGCACAACCGGGACATCGCCGAGACCCTGCAGCGGGCCCTGCTGACGGACCTGCCCGCCTCCCCGGGCCTGCGTCTGGCCGCGCGCTATCTGCCGGCCACCCACGGTCTGAACATCGGCGGCGACTGGTACGACGCCTTCCGTCAGCCCGACGGCAGCCTCATCACCGTCATCGGCGACGTGACCGGGCACGGCCTGCACGCCGCCGTCATGATGAGCCAACTGCGCACCGCGCTGCGCGCGTACGCCGTCGACGGCGGCACCCCGGGCCAGCTCCTCACCCGGCTGCACATCTTCCTGCACCACCTGCAGCCCGATCTGTACGCCACCGCCGTCATCGCCCGCTTCCACCCCGACGACCCGACGCTCACCTGGGCCGCGGCGGGCCATCCACCGCCCGTGCTGCGCACCCCCGACGGGCAGGTGCACACGCTCGACGCCAAGCCCGGTGCGATGCTCGGCATCCCGCTGCAGCAGGTGATCCAGGACCACACCGTGACCCTCACGCCCGGTTCGACCCTGGCGCTCTACACGGACGGCCTGGTCGAACGCCGCGCTCAGGGCATAGACCCGGGCATCGAGCGGCTCGCCGCGGCGCTCGGTACCTTCCGTTCCGCGGACCTCGACGCCGACCTGGACGCCTCGGCCGACAGTCTGCTGCATCCGCTGCTGAGCGATTCCGAGCGGGACGACGACGTGTGTCTTCTGCTGTGCCATCTCCACAGCCGGGCGGTGGAGCCTGCGAGGACCCCCACCAAGCTGTCTTTCTGAGCTGTCTCAACCGAGCTGAGCTGTCTCAACCGAGCTGTGGCGGCTGCGGGCGTACGAGGGCGTGGGCCCGGTGGAAGGCGTGCAGGCCCTGTTGCAGGGAGGCCCGCTCCCCCGGTGTCATCACCGCGAACACGCCGGTGAGGCCCAGGGAGCGGTGCTCGGTGACATCGGCCAGGAGCCGCCGCCCCTGGGGAGTGACCACGAGCTGCACCTCACGGCGGTTGTGCGGCTGGACGGTCCGCTGGAGCAGTCCGGCTGCTTCGAGGCGGCCGCACAGCCGGCTCGCGGTGGGCAGCGCTATACCCAGGTGCTCGGCCAGGGCGGTGAGATTGAGTTCCGGCAGTCTTCGGACCGTCTGCAGCGCGAGCAGTTGGCGGGTGGGCAGACGGGGCGGGGCGTCCGCGGTCGCCGCGAACCACAGCGTCACCAGACTCTCCACCGCGTCGAGGACCTGATCGGCGAGCGTGTCCGGCGGGTGGCCGGCGCGCTGCGGGCGATCCGGCACGGGAGTGGTCACACGCACTTCTCCTTCGGTTCTCCCGGTCGACTCCGGCCAGGACAGTGGTCGTGCACGTCGGCCCTACCCGAACAAACGGACCGTACACAGCCCGCGCTCCCCCGATGCCCGTCCGGCCGGGCTGCCCCGTAACCACGACCGGCCCGGCCCTCCCCCTCCCGCGTGCGTGGTACGGGAGGAGGAGGGCCGGGCCGTGTCCGGTGGCCGGGACGGTCAGCCGGTGGCCAGGGCACCCTTGAGCACGGTGATCGCCTGGCTGATGGCGGCCTCGGCGGCGTGGGTCTCGCGCAGGGCGTTCAGCATCACGAAGTCGTGGATGATGCCCTGGTAGCGGACCGCGGTGACCGGCACGCCGGCCTCGCGCAGCTTGTTGGCGTAGGCCTCGCCCTCGTCGCGCAGGACGTCGGCCTCGCCGGTGACGACCAGGGCCGGCGGCAGTCCGGTGAGCTGCTCGGTGGTGGCGCGCAGCGGGGAGGCCGTGATCTCGGCGCGCTGCTTCTCGTCGGTCGTGTACTGGTCCCAGAACCACTGCATGCCGTCACGTCGCAGGAAGTAGCCCTCGGCGAACTGGTGGTAGGAGCCCGTGTCGAAGGAGGCGTCGGTGACCGGGTAGAACAGCACCTGCTGGACGAGCGTGACGTCGCCGCGCTCCTTGGCCATGAGGGTCAGGGCAGCGGCCATGTTGCCGCCGACGGAGTCGCCCACCACCGCGGTGCGGGAGGCGTCGAGCCCGTGGTCGGCGCCGGTGGTGGCGACCCACTGGGCGACGGTGTAGTTCTGCTCGATGGCGACGGGGTAGCGGGCCTCGGGCGAGAGGTCGTACTCGGGGAAGACGACCGCGGCCCCGGCACCGACGGCGAGTTCGCGCACCAGGCGGTCGTGGGTGTGGGCGTTGCCGAAGACCCAGCCGGCGCCGTGGATGTAGATGATCACCGGCAGGGTGCCGGTCGCTCCGGCGGGGCGGACGATCCGGGTGCGGACCTCTCCGGTGGGGCCGCCGGGGACGGTGATCCACTCCTCGTCGACGGCCGGCTTGGCGATCTCGCCCGACTGGACCTCGTCGACGGCCTTGCGGCCTTCGACCGGGCCGAGGTCGAACAGGTAGGGCGGGTTGGCGGTCGCCTCGGCGAAGGCCGCGGCGGCGGGCTCCAGGACGGGGCGGACACCGGTCGTTTCGGTCATGACGATCTCCTCGGATCTGGTGGCGTGGGCACGCTTCTCGTGGGCTTCGCCGGGGACGGGAACTCTCCAAAAACAGTAGCTCACGACTTAGTCGTGCACAACTTATAAGGGGGCGATATGATCGGGGAGACTCGACGCCGGGGTCGGCGATAGGGTGTAGATCACAGGTGGATCGAAGTAGATCACCGAGTACGGAGGTACGCCGTGAGCACCGCCGGAGCCGAATCGACGCAGAAGGATGCACCCGTGTCGCCACGGGAGGGCTCTCTCCTGCTGGAGGACCAGCTCTGCTTCGCCCTCTACGCGGCCTCCCGGGCGGTCACCGCCCGCTATCGCCCCCTGCTGGACGAGCTGGGACTGACCTATCCGCAGTACCTGGTGATGCTCGCGCTGTGGGAGCAGGACTCGATATCCGTACGCGACCTGGGTACCGCTCTCCAGCTTGAGTCCAGCACCCTGTCACCGCTCCTCAAGCGCCTGGAGGCGAACGGGCTGCTGCGGCGCGAACGCAGGGCGGAGGACGAGCGTTCCGTCGCCCTGCACCTCACCGAGGCCGGGACGCGGCTCCAGGACCGGGCGAACGCGGTCCCCCTCGCCATGGGCGACGCGATGGCCCTGACCCCCGAACAGGACGCCACGGCCAAGCACTTGCTCCGCCTGCTCACCACGAACGTCAGCGCCCCGTAGGGGCAATCACGCCACAGGCATTGACGCGTCACCCTCGCGTACCTATGTTCTGGTCGACTTCCCGGACGTCGTACGGTATTTCGAACACTGCGAACTGCGAACTTCGTCGGACACCCCGCCGAAGCCGACCCCGCGCAGAGACGAGGAACGCATGGCACCCGCCCTCCCCAGACGCACCCTCCTCCAGGCCGCCCTGCTCGCGACCGCCACCCCGGCGATGTCCCACGCCGTCGGCGACAGCCGGGCCGTGGCCGCCGCACTGCCCGCGCCCGCCGCCTGGACACTCCGGCCGTTCGACCTCAAGGACGTGCAGGTGGGCCAGGGCCTCTTCACCGCGAAACGCCAACTCATGCTCGACCACGGCCGCGGCTACGACGTGAACCGGCTGCTCCAGGTCTTCCGCGCCAACGCAGGCCTCTCCACGGGCGGCGCGGTCGCCCCCGGCGGCTGGGAGGGGCTGGACGGCGAAGCCAACGGCAACCTCCGCGGCCACTACACCGGCCACTTCCTGAGCATGCTGTCGCAGGCGTACGCGAGCACCGGCGACCAGGCGTACGCCGACAGGATACGGACCATGCTCGGAGCGCTCACGGACGTCCGCGCCGCCCTGCGCAAGGACCCTGCCGTGCTCTCCGCCACCGGGAGGTTCGGCACCGCGGCGGCGAACGTGCGCGGCTCCTACCAGTACGTCGGCCTGCCGGCCACCGTGCTGAACGGCTCCGCCGCGATCACCCTGTCCGCCTGGGTCAGACCCACCCACCACGCCGACTGGGCCCGAATCTTCGACTTCGGCGACGACAACACCCGGTACATGTACCTGGCCGCCCGCAACGCCGGCGGCGTACCGCGCTTCGCCATCACGACCGCCGGTCCCGGCGCGGAACAGGGCCTCGACGGCACCGCCGCTCTCCCCCTCGACCAGTGGAGCCACCTCGCGGTCACCATCTCGGGCAGCACGGGCAGCCTCTACGTCAACGGCACCCGGGTCGCCCAGAACGCCTCCATGACTCTGAACCCGTCGTCGCTCGGCACCCCGACGAACAACTGGCTCGGCCGCTCGAACTTCGACGACCCGGTGTTCGCGGGCGTCTTCGACGAGTTCAACGTGTGGTCGCGGGCGCTGACCGCCGCCGAGATCGCCTCCCTGCAGAGCAGCCGCGCCGCCGCCTCCACCGCTGGCCGCGGCACCCTGGCCTCGTACGCCTTCGACGAGACCACCGGAGGGGTCTTCGCCGACGCCTCCGGCCGCGGGCTGACCGCCACCCTGCGCAGGACCTGGGGCGGGCCGAGCCACCCCGGGTTCCTGGCCGCGTACCCGGAGACGCAGTTCATCGATCTGGAGACGAGGACCACCTCCGACTACACCAAGGTGTGGGCGCCCTACTACACCGCGCACAAGATCCTCAGGGGCCTGCTGGACGCCTACCTCGCCACGGACGACGCCCGGGCGCTGGACCTGGCGTCGGGCATGTGCGACTGGATGTACTCCCGGCTGTCCAAGCTGCCCGACGCCACCCTTCAGCGGATGTGGGGCATCTTCTCCAGTGGCGAGTTCGGGGGCATCGTCGAGGCGATCGTCGACCTGTACGCGTTCACGGGCAGGGCCGACCACCTCGCGCTGGCCAAGCTGTTCGACCTCGACAGGCTCATCGACGCCTGCGCCTCGAACACCGACACACTCGACGGACTGCACGCCAACCAGCACATCCCGATCTTCACCGGCCTGGTCCGGCTGTACGACGCGACGGGTGAGACGCGCTACCTCACCGCGGCGAAGAACTTCTGGGGCATGGTCGTCCCCCACCGGATGTTCGGCATCGGCGGCACGAGTTCGGCCGAGTTCTGGAAGGCCCGCGGGATCGTCGCGGGGACGATCAGCGACACCAGCGCCGAGACGTGCTGCGCGTACAACCTGCTCAAGCTCAGCCGGATGCTGTTCCTCCACGAGCAGGACCCGAAGTACATGGACTACTACGAGCGCGCCCTCTACAACCAGGTCCTCGGCTCGAAGCAGGACAAGGCCGACGCCGAGAAGCCCCTGGTCACCTACTTCATCGGCCTCACGCCCGGCCATGTCCGGGACTACACCCCCAAGCAGGGCACCACCTGCTGCGAGGGCACGGGCATGGAAAGCGCCACCAAGTACCAGGACTCGGTGTACTTCAAGAAGGCCGACGGGAGCGCGCTGTACGTCAACCTGTACAGCCCGACCACCCTGACATGGGCCGAGAAGGGTGTCACCGTCACCCAGACCACGGACTATCCGAGGGAACAGGGTTCCACCCTCACCGTCGGCGGCGGGAGCGCGGCGTTCGAACTGCGGCTGCGGGTGCCGTCCTGGGCGACCAGCGGCTTCAAGGTGACCGTCAACGGCGCCGCCGTGAGCGGGACTCCGGCCGCCGGAACCTACTTCGCCGTCTCACGCACCTGGCAGAGCGGTGACACCGTACGCGTCACCATCCCCTTCCGCGCCCGCGTCGAGAAGACCCCCGACGACCCCGGCCTCCAGACCCTGTTCTACGGTCCGGTCGACCTCGTCGCCCGCAACAGCTCCACGAGCCGACTCCAGTTCGGGCTCTACCGCAACGCGGCCCTCTCCGGGGACCTGCTGCCGAGCCTCACCCCCGTGTCCGGCAAACCGCTCCACTACACCTTGAACGGCACGGAGTTCGCCCCGTTCTTCGAGGGCACGGAGGACCCCACGCACGCCTATTTCCGGCGCACCGAGCCCAAGGTCGTCCTCGGTGCCACCGACTCGGGCGTCACCAATGCGGCCCGGAGCGACGGCACGACCCTCCTCGACGAGATCTGGGCCGGCGCCCCCTTCGCCACCAAGGCCGCACTGGTCACACGGGTGCGGAGCACCGTGAACTCCTGGGTCGCGGCGGGCCTCCTGAGCCAGACCGACGGCCAGCAGGTGGTGACCACGGCACAGAACGCCTCGTACGTGTCCTGACACGCCCCGTCCGCCGTGTGCGAGGGTCGCGATCATGCCCTTCGATCACAACGACCACTACCACCGTCTGCTGCTGCGCCGGTTACCGCGGCACGGGCTCACCGCCCTCGACGTGGGCTGCGGCACGGGCCGCTTCGCCCGGCGGGTCGCCGCGCTCGGCTACCAGGTGGACGCCGTCGACCCGGACGCCGGGGTGATCGCGGTCGCCGAGGGCATCGGCCAGGGCCCACGCTACCGGCGGCTGGACATCTCCGAGGCCCGGCTGCCCAGGGGGCACTACGACGCCATCACCTGCCTGGCGAGCCTGCACCACATGCCGTTCACCACGCTCACCCGGTTGCGGGAGGCGCTCGCGCCCGGCGGGGTCCTGCTGGTCCTCGGCTGCTACGCGGGCCACAGCTGGTGGGACCTCGCGGCCGTGCCCGCCAACACCGTGGCGCGGGCCGGGGTCTGGTCGGCCAAGCGGCTGAGCCGGGCCGAACCCCCGCCGCTCCAGGCTCCCGTACGGGCTCCGCGGATGTCGCTCGACGACGTCCGGCGCGAGTCGGCCCGACTGCTGCCCGGCGCCCGCATACGGCAACTCCTGTACTGGCGCTACCTGTTGACGTACCGGGCCGCCGGCGGCTCCTGAGGGCCCGTGGCGATCGTGTCGGACGTGGGACGATCAGGTCCATGCTGCTGGAGACCCCCAGGCTCGTCCTGCGCCGCTTCCGTGCTGAGGACGCGGCGCCACTGGCCGCGTACCGCTCCGATCCCGCGGTGGCCCGCTATCAGAGCTGGGACGCGCCCGTGCCCCACGACACGGCCGCCCGGATCGTTCGGTCGTTCGCCGAGGGGTCTTCGCAGAGTCCGGGATGGTTCCAGTACGCGATCGAGCTCAAGGCCGACCGGTGTCTGGTGGGAGACGTGGGGGTCTGTCTGCACGAGAACCTGATGCAGGCCGAGCTCGGGTTCACGCTGGCCGGCGAGCGACAGGGGCACGGCTATGCCGCGGAGGCCGTGGCGGCGGTGCTCGACGACCTGTTCGGGCGCCGGGGGCTGCACCGGGTGTCCGCCGAGTGCGACGCCCGCAACACCCGTTCGGCCCGGCTGCTGCGGCGGCTCGGATTCGTACAGGAAGGCCTTCTCCGTCAGGGCAGTCGGCTCAAGGGCGAGTGGACGGACGACCTGCTGTTCGGCCTGCTCTCCTCGGACCGCCGGTACTCCGCCCACACCCCCGAGTAGGACGCGACACGGGCACACCACACCCTCCCGGGTCACACTGCGCGAGATGGCGATGCGGGCGCGTGACGGGTACCTCGCCCATCCGCGGGCCGCCGCCATGGTCTTCCTCGGCCACGCGGCCCCGGACGCCGCGTGGCAGGCGCTCACCCGGGAGCGGCGCGAAGCCGACGAGCAGGCGTGGACGGCGGGCTACCGGTGGGTCGCGCCTGAGGCCTGTCCGGCCCCGAGCGAGTGCGGGACGAGCCGCACGCCATGGCCGGTAGCTCTCTCGAACCGGCGGTGGGCCTGATGCCGACACACTGGCGGCGCGGACCGCGGCCCCTCGCGAGCGCGCGTGATCCTGTTCCCGAGGCGCACTGTCGCCCTACGGAGGAAGGGGTCATGCTGGCCCCGACCAGTCGCCGCGCACGATCGACGGAGCACGTATGACGACGGACAGGGGTACGCGGATCGAGGTCGAACCGGTCGCGGGCCACATCGGCGCCGAGATAGCGGGGGTCGACCTGGCAGGGGATCTGGACGACACGGTGGTCGCGCAGATCCGGGCGGCGGTGCTGCGCTGGAAAGTGGTGTTCTTCCGCGGGCAGCGCCTGGACCACGCCTCGCACGTCGCGTTCGCCCGCCGGTTCGGCGAGCCGGTCCGGCTGCGCAGACGCGGCGGCGCGTCGCCCGCCGACGTCCCGGAGATCGAGACGACGGCCGACCGGCTGGAACTCGGCGGGCGGTACGGCATGGAGCACGACGAGTGGCTGCGCAGGCGCCGCCACTCGCTGCTGCGCGGCTGGCACTGCGACCACGGCGCCCGTGTCGATCCGCCGGCGGCGACGATCCTGCGCGCCGAGACCGTGCCCCCGTACGGCGGTGACACCACCTGGTCGAATCTGGCGACCGCCTACGCCGGACTGTCGGCCCCGCTGCGGGACTTCGTCGACGGGCTGCGCGCCGAGCACCGCCTCGGAGTCGGCTACCAGACGCGGCCCGGCGAGGACGCGTACGCACGCCATCTGCTGGACCGGCAGATCGCCACCGAGCATCCGCTGGTACGGGTGCACCCCGAGACGGGCGAGCGCGTGCTGTTCGTCAACGGCTACTACGTCGAGCAGATCCTCGGCCTCTCCCGTACGGAGAGCGCGCCCCTGCTGGAGATGCTGCTGGGCCAGGCGACGCGGCCCGAGTACACCGTGCGGTTCCGCTGGGAGCCGGGCAGCGTGGCCTTCTGGGACAACCGGGCCACCATCCATCTGGCTCCGAGCGACACCACGCAGGTCGACCATCCGCGGGTCATGCACCGGGTGATGCTCGCGGGCGACGTCCCGGCGGGCGTGGACGGCAGGCCCTCGGCCCCCGTGGTGGGGAGTGAGCCAGGGGTCTGGTGAGGGCCTTCGGGGCGGTCGCCCGGATGTCGTGGGTTGCGACATGTCCCACCTGTGCCACCGAAATCGAGTGACATGACATTCCGTGCCACCGCAACGTCTCGCCGCTCTCGTCACCCTGTTCGAGCGCTACTGGGACGACACCGTCCCGCTGGACGTCGACGACTCGGGCCCTGCTGGTGGCGGGGTCACCGGCAAGGCTGTGGCCACGCGATGGGGCCTGAGCCGCCGCACGGCGCAGTGTCACATCCAGCGGATGACGCACCTGGCCTGGCGGGGCGCGCGCGCCGGGGCCCGGCTGTGACGGACGTCCGCCCCATCGACGTGCTGAGCCAGGACCACGTCGGGTTTCGGCGCCTTCGTGGTGTAGGGCGAGAAGCGGCCGAAGTCGCCCCCTGGTCCCGCACCATCCCGCTGTCGCACCCTCCCGCGCTCGCGCACGACGGCGATCGCGGTCACCACGCCGGTCGCGCCTCTCGGTTCGGCGCTCCCGCGTGGAGCGCCGAACACCGGGCCGCCCGCGCGGACAAGGCGCCTCGGCAGATCGGGGCGGAGCCCGGACCCGGCGCCGGAACGCTCGGGCTCTCCCCCGCCCAGCGAGCGGAGCTGCTCGCGGCGGCCGACTCAGGTCGCCGTCGCCGTCGCCGTTGCCGTCACCGTGACCGACGCCGTCACCGTCACCGTCACCGTCCGGCGGACACCCTGCCCACGCCCGGCGATACGGACCGCCCACGAACCCAGCCGTACATCACCAGTGAGCACACCGCCGCGAACGCGCACCACGTCGAGACGAACTCCGCCTCCCACAGCGCCCAGCAGGTCGCCGCCCCCACGGTCACCAGGACGCCCAGGACGCGCAGGTGCCGGTCGCCGGAGAGCAGCAGTGAGCCGATCGTGGCGAGCAGGTAGCCCGCCACGATCAGCGCGGAGGCGGGCAGGGAGATGGCGTAGCCGACGGTGTGGCCGCGGATCTCCGCCGTCACACCGTGCGTGGCGAGACGGTACGAGAGAACGGCCGCGGTGACGAGTCCCGCGACGAGCGGGATCATCAGCCGTCGCCGCGCGCTCGGCGGCGCCACCCACAGCACGCCCACCGGCACCCACACCGCGAGCAGCGGCAGAGCGATCGCCGCCCAGGCGACGGTGGCGGGGCCCGTACCGCCGCCGGAGCGCCAGACCAGTGACTCGACGATCTGATGCCCGCCCAGGATCAGGGGCAGCGCGGCCATCGGCAGATCGGCCACCCTGCGGGTCCGCGCCACACAGGCCACCCCTACGGCGGTGATGCCGCAGCCCGCCACGAGATCGGCCGTCGCACTGAAGCACATCGCGCCACCAGGGGTTCGAGTCGGTTCGTGTCGGGCTCAGGTCACAGCATCCTGGCTTGCCGTGGTCACGCTACGGTCCGGGCCGCCGGGCGCCGTGCCGGATACACCCGTTCGGACCCCTGCTCGGTACAGGGAGACATTGCCGCGACGGTAAGCGCTCTCTATGCTCGGGGGTGATGGATTCGGAAAGCGCCCTCGGCGACTCCTACTTCGACCACTGCCCCTGGGACTTCGGCGGTCGCGCCTCCGCCGCGCAACGGGACGCCCAGGCCGACCACCAGAAGCGGCTGACAGCCGGTGGCGCGAGCATCGGCCCGCACTGTTTCGTCTCGCCCGCCGCCGGTGTCTTCGCCGACGTACTGCGGCTCGGCGGGAACTCGTACATCGCCGGGCACGCCTACGTCACCGGCGAGGTCACCACCGGCTCCGACTGCACCGTCAATCCGTACGCCACCGTGCGGGGCCGGATCGCGCTGGGGGACGGAGTGCGGATCGGCGCCCACAGTTCGCTCCTCGGCTTCAACCACGGGTTCGGGCCCGACCGACCCGTGCACCGGCAGCCCCTCACCAGCAAGGGCATCACCGTCGGCGACGACGTGTGGATCGGCTCGAACGTCGTCGTCCTGGACGGCGTGACCATCGGCGACCACTGCGTGGTGGGCGCGGGAGCGGTGGTGACCAAGGATCTGCCGCCCTGGTCCGTCGCCGCCGGCAATCCGGCCCGTCGGCTGCGCGACCGGCGCGAGTCCGGCCCCGCCCGGCGCGGGACGGCGGAGGGCGGTGGCGGACTCGGGGACGCGGTCGCCCGGTTCGCCGACCGGGCCCGGGCGCAGGCCGTGGACCTCCTCGCGCGCGCCTGGGACGCCGACGCGGGCCGTTACCGCGACCGGCCCGGCGCACCGCTGACCGTCCGGGCCCACTGCGACGCCGTGGAGATCGCCGATCTGCTCCTGGGCTCGTCTCCACCGCAGCTGTCCGCCGCCGAGCACGCCGAGCGGCTGCGCGCGCTGCAGGACCCGGCCGAGGGAATGGTGCCCGAACTCGCCGACGACGGCGGCCCCGGCGTGCTGCCCGCCCGCGCGGCGGACGGCTGGATCGACGACGGCGCCGCCGAGTACCACGTACTGTCCGTGGGGTACGCGCTGGATCTGCTGGGCTCCCGCTTCGCCCACCCGGTCCGCCCCGTGGCGGGCATGACGGCGGGCCGACTGGTCGCACGTCTGGAGTCGCTGCCCTGGCGGACCCGGGCCTGGTCGGCCGGTGCCTGGGTCGACTGCTGGGCGACCGGCGCGCACCACAACCTCGGACTCGGCGCCGGGGCGGGTGAACCGGGCGCCCTGGAGGCGCTGTTCGGCTGGCTGAGCACCCGGGTGGACCCATGGACCGGGATGTGGGGCCTGACCTCCTCGCCGGCCGGGGGACGACTGCAGCTCGTGAACGGCTGCTACCGGCTCACGCGCGGCTCGTTCGCCCAGTTCGGACTGCAACTGCCGTACGCGGAGCGGGTGGTGGACACCGTGCTCGACCACGGCGGCGATCAGCGCTGGTTCGCCGCGGGCCGCCAGAACGCGTGCAACGTGCTGGACGTGGCCCATCCGCTGTGGCTCGCCGGCCGGCAGAGCGGCCACCGGGCCGCCGAGGGGCGGGCCTGGGCCAGGGAACAACTGGCGCACGCGCTGGGAGAGTGGCGGGACAAAACCGGCTTCGGCTTCGGCCCGCCGGGCGAGGGCGGTACGGGGCCCGGCCGGGAACCCGGTCTCCAGGGCACCGAGATGTGGCTGGCCATCGTCTGGCTGCTGGCCGATCTGGTGGGAGTGGCGGACCGGCTGGGGTACCGGCCCCGTGGCGTCCACCGTCCCGAGGCGGCCCGCTCACTCGCGCCGGGGCCGCCCGCTCATCCGGCGCCCGTGGACAACACGCCGTAGTAGAAGCTGTGGTCCGAGTTCACCGTCCGGCGCGCGCCGGTGCAGTGCCAGCGCCCTGTCGCCCCCTCGCCCCAGGTGAACAGGTAGTCGATCTTGCGGCCGTCGTCGTAGGTCGGCCGGGTGTACGCCGGTCCGGTCTCACGGAGGCCACTCGCCTCGCTGCCGTTGCCGCCGTACAGGACGTCGAGTTCCGGCGCGTCGGGCGGTGCGTTCAGGTCGCCCGCCAGCACGACCGGGCCCGTGGCGCCGAGCCGGTGGATGCCGTCCGGCTTCCACTCGTCGTGGATGAACCCGGTCTGCGCCTGCCGTTCCGCGTCCTTCGCGCCGCCGACGGACAGGTGCGTGCTGCACGCCGTGACCGGTGCCCCCGCCGGGTCCGGCCCGTCCGCGGCGCGGACGACGGCACAGATGACGCCCCGCTCGCCGCCTCTGCCGTCCGGGTTGGGCAGCAGTGCCGGTGGCAGGATCCTGGCTGCCGAGTGGAAGAGGAGGGTGTTCCCGTACGGCTGGCCGTCGGCGCAGTTCGTACCGGTGTCGACGAACGCGCTACGCAGACCCAACTCCCGCGCGAACCGCTCCCCTTGGGTCTTGCAGACTTCCTGGAGGCCGATGAACAACCACCGGCCGATGTCACCGAGGGTGAGGTCCCGGATGGCGTCCGCCTCGTCCCTGATCCAGTCGCCGGCGTCGCCCCGGTGGCCGATGTTCCCGTAGATGTTGAACGTGCCGACGTAGTGGTCCCGGGCGGTGTCCGGTGCGGAGGCGGCCGCCTCCGGCGCGGCCCCGCTTCTCGCGGGGAGTGCCACCAGTACGCACATGAGGGCCGTCACGATCGCCCTGGCCGCGCCGCGTCTCCGCACAGGACTCCTGCGACGCGTCTTCATGACGGGACGGTACCCTCACCGCGGCCGAACCAGTGGGGCGCGAGCGGCAATTGTGACTGAACAATCCTGCCGAGGCTGTCCGCCGCGTGACAGCCCGTGACGGGCAAGACCCCTGACGGTCGGTGTCAGCGACGCCGGAACACCGTGATCGAGTGGCCGACGTCGCCGATCGGCGTGCTGGTGTCGAGCAGTGCGGCCAGCCGCCCGTCCGCCTTCGCCACCGCGGAGTCGGACACCACCAGCAGTCCGTGCACCTCGCCGAGGGGGGCCCTGAGCGGGTCGGACGCGTCGATGCCGTAGTACGAGGGCACACCGGCGCCCTTGTGGACCAGCCAGACACGCTCACCGAAGTGGCGCCGGTCGAGGTGGTCCGCGAGGCGGCCCAGATCCTGGCCCCAGTCGACGTTCGAATCGTGCAGCCGCAGATGCGTCTTCGACGGTCCGCCGAACGCCTCGTTGGAGTAGGGCAGGTAGTACGGGTAGGTGCGCAGCGAGCTGACCGCCACGAAGCAGACCAGTACCGCCGTCGCCCAGTGGGCCGGGCGGCGGCCCAGGAACGTGACTCCCGCTGCGGCGACCGCCAGGAACATCGGCATGAAGACGGCGTAGCGCACGCCGAGATCCCGGGCGCCGTGCATGGAGATGGCGAGCAGTACGGCGGCGGGGACGAGCACATACGGAGCGGCCGGGCGCAGTCCGCGTACGGCGAGGATCGCGACGGAGCCCGCGGTCCACAGTGCGAGCATGCCGAGCGGGGTCTTCACCAGGAGCGCGGCCGGCAGGTAGTACCAGAGCGAGCCCTCGTAGAGCCGCCCGAACAGGAATCCCTGCCAGATGTCGTACTCGAAGCCGAACTGGATGCGCATGCCGTCGCGGTAGGCCTCGGGGAACGGCAGCCAGGCCGCGATCCGGCCGCGCGTCCCGCGGATGTCCGGCACGTTCTCGGGGGCCGCCCAGCGCATCCGCGGGTCCACGACGAGATAGGTGGCCCACACGACGGCGACCGCGACCAGTGCCATCCCGACCGCGGCCGCCGCCCCGTACGCGAGGACCCTGATCCGGGCGCGGGCGTCGGGTCGCGGGCGCTGGGTCCGGGTGTCGGGTTCGGTGGTCCGAGCGTCAGGACCCGGTGTCCGGCGGGCGTGCCGGAACGACAGGACACCCAGCAGCATCAGCACCGGGATCACCGGCAGGACGCTCATCTTGGTGGCCGCCGCCGCGCCCAGGGCCAGACCGGCGAGCGGGAGGCAGAGGTGCGGTCGCCGCCGGGCGCGCCACAGCAGCCACAGGGCCGTGAGCAGGAACCCGGTCGCGGGCACGTCGAGCGTGGCCAGCGAACCGTTGGCGATGACGTCAGGCGAGAACGCGTAGAGGGCAAGTGCCACGAGGCCGCCGGGCGGGCCGGTGAGGTCGCGGGCGAAGGCGAGGACGACCAACCCGAACAGCAGCGTCAGGACGATGACCGGCAGGCGTGCGTACAGCATCAGCCGGCCGGGGTCGTTGCCCGACTCGTACAGGACGTGCCGTCCGAGTGCCGTCTGGCTTCCGACGAAGCCGGGGTCGAGGCGCGCGTCGGTGAACACCAGGCCGGACGCGATGATCAGCTTGCCCAGGGGCGGGTGTTCGGGGTTGTAACGGAAGCTGCGTTCCTTCAGATACACCTCGGCCGAGGCCACGTACACGGGTTCGTCGATGGTGGGGGTCTGCGCGACGGCGGTGGTGACCATCGCGAACGCCATCTCGGCGAGGAGTGCGACGACGGCCAGCGCGTACAGCCACCGCCGACGCCGCGCCGGCCGGACATACCGCAGTAATCCGTCGAAGCGGGCCGGTCGTTCACCTGCGGTCGCCGGTCCGGGCGGGTGGGGGGCGGTGTGCCCGTCACCCCTCGGCCGGGTGACCTGCGGCGCGCTCATGCGGCACAGCTTTCCACCAACCCTCCTCGTGTGTGACGTTCTTGGGCCGGTTGAGCGACAAGTGTTGGGCGCTCCGTAACCGTTGTGACCACTGGGGCCTCTTGGCACGCGAGTGAAAATCCGCGACTCTGAGCTGCACATGTCACAAAGGGCGTTGGCCTGTACGGGGCCTATGAGGAGGACACCTGTGAACGGCAGACCGGCATCGAAGTTCCTCGGATCCCGGCGGTTGGGCCGGAAGTCACTCGGCGTACTGGCGGGCGCCGCGGCTCTGGTCCTGGTATTCCCGGCCACCGCCCTGGCGGCGCCGCCCGCCGCGCTGCCCGCCAACGCGGAGGCGCTGGACTCGACGTTCCAGCCCACGTACGACTACGACACGGACGGCTGCTACGCCACATCGGCCATCGGCCCCGACGGAACGGTCAACGGCGGGCTCAACCCGAGCGGCGCCGTGAACGGCCAGTGCCGCGACGCCTCCGACCTGGACAGCGTCAACACCTACTCGCGCTCCAAGTGCAACAACGGCTGGTGCGCGATCGTCTACGGCTCCTACTTCGAGAAGGACCAGGCCGTGGCCGGCAGCGGGCTCGGCGGGCACCGGCACGACTGGGAGCACGTCGTGGTCTGGGTGCAGAACAACGAGGCCCAGTACGTCTCGACGTCCAACCACGGCTCGTTCACGGTCCACAACCGTTCGGCGATCCGCTGGGACGGCACACATGCCAAGGTCGTCTATCACAAGGACGGGATCAGCACGCACTGCTTCCGTGCCGCGACCGCCGGCGACGAGCCGCCGGAGAACCACAAGGGGACCTGGCAGCGCCCCCCGCTGGTCGGCTGGAACGGCTACCCGGGCAGTCTGCGTTCCACGCTGACCTCGTACAACTTCGGGAGTGCGACGCTCGGCATCAAGGACAGCACGTTCAACTCGCACCTCTCGTCGGCGAAGCCGTCGGGGATCGCGTTCGACCCCAACGCCTGAGCGGCGTCCGAAGGCGCGTCAGAGCCGAGGTGCTGCCCGGCCGTTCGGACGGCCGGGCAGCACCTCGGCGGCGAAGGCGGCGACGTCCTGGACGAGCCGTTCGGGCTCCTCCCAGTACAGGGCGTGACCGGCACCCTCGTACACGACGAGCCTCGCGTCGTAGAGCGTGTCGAGCATGTGCTGCTGGTCGGAGCGCGGCAGGATGCCGTCGGCGTCGCCCCACAGCACGAGCGTGGGGACGAGGATCCCCTTCATCGTGGCCGCCAGGTCCGTCTCCAGCAGGCCGCGCAGGGTCTCCCGCCATACCCGGGCAGGCACCTTCAGGTTCTCCCCGGCGATCGTCGCGAGGAGTCCGCGTCCCGGCGGGCGGGCGGTGAGGCCGGCGAGCAGTTCCTCGACGAAGGCGCGCGGCACGGGGTCGGCCAGGTCCTTGGCTTTCTTGCCCAGGGCTACGGCGGCCGGCTTGTCGGCGAGGGTGGCCGGGACGCCCGCCAGGACCAGACCCGCCACCCGGTCGGGATGGCTGCCCGCGACCAGCCGCGCGGCCACACCGCCGCTCGACGCGCCGACCAGGACGGCACGGCGGATGCCCACGGCGTCGAGGAATTCCACCAGGTCACCCGCGAAGTCCTCCGGGCCGTAGCCGTCCGGCGGCCGTTCGGCGTCGCCGTGGCCGCGCTGGGTGGGCGCGTACCCGTGCAAGGCGGCGGGGAGCTGTCTGAGCAGCGGCTCGAACGTCCACCAGGAGTCCGCGAGGCCGTGCACGAAGACGACGGGGACGCCCTCCGGGTACCCCGCCTCCGCGTACGGAAGGACGAGCCCGCTCCTCAGCCGGGCGGCCTTCACCGCGATCGTGCTCACGGCGGCCCTCCTGACGTCGGTCGGCCCCCTCGCACACCGGCCGCTGGACGGCGCGACGATCTCCTTCATCGTAGTGACGGGTACCGCGGACCGCCCCTCCAGAGACCGTGTCGCCCTTACTTCCTCGCGGACGCCGTTTTCTCGCCCCACCACCACGCCCAGGACACTGCTCCCCGTCCTCGCCCTGCCGGCGTCGGCGGCGAGCGCCGTGGCGGCGGCCCCGCCCACGCCGCGGGCCGATGGCCCCGGTACCACCAGCGGTTCCTCGGCAGCGGCACTTTCAGGTCGAACACCTGGGGTCCGACGTCGGCCACTTCGCGGGTGGAGGACCGCACACACGCCTCGACCGAAAACTGCCCGCCCCCTTCGCGTCGTCGGTCGACGAGCGGTACAGCTGGTCGAACGACCTACGGCGCAATCCGGACATCCAGCTCCTGGCCTCCATCGACCCGAGCAGCTGCCCGGTGGGCACTGATCCGAACCGGACCTGGTACAGCGGCTACGACCCGGTTCCGTGGACCAACACGAAGTACCGGACGCCCCACGCGAACGTCGGTCACGACGCGATGGAATACGCGTCGAACACCCCGCTGTCGTCCACCTTCGCCAGTGCCTCCCAGGACCGTTTTCCGCTCGACGGACCGAAGTGGCCCGGTGGCGCAGCGCAACGAGATCAGGACAGGTCGATCGTCCGTTCGTGACCCAACTCCCGCCGTCGTGGGCTAGATTTCGAACGCCCTCGGTTCCGGACTCCATCGGAGGGGCGCTCTGAGGAGATTCTGGAGCGGCACATGCACCCCTTGGAAGTATTTAGACAGGCCTCGCCCCTGATGCAGGGCGGGCTCGCGGACAGTCTCTTCGAGACAGCTGCACGCGATCCCCACCTGCCGCAACTGGCACGCCGCTCCGACACCTCTCCCGCAGCCTGGTCGCAGGTCACCGCGGTCGAACTGCGGGACCAGGTGGTGGACGTGGCACGGGGCTTCATCGCGGCCGGGATCTTCCCGGGCCACCGCGTGGCCGTCATGGCACGCACCCGCTACGAATGGACCGTGCTCAGCTACGCCCTGTGGACGGTGGGCGCCGAGATCGTCCCGATCCATCCGACCTCCTCGCACGAACAGGTCGCGTGGATCCTCCAGGACGCGGGCTGCGTCGCCGTGGTGGTGGAGGACGAGCAGGGCATCATGACGGTCGGCTCGGTGTGCGCCACGCTGCCCGCCCTGCGGCACGTCTGGCAGCTCGACGCCGGGGCGCTCGCCGACCTGGCGGAGTCGGGCCTTTCGGTACCGGTCACCACCGTCGAGTCGATGCGCCGGATCGTGCTGCCGGACTCGACGGCCGTCATCGCCTACACCTCGGGCACGACGGGACACCCCAAGGGCTGCGCGCTGAGCCACAGCAGTCTGGCGAGCCCCTGCGACACCCTGCTGGCCGGGTGGGGTCACACCGCCGCGCGACCAGGGCAGCAGCCTGCCGTCCTGGCCTTTCTGCCCTTCTCCCACGTCTACGGCCTCATGATCCAGGGGCTGTGCATGCGCGGCGGCATGCTCATGGGCCACGAACCCGACCTGCGCGCGGAGACACTGGCCGACGCCCTGCTGTCGTTCAGGCCCACCTACCTCTACGCCGTCCCGTTCGTCTTCGAGAAGCTGTACAAGAACTTCCTCCGCAAGGCCGAGGAGGCGGGCAAGGGCGCCCTGTTCGAGCGTGCCGTGCGGACCGCGCGGGACTTCGCCGCGGCGGCCGAGCGGCAGCGGCTGGGCACGGGTGCGGGCCCCGGCCTCGATCTGCGGCTGCAGCACGCCGTCTACGACAAGACCGTGTACCGCAAGCTCCGCGCGGCACTGGGCGGAAGGGTGTGCGGCGCCGTGTCGGGCGGCTCCCCGCTGAACCGTGAACTGGCCCTGTTCTACGCGGGGATCGGGATCCTCGTCCACGACGGGTACGGACTCACGGAGACGAGCGGCGGCATCACGGCCCAGCCCGTCGGCCGGGAGAAGTTCGGCACCGTGGGACAGCCGCTGCCCGACACGGAGATCCATGTGGCCGACGACGGGGAGATCCTCGTCCGGGGGCCCTCGGTGTTCCAGGGCTATGTCAACGACGAGGAGGGCAACCGGGCCGCGCTCCACAACGGCTGGCTGGCCACCGGCGACATCGGCAGGCTCGACAACGAGGGCTATCTGAGCATCACCGGCCGCAAGAAGGACATCGTCATCACGAGCGGCGGCAAGAGTGTCGCTCCCGCGGCCCTCGAAGAGCGCCTGCGGGTCCATCCGCTGGTCCACCAGGCGGTCGTCGTGGGTGACAACCGGCCCTGTGTGGGTGCCCTGATCACCCTCGACCCCGAGTACCTCGCCCACTGGCGCTCGGTGCACGCCGTGCCGGGCGACGCCCACGACCGCGAACTGCGCGAGGAGCACGCTCTGCGGGAGGAGATCAACCGCGCGGTCGGCGCGGCCAACTCCACCGTGTCGCGCTCGGAGTCCATCCGGGTGTACCGGGTGCTGCCGGAGGCGTTCGATCTGGCCAACGGACTGCTCACCCCGTCGCTGAAGCTGCGCAGGGACGCCATCGCGGACCGGTACGCGGCCGAGATCGAGGCGATGTACCAGTCCTCCTCGCGCACTCCCCGGGCCCTGCCGCCCGCACCCGTCGGCGATCCCTTCGGCTGGGACGAGACGGACAACGTCTTCGGGTGAGCCGGCGCCCACGAGCCGCGATCCCACGAGCCGTGATCCCATGGACCGTGCCCGCACAGCTCTGTGCGGGTCCACCGTCGTGACGGCGCCGAGGGCCACGCGACGGGAGCCGGGAGTCGGGGGAGACACATGCGACGAGTACAGGGCGCCCGCTGGTCGGCCCGTGCGGCGACGGCGGCAGCGGCGGCGGCACTGCTGACGTCCACCGCTGCCTGCGGGGGCCCGGAGGCCAAAGGCGCGGGCGCCGGGGACTCCGGCGGCGGCTCCCCCACCCCGTCGCACGCCCGCTTCGTCGAGGACGTCCCCTGGTCCGACGGCGGCCGCGTGGGCATGTACTACGCCGCCGGGCGCGGCCTCATGGAGCAGCACCAGGACACCGCCGGCGGACCGTGGAGCAGGCCGCGCCTGGTGTACGCGACCGAGGGCGACGCGTGCCAGAGCATCACGCTCAAGGCCTTCCGCGACACGGTCACGGCGATCGCGAACTGGGGTGTGTACTGCGCGGACGGCGAACCGCCGACGGAGTCGGTCGCGGCGGTCGGCACGCGGAACCTGGCGACCTGGGACACCAGGGCGACCGAGGACTTCGACGGCTGGGAGAAGGCCGCGACCGTGGCCGGCACCGATGATCTGCTGTTCACGAGATCGTCCACCGAGTGGCTCACACGGCTGCGCTGGAGCCCGACGGGCGGCTTCGGCGAGGTCGAGGACATCCGCCGTTAAGGGCTGTCCCGTAATCCCCGGCGGGCGCACGACGACAGCTACGGCACCTCGCTGCGTTGTCGGATCGCCCGAACACGCCCAGTATGAGGACGACCCTCCGCCTTGCGATGCACCGCGTCTGACGCCGCGCGCTGATCCACCGGGGATTACGGGACAGCCCTCAGCCGACTCCGACGACGCCTCGCGAGCGGGCACCAAAAAATTTGTGTCGTGCACGCTTCTTGACGGCTCTCGATCGAGCGACTTACTTTCGCAGCGATTAAAACGATTCAATTCCCCGGACCCTTCAGGGGGTCCTCTTTGTGCTGCCCTCCAAGTTCCAAGAGTGGACAAGAACCATGAACGACCACACCGCAGTGCCCCGGGCGGGTCTCCCGCGCCGTACCGTCCTCGCCGCGGCGGCGGCCACGGCGGCCGCCGCCGGCGTCATCGACTGGGCGGCGTCCGGCAGCGCCTCCGCCGCCACCGCGGGAGCCACCGGCTCCTCCTCCCTGCGTTTCGCCGAGCCGGGCCGCGCGGTGCGCCCGAAGTTCCGCTGGTGGTGGCCCGACGGCCTGGTGCAGCCGGACGAGATCAGGCGGGAGATCGACCAGATCGCCGACGCGGGCTTCGGCGGCGCCGAGATAGCCGCCGTCCACCACAGCGTCACCGACACCTCCTCCCTGGACACGGCCCGCCACGGCTGGGGAACCGCCGCCTGGGTCGCGGGAGTGGAGGCCGCGCTGAGCCAGGCCGCCCGGCGCGGTCTCACCGTCGACCTCACCGTCGGACCCAGCTGGCCCGCCGCCGTACCCGGCATCACCCCCGACAGCGACGCGGCCGTCAAGGAACTGGCCCACGGTGCGGCCACCCTGGCCCCGGGCGCCACGTTCTCCGGGCCCGTCCCGAAGCCCGTCCACGAGGCCGCGTCCGGTGTGACCGCGCAGCGGCTGCTCCTGGTGCAGGCCGCCCGGGTGAACACCGCGAACTCCACCCGCAAGGAGACCGGCCTCGACCTGGACTCGGTCCGCGATCTCACCTCCACGGTCACCGACGGCGCCCTCGACTGGACCGCGCCCGACGACGGCACCTGGGTCGTGATCACGTACTGGGTACGCGGCTCCGGCCAGACCCCGGAGGCCGGACCGCACACCGACCCGCCCGCCTACGTCGTCGACCACTTCAGCGCGGCCGGCACGCGCGCGGTGACCGACTTCTGGGAGAAGCACATCCTCACGAAGTCCGTGCGCCGACTGCTGAAGGTGTCCGGCGGCGCGCTCTTCGAGGACTCCATCGAGCTGGAGACCGACGGACTCCAGTGGACGCCGGGCCTGCCCGACGCGTTCCGCGAGCACACCGGCCGTTCCCTGCTGCCGCTGCTGCCCGCCCTGGTCCTGGACAACAGCAACCAGGTGTACGCCTTCGAGGCCGCCGTCACCCGCCAGATCCGGCACGACTTCTGGGAGACGGTCTCCACCCTCGTCAACAAGCACCACTTCACGGCGCTGCGCACCTGGGCCCACTCGCTGGGCCTTGAACTGCGCTCGCAGCCCTACGGGTTGCAGACCGACGCCATCGCCACGGCCGCGATCCTCGACATCGCCGAGGGCGAGTCGCTCGGCTTCAAGAACCTCGACGACTACCGGTGCCTGGCCGGTGGCCGTGACATGGCCGGGAACACGGTGCTCTCGTGCGAGGCCGGCGCGTACACGGGCAGCGCGTACAGCACCACGTGGCAGCGGTTCCTGCGCACCATGGGCGGCGCCTATGCCGCCGGGGTCAACCAGACGGTCGTCCACGGCTTCTCCTACGCCGAGTTCCCGGGCGTCAGCTGGCCGGGATACGCGGCCTTCACCCCGTACAAGGGGGTGGCCGGTTACAGCGAGTCCTGGGGTCCCAGGCATCCCACCTGGAAGCACGTCTCCGACGTCTCCGGCTACCTGGGCCGTGTCCACCAGGTGCTGCAGACCGGTCGGGCCAAGGCGGACGTGGCGGTGTTCCGGCAGACCGGTTACACGGCCACCGGGATCGGCGCGTCCTGGTTCACCGCCACGGGCATCACGCTCGGCTGGAGCCACCAGTTCCTCAGCGGCCCGCTCCTCGACCTGCCGTCCGCCGTCGTGCGCAAGGGACGGCTCGCACCGGACGGCCCCGCGTACAAGGCCCTGTTCGTGGAGGGCGACTTCTTCTACGGGTCCACGGTGACGCTCGCCCTGCGGGACGCGCGCGCCCTGCTGCGGTTCGCCCGTGCCGGACTGCCGATCGTGCTGCTCGGTGCCTGGGACACGGTGGTGCCGCCCGGCGTCCCGGACAGCGGCGAGAGCGACGAACTGCTGTCCGTGGTGAAGGAGTTGCTGGCCCAGCCGCTGGTCCGCAAGGTCACCGACAAGACCTTGGTCGGTGACGCGCTCACCGCGCTCGGAGTACGGCCCGACGTCACGTACGCGAGTGCCTCGACCCTTCTCAACGCGCACCGGGTGGCCGACGGTGTCGACTACTACTACCTGTGCAACGGCAAGCACGCCGAGACGGTCAAGCCGGCGGTCGCCGCGATCGACCACGAGGTCACTCTGCACCGCACCACGGCCAAGGGTGTGCCGTACCTGCTGGATCCGTGGACCGGGAAGGCGGAGCGCGTCGCCCGCTACACGCAGGACGGCGACTCGGTCACCGTGCGGGTGACCCTGCAGCCCGCGGAGACCCTCATCGTGGCGATCGGCGGGCCGGGGCTCTTCGGTGACCGCAACGGCTCCCGCCCGTACGCCGTGGACAGCGAGGCCGAGGAGGTGCGCTTCACCGACGCCGGTCTCACCGTCCGTGCCACGGCCGCGGGTACGTACCGGACCACGCTCTCCAAGGGACGCGCCGTCAGCGCCACGCTGAAGGACATCCCGGAGCCGATGGAACTGACGTCGTGGAACCTGCGTGTCCAGGACTGGCGGCCGGGCGCCTCGGCGACAAAAACGACTGTCGTCGAGCACGAGTTGACGCTGGACGCGCTGGTGCCCTGGTCGCAGATCCCCGAGCTGGCGGATGTCTCGGGCATCGGCCGCTACCGCACCACCGTCACCCTCGGCAGCGGCTGGACCGGCGGACACGGCGCACGTCTGGAGCTGGGCTCGGTCACGGACACCTGCCGGGTCACGGTCAACGGCCACCGGCTCGACCCGGTCGACCAGATCCGCCCCGTGGTGGACCTGGTCGACCTGCTCGAACGCGGCACGAACATCATCGAGGTCGAGGTGGCCACCCCGCTCGCCAACCGCCTGCGCGTCAGCGACCCCGCCGTGTACGGCGGTCTGACCCGGGCGGCGTACGGGCTGCTGGGGCCGGTCCGGCTGGTCCCCTACGGGGAGGTCCGGATCGGCTGACCCGCCCCGCGGCCGACCGGACACCGTGCCTACGGCGTCCGGTCGGCCTGGCTCCGCGTACGGCAAGCCGTTCGGCCCGCGACCGCCTCGGCGGTCGCGGGCCGAACGGTCGCCGTCACTCGGCCGCCGCACCCACGAGCGGCTCCTCGGGCACCGGCGCCGCCAGGGCCGGTACCGGCAACTCGCGGGGCGTACGCCGGGCTTCGCGCAGGCTGGGCGCGGGTGCGGTCGGGACCAGCGGGGCGCGTTCCATGGCACGGGCCCGGCGGGAGAACCAGACGATCCGTCCGCCACTGCCCGTGGCACAGCACCCCCAGCCGTCGCTCAGCGCGGCGACGTGCGCCAGCCAGCCCCGTGTCGCGGACTCCGGGTGGGACTTCCCGTCGATGTCCGCGATCGCGGTGATGAGGTGCTGGCCGTTCCACCACATCTCAAGCGTGGTGTTCTTGTCCGTCGCGTGCGCGTCGATCGTCCGCAGCAGCAGCTCCGCGCAGTGGCAGACGGGCTCGACGAGGTTCTCCAGGTTCCAGTACCGGAGGTGGGCGGCCAGAATGCGCCTGACCTGATCGACCCGCTCCGGACTGACCTCGATGTCGAGGTGGTAGTAGCAGGGGACTGCGGTCTTCATCGTCGTTGGCTCCTCACCGGCAACCGGCGAAGCTCTCGCTCCTCCTCGCCCCGGTGGGCCGAGCTCTGAATACAGAGCGTGAGCAGTGATCGCTTCTGAGTCATTCCCAGGGTGCGAGCGGTACTCCATTCGTGCAACCCGAGCGCCGGACCAATGTCGTTGAATCGACAACAGGACGTTGAGTGGCCGCACGTGCACCATGAGTGAAGGTGTCGGCCGTCGTAGTCGGTCGATACCTCCGCGTGCACGGTCATCACGCACATCCGGGCGAACCGTGCGCATCCGAGGGAATGGAAGGTGACCAGTGAGATGCTGCTGCCTGCCAAAGACGAGGTCGCCAGGCTGCTGGAGCTGTACCGGGCCTGGGAACGCATGATGCTCGCGGCTCCCGCCGACCACGGCGCGCGAGGCAATTTCGAGGACACGGGCTACACGCTCTGCGTCCTCATGGGCAAACGCTGCGCACGTGAGGCCGTACACGCCGCCGAGCGCTATCTGTCGGCCAATTCGGCCAGGCGCCGCGAACGGGCCGACCACGGCCCGCCCATCGGCGCGCTTCCGGGGCATTCCGACCAACTCGCGGTGAGCCCCGCGACCTAGGAAGAGCCCTCCGACCCGTGGACGACCACGGACCTGCACAAGGACATCGACGACGGAGATGAATCACATGACCGAGAACCCGGCCGGCGGCCACGTCCCCCCTGTTGGCCGCACGACCGTCGTTCCGATCGGCCGAGTCCCCGTCGTCGACGTCCGGCCGGCCGTCGACCGCGGCAACCGCCCCGCGAAGGCGGTGGTGGGCGAGACCTTCCAGGTCACCGCCACGCTGTTCGGCGAGGGCCACGACGTGGTCGCCGCGAACGTCGTGCTGCGCGGCCCCGACGGGCGCACCGGCCCGTGGACCCCCCTGCGGGAACTGGCCCCCGGTACGGACCGCTGGGGCGCCGACGTCACGCCCACGGCCATGGGCGAGTGGACCTACTGGGTGGAGGCGTGGTCGGACCCGGTGTCCGCCTGGCGCCGGTCGGCCCGCATAAAGATCCCGGCCGGGATCGACGTGGGGCTGGTCCTGGAGGAGGGCGCCGAGTTGTACGAGCGGGCCGCCTCCACAGTGCCGGGCGACGCCGGCCGAGCGGCGGTCCTGACCGCCGCGGACGCCCTTCGCGACGATGCCCGGCCACCGTCCGCCCGTCTCGCCGCCGCCCTGACTCCGGACGTGGACACGGCACTCGCCGCGCACCCCCTGCGGGAGCGGATCACCCGTTCGGCCCCGCTCCCCCTGCTGGTGGAACGGGAGCGGGCGCTGTTCGGCTCCTGGTACGAGTTCTTCCCGCGCTCGGAGGGCGCGGTGGTCGAGCCCGGCAAGCCACCGGTCAGCGGTACGTTCGGGACCGCGGCCCGGCGGCTGTCCGCGATCGCCGACATGGGTTTCGACGTCGTGTATCTGCCGCCGATCCACCCCATCGGTACGACCTTCCGCAAGGGCCCCGACAACAACCTCTCGGCGAATCGTGAGGATGTCGGGGTGCCGTGGGCGATCGGCTCGCCGGAGGGCGGGCACGACGCCGTCCACCCCGATCTCGGCACGATCGACGACTTCGACGCGTTCGTGCGCACCGCGACCGCGCTGCACCTCGAAGTCGCCCTGGACTTCGCGCTCCAGTGCTCCCCGGACCACCCATGGGTGGAGAAGCACCCGGAATGGTTCCAGCACCGCTCCGACGGCTCGATCGCGTACGCGGAGAACCCGCCGAAGAAGTACCAGGACATCTATCCGATCGCCTTCGACAAGGACATGCCGGGCCTGGTCGAGGAGACACTCGGCATTCTGCGGTTCTGGATGGGTCATGGCGTACGGATCTTCCGCGTGGACAATCCGCACACCAAGCCGGTCATGTTCTGGGAAGAAGTGATCGGGGAGATCAATCGCACCGATCCTGATGTGATCTTCCTGGCCGAGGCGTTCACCCGCCCGGCGATGATGCACACGCTCGGCACGATCGGTTTCCAGCAGTCCTACACGTATTTCACCTGGCGCAACACCAAAGAGGAACTGACCGAATACCTCACCGAACTCTCCGGTGACACGGCCGCCTACATGCGGCCCAACTTCTTCGTCAACACCCCCGACATCCTCCCGGAGTTCCTTCAGTACGGCGGCCGGCCCGCTTTCGAGATCCGGGCCGTCCTGGCGGCGACACTCTCGCCCACCTGGGGGATGTACGCGGGATACGAGCTGTGCGAGAACACCGCGGCAAGAGCCGGTACCGAGGACTATCTCAACTCGGAGAAATACCAGCTGCGACCGCGGGACTGGGAATCCGCCGAGCGGACGGGCACGTCCATCGCACCGCTCATCGGTTCGCTGAACAGGATCCGGCGGGAGCACCCCGCGCTGCGCCGGCTCCGGAACGTCCACTTCCACCAGGCCGACAACGACGCCGTGATCGCGTACAGCAAGCGCGACGGCACGGACACGGTTCTGGTGGTCGTGAACCTCGACCCCCACCACACCCAGGAAGCCACGGTCTCGTTGGACATGCCACGACTCGGGCTCGACCGGCACGCG
>NZ_JBIUVD010000030.1:0-105598 GCF_044742785.1 Streptomyces sp. NPDC087844 | reverse complement strand
GTACTCGCCTATCGGCAGGTACGGCTCGATGAACTCCCATTGCTCGTCGGTGAGTTGCCTACGTGTCACACCCATCGTCCTACCAGGTCCTACCCGCGCACGGGACCAAAACCCGAGATTGATCACGACGTCACACAGGCCCTAGTCGCCGCCGGGCCGACCGGCCACCGTGGGGAGGGTCGGCGCCGTGCCGAGCGGGCCGGCGCCGACCAGGACAAGCCTGGTACCGCGCCCCACGCCGAACTCATGTCAGCGACGGCGCAGCATCATGACAACGGCGATGATGATGATAATGACGACGATGGTGCCCAGGCCGATGTACATGGTGTCTCTCTCCGTCGGAGGCGCGGCACCCGTTGATGTCGCAGAGGCCGAGTGCCCCCGCTGGGCCCGTTCATCCCGTCCGGGCGACCGAGGCCGACAACGCCCCGCTTGACCGGGCGAGGTATGCGCCGCCCTGGCCAGACGGCCGGCGGGCGACGATCCGTGCGCAAAGGGTTTACAGCCCTCTTGCAACGATGTAAAACCTGCGTGCGGCAACCGCATGAGCGTCTTCTCGGTACCGCGCTCTCGACAACGTTGTCTGCCACCGGCTGCCTCACCCCCACGGAGGTTCTCGTGACTGTCCGATCGACCGGGTTGGTCGCCAAGTCCTGGGCCACGCTGCTCGTCGGCGGCCTCGTGGCGATGCTCTCGCCATCGGCCGCCGTCGCCGCGCCCGAGTACTCGACCGCCGAGGCGGGCAACCCTTTCGTCGACGGTTGGTACGCGGACCCCGACATCGCGGTCTACGACGGCAAGTTCTGGGTCTACCCCACGGCGTCCAAGCCCTACGCCGAGCAGACCCACCTCGACGCGTTCTCCTCCACCGACCTGATCCACTGGACCAAGCACAGCAACGTCCTGAAGACGGCGGACGTCTCCTGGGCCGAGTACGCGGTGTGGGCCCCGGCGCCGGTCGAACGGAACGGCAAGTACTACCTGTACTTCGCCGCGAACGACATCCAGAACGACTCCGAACTCGGCGGCATCGGCGTGGCCGTCGCGGACCGCCCCGAGGGCCCCTACAAGGACGCTCTCGGCAAGCCGCTGATCTCGCAGTTCCACAACGGGGCCCAGCCCATCGACCAGGACGTGTTCATCGACGACGACGGTCAGGCGTACATGTACTACGGCGGCTGGCACCACTCCAACGTCGTCAAGCTCAACCCGGACATGACCAGCCTGGGCGCATTCGACGACGGGTCCACCTACAAGGAGATCACCCCCGAGAACTTCACCGAGGGCTCCTACATGTTCAAGCGCGACGGCACGTACTACTTCATGTGGTCGGAGGGCGGCTGGACCGGCCCCGACTACTCGGTGTCGTACGCGATGTCCGACTCACCCACCGGCCCCTTCAAGAAGATCGACAAAGTACTCGCCCAGGATCCTGCGGTCGCCAAGGGGTCCGGCCACAACTCCGTCGTCAACGTCCCCGGCACCGACATCTGGTACATCGTCTACCACCGCCGTCCGCTCAGCGAGAGTGACGGAAACCACCGCCAACTGGCGTACGACCGCCTCCACTTCAATCCTGACGGCACTATCCGGCGTATCGCGATGCAGGTGAAGGACAACTTCGCCGACGCCAACGCGCTGGGCTGGAAGACGTACGGCGGGACATGGTCCGTCAGCGGCGGACAGTACCGGGTGGGGCGGAACCTGGGCGGCAAGGCCCTGCTCGACACGGACTTCGCCGACTTCACCTACGACGCCGACGTCACCGTCACCTCGGGCGGCGGGGACGCGGGCCTGACGTTCAGAGTGAGCGGGCCGTCGGTCGGCTGGGACAGTTACTCGGGCTACTACGCGGGCATCAGCCCGAGCGGCAAGGTGGTCCTCGGCCGGGCGAACGGTTCCTGGACCGAGCTGGCGAGTGCGCGCACGGTCGTCGGCTCCGGCTCCGCCCACCGGATGCGCGTCACCGCCGTCGGCTCCTCGATCAAGGTGTTCGTCGACGACATGACGACGCCCAAGATCTCCGTCAGCGACGGCACCTACCGCAGCGGCGCGAACGGTGTCCGGGTCTTCGACACCGAGGCCGCCTTCGACAATGTGGCCATAGCACCCGCAGGGTGACGACCCGGCGGTCCGGCCGCTGACGGTCCCGCCCCGCCGCGGAGCCGACTGAGCTCCGCGGCGGGGCGGGACATGCATCACTCGGTGCCCCTCGCGGGCGCCTCGACACCATCTCGATGAGTACGGCGACCTTGCCGCCGGGAGCCGGGAGCCGGGAGCCGGGAGCCGGGAGCCGGCGGCGACGTGGCGTGGTCGCACGTCGTGGCTCTGGTCGAGCGGGACGCGGCCGTCAGCCCCCTGGTCGACTGGCGGCCAGCGACACCAGCACCGTGGTGGCCGGCGCGGAGCGTGCGACCATGCCGGACACCGAGGTGTTCTCCGAGCGGGCGTGGGCGCCCGAACCGACCGCCCCGATGCCGTCCAGGACGGGCGTCCCCGCGGCCACGACGAAGTTGCCGTCGCTCGCTCCGCCGACGGACGCCTCCCGCAGGTCCTCCCCGAGCAGCGCCGCGCACCGGCGGGTCAGCTCCGCGAGCGCCGCGACCTGTTCGGTCCGCTCGAAGACGGGCCGGTTCCAGTCCCCGGTGATCTCCACGCGGATGCGCGGATGCGCGGGTGCGCGGGTCGACCGGGCGCAGGGCGGCGAGAGAGTCGCTGATCCGCTGCTGCTCGGCCGCGGAGGCGACACGGATGTCGATGCGGCCGACGGCGCGGCCCGCCGTGACGTTGCTGCGGGTGCCGCCTTCCACCACGCCCATGTTGAGCGAGGTGCCCGCGTCCGGGGCGCAGTTCGGCCAGGCGCAGGATCTGATGGGCGAGTTCGTCCACCGCGCTCACCCCGGCGGTGGGGTCGAGCCGGCGTGGGCCTCGCTGCCGGTGACCGTCAGGGTGAACAGTCCCACTCCCTTGCGGGCCGTCTTGATCGCGCCGTCCGCGGCCGCCTCGAAGGCCATGGCGAGCCTGCTGCCGTGCGACTCGGCGACGATGGCCTCGCGGGAGGCGAGGCAACGCGGGCCGGGCACGGTGGTTCGGTCCGTCCGGTCGCCCGGGTTCGGTCGGCCCGGCGAGGCGGTCCAGCTCCGCCAGCCGCGACTCCGACATCCCGTCCGGGGCGCCCTCCAGTGAGCGCAGGCCGTCCATGACGGTGCGCAGCAGCGGCGTGGGGAGTGCTTCGCGGGCCGCGTGGTCGAACACATCGGCGTAGTGGGTGGTCACCGCGACGGGCCGGTGCCGAACGGCGAGGTCCCGCCAGATCCCGCTGAGGTCCTTCGCCTGCGTACGCAGCCACGCGCTCAGGCGGTCGAAGGCGGCGTCGCGTTCCACCGGATCCGTACCCTGCCGGAAGGGGTGGGGGTCGAAGGCGTCGAAGGCCTCCAGGGTGACGCCGAGCCGGTCGGACACGGCGAGGATCTCACCGGTCAGGCCGGCCATGGCGGGGCGGTGCCGGTCGATGAGGTCGGCCATGAGGGCGTCGGCGAGGGCGGTGGCGGCGAGCATCGCACCGAAGCCGGCCTTGGCCCACAGATATCCCTCGGCTTGTCGCTGGCCACCGCCGGACCCCAGCTCCGCAGGTCGGCGACGATCGAGTGGACGCGGGGGCCGGCCGGGGCGCCGCCGGGTTCGCCGATGACGAGCGCCCGGCGCCTGCCTACTCTGGTGGCATGCGCATGCGCCCCACCTTGAGCTGGACCCCGACCGAAGATCTGCCGCCCGGCACCACGGATCCGCAGCCGGTCGTCGACGCGCTGCGCTTCGGCGGTGTGCTGGTGCTCAGTGGGGCGGGCATCTCCACGGAATCGGGCATCCCCGACTACCGGGGCGAGGGCGGGAGCCTGAGCCGGCACACCCCGATGACCTACCAGGACTTTGTCGGCGGTGCGCAGGCGCGGCGCAGGTACTGGGCGCGCAGCCACCTCGGCTGGCGCACCTTCGGCCGGGCCCGCCCGAACGCAGGGCACCGGGCCGTAGCCGCTTTCGAGCGGCACGGCCTGCTCACGGGTGTGATCACGCAGAACGTCGACGGCCTGCACCAGGCCGCGGGCACCGAGGGCGTCGTGGAGCTGCACGGAAGCCTGGACCGGGTCGTCTGCCTGTCCTGCGGCGCCTTCAGCCCGCGCCGCCGACTCGCCCGTCGGCTGGAAGCGGCGAACGCGGGCTTCGCGCCGGTGGCCGCGGCGATCAACCCCGACGGTGACGCCGACCTCACCGACGAGCAGGTCGGGGACTTCCGCGTGGTGCACTGCGTGCTCTGCGGCGGCATCCTCAAGCCGGACGTGGTGTTCTTCGGCGAGTCCGTGCCTGCCGCTCGGGTCGAGCAGTGCCGCGAACTCGTCCGTGCGGCGACCTCTCTGCTGATCCTCGGCTCCTCGTTGACGGTGATGTCCGGGCTCCGCTTCGTCCGCCAGGCGGCCCAGGACGGGAAGCCGGTGCTGATCGTCAACCGGGACGCGACCCGAGGTGACGTCCACGCCGTCACCCGGATCGCACTTCCTCTGGGGACGACGCTCGGCACTGTGGCCGACCGGCTGGGCATCCCGGTGTAGGGGGAGGCGGCGGCCGGGAGTGGGGGGTGACCGCGCCGTGACGGCAGACCCCTCGGTGAGCCGCGTCGCAGGGTGGCACGCGGACCCGCGTCCGGCATCGGGTCCGGGTCCGGTCGGCCGGGCGAGGTCGCAGCTCACCGAGGGGTTGAGCCGTGTCCCCGCGGATACGGGGGCACGGGCCCGGCTCAGCCTTCGTTCGCCAGGGCGAGGATCTCGGCGGCCAGCTCGATCGAGTCCTCGACCGTGTCGGCGGTGTAGAGGGAGTCGATCATGAAGTGGGAGATTCCGGTGCGCTCGTGCACGGACTTGACGGTGTCGACGACGGCCGAGGCCGGTGTACCGGCGTCGATGTTGACGCGCAGGACGGTGTCGATGGCGGCCGGGTCGCGGCCGGCCTGCTGGGCCTGGCTGTCGATGAGGGCGCGCTGCGCGACGAGTCCGTCGATGTCGACGTAGCTCGGCACCACGCACAGCGGCAGCCAGCCGTCCCCTCGAAGGGCGACCCTGCGCAGGGCGCGCTCGGACATCGCTCCCAGGTAGATGGGCGGCCGCGGGCTCTGGTGGGGCTTGAGCGGGGCGTGGTGCAGTGGCACGGTGAGGTGAGTGCCCTTGTACTCGGCAGGGTCGGTGGTCCATATGGTGTCGAGGACGTCGAGCAGCTCCTCCATCCGCGCGCCGCGCTTGTGGAAGTCCAGTCCGGCCGCCTCGTACTCCTCGGGGGACCAGCCGATGCCGAACCCGGGCAGCAGACGTCCTTCGCTCACCAGGTCGAGGGTGGTCAGCGAGCGGGCGAGCTGGACCGGCGGGTACAGCGGCGCGATCAGTACGTGCATACCCAGCTGGACGCGTTCGGTGACGCTCGCAGCCGCACCAAGCAGGACGAACGGATCGGCGGACGGGTTGAGTTCGGCCGGGATGGTGTCGCCCTGGCCGCCGTAGCCGACCTTCGGGGACACCGCGGCGAGGTTGCGGTCGCCGACCCACAGGCTCGCGGCGCCGGCCTGCTCGACCTCACGGGCGAAGTGAGCGGTGCGGGAGATGCCGAAGGCCTGCTTGTGGAACTGCGGAAGCGCGAAACCGATCTTCATGTTCTTTCTTTCCTTGCTGAGACGCGGCCGGGCAGACCATCGGCCGCCCGGTACGGTCGGGCGGCCGGCTCATGACCACCGGACGCCCGTCGCCAAACCGGCGCACCCACAAGGTAGTTGTCTGTACAACTAGTGCACGCGAAGGCGCGCCGTGGAGCCTCTACGCCCTTCGTCGGGCAGGGCGTGGTGGCCGCGGTACGCGGCCGGGCCGGGCCGGAACTCTCCGTCGGGAGCCCCGGCCCGGCTCGTCACCATGTACTGCTGGCTTCCGGCCCACCCCGGCAGGAGTCAGTCGTTCTGCGACGTGGTCTTCGGCTCCTCGTGGGCGGCGGGCTGCTCCGGCTCCGCCTCTTCGTCGGCAAGATCAGCCGGGTCCGTAGGACCGCTGTCCCACGCGACAGGAGGCGTCGGCACCGGGATCGTCTGCGGTTCATCGGAACCGGGACGGACGCTCGGCTGGGATCCGGGAGCGTGGGGCGTGTGCGTGTCGTCATCATGCTTTGTCATACACGCCGGGTTCCCGCTGTTCCCAGTCGAATGCCTGCGGGCCGGATGCGCGAGCAGCGAGTACCTCGTGGTTCGCCGGAGGTGATGCCGTCGCCGTCGAGCGTGCCGTCGTGGGATCCGTCCAGGGAGCAGGGCACGAAGACCGGGACAGGAGCGAGGCCCGACCCCCCCATACAGGGCGCAGACGCCGTCCGTGACGCGCCGAGTGACATTGTTTGCGGTTGACTTCGATTGGTTCTTGTTCGGCGCATCCATGGGCGGCCGGCTCGCGGAACCACTGGTGTGACAGGGGGCGCAGCCCGCCCGCCTCGTGATCGGGAGTGAGACGTGGATATCAACGGCGCGCGGGTGCCGGTGGGTGAAGCCACCGAAGTCCTCGGCGTCGCGCTCACCGCGCAGCCCGTGGGCCGTGGTGCGCGTCCGGCGCTCGCGGGACGGGATAAAGCGGGCCTCGCCCGTGCTGCCCAGGTCTGCCGGAGTGCTCCTGCTTGCAACACCGTCGCCTTCGGAGGGGTGGCGGTGCTCGGCGACGAGGGCGCCGAGCAGGCGGTGGCGGTCAACGTCCTCGCACCCGCGGCCTCCTTCCGTGCCGCGCTGGCCACCAAGGAACCCGACTGCACGATCGTCGCGTTCACCGGCGTGGTCGCGGAACGCCCGCAGGCAGGAAGGGCCGACTGCAGCGCTTCGAAGGCCGCGCTGAACGCCCGGCTCGGCCCCGCGCGCCGCGAAGCACGAACCGCGGGCATGTGGGTCCTGCCAGTTCTGCCAGTCCGGCCCGGACACCTGGACACCGGCTTCGCCGACCGCGCCGTCGTGGGCACGACCCACCCGTACGCAGTCGTCGTCAGCTGGTCCGGTATCGTGCCGACACCGGTCGTCGAACGGTGCGCCCGGTGACCCGGCGCTCCGGCGTTCCGGACGAGGTGTCCGACGTGATCATCGTGGGCGGCGGCGCGTCCGGGCTCAGCCTCGCGCAGCGCCTGGTGGCGACCGATTCCATGACCGTGACTCTGGTGGAAGCACCGGAAGGTCCGCTGCGAGCGCCTGAGCGGACCTGGTGCTACTGGGATGCGGGCACCCGTGAGCTCGACGAAGCGGTCGACGCGTCCTGGTCGCGGCTTCGCGTTCACGACGCCGACGGCGGCGTGATCACCGTGGATCCCTCCCCGCTGCGCTACCGGATGCTCCGGTCCACGGCCTTCGAGCAGTGGGCGCACTCCAGGATCGCCCGGTCGCCCGGTGCGCGCATCGTGCGTGCGACGGTGGACACGGTGCGCGACACCGTCGGGGGAGGCGGAGCCGAAGTCAGCTGCACGTCGCCCGACGGCCGCACGCTGACACTCCGTGCCCGCCATGTGTTCGACTCCCGCCCCCTCCCGTCCCTGCCGCCGGCCCGGACGCAACTGCTTCAGCACTTCCGCGGCTGGTTCGTGCGCACGGACACGGACCGGTTCGACCCGGCGGTCGCGGACCTGATGGACTTCCGGGTGCCACAGCCGCGCCACGGCCTCGCCTTCGGATACGTACTGCCGCTCGCGCCGGGCCGTGCCCTCGTCGAGTACACCGAGTTCTCCCGGGCCCCGCTGACCCACGCGGCGTACGAGTCGGCGTTGGGACACTACAGCCGGGAGATCCTCGAACTCGGGGCGTTCACCGTCGAGACGGTGGAGCAGGGTGTGATCCCCATGACCGACGCGCGCTTCCCCCGCCGGATCGGCACTGCCGTCTCCCGGATCGGGACCGCCGGCGGTGCCACCCGCCCGGCGACCGGATACACCTTCGCCGCGGTGCAGCGGCAGAGCCGGGCCATCGCCGCCGCCCTGCGGGACGGCCACGCGGTCGCGCCCCGACCGCATGCGCGGCGCGTGCTGGCCATGGACGCGATCCTGCTGCGGGCTCTGGACACCGGACGGATCGACGGCCCCGGCTTCTTCACCGGCCTGTTCCGCCGCGTTCCGCCGGAGCGGCTGCTGCGTTTCCTGGACGGGCGCACCTCACCCTGGGAGGAGTGGGGCATCGGCCTGCGCACCCCCGTAGGTCCCATGCTGCGGACCGCCGTCGAACTCCCTTTCCTGCCGCGCCGTACCCACCCAGCCCCACGAATCGGAGAGAACCACCGATGACCCTGCTGCGTGACCACGACCTGGCACTCGCCTTCGACCACGCCTCGCACAGCTACGACCGCCTCACCGCCCTCAACCCCGGATACCGCACCGATCTCCTGCGTTCGGCGCGACGGCTACGGCTGCCCCGGGCCGGCGCCGGTCTGCACGTTCTCGACCTGGGGTGCGGAACGGGAGCCTCCACCCGGGCCCTGCTCCGGGCCGCGCCCCGCGCCCGCATCACGGCCGTCGACGCGTCGTCCGGCATGCTGACTCGTGCACGGTCCACATCCTGGCCCGCCCGAGTGCGCTTCCAGCACATGACAGCCGAAGCGCTGGCCGCCACGGACGAGGGGCCCTACGACGCGGTGTTCGCCGCCTACCTGATCCGCAACGTCACGGACGCGGACGCAGTGCTCAAGACCGTTCGGACTCTGCTGCGCCCGGGCGGCCGGCTCGCCGTCCACGAGTACAGCCTCAGTGGTTCTGCCGTCCACCGAGCCCTGTGGACGGCTGTCTGCCGCGGCGTGATCATCCCCGCGGGGACGGTCAGCGGCGACCGCGACCTGTGCCGCCACCTGTGGCGAAGCGTCCTCGACTTCGACACGGTCCCCGCTTTCACCGACCGTCTGCGGGGCGCCGGATTCTCGGCCGTGCGCGCCCTGCCCGTCGCCGGGTGGCAGACCGGGATCGTGCACACCTTCCTTGCCCGCGAGGGCTCGGCGGCCACGGGGGAGTACGCACGGTGAACGCCCCGCGACGTGCCGCCCGGCGAGGCCGGGACCGCAAGGCCGAGGTCGTGATGCCCGCGCCCGGCCTGAAACGGTTCGCCTCCGCGGACAGCCCGGGTGTCGCCGTGATCGGTGGGGGGATCGCGGGCCTCGCCGCGGCCACCCTCCTGGCCGAACGAGGCGCCCGCGTGACTCTCTACGAACAGGAGGAGTCGCTCGGCGGCCGGCTCGCCGGCTGGCGCACCCGGCTGGCCGACGGCGGGGAGGTGACCATGAGCCGAGGCTTCCACGCCTTCTTCCGGCAGTACTACAACCTCCGTGGCCTGTTGCGGCGAACGGATCCGGCTCTCGACCGTCTCCAGCAGCTGCCCGACTACCCGCTACGACACAGCGGCGGGCTGACCGACAGCTTCGCCCGCGTACCGCGCACACCACCGTTCAGCGCCCTCGGGTTCGTCGCCCTGAGCCCCACGTTCGGCTGGCGCGACCTCGCCGCGATGGACGCCCGAGCCGCGCTGCCCCTCCTCGACGTCCGCGTACCCGAGGTCTACGAGCGCTTCGACTCGGTCAGCGCGACCCACTTCCTCGAACGCGTCCGCTTCCCCGAAGCCGCGCACCATCTGGCGTTCGAGGTGTTCTCGCGCAGCTTCTTCGCCGACCCGCGTGAACTGTCCGCCGCGGAACTCCTGCTGATGTTCCACATCTACTTCCTCGGTTCGTCCGAGGGCCTGCTCTTCGACGTACCGACCGCTCCCTTTCCCCAGGCGCTGTGGGACCCGCTCGGCGCGTACCTCCAGCGCCTCGGGACGCATATTCGCGCCGGCACGCCGGTGCGCGCCGTCCACCCGTGCGACGCAGGGGGAGTGGAAGTGCGGACGGACATCGCCGTGGACCGTCATGACGCGGCGGTTCTCGCCCTCGACGCCGGCGCCCTGCGGGGCCTTGTCGCGGCGTCGCCCGGCCTGGGCACCGCCGCCTGGCGCGATGACGTCGCCTGCCTGCGCACCGCTCCGCGGTTCCTGGTCTCGCGGCTCTGGCTCGACCGCCCGGTCCGCGCCGACCGCGCCGCGTTCCTCGGCACCAGCGGCTACGACGGCCTCGACAACGTCAGCGTCCTGGAACGCTACGAGGACGAGGCCGCCCGATGGTCGGCCCGTTCCGGCGGCTCGGTGGTGGAACTGCACGCCTACGCCGTTCCCGAGGGCGCGCGGCCCGAAGCCGTCCAGTCGCGCCTCGTCGAGCGCCTGCACCAGGTCTATCCGGAGACACGAAGGGCGCGGATCGTGGACGCCCGACACGAATGGCGCTCCGACTGTCCGCTCTTCCCGGTCGGCACCTACGCCCGGCGGCCCACCGTGTCCACTCCGCACCCGCAGGTGACGCTCGCCGGTGACGCGATCCGCTGCGACCTGCCCGTCGCCCTCATGGAACGCGCCGCCACCACCGGCTTTCTGGCGGCCAATGCCCTGCTGGCCGGCTGGGGAGTCCAGGGCCAGACGCTGTGGACGGTACCCCGAGCGGGCCGTTCACCCGTACTGCGGGCGCTCGGCACGCTAGGGACCCGCTGAGCCGCACTCCTCGTAAAGACATCGAAGACGCCCCTGCCGGAAGACGGTGCCGGCTCGGGATCAGCCCCGCCCGCCGGTCGCTGACACCCCTGCACTCAGCCCGGGAACCGGCCGGTGCTTCGCAACGCCCAGCGCCGCTCCGCGTATGCCAGGTCGTCGCGCCACAACCGGCCGGCCGTCCGGCGCATCAACGGGCGGAGCGCGGGCGCGACAGCCCGTGCCAAGGCGAAACCCCGCCGGTCCGAGGCAGCCACGACCGCTTCGATCACGGCGGTCCGCGGCTGCTTCTCGGCCGCGCCGGTCAGCGGCGTGGCATGGGTCTCGACGACGGAGGTGGTCCCCTCGCCCTCGGTGATGCGCATCACCACGGTACGTGGTCCGGGTGCGGTGAACTCCGCCCGCACCGGGACCACCAGACGGTCGGTCAAGCGGAAGGAGACCTCGACGACGAACGCGTCGTCCGTCTCACCGAGGGGCGGGCGGGTCACTGTCAGGTCGACGAACGAGTAGGGGTGGAACCACGAACCGTGCCACGGGTCCAGCCGGTTGGCGACCACGTCCTGTGGCTCGCACCGACCGACGCCCATGAAGACGGCGTCCACCCCACTGCCCGCCGTCGGCCGCTCCGGCACCACAGGCCGCTCGGACGGCCGCTCGCCGCCCACCGAGTCCAGCCGGACCCATACGAGTACACCGTCGTCGTGGGCGGGGAACGGATCCCAGCCGGCGAACGACCCTCCGTCCAGGGCCAGTCCGTGCCAATGACACACCAGCGTGCCGCACACCACCCGGCTGTCGCGCAGGGGGGCGCCGAGGTGCGGGCAGGCGCCAGGGCCGGCCCGCAGTCGGCCCGTGTCCGACCGCCACAGCACGACTTCGACGCCGCCGACCGTTCTGCCGTAAGGGCGGCCGCCGACGCGCACGTCCCGCGAGGCACCCACGACGAACCAGTTCCCGGACGGGCGGGCGGACGCCCGTTCGAGTGCGTCGGAGATGACCGTCGGGCGTGCCTCCTGCCAAGTCGGCGGCTGCGCCGCCCAGTCCGCCCGGCGCCGCCGCCGCAACGGTGGCGTCCAGCCGGCTCGGTTCGCTCGGTCACTCACCGCACGGGTCCCTTCCGCCGCAGGGGCGTGACGTCCGCCCCTGATGTCCGATCGGAGGCGCGAGCGCCCCATCGCGCCCGCGCGATGCCGACGATCCCCGCGGCGGCCGTCGCCGCACGGCGCCCGCGCGACACGACCGCGCGGCGGTGCAGCACTGTGTAGTCCTGCTCCGCGATCGCGTCGAGGATGCCACCGTAGAGGGTGAACGCGGTGCGGATGCAGGGCCGCGTCCGCGGGTCCAGCATGGCGATGCCCGGTTCCGCCGCCCGGTAGACCTCCCTGGTCATGCCCTCGGCGGCGACGAGCGCCCTGCGAATCCGGGCATCGCGGCGTCCCGTACGGCGGCTCCACAGCAGAAGCGAGCGGTCCACGCCGTGGGCCGCCAGCAGGTCCGTGGGGAGGTAGACGCGGCCCCGGTCCAGGTCCTCGCCGACATCGCGCAGGAAGTTGGTGAGCTGGAAGGCCACACCCAGGTCCGCGGCGTGCGGTGCCGCTTCCTCGCGTGCGGTGACCGTGCCGAGGACGGGCAGCATCTGCAGTCCGATCACCGCGGCCGAGCCGTGCATGTAGGCGCGCAGGTCGGCGTAGGTCGGGTAGTCCGTGATGTGCAGGTCGCTGCGCATCGACGCCAGGAAGTCGGCGAACAGGGTGTGTTCGATGTCGTACCGGCTCGCGGTGTCGGCCACGGCCCGCACCACCGGCTCGTCCCCGGCTCCGGTACGCAGCCCGTGCGAGAGGTCGCTCTCCAGGCACCGCAGCAGCCGGTCGCGCTCGTCGGGAGTGCGGTGCCGGTCGAGGTCGTCCACGATGTCGTCGGCCCAGCGGGCGAAACCGTACAACGCGTGGACCGCGGAGCGGCGTTCCACCGGGAGCAGACGGGTGGCCAGGAAGTAGGTCCGGCCATGGCGGGCGTTGAGCCGCCGGCAGTGCGAATAGGCCACGCGCAGGGCGGGATCGGTGATGTCTGCGGCGTCCAGCTCACGACGCGTCATGAGCGCCTTCCTCGGTGGAGACCGCGGCGGTACGGGTCGCGCGCGGTACGGGACGGATGCGCGGGCCACGGCCTCGGACACCGCTTGTGACACCACCTGTGACGCGTGCGGCGGCGAGCTTTCCGCTGATGAGCACCGTTGGCACACCGACGCCGGGCGTGGTGCCGCAGCCGGCCAGCACGACGTTCTCCAGGCCGCGCACCAGGTTGCGCGGCCGGAACGGGCCTGTCTGGGCGAAGGTGTGGGACACCGAGAACGGGCTGCCCGCCGCGTGCCCCTGCGCCGCCCAGTCCAGCGGCGTCACCAGCAGTTCCTCCTGCACGCTGTCGGCGAATCCGTGCAGACCCCGGCGTTCCAGTTCGGCGACCAGACTGTCGCGGTAGCGGGGGCCGAGGTCCCGCCAGGCCTCGGCGGAGGGGCCGAGGTCGGTGTTCGGGCAGGGGGCGAGCACGTAGTGCAGGTGCTTGCCCGGCGGGGCAAGGGTGGAGTCGTGTGCCGTCGGCCGGGTGATCAGCAGGGACGGGTCGCTCATCACCTTCCCCGACCGGGTCAGCTCCTCGAAGGTGCCCTCCCAGGCCGCGCCGAACGAGAGGGTGTGGTGGGCGAGACCGGGCCAGGTACGGTCGGTCCCCGCGTGCAGCACCACGGCCGACGGTGAGTGCCGCAGCCCCACCGGGCGGCTGGGCGTCCGTCCGACGAGCCGGTGCGCCGTGGACAGCTCGCAGGTCAGCACCACCGCGTCGCAGGGGATCCGCTCGCCCGAGGCGACATGTACGGCACGCACCCGACCGCCGCTGCGTTCGAGCGAGGTCACGTCGGCCGACCAGCGGAAGTCGGCGCCCGCACCGGCCGCCGCGTTCGCCATGCCCCGGGGCAGCGCGTGGATGCCGTTCTTCGGGAACCAGACGCCGGCCACCGTGTCCATGTAGGCGATCACCGCGTACGCCGCGAGGGCCCTGGCCGGGGCGACTCCGGCGTACAGGGCCTGGAAGGAGAAGATACGGCGCAGACGTGGGTCGGAGATGAAGCGGCCGATGCGGCGGTCCAGTCGTCCGAAGCCGCCCAGGGCGGCCAGCCGGGCCAGGTCCGGGTGCAGGAGCTGGAAGGGGGAGTCGAAGTTGGTGTCGATGAAGCGCCGCATCTGCGCCCGGTACAGCCGCTCCAGCCAGTCCCGCAGTTCGCGGTAGCCCGCCGCCTCGGCCGGTCCCGCGAACCGCCGCACCTCCGACTCCATGGCCTCGCCGTCCGTGTGCACGTCGAGTGATGTCCCGTCCGCGAAGCACGCCCGGTAGGCGGGGTGGAGGGCCGTCAGCTCGACGTGCTGGGCGAGGCTGTCACCGACGGCGGCGAAGGCCTCGTCGGCCAGGTGCGGCATGGTCAGCACCGTGGGACCGGTGTCCACTTCGAAACCGCCCATGCGTACGTGACCGGCTCGGCCGCCCGGGCCCGCGTTCCGTTCGACGACGGTCACCCGGCGGCCGGAGCCCAGCAGGTGCAGCGCACACGCGAGGCCGGACAGCCCGGCGCCCACCACGACGACATGATCCGTCCGCCCCGGTACGGTTCTCACGCCGCCTCCCCGGGGTGTCCCAGTGCGACGCCCGAAGCGCGCTCGACCAACGTGGTGAACTCCCGCCGTACGACGGAATCGGCGGTGGCCCCCGCGAAGTGCCGCACGCTCGTCGCCGCCAACTCCGAGATCTTGGACTCCACGACGTCCCTGGCGCCGGTTCGCTCCAGGGCCGCTCGCATCCGGTCCACCGCGTCGTCCGACCGGACGCCTACGCCGACGCCGACGGTGGAGCGGGGGCCGAGGGCGTCGGCTGCCTCCTTGTCACCGGCGGCGTCAGCGAGCCACAGGCCGACCGCGAGGAGATAGGTGAGTTTTCGGGTCCGTAGATCGTCGTCGGCGGGTTTTCCGGTCGTGCTCGGGTCGCCGTAGGTGCCAAGGAGGTCGTCCCGCAGTTGGAAAGCCAGCCCGGCACAGCGCCCGGCCGAGCGGAGGGCGCTCAGGGTGTGTTCGTCGCCGCCGGTCAGGGACGCGCCCAGCGCCAGGGGCCGCTCGACCGTGTACAGGGCGCTCTTGAGCGTGGCGATGCTCACGGCCTCGTCGACGCCGGACGATCCGGCGGCCTGCGCGTGGATGTCGCGGTACTGACCGGCGACCATCTCCGTGCGCATCGCCTGCCACTCGTGGAACAGCCGGGTGCCGTGCGGCGAACCGAGTGCCGTCTCGGTCAGCACGTCGTCCGCCCAGACCAGGGCAAGGTCGCCGGCGAGTATCGCGACGGAGGCCGAGAACGCTTCCGGTGAGCCGGTCATCCGCGCGGCCCGGTGCATACGGGCCAGTTCCACGTGGACAGCCGGTGCGCCGCGGCGGAGGGGCGATCCGTCCATGACGTCGTCGTGTATGAGAGCGCACGCCTGTACGAGTTCGAGCGCGGCTGCGGTCCGCAGGAGCGCGGTGGCGTCGCCCGAGCCGCCCGCGGCCCGCCAACCGCACCACGCGAACGCCGAGCGCAGCCGCTTGCCGCCCCGGCGGACGAACGCGGTCACCCGGCCGGCGACATCCTGTGCGAACACCTGGTCCACGTCGAAAGCCCTGCGCAATTTGGTGTCGAGTACATGCCCGAGCTCCGCCTCGACGGCGCGGACGGCCTCCACGGCCGTGAGCGGACTGTCGACGGGCACAACCGCTTCGGCCGCGGTGGGCCGGAGTCCCAGCATGCACAACTCCTCTTCACTCTCGGTCACCTGCACACCAGTGCTTCTCTCGCCGGCCTGTTGACGGATGCGCTGATTCCTGCCCGCTGCGGGGCCTGTCGCCGGTTGCAGTCACTCCACTGGCGCAGCGCCGCGCGTCACAGGGCGGTGTGCCACGCCCGAGCCGGACGCCGGTGTTGCCGTCTACGTGCCCTGGCCGAGGCGGCGAAGCAGGTACAGGCCGCGGCGGTCGGGGCGCAGCTCGGCGGTGGTGGAATCGTCCACGGTCACAGCGCTGCGGTGTTCCCGGCGGCTGTGGTTGCGGCCCCGTTGCTCCTGGACATCGCCGAGCGGGGTCACCCGGCGGCCCAGGGCACCGCCTTGGGTCTGCTGGCTCGCTCACAGCCCGTCCGCCGGCAGAACCGGTGCAGCGTCGTGGTCTGCGAGCGTCTCGACACGGTCCTGATGTGGCTCGACGGGGTAGGGAACGATTCTCCGATCATTAGGCTGCGGCCATGGTGGAGGGCAGGAGAAGGCCGGTTGTTGCAACTGATGTCCATGACACGGGCTTGGTTCGCCACTCGTGTGTGGGTGGAGGAGCGCCTCCCTTGCGGAGACCCGATTCGTGCTGTCGAAACCCTGCGCGGCGGGTGGACGTCACGGATGCGCCGACTCGATATCGAGGGGAAGGACGAGCCGTACTCCCTCGTGCTGCGGGGTGGAGACGTCCTGGGGGGCCGGCTGACTTGGATGTGGCACACTGCTCCACCGCACTTGCGCTGTTGCACGGAGTGCCTGCCGGTATGCGGCTGGCGGATCACTACACCGCAGCGGGAGGAACGCTCAGCGACAACCCGGACCACCTGTACTGGCGTGTACTGGACGCGCCGGCTTCTGCGCCGGACGCGGAGAAGGTGGCCGGACCGTGGCGGGAACCAGGGAGAGAAGACCTCACTGAGCGGCTGCCTGTCGCCCCCAATAAGTGCCGGCGGCGCAGCTGTCTGTTGGCGTGGTGGGTATCAGGCGCGGTCGTGGAGAGTGACCTGGTAGCCGTCGGGATCGGCGAAGGTGAAGGTGCGGCCGAACGGGCCGTCGATCGGTGCGGAGACGATGGTGTGACCGTCGGCGACGAGAGCGTCGTGGATGGCCTGGACGTCGGTGGCGTGGAGCCAGATCGCGGCACCGATGCCCGGCTGGGTGACGGAGGCGAGATCGGTGCCGGGAACGACGTCGCGGAGTGCGAACGCGATCGGCTTCGTCTCGAAGACGACGGCGTGCGGAGGTCCGGCCGCCGAGCGGACGAGGCCGAGGTACTGCTCGTAGAACGCCTGCGAAGCGTCGAGGTCACGCGCTTGGAGTGAGATGAAGTCGGGGCCGGTGGCGGGCATGATGATGCTCCTTCTCTTCGTGTCAGCTTGTGTCAGCTTTCTGACACAGGTCAACCTATGTCAGAATACTGACATGCAACAAGACGGTGTCGACCTGGAGTCGTCTCTGGGCTACCTGCTCAAAGAGGCGTCGAGCGTCCTGCGCGCAGCGATGGAGGAGGTGCTGCGGCCGCTCGGGATGAGCGTGACGCACTACTCCTGCCTTGAGCTGCTGGCGCAACGGCCGGGCCTGTCTAACTCCGAGCTCGCGCGGGGCGCGTTTGTCACACGACAGTCGATGAACGTGCTGCTCCAGACCCTGGAGCGGGAGGGATACGTGACCAGGCCCGCGGAGGCGACCGTCGGGAAGGTTCTTCCCACGCGGCTCACGCCTCGCGGCCGCCGGAGCCTGGAGAAGGCGACCGCAGCGGTCCGGTCGGTCGAGGTCAGGATGCTGGCCGGTATGACCGAGACGGAGCAGGCGGGCGCGTTCCGGATCTTGCAGAGCATGATTCGTTCCCTGCGTGACGGCAACGACGGTGCATAGCTTCTGAGCCCGTCGCACCACAACAAGCCGCACACAGAACGGCCCACCTGCTTCGGCGCCGGACCTGTGATCACAGCACAAGTGTTCCGTGTCGCGTCTCGGCAGGCCACTTGTCCCGCTCAGTCGCACCAGGTCGCGCGCTCGATCAGCGCAAGGTATGCCGTTCGGACCCGATGCCAACGAACCGTGAGTTCGGCATCGTCGGACCACAGGGGCGTCTCCTTCGCCAGATAGGCAGCGACTGTTGTTGCGACGAAACAGCGCTCGGAGGTAGGCCCGAGAGTTCCCAGGTGCCGGACGTGAGCCTCCAGCACTTCGACCGCCTGTGGGTAGCGGCGGAGAGATGTGCCCATGCCCTCGCAATACGTCATCACGTGCAGGATTCGCCCTGTATGGTCCACGAGTTCAGCGTCAGCCCCGGACTCGGCGATGGCCTCGGGGAGTCCGGCGGCTTCGGCGACACGGTCGGCGAAGTAGCTGTTGAGGAAGTCGCCGTCGGCGGCTCGGCGCAGTAGCCACGGCCGGATGGCCGGGTGGTCGTCCACGTGTCGGCACAGCGTCTCCACCGCGTGGACCCGCCCCCAGGCGGTCACTCGCTCCGCGAGCCAGATCAGCGCGTCGACGCTGTCCGGCAGGCGTGCGAGGGCCTGCACGGCGAGAGGCCCGAAGTCGTTGGAGAAGAGGCCGACCGTCTGGATTCTGGGGATGTCGTCCACCGTGGCGACCTCGGCGAGCAGGGCCAGTCCGAGGGCTACGGCATCTACGTCACTCCCGTGTCGCACCAGCCACCGTCCGGATTCCCGGGCGCCGGCCGCCGGTGCCCTCAGGACGGCAGCGCTGATGTGCTTGTTGCTGCGGACCGGCACGTGGACGCCCTCAAGCCTGGCAGACAGCTCGCGAGGCGAAACGCCTGGACCGGCGAAGAACTCGTCGAGAACGGCAGCGGCGTCCATTCCGACGACCTTGCGGTCGAGCAGGTGTTGCGACCCTGCCCCGCGTCGACGGCGTACCGCATCGGGCAACGCCCCGTGGCGCGGCAGAGGTTGGTTCGGCGTCAGACGGTGCAGCCTGAGGGCGTGCTGAAACAGCGTGGTCGGGGTGCCGGGCAGCCGGGGCCCGGGCGTTTCGCTCACAGGCGGGCGGAAGACTCGATTCTCTTGATCATGTCTCCTAGTCTGCCATCCCGGCACCCGCCACCGTAAGTACTGGCTGGCCTCATTGCACACGGGCAGGGCAGGATCGGCCCCGTGGTGCGCCATGCCCACGAGGATCCCGATCTGCTGGCCCTGGTTCGCCGCTATGTCATGCCCGAGCGGCGGTACATGCAACTCGGCGGCAGCCTGCTGCGCATGCAGAGTCCTGAGTACGACGGATTCGTACGAGATCTCCGCGAGGACGCGGATCTCATCGCGGCGGATGAGATCGCCACGCTCCTGGTCGCATCCGTCGTCGGGTCTGGCGCCGGCGTTCCAGTGCGGGAACCGGGTGCGGTCGTATCCGGTGGGGGACTCGGCGGCCTGCGGCATGGCTTTGACGGCCTTGTCGAGAGGCAGCGTTCTCGCGGCCGCCGCGGGTGCGGACAGGGCCAGGACGCAGGCGGCACCGGTCGCCATGGCGGCGACGCGTGTCAGGTGTGGGATCACGCTGAGCAGGAACATCGGCACGGCCCGCCGACAGGCCGCAGGGCACGCACGGGATCACTCGGTCGGCTGCGGAAGAAACGATGCCGCAACGTCGCGTGCGTCACATGAAGTTGTTGACGTGCGTCCTTGAGAGCCGGTGGCCCGGGGGCGTAAAGCGTCTTCAGGGCGATGGTGATCGTCATGGTCATGCGATGGTCGACTCAGTGAACGGTATGAGATCTGGGCCGCTCCGGTGATCCCTCGGCCCGGCGGTGTGCTGCCCATCCCGATGCAGGTCGGACACCGGTTGACTGGCGCGGGTATCCCTTGTGGCCCCCGCAGTCTTGAGGAGAAGCGCATGTCGCAGGTCACCGGCTCGTCCCCGAGCGTCGCCTTCCCACGCCTGGGCTGGGTCGAGGACTTGCTCGTCCCGGCGCTGCGGGCGGCGGTGGAGGCCCTTCCGGACGTGGAGAGACGGGTAGCGGGCTATCACCGCGGCTGGGTCGAAGCCGACGGCACCCCTGTTCAGGTGGTGTCACAGCGGAGCAAGGCCATCAGGCCGGCGCTGGCACTGCTGTCCGCCATGGCTGTGGGCGGCAGTGCCGGTGACGCGCTGTCCGGTGCGGTGGTGGTGGAACTCGTGCACGACTTCACCCTGCTGCACGACGACGTGATCGACGGTGATGCGCTGCGCCGGCACCGCCCCGCTGCCTGGTCGGTGTTCGGTACGCCCGCGGCCGTCCTCACAGGGGACGCCTTGATGGTCACGGCGATGAGGGTGGTCACCGAGGCGCCCGGGCCGCGGGCGGCCGCGGCGGTGCGGGAACTGGTGACAGCTCTCCTGGAGTTGGTCGAGGGGCAGAGCCTCGATGTCGCTTTCGAGAAGACGCCCGCGGTGTCGGCGGCGCAGTACCTGGCCATGGCCGAGGGCAAGACGGGATCGCTGATGGGCTGTGCGTGCGCGCTGGGCGGGCTGCTGGCCGGCGCCGACGACGAACGGGTGGCCGGTCTGCGGGAGTTCGGCCGGCGGCTCGGCGTCGCCTTTCAGTGTGCCGACGACGTGCTCGGTATCTGGGGCCGCACGACGCGCAGCGGAAAACCGGTCGGGGCCGATCTCGCGGCCCGCAAGAAATCACTCCCCGTGGTGGCCGCGCTCGCCGGCGCCTGTCCGGCGGCGGAACGGCTGCGGGAGTTGTACGAGGCGCCCCGTCCGCTGGACGAGCAGGACGTGGTGACGGCTCGGGAACTGGTGGAGAAGGCCGGTGGGCGGCAGGCTGCCCTGGACGTGGCGCACCGTGAGATGTCGGCGGCGCTGCGCGCCCTGTCGTGCGCCCGGCCGACGGCGGACGCCTACCGGCAGATGCAGGAGATCGCCTGGGCGATGATCTGCAGAGACCGCTGAGCACGCGGGCACGGGCCCGTGCCCGTGCCCGAACCACGTCACAGGGCTGCTGAGCACCGCCGCAATCGGGTAGGGGCGTGACTTCGGACCGGGTACGCCGTTGTCCGTGCAATGGCCGTTCTGCGACTTCTGCCCGGCCACCCCCTGACCCTGCTGGAACAGGGTCCCTCGTGATGAAACGCAGTGAACTTGTGCAGCAGACTCAATCCGGGCCGGCACGTGCGGGCGATCTTCCGGCGGTGTCCGCCCACGGGCTGCAGGTGGTCCGCGGCACCCACCCGGTGCTGTCGAATGTCACCTTCACTCTTCCCCGCGGCTGCATCGTTGGCCTGCTCGGCCCGAGCGGCTGCGGGAAGACGACGCTGCTGCGTTCGGTGATGGGCGTACAGCAGGCCAGTGCCGGTCACGTCCAGGTCCTGGGGTACGCGGCCGGCGCCCAGCAGTTGAAGACCCGCGTCGGCTACGTCACCCAGGCCCCGTCGGTGTATGCGGACCTGACCGTGCTGGAGAACCTGCGCTACTTCGCCTCCGCTCTGGGCATGAAGGGCTGGCGCCGGGAGGACGCCGTGGTCCGCGTGGTCAAGGAGGTCGACCTCGCCGGATATGCCGACAAGCTCGTGGCCCGCCTCTCGGGGGGCCAGTACTCACGTGTGTCCCTGGCCGTGGCACTGCTCAACGAGCCCGACCTGCTGGTCATGGATGAGCCGACTGTCGGGCTCGACCCGATCGTGCGCCGGGAGCTGTGGCTGGTGTTCCAGCGACTGGCGAGAGAGGGCACCACACTGCTGATCTCCAGCCATGTGATGGACGAAGCCGACCGCTGCGACCGGCTGCTGCTGATGCGCTCCGGCAGGCTCCTGGCCAGCGCGGCCCGGACCGCCTTGCTGGAGCACACCGGATGCTCCGACGCGGAGGAGGCGTTCATGCATCTGGTGGAGGCGGCGACCGCGGCGGAGTCGCGCGCCCGCGAGCGGGCCGCGGCTCAGGACCTGTTGTCGCTGCCGGGGCTGTCCGGACTGCTCGACCAGGGCAGTGCGCCCGAGGCCGAGCGGGCGTTCTTCGCCTCGGACGTCCGCTCATGAGCCGCATCCCGCCGACTGAGCGGCTGCCCTTCTCTCCCACGGTCACTGGCGCGACCGCGGTGCGGGTGCTGCACCAGACCTCCCGCGACAAGGGCAGCACCGCCCTGCTGTTGGGCATCCCCTGCATGCTGATGGTGCTGCTCAAGCTGATGTTCTACAGCTCCGACGCGACCTTCCAGCGGGTCGGACCCCAGGTCTTCGGAATCTTCCCGGTCATCGTGATGTATCTGGTGGCGTCCATGTCCACGCTGCGGGAACGCACCACCGGCACCGCCGAACGGCTGCTGACCATGCCGGTACGGCGCCTGGACATCGTGCTCGGGTACAGCATCGCCTTCGCGTTCCTCGCCCTGCTGCAGGCGGTGCTCTCCACCCTGCTGTCCGTCGGCCCGCTCGGGCTGGACATCAAGGGGCCGGCCTACCTGCTGATGGTCATCGCCATGCTCGGCGCCCTGCTCGGTCTGGCCCTGGGACTGCTGGTGAGCGCGTTCGCCCGCAATGAGTTCCAGGCCGTGCAGTTCCTGCCGGCGGCAGTCCTCCCGCAGTTCCTGGTGTGCGGACTGTTCGTGCCCCAGGACCAGATGCAGGGAGCCCTGGCAGCAACAGCCAAGGTCATGCCGATGGCGTACGCCGTCCAGGCCGCCGGCGAGGCCGCCACGCACTCCGGCGTCACCGGGCTGTTCGTCCGCGACGCCCTGCTGACGTTGGGCTGCGTCATCCTGGTGCTCGTCGCCAGTGCCGCCACTCTCAAGCGCTGACCGGAACGGAACACGGGCGGCTTCCTCCCCGTCGGCCTGGGGAGGAAGCCGCCCGCAACAGAACCTTGATCAGTCCCGTACGCCCCACGAGAAACCGCCGGAGACGGTGCCGCTGCGGGGGATCTCGAACGGGCCGAAGTGCAGGGGCGGCTGGCGGTGGTGGTCCGGGCTCGGGTAGCCGTCGATCCCGTCGGCGGCGGGCAGGGTCACGGGCTGTGGGGGCTGTGCGGACGCGGAGGCGACGGTGGCACCTGCCGAGACCGCGAGCACGGTGAGACAGACGGCGGCGAATCGGCGAAGCTGCAATGACATGAAAGCCTCCTGACGACCGGTACATGGGAACGGGCTGGGATGTGATTCGACCTTATCGATCTCCAGGTGCGGGCCGAAATGAGAAATGCCGCATTCCCCCGAACGGGCAAAACAAAGAGAAAGTGGGAAAAGCGTGAACTCGCCTCTCCGGACAACGCTTCTGGCTGCGACCGCCGTACTGGCGACCCTGCTGACGTATGCGTCGGCGGCCCGGGCCGAACCGCCCGTGCCTGAGCCGCCCGCCTACCAGGTGCCGCAATGGCCGACCGCACGCCCCGGTCAGTGGCCTGCTCCGCCGGAAAACGGTGCCGATCCGGATACCGCCGCATCCCGGCCCACCCGTGACCCGTCCGGTCCGGTGGCCGACGTGGTCGCCGAGCTCAACCGGCGCCGGTCCGAAGCGGGATGCTCCCGCGTGCGGCTGCGGGCGTCCCTGTCGCGGGCGGCCCGGGCACACAGCGCGGACATGGCCCGCCACGAGCACCTCGCCCACACCGGATCCGACGGCAGCAGTCCGCAGGAGCGGATGCGGGCCGTCGGTTACCGGCCCGGCCACTCCGGTGAGGTCGTCGCGGTCGGCACGGACACCGCGGAGGCCGCCGTCGCGGTGTGGATGGACAGCCCGCCGCACCGAGACATCATTCTCACCTGCCGGTTCACCGACGCGGGCATCGGCGTCGTGGACAGCCGACGTGGCCCGTGGTGGACCGTGGACCTGGCCGCGCGCCGCTGAGGTTCATCCCAGGTCCGTATCCCACCACCAGGCGATCGAGGGCGCTCCTACCACCGGACCGGGTCGCGGATCGGAGGGCACCTCGGTCCAGGCCAGCGGCGCGTCGTCCCCTTCGTCGGGCCAGTGACCGAAGCTGAGATAGCGGGGCACACGCAGCCCCCACTCGTTGTTGCCGCGCACACCGTGGCGCAGTCCTTGCAGGTAGAGCGCCAGGTCCGCGCCTGCCGTCGGGCGTACCCGGTCGTGCAGGTCCATGAAACGCAGCAGGATGCGGTCACGCAGTCTGTTGGCCTCATCGACCGCCTGCTGCGGACAGAGAGAGCCTCCGGCCATCAGCACCGTGTAGATGTTCTGATCGGCCTGATCTCGGCCGAGTTCCTTGTGCAGCGAGTGCCGGTCGTTATCGAGGGCGGCCACCATGATGGCCATTTCGGTGAGCGCCAGCACTGCCGGACGGTGCAGCTCCTGATCGGGTACCTCGGCCCCGGTGGCCAGTTCCAGCAGGGCGAACGTCGGGTGGCCGCCCGAAGACTGCAGCCGCATCGTCAGGAACTCGTCGAGCTTCGGCATGCGGCCTGCGGCCTGCGGCCTGGTTTCCGACCTGCCAGGCGACCCCGGACAGCCACGTCCGGTGCGCGTGGACGAACCGGGCCACCTGGGTGGACGGCGCCAAGGAGCGCAAACGGCGCATGATGTCCTGCAGGGCGCGGGCGTATCGGTCCTCGGGCTCCGCCAGGCCGGTCTCGCACGCCCGCTGTACCTGGCCGGCCAGGGCGTTGAACTGTGCGGGCCGACTGCTGAGCGGTCCGTTGTCACAGCGCGCGTCGTCGAACGCGAAGCCCCAATACACCCACAACACTGCTGCCAGTAGCCGCTCGTCGTCGGCCACTGGTGCGAAGCGGGCGAAGAAGTCGGCGCTGTGCGTCGCCACGACCCATTCCCTTTCGCGTTCGGACGCGCACATGCCGCTGTCGCCGATCCATTCGACGGCCTTTTTCTCGATCTGCCGGACGCGGGGATGAATGGCGGCTTCCAGCGGGCAGTAAAGAGGGGGCAATTCCACTTCGGTCAGGCGGGTTCCCACGGCAGCGTCAACCTTTCGAGAAACAGTGGAGAGAAGGCACGATCATGTGGGACCGCGTGCGGTGACGCGGCGCGGCATGCCCGTAAGTCGAAGGCGTCAATCGAAGGAATGGCGCAGCACCCGCGGTTGACTCCACGTCCGCCGGTTCCTCCTCAGATCACACTTCCGAAAGACCTGTGACCCGGCGGCAAGCGCCTCGTTGAGGTCGGTATGCGATTTCGTACCTGCCGACGTGCCGCTGTGCTGCTCGTGGTCCTTGCGACGCTTCAGGGCGGCGCGTCCGCCGTTGCCGACGGGGAGGGCGGCCGTCCTCAGGGCGATCCGCCCGCCCACTCCGCGTCCATCGATCCTCTGACACCGTTCGCCCAGGGAGCCTCGGCACTGATGGGCATGGCCGCGCCCTTCGTCGACGCGGCCAGCCAGGCCATGTTCCCGCAGAGCTGACTTACGCACAGCGCGCGGCCCTGCCCGGTTCGGGCAGGGCCGCGCTTCGTGTTTCCCGGGATGAGCACCGGTGTGCGAGTCCAGATGGACACGCAGGTTCTCAGCTGGGGACCGGCTCCCGCGCCGGTGTTCGGGCGGACCCTTGGGGGAGCAGGGCGGCCAGAGCGGTGGCGCCGCGCGCCAGGGGTGTGGTCATGATGCCGGCGACGCTGGTGTGGCCGGCGATGTAGGAGTCGAGACGGCTCCACGCCGGGGGCAGGCGTGTCACAGCGGTGTGGACGAGGCCGGGGTTGCGGGTGAAGAGATTCATCAGCGTGCCGCTGGCGCGCATCTCGGTGCCGAGGATGTCGTCGACCTCCCGTGCGTAGTGGTCGGCGGCGGTGTCTGCCGCTGCCGGGTCGGCGGCGATACGGGCGGCGGCACGGCCCGCGAGGTCTCCTGAGCGCAGGGCGTAGGAGATGCCTTCTCGTGACCAGTGGTCGACGAGTGCCGCGGCGTCACCGGCGACCAGCACGCGCCCGCGGGCCAGCGGGGAGTCGGAGCGGCGGCAGCGGGTCAGGTGGCCCGTGTCATGAAGGGGGCGGGCGGCCGCAAGTCCGTGGCGGGTGAGGAAGGCGTCCTTGTAGGCGCGCAGGGCCACCGGGTTGCCGCGGGCCGCCACGACGCCGGCGGTGCAGACGTCCCCCTTGGGGAAGACCCAGGCGAAGGAACCCGGCAGCGGCCCCCACTCCATCAGCAGACGGCCCCGCCACCGGTCGGCCGTCCGTTCGTCTACCGGTACCTCGACCTCCAGGGCGAGGTCGACCTGCGCGCACTGCACTCCCACGTGACGGGCGACCCTGCTGGCGCTGCCGTCGGCGCCGACGACGGCCCGGGCGCTCAGGACCTCGCCGTGGTTGGTCTTCACGGTGACGGTGCCGTCCTGCTGTTCCAGGGTGGTCAGCGCGGTGCTGTCGCGGACCGTCGCGCCGGCGGCGGCGGCCGCTTCGGTCAGTGCCGCGTCGAGTTCGCTGCGGTAGACCATGGCGATGGTCGGACGGCGGGAGGTGAGGGTGCGCTCCTGGCGGCCGTCGAGGGCGAAGGTGAACTGCCCGGCGACGTCGTAGACCTTCAGGGGCAGGCCCGGGGGCAGGGCGGCGAGGGACGCTCCGATGAGGCCGCCCCCGCAGGTCTTGTAGCGGGGGATGGCTGCGCGTTCCAGCAGCAGTGTCGAGCAGCCCGCGGCGGCGGCGACGCGGGCGGCGGTGGCGCCGGCCGGCCCGGCGCCGACGACGATCACGTCCCAGGTCCGAGGGGTACGGGCGGGAGTGGGGGGAGGGAGCATGCGGTGGTCACCTATGGATCGTTCGGAACAGTGGGGTCGGGGACATCAGCCGGCCCTGGCCGGTTCGGCCCCGGGGCGGGCGTCTTCATGTCCCTGCTCGGGGCTGAGGCGGGCGAGGAGGTAGCGGGTGAGGGCGGAGGCGGTGGGGTGGGTCCACATCACGGTGGTGGGGATGTCCAGGGCCAGTTCGCGCTGCAGACGGTTGCGCAGGGCGATCGCCATGAGGGAGTCCAGGCCGAGCGTGACCAGGGACGTGTTGGCGTCGAACCGGTCCGCCCGCAGACGCAGGACCGTCGCGATGTGCTCGACGACCTGTGGCAGCAGGAGCTGCTGACGCTCCTGCGGGGTGTCCGTGTCCCGCAGGAGCGTCAGCAGGGCGTTACGGGCGCCCGCCGCGTCCGTGCCCGTGGCCGGCGCGGCCAGTTCGGCGAAGAAGGCGGTGCGGGCGGTGTCGGGGTAGGACTCCAGCCACCGCGTCATGTCGAGGGGGGTGTAGGCGGTGCGGGCGCGGTCGTGGGCGAGGAGACACTCCAGAGCGGCGATACCCTCCGCGGGGGCGATCATGGCGTAGCCGCGGTCCGCCATACCGGTGCCGCGGCCGACCTCGGCCCACGGCCCCCAGTTGACGCAGGTGGCCGGCAGGCCATGGGCGCGGCGCCAGGAGGTGAACTCGTCCAGCCAGGCGTTGGCGGCCGCGTAGGCGCCCTGCCCGGGGTTGCCCAGCAGCGAGGCGGCGGAGGAGAAGGTGACCCACCAGTCCAGGCTCTGGCCGACTGTGGCGTGGTGGAGCTTCCAGGCCCCGGTGGCCTTGGGACGCCACACCTTGTCCAGCAGCGTGGGGGAGAGGCCGGAGACCGTGGCGTCCTCGATGACGGCTGCGGCATGGACGACGCCGCGCAGTGGATGGCCCGTGGACGCGGCTGCCTCGACGAGGGCGTCGGCCGTGCCCGGCTCGGCGAGGTCCCCGCACACGACCTCGACGCGGGTGCCGAAGGTGGCGGTGAGGGTGTCCAGGGCGGTGCGGGTGGCCGGGGAGGGGGCGCCGCGGGAGGTGAGAACAACGGCTGCCGCGCCTCGTTCGGCCAGCCACCGGGTGACCAGGAGCCCCAGTCCGCCGAGCCCGCCGGTGATCAGGTAGCTGCCGTCGGGCCGTACGAGAGGAACGTCCTGCGGTCGCACCGGCAGAGTGGTGGTGCCGTCTGTCGGCCAGGTGAGGACGAGTTTGCCGGTGTGCCGGGCGGAGGCCATGGTGTGGAAGGCCGACGACGCCTGGGCGACGGGGTGTTCGGTGACGGGCAGCAGCGGCAGGGTGCCCTGCGCGAGCATGCCGGCCAGTTCGCGGTAGCCCTCGGCGAGCAGCTCGGGCTCCTGCTGCATCATCATCAGCACGTCGATGCCGGTGAAGGTCACGTTGCGGCGGAAGGGCAGCAGCCCCAGACGGGTGTTGGCGTAGATGTCCCGCTTGCCCAGTTCGAGGAACCGGCCCCGGTGTGCGAGCAGATCGAGAGATGCGGCCTGCGCCGGACCGGTCAGGGAGTTGAGGACGACATCGACGCCGTGTCCGCCGATGAGATCGCGGACCTCATCGGCGAAGCCCAGCGTGCGGGAGTCCATGACGTGCTCGACGCCCAGGCCGCGCAGATACGCCCGCTTGGCCTCACTGCCCGCTGTGGCCAGCACGTGCGCGCCACAGGCCTGCGCGAGATTCAGCGCGGCCAGACCGGTGCCGCCGCTCGCCGAGTGGATGAGTACCTTCTCGCCCCGCCGGAGCCGGGCCAGGTGCCGCAGGGCGTACCAGGCGGTCAGGTAGGCGCACGGCAGGGCACCGGCGTTCTGCGCGCTCACGGTGTCGGGCACCGGCAGGAGGCAGTCGGCGCGGACGGTCGCGAAGGAGGACATGAGGCCGGACCCGGTGCTGTCCACGAACATCGCCGCGACCCTGGCGCCCACCGCCACGTCCTGGACGCCGTCGCCGACGGCGGTGACGACGCCCGCCCCGTCGAAGGCACTGACCTCCGGGCGGTCCTCGCCCGTGTCGAAGCGCTGGTAGACGCCCATGGCCTGGAGCACGTTGATGAAGTTGACGCTGGTGACCTCAAGCCGCACCTCGACCTCGCCGGGACCGGGCCGACGGCGGGGCTGGGCGACGAACTCGAAGGAGTCCAGGTCACCGTCGCGCGCCAGACGCAGAGCCACCCGGTCGTGGGCCCGGTCCACAAGGGTCCGGTGGCGCTCCGACTCGTCCAGCGCCGTGTTGCGCAGCCGGGCCAGGTGACGTGTGCCGTTCCGGTAGGCGATCTCGTCCTGCTCGTCGGGGCACGACAGCAGTTCGTCGGCCACGTCCGCGACCGGCGTCCGCGCGTCGATGTCCAGGACGCCGGGGCGCAGTTCGGGGTGTTCGTAGCTCATCACCCGCACCAGGCCGCGCAGGCCGGCCTGGCTCAGGTCCGGCCGGTCCTCCGGGCCGACCTGCTGTGCCGCGCCGGTGACGGTCCACAGTCGCGGTGCCGGATCGCCCGCCGCGAAGACCGCCAGCGAACGGGCTGTCTCCGCCAGGCGGGCGACCTGCTGTCGCGCCGTGCTCTCCGGCGGCACGCTGCCGGTGCCCGGCTCGGACGCCGGCAGGTACACCACGGCCCGCGGGGGCCGGTGGTCGGCCTCCGGAGCAAGTACCGGGGAGCTGCTGGGGTGTTCGTGATCCTGGGTCGTCAGCGTCCGCACGCTCACAGTGGCGCCGCGCTCCCTGAGGGTTGCACCCAGCTCTGCCGCGTACGCTTCGCGCCCGGGTTCCGCCAGGAGGTGCCATGTCCCGGGCGCCGTGCTCGGCGCCGGACGTTCGGCGGGTTCCCAGAAGGTGTGGAGCAGGCGGCTTTCGAAGCGTTCCTCGGCGCTCTCGGCGGGCATGTGGTGGAACTCCACGCCGGTGGCGTCGGCGACCACGGAGCCGGCGTCCGCCCACAGCCGGAAGTCGGCGGTGTACCGGTCGCTGTCCACGCCTGTGAGGGTGACCTGGCAGTACCCGCTGAGCGGCATCGTCTTGTACAGCCGCAGTTCCTCGATGTGCCGAGGCAGGATGCCGCCTTCGGGTACGGCGCCGGTGCGCAGGACAGCGGCTGCGACGGCCTGGAGGCAGGTGTCGAGCATGACGGGGTGACAGTGCAGTACCTGCGCCGCGGCCCGGCCGGCGTCCGGTACCTGTAGCCGGGCCAGCAGACGGGCACCGGCGCGGTCCCTCTCGCCGTCGTCCGTGTGCAGGGACCGCAGACCGAGGAACGGCGGGCCGTGGTGCACGCCGCGTTCCTCCCGCATCTGTCGGTAGACGTCCGTGGCGTCCACGGCATGCGGGAACCGAGCCAGCAACTGCTGGGGATCGCAGCCCCGCGGGGCGGGTTCGTCCTCGCGGGCCAGGTGCAGGCCCGCCTGTGCGTGCCGGACGCGGGCGCCGTCGGGCGTGGTGCTGAGCACCTGCCAGCGGGCGGTGTCCGGGCCGGCCGTCTCGGCGGTGGCGGTGACGGGAGTGCCGTCGTCCGCAGGCAGCAGCAGTACTTCGAGGTCGATACCGGTGACGCTCAGGCGTCCGGGTCCGGTGGCATAGAGGTCGGCGGCGGCCGCGACAGCCATCTCGCACAGTGCCGCACCGGGGATCACGGCGACGTCGTTGACGCGGTGTGCGTCCAGCCAGGGCAGGGTCGCGGGGGTGAGGCGCGTCTGCCACAGGTGGCGGCCCTCGCCGTCGGGGTCCGCGGTGTGCGGTCCGGTCAGCGGGTGCGCGGCGGGGGAAGCATGTGCCCCGGCCGACTGCCGCAGGGGGGAGGGCTCGACGACGTACCGTGTGCGCTGCCAGGTCGTCGCAGGCACGTCGGCCAGGGAGCCGTCGGCGTAGCGGTCGGCCCAGTCCAGCGGATGACCGGCGCAGTGCAGGGCCGCGACATGGGTGTGGAACGCCAGTACGTCGTCGGTGTCGCGCAGCAGGGAAGGCACCACGGCACAGTCGCTGTGACCGTGCGCGGCGAGCGTGGCCAGCACGGGATGGGCCAGCACGGGGTGGGGGCCGATCTCGACGAACAACCGGTGCCCGTCCTCGGCCGCGGCCTGCACCGCGTCGGCGAAGCGCACCACTTCGCGGAGGTTGTCCGACCAGTGGGCGGCGTCGAAGGCGACATCCCGGCGCGGGTCGTCGGTGACGGTGCTGTAGAAGTCCGCTGCCGGCCGGCTGCCGGTGACCTCGGCCAACGCGTCGGCGAGGTCGGGCAGGATGGGGTCCATGTGGGCGGTGTGCGAGGCGACATCCACCTCGATCACCCGGATCCCCACACCGCGCGCGTCCCAGTCCGCGGCCAGGTCCCGGATACGGTCGGCGTCGCCGCCGATGACGGTGTTCTGCGGCGACGCGACGACCGCGACACTCACTCCGCTCACGTCGTCCTGCGCCAGCAGCCGTTCCACCTCTTCGCGGCTCAGGGCGACCGAGGCCATCAGGCCCTGCCCGGCGGTCCGCAGAATCAGACGCGACCGCCGGCAGATCACCCGCACCCCGTCCCGCAGGCTCAGGGCCCCCGCGGCCACCGCGGCGGCGACCTCGCCCATGGAATGGCCGATCACGGCCGCCGGTTCGACGCCGTGAGCGCGCCACATGGCCGCCAGACCCAACTGGATGGCGAAGATCACCGGCTGCACCCGGTCGAACCCGGTCACCACCTCGGGGCGGCACAGGGTCTCACGCAGGGAGAACCCGGACTCCTCGGCCACGAGCGGCTCAAGTTCGTCGATGATCCGGGTGAACTCCGCATCCCGGTCGAGCAGTTGATGGCGCATGCCCGCCCACTGCGAGCCGTGCCCCGAAAAGACCCACACGACTCCCTTTCCGGCGTCCGGCACCGCCCTGCCGGTCGCGACTCCCGCGGCGGGTGCGGTGCCGGCCGCCAGTTCCCGCAACCGGGCCACCAGCTCGGTGCGTCCGGTGGCGACAACAGCGGCTCGTTCCCGGGCGGGCGAGCGCCGCACGGCCAGCGTGTGCGCCACGTCTGCCAGCGGGACCTGCGAGCCCTCGCCCTTCAGCCACTGGGCCAGGCGGCCGGCCGCGGACCGCTGGGCCACAGGCGTGCCGGCGGACAACGGGAACACCCGCGTCGCCCCACTGCCCGGGAGCGCATCACCATCGCCGGACGGCAGCACACGTGCTGCGCGCCGGGCGGACGGGAACACGGGCGCCTGCTCCACCACGACGTGCACATTGGTGCCGCTGATACCGAAGGAGGACACCGCGGCCAGCCGGGTGCGGTCCCGCACGGGCCACTCGGTCGTGTCGGTGGGCACGAACAGCCGGGTGCCTGTGGCATCGATCTGCGGGTTCCAGTCCCTGAAGTGCAGACTGGCCGGCACCATGCCGTGGCGCAGGGAGGCGATCGTCTTGAGCAGACCCGCCACGCCCGACACCGGTTCGGTGTGGCCGATGTTGGTCTTCACCGAACCCAGCGCGCACCGGTCACGGCCCTTGCCCTAGGCGGCGGCCACGGCGGCGAACTCGATCGGATCGCCCACCGCCGTACCCGGGCCGTGAGCCTCCACCATCCCGACATCACCCGGTTCGACGCCCGCGCGCTCCAGCGCCAGACGGTACAGGTCGATCTGCGCGGGCTCGGACGGGGCGCTCAGCCGCGTGCCCCGCCCGTTCTGGTTGACCGCCGTCCCGCGCACCACCGCCAGGATCCGGTCCCCGGCCCGCACCGCGTCCGACAGACGCTTGAGGACGACGACACCGCAGCCCTCGCCGCGTACGTAGCCGTCGGCGCCGGCGTCGAAGGCGTGACAGCGGCCGGTCGGGGAGAACACACCCCACAGAGCCGGGGCGATGACACCCTCCGGCCCCAAGGTCAGCATGGCGGCCCCGGCAAGCGCCACGTCCGACTCACCGGTCCGCAGACTCTGACAGGCAGTGTGCACGGCGAGCAGCCCGGAGGCGCAGGCGCTCTCCACGACCACCTGAGGGCCTTTCAGGTCCAGCATGAAGCCCACGCGACCGGGACCGATGCTGTCGAAGCCGGTTACATCGCATACGCGTTGACCTCCTCCAGGGGCCGCTGTACCCGCAGCATGTAGTCCTTCTGATAGATCCCGAAGAACATGCCGGTCGGTGTGCCAGCCAGCCGTGGAGCCGGAATACCGGCGTGCTCGATGGCCTCCCACACCACCTCCGACAGCAGCCGGTGTTCCGGATCGACCCAGGGCGCTTCCTGCGCGTTGATCCCGAAGAACTCCGGTTCATAGGCGTACACGTCGTCATCGAGAAAGCAGCCGTAGCGCAGCCGCTCCGCGACCTGGGCGGGCAAGCCGGCCAACTCCGCCTGCTCCCAGCGCTCATCGGGCACCTTGCGCACGGTCTCCCGGCGCGCCATCAGCAACCGCCACAGCGAGGCGAGCGAGCGGGCCTCACCGGGAAACCGGCAAGCTGCTCCGACGATCGCGACCGGCTCGTCCTGGCCCGTTCCGAGCCCTTCGAGGCCAGCTTTTTCATGCATGGGCGGTCCGTCCTTCGCCACGAGCAGACTGGGAGGCGCGCACAGTCCGGCACGCACTCCGCCCCGCCACCTGATCGGTCCTGCGAGACACCGGCCATTTCGTCAGTCGGCCGGGCGAACACCAAGGACCTGCGCCCGGTACACGGTGGCGCGTTCGGCGGCAGCGTTGCTCCAACGCACCAGGTTCAGCCGCTTGGGCGGGCTCTTAGAGGATCATCGACGCATGGATCGCGTGCGTCGTCCCGTGGGCAGGCGTACGCGCGGTCGCCCGGACGAACGCCGACGGCAGGTTCTCAGGGCTTCAGTGCTTCAGGGCGAGTAGGGGCCGCGCAGGGCTTGCAGTGGTGTCGCGCGGCGTTGAGCCGGTCGTCGTTGCACGGCATCGGCGATGACTGCTGTCACGAGCTTGTTGACGACTGCCGTGGCCGACGGGCCGGAGTCGCGGTCCGCGAACACGAGATGCCCGCCACCGACCAGCGAGAGGGTGAGGGAGTCGATGTCGGCGTCGGCCGCGATGCGGCCCAGTTCACGCTCGGCGGCCAGATAGGCGGAGATCGCGGTCGCGGCCTCGGCGAGGATCGCGATGCCGCCCCCGGGCCTGGCCTGCCGCAGCCGTGCGCGCAGTTCATCGCGGAAGGTGATGAGCGGGATGATCGCCACCGGAATGGGTCCGAACAGGGCGGCCAACGCGCTGGTGAGGTTGTCGGCCACCGTGCCGGTGCCGGCGGACTCGCGCAGCGCACTCGCCTGCGTCTCAAGCTGCGCGGCCCGGTCGAGCACGAGGCCGACGAGGAAAGCGTCGAAGTCGGAGAAGTGCCGGTGCAGGACACCTTTGGCGCAGCCCGCCTCGTCGGTGACGGCCCGGCTGGTCAACCCGTTCGGCCCGTCCCGCAGCAGCACGCGTTCCGCAGCGTCGAACAGTTGCTGCCGCGCGTCGCGAAGATGCACCCCGGTCGGCATGCACACATCCTCTCGTACGTCGTACCGTCCGCTGGCGACCGTTGCCCAGTGGGCATGTGCCCACTGAGGTGGGCGCATGCCCACTTTACGGGGAGAGCAGCCGGAACCATCCCCCGCGCAGCCGCATGAGGTCCGGCGGGCGTGCGGCTCGAACACGTCCTCGCCGTCCTGCCCGTCCCCCTGCACCTCCACGGAACGGTGCGGTTCACCGGCCGGACGCCTGTCCTGGCCTGGGCGGTCCAGCCCGACGAAGCCTTGCTCCACCTGCAGGAAGCGGTATGGCGCACCCTGCGCGACGCCCCGGCCTGCGGACGGATGAACCCGATCCACGCCCCCGAGCGCTGGAAGCCGCACATCACCCTCGCCCGTGGCCGCGACGCCGGCTGCCCCGGCACTCCGCTGTTCTCCGCGGCAGCCGGCGGACCAGAAGGCATCCTGGCGGGCCAGTGGGTGGGCGCCCGTACGTACGACTCCGTTGTTCGCTCCGCTACCCCGCTGGGGCAATGACCTCAGTCCTGCTTCGAGCGACGCGACGCGACGCTCCGCGGTTGCGGGCGGCGCGCTGTGTCATCCCGGCCGCCTCAGAGAGCGAAGATGCGGGCGATGAAGAAGGCGGCGACGATCACGGCGCCGAGGACGATCAGCCAGACCCAGACGCCGGGGTGTTCCCACATTCCTCCATCCGCGCGTTCCTCGTGTGCCTCGGCGATCGAGCCTTCGGCCGGGGGTGTTTCCTGTGGGGGCACGCGCGGATCTGTCATGACTTCAGGCTCACGCAGGTCACACGTACGCGCATCCGCAGATTCTCTTGAGGTCTTGCGTCCTGCGTCCGCTGGGAACGCAGAAGCGGGGCACGGTCGAGGAAGGCGCCGACGCCCGTAACGTCGTATCGCGAAGGTCTCAGGGGATCATCTCGCCGCGTACCAGGGGCAGGCACACGGGCTGGATGCCCTGGGGGAGGTCATCGGGGCGGCACCAGCGGGCTTCCAGGATCTCGAAGGGGTCGAGGCGCAGTTCACCGCCGAGGAGACGTGCCTCGTAGGCCACTTCCATGCGGGTGCGGAAGCCGCTGTTCAGCATGACCAGGCGGCCCACTTCCGCATCGAGACCGGTCTCCTCCTTGACCTCGCGGACCACGGTGTGCCGGAAGTCCTCATCCTTGTGTGCGAAGCCGCTCGGCAGGCCCCATTGGCGGTTCGGCGGCCACATACGGTGCCGGAGCAGCAGGACCCTGCCCTCGTCGTCGCGCACGACACCGATCACGCCGACCACGAACTTGGCGTTCAGGGACCACACGATGCGGTTCTGAACGGGGCGCAGGAGCCGCCAGAGGCGGGCAAGGAGTCGGTGCACGGGGCCTCGGACGGTCGGGATCAGACGGGACGGCACTGGTTGGAACCGTACAGCCCCGTCTCCGTTCCCAGGACTGCGCGTCCCCTGTTGCTCTTCTCTTCGACCGGCCTGATGCGTTGACCGGGCCCGTGACCGTCTTGGCGGTGTGTGCCGCGTCTGCCGTACCGGCAGAACCGGTCACCCTCGCTGCCTCGGGCATGATGCCGTCGTGGCGTTCAATACCGACGGCGTATGTGTCCATGTCGTTGACGGTCATTTGCGCCAGAAGAGATGGTGGGTGACCCCGCTCGTGCTGGGTACGACTTCCTGGTGGAAGCGCTCCAGTAGCTGGTCGGGGGAGTCCCACAGGCGTAGCCCGGATCCGAGTTCCACCGGTGCGACAGCCACGTGCAGGGTGTCGACGAGGTCGGCGTCGAGGAATTCCCGGATGGTGCTCACGCCGCCGCCGAGCCGGACGTCCTTGCCCTGCGCGGCCTCCCGCGCCTGCGCGAGGACGGTGGCCGGGTCGCTGTCCACGAAATGGAACGTGGTGTCGGAGAGCGTGAACGATGGACGCGTGTGGTGGGTCAGGACGAACACCGGTGTGTGGAAGGGCGGCTCGTCACCCCACCAGCCGCGCCACTGGTGGTCCTGCCAGGGGCCGCGCTGGGGTCCGAACTTGTTGCGGCCCATGATCTCGGCGCCGATGTTGTGGGCGAAGTCCCGGGTGAAGTAGTCGTCGAGGCCGCGGCTTCCTCCGGGCTCGGTGCGGTTGGGCCAGTGTGCCGTGGCGCCGGCCCAGGCGAAGAGCTCTCCCGGATCGATGTGATGGCCGAAGGGCCGCTCCAGGCTCTGGTCCTCGCCGGCGGCGATGCCGTCGCTGGAGATGGTGAAGTTCTGCACGCGCAGCAGCTGATCCATGTGTTCCCTCATCAAATTCTGTCGCCTCCCAGTACGGGGTTGCGTACGGTGTGGCGTCCTACATCGAAGCGTCGAACGGGAACTGGCCGGATCGACAGCGGCGCTCAACTTTTCTCAGAAGCGTGCCCCGCGCGACCGTTCTCGGTGTTGCCGGCTGACGAGGACCGGCCGCAGGCGCCCAACGGCCGACCCGTCGTCACCGGGCAACGAGCATGTGACTACGAGCCTTGTCCCTTGCCGGGGGTGAGCGGAAAGGACGCCTCGTCGCGGTACGTGCCGTCGGTGATCCACCATCTGTCCTCGCCGAGAAGGGCCAGTTCCGCGCGGCCGTCGCCGTCCCAGTCGTGGACGGTGAAGAGCGTGCCGTCGACGGGACCGTCGTCACCCGGCACGGAGCGCTCGGTGGCGCGCCACGGCTTCGACCCGAGCCCGTACTCGGAGCCGCCCCGCAACACCTCGATCCGCGCGTCCCCCGTCTCCTTCTTCCTGGTGAGCTGTACGGCCAGGTCGTCGCAGCCGTCGGCGTCGAAGTCTCCGGCGGCGAGCCGGGCGCCGAAGCCCTCCGCGAAGCCGCCGCCCTCCATGGTCACCCACTTCTCCGGCTCCTGCCCGTAGCGGACGCTGACCTGGCCGCGCCGGTGGGGTGTGTCGATCTCGTCGTCGCTGTCGACGAAGCTCCGCCCGATGGCGACATCCTGCCGCCCGTCGCCGTCGAAGTCGCCGAAGACGACGTTCTCGCCCTCCGGCAGCCGCTCGGGCTCATCGCTCAGGCCGGCGGCGGTACGGGCGCCGCCGGTGAACAGCAGGGGCGGATCCCACGGGGAGTCGTAGAGCGCGAGATCGGTGGCGCGGTCATCGTTCGCGTCCCCGGCGACCAGCACGGGTGACGCGCCCTCGTGGACCGGGCTGGGGATCTCCACGGTCCGGGCGGGGGCGCCGGAGCGCTTGAACGGTCCCTTGAGGACGACCAGTTCCTGATCCTCGTTCGAGAACCTGAAGACAACGAGGTCGGTGTGGCCGTCCGCGTCGAAGTCGCCGGCGATCGGCGCGGTGCCGTACCCGCTGCCCGGCAGGGGGACGCGCCCGCGCGGTCCGTCGGCCCGCGGGCCCTCGGGGCCTCCCCACAGGACCTGGGCGGCACCGCTGACGACGAGGTCGGCGTGGCCGTCCTCGTCCAGGTCGGCGACCGTGGGCTGCCACGGGTCGTCACCCGTCTGGATGTCGTCCGGCACACCGAGGTCGTCCTGGGTGAGGACGGTCGTGCGGCCGTGGTCCGGCCCGTGCTCGGAGCCGGGCACGACGACGACGTCCACCTTCAACGAACGGGAGGAGATCTCGTGCACCAGATCGACGAAGCCGTCCCCGTCGAGGTCGGGGGTCGCGGGAGCGCCCTCGCGCGCCGAACCAGCCGGGCGGCACGGGCTGTTGGGCACCGAGCGCGCGCCGTCGGACGGGAGCAGGACAAGGAGCACCACCACCGCCAGCACGACGAGGGGGGCCGGCACGGCGTGCCATGTACGCAGGTGGCGGAAGATCGGACCGCCTGCTGTCGGAAAGTGCATCAGCCCACTTCACGGGCGTGGAGACGGCCCGCACAAGGAAGCGGATCATTTTGTTACGGGGGTGAAGCACGATGGGCCGGCCCCCGTTCCGGCCCCCGTTCCGGCCCACGGGTACGTACGGTCGTGAGTCAGGCCTCTTCCGGCCGGATCTCGGCATAGATCTCCAGCTGCTCCCCACCACGCTGCGTCGAGCCCCGTCGTGAGGTCCGTCCCAGGGGTCCGGGACGAGTGGCTTCGCCCTGCGTCCCCGCATCGGCGGCGGCCCCTCGGTCAGCACCATTGCCGCCAGCAATACACCTCGCTATGTTAATCACAAATCACATTCCTGCTACTAGACGCAGCACCCTTGAAGCATGCAACTGGCGGTTGCCGGGGCCTGACTCGGTGTCGTCACCCTGGACGGGAAGCAGGTAAGTCAATGGAGAATCTCAGTAGAAGAAGGGCATTGTCCCTCGGTGTCGCACTCGGCCTGGTGGGTGTGGCGAACCCCGCCGGGGCGCTGGCGTCGACGGGCTCGGCGGCGGGCGCCGCCGCGGGGACCGATCCGGCGTGGATCTGGGACGACGCGACGGATCCTCTGATGGTTTCGATGCTGGAGAACGGCCACGTGCCGGCGATCAACACCGCGTGGGCGTCGTGGGTGAACAACAACGACCCGCTGCCCGGCGGCCTCCCGGACGTGTTCGCCGCGCACCTGCGGCAGGTCAACCGTCTGCCTTCCTGGGCGGACCGCGCCAAGCTCGCCCGCGCCGCCGACTTCAACCGGCGCAGGGACACGTACCTCTTCATGCTGTACGGGCTCGGCAGCGGGATCATGAGTACCGTGATCCCGCGTGAGGCCAAGAGTGTCTACTGGTCCGCGGGCGGCGCCGACATGCAGGACCGTGCGGCCAAGACGTTCACCTTCGGCTACGACCTGTCCCAGCTGGGAGCCTTCGAGCCGACGGGGCAGTTCGTCGTCACCGCCAACAAGACGCGCGTGGTGCACGCCGCAGTACGTCACCTGCTGCCGCAGTCCCCGCACTGGAAGGCGGTCGCCGACGAGACGATTCCGATCAGTGTCGCCGACATCCTGGTCACCTTCCACAGCCTGGGCACCTTCGTGTACAGGAAGCTGCTCGACTGGAAGATCCCGTTCCCGGCCGCGGACCAGGAGGCGTTCCTGCACTCGTGGCAGGTCGCCATCCACCTGCTCGGTGTGCCGGACGAGCACATTCCCACAACGTGGGCGGCCGCCGAGAAGCAGGCGGCGCAGGTGCTCACCCCGATCCTCAATCCGTCCACCGAGGGCCTCGCGCTGGCTGAGGACCTGCTGGGCCTGACCGCGCAGATCGACCTCGGCGTCACCCGCGGGTTCCTGAACGAGTTCGTGCGCTATGTCCTCAACGACCAGGTGGGCGACTGGCTGGGGCTGAAACGGGATTACGCGTCGGCCGCCCTGGTCAGGACCGTCTGGCCGGCGTTCATCCTGTTCCGCGAGGGTCTCTCACCCGTCATGCCGAGCAGCTTCTACGTGTTCGACCAGTTCGTGCGCGCCCTGGCCATGCTGTTTCTCAACAAGGGCTCGTCCGGGAGCACCACCCCCATCACGATTCCCACCGGCAACAGAGCGGGCTGAGCTGTCGATCCGATCTCACCTGCCCACCCCGCAACGGACGGGCCGGGGGTCGGTTGGCGGGGTCACCTTCGTACGAGGCGCCGCACGATGCGGCGCCCCCTGTCCCTGCCGGGTTCCGGCGGTCGTTCAGAGCCCCAGTGCCCCCAGCATCAGAGCGGTTACGGCCGCACGACGATCAGGGCTGTCCCGCCACCGCAGTCGGCGTCCCGCCTCGACCACCACTCCGAACCCGGCGTGTACCAGCACCCGGGCCTGGCGCGGGTCCAACTCGGGACGGGCCAGCCGCAGTTCCTGTTCCCAGACGGCGATGTGGTCCCGCTGCGCGAGGACCACGGGCTTTCGCAGTCCGGTCGGCAAGCCGGCCAGTTCGGCTTCTGCGACGCTGTTCAGTTCGGTGTACTCGAAGCTGTAGGCCACATAGGTCGCCGCCAGCGCGACGACGGCTTCGTACGGCCCCGCCACCTCGTGCAGATTGCGCTCCACACCCTGGGCCAGCAGCCCGGCCGCCTGAAGGCATGCGGCTGCCAGGATGTCGATCTTGCCGGGGTAGTGGCGGTAGAGCGCGGACGGGGTCAGTCCCACCGCCTCGGCGATCTGCCCGTTCGTGACGCTGGTGAATCCGTGCCGGGCGAACAGCGGGATGGCGGCCGCGAGTATCTCCGCGCGTCGCGTGCGCGGCACCGGCCGGCCGGGCAGATCGACGGGGTGCGCGCCGGGTCGGCCCGAGGTCGGATCGCTCGCCGCCACGCCCGACGCGGACGCCAGCAGCAGTTCCTCGGCCCGGCGTTGAGCGATGGACGTGTGGTGCATCGTGATGGATCCGATCGCGCCGAGGGCCGCCATGGCCCGCAGTCGCTCGTCGGCCAGTGGGTGCTCGCGTTGTACCGCGTCATCGACCCGCTCGACGAGGTGACCGAACTTCGCCGCGAGACGGTGGCGGTCCTCGCGGCTGAGGTACCGGGCCTCCCAGCGGTACACGCCGCCCGACGCGCGGTGCGCGACGGTGATCCGGGTGATGGCGGTGAGCACGTCCGTCAGGGGCGCTGCGGGCGGCACCTCGTCGAGCGCGGCGACCAGTCCGTCCACCATGACGTCGGCGCACTCGGCGAACAGCGCGTATTTGTTCGGGAAGTGCCGGTACAGGGCGGCCGCGGAGATGCCCACACCGGCAGCGACCTGCTCCATGGACGCCGAGTGGTAGCCCCGCTCGCTGAAGACCCGCCCGGCCGCCTCCACGATGAGCTGTCTGCGGTTGCGGGGCCGAGCGGCCGCGGTGCGGTCGGCGGTCTCGGCCGAACGGGCGGACGGGGAGGCGGAGGCCATGCGAATCAGTCAATCACACGCCGTCAGAAGGCGGGCTCCCTCGACGCCGCCTGCGCCGCCCCAGCCGTCCGGGCTGCCCGCGCCGTCCGCACGGCCCCGCCGCGATGACCGCCTACCAACCGGCTCGCTGTCCCGCAGCGCGCACGGCTCGTGCCGGCTGTCGCCGCGGCGGACAGTCATCGGCCTCCCGTCATCCCGCCGATTCCGGCATCCCGCCATCCCCGCCTTGCGCCGCTCCGGCAGGAATATGCCCCCGGCGCAGCACCGCTCCTGGCGGCGCGCAGGCAGGCAGACAGGCAGGCAGGAAGACAGGCAGGCGGACAGGTCGGAGCGGTCCGTGTCAGGCGAAGGTGAGCACCGGCTTGACCACACCGCCGTCGCCCATGGCGGCCACGGCCGCGCCGATGTCCTCGAAGGGGAACGTGGTGACAAGCCGGTCGAGCGGGAAAAGGCCACGTTCGTAGAGGTCCACCAGTTCGGGTATGAAGCGTGCGGGGTCGGAGTCCCCCTCGATCACCCCGTGCACACGAACCCCCTTGGCGAGCAGGCCCATCACGTCGAACGTCACCTCCCCGCCGAGGCCGACCAGGACGATGTCGCCGCGCGGGCGCAGTGCGCCGACAGCCCGGCGGGCCATCTGCGGACGGCCGGTGGTCTCGACGACGTGGTGCGCGCCACCACCGGTGAGGTCACGGAGCGCCGCTACGAGTCCGTCCCCGGGTGCCAGGGCTGCCCCGGCGCCGAGTGCCATGGCCAGGTCGCGGCGGGAGGCGACCGGGTCGACGGCCACCACCGGGTCGCAGCCCACGGCCACCGCGGCCATCAGCGCGCTCAGACCGACCGCGCCCGCACCGAGGACGACCAGTGACGAGCCCGGTTCCGGGCGCAACCGGTTGAGGACGGTGCCCGCGCCGGTCTGGCCGCTGCAGCCCAGCGGCGCGGCGACCGCGTCCGGCAGGCCGGCCGGCACCCTGATCACACCGCGTTCGTGCACAACGGCGTACGAGGCGAAGCTGGACTGGCCGAAGAAGCCGGCGTGCAGTGGTGTGCCGTCGAGGGAGAGCGGGGTCGTGCCGTCCTCGCGTCCTCCGGAGAGGTTACGGTCCCGCGCGGCGTGGCAGTAGGCCGGGTGGCCCGCCGCGCACTGGTCGCAGGTGCCGCAGCTGGCGAAGGTGAGACAGACACGGTCTCCGGGCGCGAGTCCGGCCACCCCCGCGCCCACCGTCTCGATCCGCCCGGTGCCCTCGTGGCCGAAGACCATCGGAGTGAGCCGAGAGGGCCAACTGTCCTGCATCTGCAGGTCCGTGTGACAGACGCCGACCGCGGACATCCTGACCAGCACCTCATGTGCCCGCGGGTCCTCAAGGTCCGCGGCGCGGACGGTGAACGGGGCGCCCGGCGCCCCGGTGACCGCGGCGCGGACGCGTCTCACGCGTCTTCTCCGGCCTGCGCGCCTCCGCGTTGCGGCTGCGCGCTGTCCTGCGGGGGTAGCGCGGCTTCCCGCGGGGCAGCAGCCGTGCCTTCGCCCGCGGTCTGCGGGACCCGCTCCAGGAAGAAGTAGTAGAAGGGGCCCTCTTCGGGGACCCCCTTGGCACGCATGATCCCCATCAGCGTGGTGTCGTCCACCTGCTTGAAGTGGTCGAAGACCGGCTGTCCGTCGTAGACCATGGTGGCCGTCGTCTCACCGCGGAACTCGACGGTCCACAGGCTGGCCTCTCCTTTGCCGAGTTCACGGTTGGAATACAGCCGGCCCGCCGCGTCACGGCACATCAGCGGCTTGACGTCGTGCACGGAGGTGAAGGTCTTGCCGTACCAACCGGCCTTCTCCAGCTCGCCGTTGAGGGGATGACCCGTATCGAACTCGCCGCCCTTCCACTCGCCGAGTATGTCCTCGGGGCGGACGGTGGCCAATGCCGCCCAGACCGCGTCGAGTTCGCGGGGGCGGACGGGGCCCTTAGTCTCCCGGAGTTCCTGGAACCTGGCGCGGACCTCGAACTTGTCCATGCGGCTTGCCTCTCGTCGTGGGTGCTGACACAGGAAGTCGAACGCGGGGACGCCGGCGCGGGATGCGGCGGGACGGCAGGCCGCAGCGTCACCGGGAGGTGCGTGCAGTGGGCTTCAGGGCTGCGGAGGTTCGCGCCAGGGTGGCCCACGGTGCCGAGACTCAGCGGTACATGGCGCTTGGCGACCTCCTCCGCGCTGAGCGGGCCGGCCACGCGGAAGACGCGGAACCAGTTGGCCACCCCCGGCACATGACGAGCACCGCACGCACCGCGTCGGCCGGGATCGGCGTGGTGAAACGCCCTGAGCACGGCCTGCTTCGACCGTGTCCAGCGGCATGTGCTCCAGATGGTCGCACGGCTACGTAACGGGCCCGGTTCTGGGGCTCCAGGCTGCGGATCCCGGTGTCCGGTACCTGTCTGCGTACCTCCTTCGGTCTGCTTAGCGATCGATCAGTCAAACCGATGTCTGGCGTCTACCTTGACGTCACTTCCCCGGCTTGGGCGCCCAAAGACCAGTATTGCAGCGGAAGTTGCTCGACCGCACCCGTACTGCAGATCTCTTAGCGAACGCTCAGTAGATTCCGGGCCGAGTGCTGGTGGCTCCGTCGTGTGCGCCGCGAGAAGAAGCCCCGTGCCGAACCGGTGGTGGTGGTCGGCGGCCGCTAGTCCGCCCGGGGTACCGTCGCCGAACGCTCCGCCATCGGGATCTGCGTCGCCGACCCGTTCGCGTAGGTGGGGGTCAGTTGACGGCGGCAGGCCGTGGAGGTGACAGGCGGCGCTGCTACGTCGAGGTGGGCCGTTGAGGGGAGCGGAGTACGAGCAGGGTGATCTCGCTGGGGGCGAAGACGCGGAAGGGTGGGCCCCAGAAACCGGTGCCGCGGCTGGTGTAGAGGAGGGTGCGGGGGCCGTGGTGGCTGAGGCCGGCGAGGGCGGGCTGGTCGATGCGGACCAAGTGGTGGAAGGGCCAGATCTGGCCGCCGTGGGTATGGCCGGAGAGTTGGAGGTCGATGCCGCCGGCCACCGCCCGGTCGATGAACTTGGGCTGATGTGCCAGCAGCAGGACGGGTAGACCGGGGTCGGCGCCGCTCAAGGCTCCGGCGAGGTGGGCGCCGTGTCCGGCCAGGCCGGAGGACTCGGCGGTGACGTCGTCCACGCCGGCGACCACAAGGGTGTCGCCTCCGCGTTCCACCAGCAGATGGCGGTTGCGCAGCGGCTCCCAGCCCAGTTCGTCCATCAGGTCGACCCAGCCCTGGGCCTCGCTGTAGTACTCGTGGTTGCCGGTGACGTAGACCCGGGCCTGGCTCGCCTGCACGGTGCCGAGCGGGGCGGCCTGGGCGCGACGGCGTTCGGCCGTGCCGTCCGCGATGTCGCCGGTGTGGCAGACCAGGTCGGCCTCAAGGGTGTTCACCGTCTCGCACACCCGTGCCGACCAGCGTGCGCGATCGAGCGGGCCATAGTGGGTGTCGGTGATGAGAACGACGCGGAGGCCGTCCAACCCGGCACCCAGGCGCGGCAGTTGTACGTCGAGGCGGCGCACACGCGGCACCCGACGGGCTTCGGCGTACCCCCAGGCGAGCAGTACGACGGTCACGCCGAGGACGGCCCACGTGACGATGCGCGCCCGGTCGTGACCCTCGCCGACGCCCAGCACGCCCAGGGCGAGGCGCAGCAGGACGCCGAGTAGAACGGACCAGGTGAACAGGACCCAACTGGCGCCCAGCAGCGTGTCACCGACGATCGCCGCCCAGTCTTGTTGACGCCGGCCGTGGCCACGTGCCATGGCGAGCGGCATGACGAGGAGGCCGAGGGCGAACAGAGCGGTGCCGACCAGTGCGGCGGGCAACGGCCAGTGCTGTCCGCTGTACAGGAGCACCCCGCAGGGCACGGCCCACAGCAGGACGGGGGCGATCAGAGGGAGGTAGCGCATCAGGCGGTGCAGCGGGCTCTGCCGCTCGGCTTGCGCTTCACTGTCGGTGGGCCGGGTGTTACTGGTGTCGGTCACGCTTTCCCTCCTTGGCCGGGCGGCCGTCTCGCGCACTGTATCCGGTAGTCCCTGGCGGGCCGGACGGGGCGTTCATGCTCCGAGATCCCGGACACCGCCATGTCGTCCTCTGGCGACGGGGTTCCCGCCCACGCCTGCTGTTTGGTCAGCGGTGTGTCAGGAACGCAAAGGCCTCCACGGCGTGGCTGGGGTCCTGTGCGGTGTGGTCCTTTTAGCCACGGTGGAAAGGTGTGGCGACGTCCCGGCGTCGGCGGCAGTTTGGAGGAGGCGGGTCACAAGGACGTGTATCGGACGCGTCACGGTTACCGCGGTCGTCCACCGGGGTGCCGGTCTCCTGGATCGGCCAGAAAAGAGGGGTACCCACGCGCCTGTCGCGCACACGGCAAGGCAGGAAAGGCAGCACTGAGAGTAGAGGCAGCATGGAGAGTGCGGGCCCGGCGAGGGCCGTGCGGGCGGCCGTCGCGGCCGTTCTGATGACGGCGGGCCTCGGTCTGGGTGCGAGCGGCACCGCGGTGGCTGCTCCGGCAGCCGGCTGCTCCGGGGCAGGGCCCACCGTGACGGACTTCTTGGGCACCACGTACACGACCACCTACTGCAACGCCTACGAGGGCGGGAATCTGGTGCGGGCCGGCTATCCGGTCTACGTGTACAGCGGCTATCTCTACGCCGGCCGGAACTGGTTCGCCTGCCAGGTGAGGATGGAGGGGGTGGAGAACCCCCCGGTCGGTGAGGCGCGCAACGACTGGTGGCTCTGGACGCAAGGTGACGTTGCCGACGCTGACAACGGCTGGGGGTGGTTCCCCGCCACCAAGGTGTCCGGCGGTGGCAACTACGAACCCGTTCCGGGGCTTCGCACCTGCTGAAGGGGACGCCCAGGCATCCCGGCGTCGGCCGCGGTGGCAGGGCCGGTCCCTCTACGGATCGAGGGTGGCGCGAAGCCGCGCCGCCTCCTGCCGCAACTTGTCGACCTCTTGCGGCAGAAGCCGTCGGAACTGCATGTCCAGCAGCACCCGCGCGGCGGGTTCGGTGACGCCGAAGCGCGCGATGATCCTCTGCAGGGCCAGGTCGGTCGATTCACAACCTGACACGATGTCGACCAGCTCGTGTCTGCGTTCGATCGCCATGAGCAACCCGTCGAGGACATGCAGGCGTTGCCGAAGGGAACGAGTGGAGTCATTCATCTCGGCCCTTTCCCGAAATCCGATGAAGCGCGGTGGCGAGAAAGCAGAGCACCGGTGGGCGCGTAGTGCCGTTCGCGCCCACCAGTGGCTCTGTCACGTGTGCGTCATGGCGAATACTGCCGGAATTCCTGGGAGCCGCCGCCGTCAACGTACCAGCGCCGGGACTCCCAGTTGAAGGCGAACGCCTGGTCGCTGCCGGTCGGAGTGAAACGCAGTCCGATCGCCAAGTAGTTCCACTCGTTCTTGCGCATCTGGGTGACGTTCCCCGGGTAGATCGTGTACCGGCTGGTCTGGTGCGCCGTGTCGCACCTGGGCCAGTCCGCGAGATTGGGGTCGATCTGCCAGTTCAGGTCGGCGTACAGAGTGCAGTCGTGGTTGTTGATGCTGAACGTCGCGCCCGCCCGCGTCGACAGTTCCCCGTCCAGGGTTGTCTCTCCGGTGAAGAAGATGTTGAGGGCGTAGTGCGCGTCCAGCGTGTCCCGCTGCGTGCAGCCTTGCGGATCGCAGTAGCCGAAGATGACCGGCTGGTCCAGACGCCAGGTCCATCTGCTGGTGATCGTGCCGATTCCGTCATTCTCCGGGTCGTTGAGAATGTGGACGTCGCCGGGCGCCTTCGGTGACGACATCAGCGCCCGGAGTGCCGTCTGCAGGCCGTCCTCATGGTTCTTCGCGCGCTGTTTCACATAGCCGCGCGCCTGGGCCACGTCACCGCGCTCGACGGCGGCACGGACCGCACCGATCTCAGGTTTCTCGCCGCCCGTCACCGCGAAAGCCAGGCAGGTTCCCTTGGCGTAGTCCGATGGCGAGCATACGACCCGGTCCTGTGCACTCGCAGCAGCCGGAAAGATACATCCGGTCAGAGCCGCGACCGCCACCAGGACGCCGGCTAAACGTCTGGACATCAGCGAACACCTCGATTCGTGTGGAACTCCAGCAATTGCGCAGGCGATTCCCCTCCTGCCCAGCCCAGGATTTTCACGCCGCACCACCACGGCAACACGTTTCGACGACAGCCAAATACTGCACCGAGATGTCGTGAATTCCGCTGATCAGAGCCCTGACCGTACTCGGGTGATCCCTCGCCGGGGACTCCCCGGCCCATGGCACTACCGGGGTGCGAGCGTGGCGCTCACAGCCCTCTCGGTCGGGCAAGCAGGGAGAGGGTGTCCTGGTGCCGGCGCCCTCCACCTTCGACGAGTGCGCGGCCGAGCCGGGTAGCGCTGTGCAGGACACGTTTTCCGTCACGCCGGCTGGCGATCAGGCCCGCGGCCCGCAGGACGGATATCTGCTGACTCGACGTCGGGAGGGAAACCCCGACACTCCATGCCAGTTCGGACGTCGACTTGCCGACGGCGTCCGCGAGCGACCGCAGGATGGAAGCCCTCGTCCGGCCGAGCAGCGCCGAGAGTGCCGAGAGCGTCGGGTCGTCCGTGTCGTCAGCAGGCGCGGCAAGCAGGCCGACGGCCTGGCGTTGCACGGGGTAGACAAGGGTCGGTGTGAGTGCCTGGTCCACGAGTGTCAGGACTCTTCGCCAGCAGAAGAAGGAGGGCACCAGCCGCAGCCCGCGTCCGGCGAGGTGCAGGTCCCGGTCGGCCGGATAGGGAAAGTGCAGGACCGGAGCTTCCCACCGTGCCGTCGGCAACTCGCGGAGCAGCGCCTCGCTGCCGCCGTCGGCCAACTGGCGTACGCGAAGGAGCACATCGGCGTCGACCTGCCCGCGCAGATCCTGCCAGACCGGGGCCAGTGTGGCGTCGAAGTAGCCGTGCAGCGCCCGTCCGAGCCGGTTGAGAGGCGTCCTCTGCCCGTCGGCCAGCTCCACCGTCCAGGAGGGCAGGGCCGTGACATTGCTGAGCATCGTGAGGTCATGCCGCAAACGCTGCGGGGAGGTGCGCAGCACCGCATCGATCGCGCCCTCCGGATGGACCTCGGGCTCTGCGGGGGTGAGGAAGTCCGGAATGTAGGGCCCCAGCGGTACCAGGGGCCGAAGTACCGCGCGCAGGAGGCCGGAGTCCGGCCGCGACAGTTGGGCCGACGAGTGCCGGCGCCACTTCCCGAAGAAGGCCTCGCCTTCACGGCTCTGCAGTCGGCAGAGGCTGCAGACAACTTCCCACATGGGTTCCGGCTGGTGTGCCAGGCGTATGCGTTGCAGATCGTCAGAAGTGAAGTGGATACGCAACATGAGGTCCCCCGATCCTCGTGCTGACAGCTTGGCCCCCGTGGGCACACAGCGGGAGGCATATTCGCGTCAGAAGGCCCCCGGTCCAGCACCGCACCGGCCAGCAACCCGCCCCGCTCGCGCCATGGTGAGCCTCGTGGCAGTTGCTTCCTGCAGCGTTGTTCGGGCCATCGGGGCAGGTCGACGGGGCAGGTCGTGTTCGCCCGCGCCGCTCATGAGCCCTCCGTGTTGCTCATAGATCTTCCCCCCTCTGAAACGAAGTCCGCGATCACTTCACGTGAGGGAGCGCACTCCTACGGGCAGGAACAGGAAGCGTCATGAGCACCGTCACCTTCGGCGTCACTGCGGGCTACGGCGAGAAGCTGCATGGGCGAGCAGTTCCGCCGTCGCCTCGCCGGCCGAGCGCCGATCTGGACGGAGACCGGCGAAACGGTGCCCGGCCTCGCCGCCGTGCGCGCGGAGATCCGCGTCACCGCCATCGTCGGCTCCGGGAACTGAACCATCACCTGCAGCGGCCGAACCGTAGTCACCAAGCACTGAACCGCGCCGCTTCGTCGCAGGCGCTCACCCGCCTTGAGTCCCGGTGCCGTCACGAGGCCGGGAAGGGGGCTTTCGCGATGGGCCCACCGTTGAGGGCCAGGCGCAGTTGCAGCATGGCTACGAGCCGCTGATCGGGGTCGTCGATGCTGATCCCACTCAGGGCGATCGCCTTGCGCACCCGGTAGCGGAGGGTGTTCGGGTGGACGTTGAGCGCCTCGGCGGTGCGCGCCACGTCTCCGAACCCGTCAAGGTAGGCCAGCAGGGAACGGGCCAGTTCGGATCCCTGCTCGGCGTCGTGAGTGGCGAGTGTCTCCAGACCCGCGTGGCGGGTGTCGGGATGCTCGTCGAGCAGGCGCAGCACGTCCCCCAGAAGCAGGGACGCCTGGAGCTCCGTGTAGGTGGCTACCGCGCGTTCGGGTGTGCGTGCCATCAGCTCCAGGGCGTGATAGCCGCGCATCTTCACCGCGGGAACGGCGTCGAGGTGCGGCGCGGTGCCGGCGAGGGCCGCTTGGACGGACGTACCGGACTGCCGTCGGAGTACGGTGACAAGCTCGGTGGCCCAGCGCACGATCGCGGTGTCGTCGGCGGCGCCCTTCCTCGCGGGAAGCAGCACGTAGATCTGGCCGCAGGCTTGTGTGACTAGGGCGTCGCGGCGAAACGCCGAAGCATGCAGGGAGATGATGCCGGCGGATTCCTCGCGCCGTAGGTCCAGGGCCGCCGAGGCGCCGGGGTGCTGTGGTTCACGCAGGTCGACCCCGAGCACGGTGGCGCCCTGCGCCGGGTCGAGCCCCAGGTGACGGGCGAGGGCCTCGGCGTTGAAGCGTCCGGTCAGCAGAGCGTGGGCGAGGTCGACACGGGAGGCCAACCGGGCGGACGCGTCGCCCTGGTAGTAGTGGTCCACGAGCTGCGGTGCGGCGAGCCGTGCGGCTCCCCGCATGGTCTCGGCGCTGCTCTCGCAGAGCGGACGCTTCCCCTCCTGGACCCATATCGTGCCCAGGGGGCGATGACCGGCGTTGATGCCGATGGCCAGTCGGCGCCGGTAGCCGAGATCGGGCTGCTCCGCGGTTTCCACGACCTCCTCACCGGAGCGGAGCCGCCTGAACACGCCCGATTCGCGAAGCACCTTGAGATACGGTTCGGGGCAGGTGCGCCCCAGAATGGTGAGTCGTCGCAGCTCGTCGGCCTCCTCGCCGGACCTGGAGTAGGCGAGCACATGTCCGGCGGAGTCCTCGATACTGACCACTCCGTGGGTGACCGTGGCCAGGGATTGGGCCAACGAGGAGAGATCGCCCGATGTGCCCGGGGCGGCGGTGCTCCGGGCACTGAGGCGAGTCAGGCCCGCGCGCACCTCTTGTGCCAGTTGGTGCCATCGTGTGTTCTCCGGCACCGCGAGCACCGTGATGTCCGCCTCGCGTGCGGCCTCTCGGAGCTGCGCGGGGAGTCCGTCGGTGTCGGTCTTGACCATCACGGCGGCAGCGCCGGCACGGCCGGCCGCGATGACGACAGGGACCGCTGCCACGCCGCGTGCGCCGACGGCGAGCACCAGTGCTCCGGGCGAGGGCCCGAGATGCTCGCCCGGTTCGGCGACGATCACGTCGGCGATCACAGCCTCGTCTCCCACCACGGCGACGGGCACGGTGAGTGCGGCGAGGATCTGCCTCAGCTGTACGCGATCGCCACCACGCGCAAGGGCGTCAGAGGTGTGGTCCACCGGCTCAGGGTAGGCGGAGTCACGAGTGATGCCCATGAGGAATGCCTCAGCTTCCTTCCGCTGTCCGGCGCGTTCATGCGGGGGTACGGGCATCTGCCGTACGTGTCTCAGACGCGGTCGAGGTCGCGTTCCACGGTCTCGGGGAGCGCGATGATGCAGACGAGGGAGAGCAGAGCCATCGCGCTCATGAACCATCCCCCCACCGACGGACGGTAGTTCTCGGCCAGTGCGGTGACGATGAGCGGTGCGGCCGCACCGCCCAGAACGCCGCCGAGGTTGTAGGAGAAGCCGGCACCGGAGTAGCGCACGCGCGTGGCGAAGAGCTCGGGGAGATACGCGCCGGCCGGGCCGTAGATGATGCCCATGCAGAGCAGGGCGCCGCTCAGCGCGACGGCGATCAGGAAGTAGTTGCGGGTGTCGAGGAGCGGGAAGAGTACCGCTCCCCACACGACGCCGAACGCGGCGCCGGCGATGATCAGCTTGCGGCGGCCGACGCGATCGGACCAACGGGCGACGAAGAACGTCGAGAGTCCGAGGACCGCCACCGCGACCAGAGTGAGAGCGAGCATGTCGTTCTTCGGGATGCCGAGCGTCTTGGTGGTGTACGTCATGCAGTAGGTGGCGGCCGTGTAGAACATCACGTACACGACGGTGATCATCCCCGCACCGAGCAGCATCTCTTTCGGGTGCTTGCGGAACGCCTCCGCGAGCGGGGCCTTGGCGGTCTCGCGGCGTTCGGTGACCTTGGCGAAGGCGGGACTCTCGGCGATCTTCAGGCGGATGACCAGGCCGACGGCGACCAGGACGAAAGAGAGCAGGAAGGGGATGCGCCATCCCCAGCTCCGGAACGCTCCGTCGTCGAGGACGGTGGACATGACCAGGAAGGTGACGGTGGCGGCGAAGTAGCCGACGGGCGAACCCATCTGAGGCGCCGCCGCGTACAGGCCGCGCTTCTTCTTCGGCGCGTGCTCGACGGCGAGCAGGGCCGCTCCGCCCCACTCCCCGCCGAGGCCGAGTCCCTGGACGACGCGTAGCAGCACCAGCAGGACCGGGGCCCAGGCACCGAGTGTGGCGTATCCGGGCAACAGGCCGATGAGACCTGTGGAGAGTCCCATCATCAGCAGCGAGACGACGAGGACGCCCTTGCGGCCCACCCGGTCACCGAAGTGGCCGAAGACCGCGGCCCCCAGCGGGCGGGCGGCGAAGCCGATGGCGAACGTGGACAGGGAGGCCAGCGTGCCTGCCGTTTCGGACAGTTCGGGGAAGAACGCCTCGTTGAGGACGAGGGCTGCGGCGGTTCCGTAGATGTAGTAGTCGTAGAACTCGATCGCCGTGCCGATGAAACTGGCCGTGGCGACCCGACGCATGTTGTTCGGTACCGGCGCTTCCGGTTCGGGAGCGGATGCGGTGGACGCGGGTGGGGTGGTGCTCATGGAATGCTCCGGTGACTCTGGGCGCTGGGCGCTGGGTGCCAGGCGGGTGGGCGTCGCAGAACGCGAACAGAAGGTGAACCTAGGGCCCGCCCGGCCTCCCATGTCTGTCCGATCGGACAGCGTTGCCCCGGGTGGCATGTCCGGTCGGACAACGAGTTCGCCTGCGTCAACGCGGGGGCGCGGCCAGCACTATGAGTTCGGTCCGTTCAGCCGCAGGCAATCCGAGGCGAAGGCGCGGGTCGCCACGGACCGGCCCGGGGCATCGGCACCCGACCGGTCGCCTCGCGCGTCTTGCCCGCGTCCGCGAGCCTGCGCCCCACCTTCGTCCAGCGCACCCTGGACGGCGCGGTGGTCCGCGGGGCTCTCCTCGATCTTGTTGTGCCGCTCGGACTTCTGTTGCGCGGTCACGGTCAGGTGGCGCGGCCTCACCCTCGCGTTGCGGTTCGCAGGTGGGACGTCGTGGGGGAAGCCGCGCCGCCTGCCGGAAGCCTCCGCGCACGAGCACGACGCACGCACGAGCACGGCCTGCGCACGATGGCCTACCGGTCGATCGATGCCACGAGCGCGCAGAACTGTCTGCTTTCCAGGCTCGCGTTGCAGGGCGAGGACTTGACCGACGCCGAACGGGTGGCCGAGCAGTTCAGTCTGGACCAGGCGCGCGAGGACCGGTGGACCGCGGAGGCGGTCAGCGACCGCATCCGCGGGAAGTTCGGGCTCGGTGTGATCGGCCCGGCCGCCATTCTCGATCTCCGCCGCGCCTCCTGACCACCTCCACTCATCGGCGATATCGGTCATATCGGTCTGGGTCGGCGGCCCTGCGCGCGCTGTCGGCCAGGAGCTCGCCGGCCGAGGCATCCCGCCCGGCGCCGTCCGCGTCGAGCGCACCTACCGGTACGGGCAGGACGACCACCTGCCTGGTCCTCAGGCTGTGACGCCGACCGCTGCGTCGTATGCCCAGGCGGCATCAGGTTGGTGTGGCAGGACGACATCTCCGACACCGTTCCGACCAGCTGAATGCTTACGACCTCTGCTGACTCAGAAACAGATTTCTAGCCGTTACCGACGGTCAGGGGACCGATGCGGGTGGCCAGCCAGGCGGGAAGGTCCAGGAGGCGGACGCCCTCCTGCTCCTGTGGGTCGGTTCGGGCGACCAGGCAGACCATGTCCTGGTCGCCGGTGTTCACCGGCAGGTGCGGGGTGTCGGCAGGGATGTGGATGTAGTCGCCGGCGCGCAGGCTGACGTGCTCGGTCAGTTCCGGGCCGTGCCAGACCTCGACCTGTCCGGACTGGATGAAGATGGCTGACTCGTGTCCCTCGTGCAGGTGAGGGCGGCCCCTGCTGCCGGCGGCCATCACCAGCTGGTGGAGGCACAGGGCCCGGGAGTCGGCGGACTGGGCGCTGATGCCGGTGGCAAAGGTGCCGCCCTGGACACCCTGATAGCTGCCGTTTCGTACTACTGTGCACCGCTTTTGATCTGTCACATCCGCAGTACAGCAGCGGTTCCAGAACGTTCGAGCAGTTCACGCCAGCCTGGAGAGCAGCGTCGCGGCGTGCTTATGTGCAGACATTCTGCTTGCGGGTGGGTTCTGGTTTCGGGGCGAGGGTCGGGCTGGGACTCGGATCCGGGCTCGGACTCAGGTCGGGGCTGGGGTCCGGATCCGGGTAGGGGATTGGGCTGGGTGGGGGAGTGGTGGTGGACGTGGGCTGGGGGAAGTCCGCGGGGCAGCCGGTCCGGCCGACGTAATAGATGCACATGCCCGGCTGTGCGGCCGGTCGTTGCCGCACTCCTGCTGCGAGAGCCGGGTGGTGGGCCTGTCGGCTGTGTTCGGCGGGGAGCGAGTGCTGGGTGGCGCCGCCGGTGTATGCGGCCGTGCACAGGCGGGGGCTGCTGGCGTCCAGCGCGAGGATCAGCACGCCCGCGAGGCTCGTGGCTGCCAGTGCCCGGCCTGACTTGGCGAGGGCTCGCGTGGCGAAGTGGCCCGGTTCCGCCGGTGGATGCGGTGTGCTCACGCTCGGCGAAAGAGCTTCGGAGGCGGCCGGTGGCGCCAGCGGTACGGCAGCAGGCTCGGGGGGAGAGTCCTGCGAGTCGTCCGGATCGGCTGGACGCAGCCCGGCCAGTGCCGGTGCCGGCGCCGGTGCGGAGGTCGGCGTACGGGTGGGGGCGGGGCGGTGTCGGCGCGAGCGCAGTTCGGCGATGGTGCGCCACTGCTCGTGCCAGGGGGCGAGGTCGGGATGGGTGCGGTCCGGGGCGGGGCAGGGCTGGCCGTAGGCGTCCCAGGACATGAGGGTGCGCACGAGGACGATCAGCTTGTCGAGGCTGACGTACCGACCGTTGAACGCGGCGTGTTGAGTAGCCGGCGGCAGCGGCACCCCATCGCCGAACAGCTCTCTGGCCCGGGCCTGGATCCTGCGCAGTGGGGGATCACCCCGCTCCACCTTCAACCGCCGCAGCGCCTGCGCCTGGCGTTCCAGATGCTGTTCGTACAGGCCCGCGCCCTCAGCGCCTTCGGCCTTCATGCCGTGCTCGCCCACTGTCACCCATCCCCCGTAAAGCTGTGCTGAGCAGGCTAGAAGGGCTGCGGTGGAACAGCGCCGAACTTGGCCGAACAGCCCGCCGGTGTGACACAGGGGCAACGCTGCGTTCGACCGGATAGGAAAGGTGTTCACTCGCACCGGCCTGTTGATCGGGTGTCATCGGATCCGTTCGGCCCGCGCCCACCGTCGCCCTGCGGGACGGGACGGTTGTGCCATGAGCACTCCTCAGCCCGTCCCGCCCGTCCCCGCCGCCCGTCCCGATGCCGTCGCCTCGTCCGAGCCCGCCGGCCGGTCCGGCCCGGTGCCCGCCTCCACCGGTACCGAGCCGTTCGTGTCTCTGCACACCGCGGTCGTCCTGCTCGCAGCCGCGGTCATCGGCCTGGTGATCGCCACTCTCACCGTTCTGTCCGGCGCGCACCCTGCCACCGCGGCCGTCGCCGGGCTGACCGCCGCCGGCGCCGGCACCACCGTCCTGCGCACTCTCATCCGATGACAGATCCCGCCGGGCCACGAGCCGCCGAAGCCGTCGGCCCGGCACGCCCCAAGTCCTCCGCCCGCAGCCGTCGGTCTACGGACCGATCGGGTACGCCGCAGACAACATCAACCTGCACCACGCCTGGACCAACGTCCTCGGCCGTGACAGGGATAGGGGCCTCTGCGAGAAGTGCGACATTCCGTACGTCACCGGTCCATTGTGGCGGTAGTACGGCTCCACCTGGGGGCGCATCCTGCGCTTCGCCCTGCCGGGGCAGCGAACCGCATGGACGGAGCCGACAAGGTCGGTCGGTGACGTCAACTGTCCTGTCGTTCCAGGGCATGGGCTGTCAAGGGTGGGCGCACATGCGGTCAACCGGACGGAGTGTCGCCGTCGATTTCGAGGCGCAGCTGTCCGCCGAGGATGTCGTTGGCGACGTCTTTGAGAAGTTGTTGGTGGCTGAAGGCGTGGGCGCGCATGCGGGCCAGGGCTTCGGAGACGGGGACGTTGCCGGCTTCGGCGGCGGCGCCGGCTGCCTGGTGCACGAGGGGCGGATAGCCCGCAGGGCCTGTTTCCGAAGGCGCTTGTTCCCAGCCGATCAACATCGGGTGGGCGTCCAGGGTCAGAAGAGCGAGGATCCGGGCGTAGGCGCGGAGCCGGGCCCGGCCCGTCGGGCTGAGGGGAGCGCTGGTGGTGTGGTACAGGTCCATGGCGCCGACCGGGAGGTCGTTGCCGACCAGCAGTGGCACGGCCACCACGCTGCGGATGCCGAGTTCACCGGCCGTCCGCCAGAACACGGGCCACTGCCCGTCGGCGGGCAGGGCGTCGGTTTCTACGATCTGGCGTTGCCGGTAGGCCTCGGTGCACGGGCCTTCCCCCGACACGAGCTGCGCGTCCTCCAGCCGGTAGCTGCGCTCGTCGGAGGCATGGGCCACGGTCCTGATCCGGCCGGAGGTGATCAGGCTGACTCCCAGGCCGTCCGCGCCCACGTCTTTGATGCAAGCCGTCACGGCGGACGGCAACGCCACAGGCCGGCCGACGGCACTCGCGGTATCGACGACGCGTTTCCACGCTGCGGTGTCGTTCTGCACGTCCATGACACAGCCCCAATGTTCGTCTGGAGCGCGGTCAGGCCGTTCGTGCGCTCACCAGTGCAACAAGCGTAGACCCCTCCTATGGGCCCCCCGCAGCGCGAGGCACCGAGTGTCCGCCCCATGGGGCGGTTGGAGCCGCATTACCGACATGCGGCTGCAGCTGCGCGGGCGGATGCCTCGGTGCGCTGGTTGTGCTGCGGTCGGGCCGGTCCACGCCCTGGCGTTGGCGGTCCGTGCCTGTCTACTGTTCGAGCAGAGGCCGGTGCCTGTGCTGATGTTCCGCACGGCCATCGCGCCCGTCAGGCTCCCAGACCCCGGGCTGCACAAGAAACAGGACGGCCCGAAGACGGCCGGGAGCCCTTCATCCTCGCAGCGGACACAAAGGGCCCCGGCACCTGGTCCTCCCCGCCGACCTGGGGCGACTCCCGCGCGCCCCAGCAGGGAGGACCAACCGGCGCGGGGACACCTGCGGAAAACAGGGGAGCCACTGGTGTGCCCGCGCCGGTACGGCGGCTACCGTCGATCGCCGACAACCGTCGGTCGCAGACAACCGGCGGTAGCCGCCCCCACCGGCCACCTCGTCCTGGCGGAAGGACTGCGGACCGCCCCTTTCCTTCGCGGTGAACGGCCCGCTGAAGGTGGTGAACGGGAGTCCGGTTCATAGCCGCCGCGCCGCAGGGGCCTGCGGAGGGCCTCCTTCCAGGGGGCGGGACCCGCAACCGAGAACGGCTGCGGATTCCACCCTCCTAGCTGTGTCTGATGGAGTTCGTATTCGCCGGTGACCGTTCACTGCGCCGCGCACGCCAAGGCGAACCGTGCCCGTGGTCGTGGCGTGTGTTCCTGCGGCCTCCCGCGGCCGCAGGAACACACGTTCAGGCTTCGGCGAGTTGGAGGCGTTGCGTTCCGTGCCAGGCGTGGGCTGTGAGCCGCCTGGGGAGGTCGAGTTCGGGGTGTGTCCGCAGGGTCAGGCGTCCGGGGGATGGCAGGGTGCGGGCGGCGGCGACCAGGGTTTCCAGTGCGCTCTGAGCCAGGTGATCGACGCAGGTGAGGTCGACGGTCACGTCACTGTGCTGACTGCGGCAGGCCTTCAACGCCAGGTACAGCGGGATCTTGTGGGCGCCCATGACGTGGCCGTAGAGCTTGATGCCTGGCTCGTCGACCAGGGGCTCGATGACCAGGAAGTTGTCGGCGAAGTACTGGGACACGAAGTACGGGGACATGGCTGGTCCTGACAGTCATGCACCGCCGGAGGGAAGCAGAGACGACCAGGGCTGTTGAGGGCCGGGGCGCGGTGATTTCTCGTGCGATGCCGAAGGGGCGGGCTCAAGGTCCCGCGGAACACAGCCGCTGACGTAGGGGCGCCTCTTGGGCCCCGAGTGGTCGCCGGACCACGGCGCCGTAGCAACGGACGACCAGCGGTTCACGGACTACCGTCAGCATAGGGGCATATGCCCGCCGCAACAGTCTGTTTCGGGACGGTCAGGTATGGCAGTTCACGGCATTTCGGCGCGCCACGACAGTCCCGTATGCGGCTGATGACAGCCGACGGATTCGGCGGGACGCGCTCGGAGTCTGCACGAGTTCAGGCCTGATATCGCCCCAGCCCGGCCGCGCAACGACGCGACAGACGCCGAGTAGCACCGGGCGCAAGATGTGGAGGCCGTGGACGCGCTCCTCATGGACCTGGTAGAGGTGCTGCCTTCTGCCTCATCGGTCACCGCAGACTCATCACCTGACCAAGTCGTTCAGGCACTTGAGCCGGTGCGTACGAAGAGGCAGAACGGGTGTCCCGCCGGGTCGTGCAGGACCCGTACATCATCCTGCGGCTGAACGTCCGCCACAGTCGCACCGAGGGCAAGGGCACGCTCGACGGCTGATGGCAGATCATTCACTTCGATGTCCAGATGCATCATCATCTGCTGCCCCGACTGTGTGGAAGGCCACCGCGGACGTGTGAAGAGTCGCTCTGTCTGGAACGACAACCCGGCACTGCCGTCGGGCGGTGCGATCTCGACCCAATCCGGTTCTGCTTTCTGAATCGGCCACCCGAGCAAGTCCCGGTAGAACAACGCCAGCTCGTGGGCGTTCGGGGCATCAAGAGTGGTCGCGGCCAACGTGAAACGCGGTGGAAGCTGCATGCAATGCTGCTGCCCAGTTTCGCTTTCGAAAGGCCGGCCGTCGCTCCTTTGGCCGCTTACCGGTGCCTCGCGCTACGTCCGACCTCACTCCGTCCCGTCAGTACCAAAGGAATCGACCTCCGCTTCCTGACCGCGTCCGCTCCGGGTGCCCAGCGTTCGACCGTCGTCCTGGGCCTCGGCGGCGATACCAAGATCTTGGGCAGTGGGGAGCGGTGGATTTGTTTTCTGCGGGGCTCGCGGGGCTCGCGGGGCTCGCGGGGACGCGTGCGACGCCGTCCGGCTCGTCCAGGCAGACTTCGTATCCTTTCGCCGGCCGCGCTACCACACCCAACCGCAACTCCAACTCCAACTCCAACCCCACCTCCAGGGTGGGCTTGCGCCCGCCGGTCTCGATCCGCAGCAGCGTGCTGGGGGAGATGCGCGTCGCGCGGCCGGTACCGGCGAGTGCGAAGCCTCGGGTTCGCGCATGCCCCGGAGCCGGAGCTTCGTCGCCGTCAGCGTCTGGGCCCTGCCGCGCCCGGGCCCGAGCGAACCCGCTCACTCCCCGTTCGGCGACGGTGTCGGCACGGGCAGGCCCGCCAGTGCGTCCCGGACAGTGAACCGTCCGAGTTCGGTTGCCACCGCGCCCGCCACCGATCGGTCGAGCGCCTCCAGGCTCTGCTGTACGCCGCGGCCCACCGCGCATGTCGGGGCAGGCGAGTGCAACCCGAGCACCGGGTCGGACCCCTGCAGCAGCAACCAGACCTGATCGAGCCTGATGTGCGCGGCGTCGGCCGCCAGTTGCCAGCCTCCGTGGACGCCCGGTCGCGACCGGACCAGCCCCGCGCTACGCAATGGTCCGAGCACGCGGCGTACGTACACGGGGTTGACGTTGGTGCTTTCGGAAAGCTCCTCCGAGCTCACTGTGCGGCCTTCGGCGACGCCTGCCAGGTAGGTCAGCACATGGATGGCGACGGCGAACTGGGTGTTGGTGGAACGGGCCATGTGACCATCTTGCCATTCCGTAATCGTTGTGGCTACAGTTTCTTTTCGTAATCACGATGACTACAGATTGGTGCGCGGATGATGATCGGCATTACTGGAGCCTCCGGTCCTCTCGGACGGGCCACCGCCGAGCTGGTGCTACAGGCCGTCGACCCGCGCGACGTCGTGCTCACCAGCCGCAGGCCCGAGGCGCTGGCCGACTTCGCCGCTCGCGGCGCCCGTACAAGGCATGCCGACTTCGATGACGCTCAGACCGTCCGGACCGCTCTCGCGGGGGTCGACCGGCTACTGCTCATCTCCACCGACGCCATAGGCTCCCGTCTCGACCAGCAGCAGGCAGCGGTTTCGGCGGCGGCCGAAGCAGGGGTGTCGCACATCGCGTACACCTCCGTCCCCGCACCCGTGCCCGCCAACCCCGCGCTTGTGGTCGCCGACCACGCAGGCACGGAGCAGGCGCTGCGGGAGAGCGGACTGCGGTGGACGATGCTGCGCAACAACTTGTACGCGCACCTGCAGGTCTCCGTCGTCGAGCGGGCCATCGCCTCGGGCCGGCTGGTCACCAACAGTGGCAGCGGGGCAGCCGCGTATGTCACGCGGGAGGACTGCGCGGCTGCGGCCGCAGCGGTCCTGACCCGGGACGGCTTCGAGAACCGGGTCCTGGACATCACCGGTCCTGAGGCCGTCAGCGCTCTCGACCTGTTGCGCCTCGCGCGAGGGATCGGCGGCCGTGACGTCGAACTCGTCGACGCTGACGATCACGCATTCGCCCTCGGCCTCAAGGAAGCAGGTCTGCCGGAACCGTTCTCGGAGCTGGTCACCTCGTTCGGCGCGTCGACACGCGGCGGGTTCCTCGCGCATGTCAGCGGTGCGGTGGCCGAACTGACAGGCCGCGACCCGAAACGCTTCGAGGACGTGGTACGCGCTGCCGGGAAGTCCTGACCCGGTGGCCGGCAGCGGCGGCGCGACTCTGCCTCCAGCTGACCGGTTGGGTCCGCAGGGAGAAGCGGGCGCCCGGCCACCGATGACCCGGCAGCGAACACTCCCACTTCGAACCAAGGGGAATCAGGCGTGCAGAACGTAGCCGGCGCCGGGGGAGGACGGGCCGGGAGAGGAGGGGCCGTTCGCAGGATCCGCCTGCTGGCGATCCTCGCCGCCCTCAGCGCCCTGGGCCCGCTCTCCATGGACGCCTACGTACCGGGGCTGCCGGAACTGTCCGACAGCCTGCACAGCTCGGCATGGGCCGTCCAGCTCACGGTCACCGCATGCCTGGCGGGCCTCGCGGTCGGCCAACTCCTGGCCGGTCCGATGAGCGACGCGCTCGGCCGGCGTGGACCACTGCTGTTCGGCCTTGCCCTGTACACGGTGGCTGGACTTCTGTGCGGGTTCGCTCCGTCCGTGTGGCTCCTCATCGCGCTCCGCGGCGCGCAAGGACTGGGCGGCGCCTTTGCGCTGGTGATCGCCTACGCGTACGTCAGCGACCTGCACGAGGGCAGGGAGGCGGCCCGCTACTTCTCTGTGCTGACGCTCGTAACAGGCCTGGCGCCGGTGCTCGCTCCGCTCGCGGGAGCGCAGATCCTGCAAGCATGGGGCTGGCGATCGATCTTCGTTGTCATCGCGGCACTCGGCGCCGTCATACTCGCCACGTCCGCGCTCGCGCTGCCGGAAAGCCACCCGCCGCACCTGCGCCCCGAATGGGACCGGCGTCGGGTGGGCTCGGCGTACGGCGGTCTGCTGCGTGACCGTTCCCTGGTGGGCCATGTCCTGGCCAACGCTCTGACGTTCGCCATGATGTTCGCCTACATCTCGGGATCTCCGTTCGTTCTGCAGAGCCGCTACGGGCTCTCTCCGGAGCAGTACAGCCTGGTGTTCGCAGTGAACTCGCTCGGACTCGTAGCTGCCGCCGCAACCAGCGGCGGGCTCGTCGGCCGCCTCGGTGCCCGGCTCCTGCTGCGTGTCGGTGTGGCCGGGGCCGCGGTCGCGAGTGTCGCTCTGCTGGGCTTCGCGCTCGCCGACTCGGGGCTGTGGCCGGTACTGGCGACGCTGTTCGTCGCGATCACCAGCGTGGGTCTGGTGCTGCCGAACGCACCCGCACTGGTTCTGCGGCAACGCCGCTCTCATGCCGGCGCCGCGGCGGCTCTCCTGGGCTGCGGCCAGTTCCTGTTCGGCGCCCTCGCCGCACCCGTGGTGGGGCTCAGGGGATCGGACAGCGCGGTACCCATGGCCACGGTGATGGCCACTCTCGGACTGGCAGCCCTGGCCGTACTCATCACCATGTCTCCTACGACCCGCCCGCGCAGCGAGGACGCAGGCTCCGACGCCCCGCAAGCAACGCCGTTCGCATCCCTTCGCACGCCAACCAGCGGCGACCAGCCGCATAAGGAGTACCACCGTGACCACCGACACTGACACCGACACTCAGACTGAGACCGACACCGACACCGAGACCGACACACTTCATCTGCGCCGCCTTGGGTGGGCAGGCGTCGAGATCCGACTGGGCGGGACGGTTCTGCTGATCGACCCGCTGGAGAACGTTGCCCCGCTTGAACCCGTCCTTGGACCGCCCAGGCGGCCGTTGCCCGCCATCGACGCGCCGACAGGAACGCACGCCCTGATCACGCACCTGCACCCCGACCACTACGATCGCGAACTGATCGCACGCCTGGCTCTCTCCGGGACCGTCGGTTGTCACGCCCCCATCGCACCGGCGCTGGCCCGGGACGGCATCGAAGCCGACTCACAGCGGCTTGGGGAGTCCCGTGGCGTCGGCCCGCTGACAGTCACCCCCGTTGCCTCATTGGACTGGCGGGGTACCGACTCCGACCAGGTCGCCTGGGTCGTGGAAGGTGCCGGGGCGCGGATCATCCACTGCGGGGACACCATGTGGCACGGCAACTGGTGGCAGATCGCCCGCGACCACGGCCCGTTCGACGTCGCGTTCCTGCCGGTCAACGGCGTCATCGCCAAATTCGAGGGTTACGAGGCTGACGTGCCCGTCACGCTGACACCAGAGCAAGCCGTAGAGGCCGCGGCAGCCCTCAATGCCACAGCGGCCTGCGCGATTCACTACGAACTGTTCAACAACCCTCCCGTCTACGTGGAGCAGTCCGACATCAGCGAGCGCTTCAGCCGCGCCGCCGGGGAGAGGGGCATCGTGGCCCATCTCATGGCAGACGGGGAGGCGGTGCCCTTGGCCACCACGGCACATTGACGGTTCGGCTCGGTGCGGCCCCTGCAACCGCATGCGGCCGACACGGGCAGACCGGACTGGACTGGACCGGACCGGACTGAACCGGACCGGACCGGACCGGACCGGCACGACCGGTAGTCCCGGCACTGGCGGGCCTGCTGGCTGCCGTGATCGTGTGGCCGTGTCGGACGCCGAAATGGACTTGATGGGCGGGCGTCCTGGCCGAGGCAGAGTCTCACGAACATGCCGGTTGCCGGGGCGGGTCTGCCGCCTGTTCATAGGTGCCGCCCTCTGACCGCTGTCGGCTCAGTCCTCGGGTGCCACCAGGAAGCAGTCGCGCTCGCCGTCGCGCACGAGGCAGCTCTCGACCTTGGGGACGGCGCGGGAGTTCGCCGCCGCCATCGGCGTCGAAAGGGAGCCCTCCTCGTCGAAGTGGTCCCGGACCTCGCTCTGTTGGGGTGCGATCCCCGGTGCGGTGATCTCGATACGGTCCCCCTCGCGGCCACGGTCGATACGGGCCCATACCGTCCCGCACCTCACGGAGTGGCGCACTTTGACCACCGTGCCGCCGTCGAAGCGCCGCTCGGCCAAGGTGCCCGGCGGGTGCACGGCGGTCGAGCAACTGGTCGACTCCGCGTTCCTGCCGGTGCACGCGTCACCGAAACAGCTCGGTCCGGGTGCGGAACCGCTCGGCGAACCGCTGTCCCTCGCATCGCTGCCATCGCTGCCGAAGCCCCACGTCGCCATGAGCACTCCAGCGGCAACAACCGCGCCACAGACGAGCGCCCCGGCAACGTGGCGCACAGTGCGGTGGCGCCGGTTCGGGAGGTCTGGCTGACCCGGCGGTTCGTCGGCCGCGACTGCCGGGCCCGGTAGGGCTACCTCACTCGCTGCCCCACTCCCGGCCCCCGTCCCGGCCCGCCCGCTCCAAGCCGACTCCGCCAGCTCCCACAGGGCGAGCGGTCGGTCCTGGCGCTCACCCGCGAGGCGGCACAGCTGCTCTACGGCTTGCCGGGGCGGCAGCGCCTTGCCGTTGAGATAGCGCTCCCAGGACGACTTGCTGTACGGGGTCTTCGCCGCCAGCGCGGCCAGGCTCAGCCCTGTCGCGGACCGTAACTCACGTAAAGTACGGGCGAGCCGCTCGCACTGTGCCGACCGCACCACCCGGCTCACCGTCCTTCCCGCACCGTGCGGACGCGTTCCCCCCATCTCCCTCTCCTGGTTCACTTCCGCAGCACCCCCCAGGTGTCCGGCCCGATCTTTCCGTCGACCGCGACCTTCCCCTTCTCCTGTGTGCGCTTCACCGCGCGTTCGGTCGCACTGCCGAAGACTCCGTCGGCCGCACCGGGTGACTGGTGGTGGTATTTGAGGAGACATTGAGCCTCCACCACCGACCACCGGGTGGACGACTGCTGGATGAGCTCTATCCGCGTACGGCTGTAGCCGGCGTAAAGGAGGCCGTCGTTGTCGCGCTTCACCCTGCAGCGGTATTCCTTGCCCGGCTGATAGACGAACTCCCCAAGTTTCGGGTGGGATTCGCCGGTATACGGTTTGTCGTTTCCGCCCTTTTCTCCGTCGTCGTCCTCCCACGGCGCCACCCATGCGAGTACAGCCAGAATCACCAGGGCCGTGGTGGCACTGGACAGCGCTACCGCCAGCCATGGCACCCGTGTGGCGCGGTGACCGGCCACGGCCCCATCGGGCCCTGACTCCCGCTCAGGCCCCGGTCCCGGCAAGAGCCCGGCCTCCGGTGCCGTGCCCCATGCCTCCGCGGCCACCTCCCACTGGGCGACGAGCCGTACCGGGTCGGTGTCGCAGGCCCGGGCCAGAGCCTCGACCGCCTCGGCCGGAGGGAGCGCCTTTCCGTTGAGATAGCGATCCCAGGAGGAGCGGCTGTACGCCGTTCTGCCGGCCAGTGTCGCCAGTCCGAGGCCGCTGTGATCCTTGAGTCTTCGCAGTTGTACGACGAACTGCCGGACTTGCGGGTCGAGCGAGTCGGGCAGCTTCTTCCATCGAGACATGTTCCACCCCACGTCTTGAAGTCCCGCACAGAAAGATGTCGTACTTTCCCGTTCCAGTTCCCTCTCGCGGCAGGGACCGGAGGAGCGACCGAACCGTTTCAGCCGTTTCTGCCCGTCCCGGCGTCCCACTGACGCCGCGTCTCCTCCGGAGTCTCCGCAGGTCGGCCGCCGGGACGTCCCAAGCGCGCCCGAGTCGCTCAACCGCACTGGTGCGGAAGGTGAGTTGGCGCGCAGTGTCTGTGGTGCACAACGGGCGGCGCGGTCCACCCCGCGCCGCTTCATCTCGCTCCGCTCCACCCCGCGCCGGGAAGCGGAGCGGCACCACAGCGGGACCGGCGGTCTGCCACGACGATCCACCGCGCCGCACGCCCCATGGACGGCGCCTCGTCCTCCCCGGGGGAGAGGACGAGGCGTCAAGGGGCAGCGGTCGGTACGCACGACGTCAGCCCCGACAGATGTCGCCCTGTGATCCGAAGGTAAACACACGCGAGTTTTGGCGAGGACACTTGTCAGCGTCACCGCGGCTCTGGGATTTGCCGCAGGCGGCCTGGCCACCGCGGGCGTCGGCTTCGCGGCGTCCGGTCCGAGCGTGAAGTCCGCGGCGATCTCCCAGGAGGCCGCCCCGCTGGCGGTGGTCAACCTCGGCCTGAACACCACGGAGGTCGGGTACGTCCAGTGCTGCCTCAAGGACTTCCGGGTCTACACCGGCGCTATCAAAGAACAAGACCGACAAGACGGACAACTGGGAACCAATAGCTGGAAGGCGATGCAGCACAACCTCACGGCACACCAGGGCTGCGCCGGCCCGATCGCCGGCATCGCCGGATCTGGAACTCGGGCCGCGTTCCAGCGCTTCGCGGCCGACAGCAGGGCGTTCTGCTGAGCGACCGAGTACCGCGGCGCTGAGGCCCGCGATCCGCCGCGGCTCACGCTCGTGATCACCTGCGTGCGGAACCCGGCGAGCACTCATCCGGAAATTCTCAGAATACCCGGAAAACTCGGGCATGGTACGGAAAGCGCACCCCGTGCAAAATGACCCAGGATTTCGGCGCAGCGCATCAGGACCGGTACCGACATCTCGGTGCCGGGCCTGATGCGGCCGTGCACGGGTGGTCCCCGGTTCGCACAGCGTGCGTGCCCGCACCATGGTTCGCTGCATCAGGCTCTGTAGCCTGCCGCCCGAGCATGTGCTCCGCGGGTTTGCACGTGGCATGGGATTCGGTCGTCGAGGCGTGCTTTAGCGCCATTTCGGGGCGTGTGTGCCGACAGACCTCGCAGGTTCGCACTACACCTGAAGGAGCTCGCGCATGACCGGGGAGGGCTGCCCGATGCTACTGACGATCAACGTCGCGGTGCTGTTGGCGCTCATCATCGTCCTGCGGCTGCGACGGCGTACTCAGGCCCGCAGCCGTAACGACGAGAAGCTGACCGTGGTCATCGTGCTCGTCTTCGGCATTCTGATCGCCCCCACGACATTCGGCCAGGGCGTCCTCGACGCCCTGGAACAGTTGGCACAGGGCGTTTCCCGTACCGGCAGTCCGTGACCTGGACACAACCGGCCCCCGAACTCGGCCGACGCGGATTCGGCCTATCGGCTCGTCCTCCGGAGTGGTTGTCCTGCCTCGACAACGCGATCCTGCTCGTGGGCGCTACGGCGGTGGGCCCGGAGTGCGGCCCGTCGGCGGGTTTCAGCACGGCCGTGGCCCGGACTCCGGCCGCGGTGGGCGCCGCTTTCGCTCACCGCTCCGCCGGTGGGCTTCGGCATGGTGATCTGCGCGGTCCTCGCGGTCCTCGCCAGCACCTTCTCGCTCATCTCGGCCACGTCCGGGCCTCCACGAACCAGCTGCTCCCGAAACCCCTGCTGATGGCGGTGCATCGAGCAGAGGTGGCCGAACCGGGCTCCCCGCCCCCGCGCCACCGTCGTGCTGGTGCACCGAACAGGAGCCGCCTCCGACCGCATCACTGGACCGCATCACTGGGCGGAATGGTGCCGGACCGGCGGCGATAGGGGCGACATCACGCGCTGTTGGGTACAGGAACAGGTCGAAGTCGAAGGTAGGCAGTTTTCGCCTCCAACAGCCACGGCAATCCCAGTATCCTCATGCGTTGACAGTAGGACACCATCCCCCCACCCAGGTTGCGTGCCGGCGCGGGTGACACCAACCGCACTCCGCCCCAGCAACTGCGTGACCTACCGATTCGCCGCCTCCAGGAGGATCACGGTGAAAGTTCGCACCAGAAGCTCGGCGGTCGTCGGCAGCCTCTGCCTCCTCGCTTCCCTCGTACTGACCACAGCTTCCGCCGATGAATCCGTATCACCGGATCAGGCCGCGACGGTCGTCCTCACGAGGCTGACCACGGCCCAGAGCCCGACCGCCGGTGCTGCCGGTCCCGACGGCACGGTCTGGATAGCCGAACGCGCGGGAACTGTGAGAGTCCTGGACGATCAGGGTCTCGGCCAGCCCGTCCTCGACGTGTCCGACGAGACCACGACCGACGGCGAACGAGGCTTGCTGGGCATCGCCTTCGACAAGGAGTTCGCGCACTTCTACATCTCGTTCACCGACCTCGAAGGCACCAGCACGGTGGACGAGTTCGCTGTCCAGGAGGGCAGTATCCAGCCGGATACCCGGCGTACGGTCCTCACCCAGACGCAGCCCTATCCGAACCACAATGGCGGCGACATCAAATTCGGCCCCGACGGGTACCTCTACATCGCACTCGGTGACGGTGGTTCAGGCGGTGACCCCCACGGAAACGGGCAGAACCTCGACACGCTGCTCGGCAAGCTGCTGCGGATCGACCCGAAGGGTGGCGAGCCGTACGCGATTCCGCCGGACAACCCGTTCCTTGACGATCCGAACGCGAAGGACGAGATCTGGTCCTACGGCTTGCGCAACCCTTGGCGGTTCTCCTTCGACGAGGGCACGGGCGATCTGCTGATCGGTGACGTCGGTCAGAGCGACTGGGAGGAGATCGACTGGGCCCCGGCCGACAGCGAGGGCGGCGAAAACTACGGATGGTCCCAGATGGAGGGAAACCACCCCTTCCGGGGCGGCACGGAGCCCGAGAACCACGTGCCGCCGGTCTACGAGTACGACCGCAACGGCCTGGGTTGCTCGGTGACCGGTGGATACGTCTATCGAGGCAATGAGATTCCGGACCTCAAGGGGCGGTACGTCTTCAGTGACTACTGTGACGGAACCGTCCGTACGCTACAGATGGAGAACGGCGAGGTCACCGGCGTGAGCGACCTTGAAGTCAACGCCGGTGAAGTGGTCTCGTTCGTTCAGGGCGGCGACAGCGAGCTGTATCTGCTCGCCAGCGGCGGCAGCGTCTTCCGCCTCGACCCCGCGTAACGGCCCCCGGTGTTGGGGCCCGCGCGGGCCCCGATACCGTGCCGCCAGTACTCTGGCGCGCTGCACTTCGAGACGTCTGTGAGTGCGGCGGCAGGCGTTCCTTCAAGGCAGTTCATCATCAACGCTCACTAGAGATCTGCAAGGGTGCGGGTTACGTGGGGTCGTGACGGTTGTCGCGGGCTGCGCCATGCCGGAGGGATGAGGATGAGGTATTCCGACGGCGGAGGAGCGGGTTCGGCGTGAGCGGGTCCGGTTGGCGGCCGCTGATCTGATCGAGGCGGGGGCCAGTGACCGCGAGGTGGCCCGGCAGTTCAGGGTGACCCGGATGTCGGCGAACCGTTGGAGGCGGGCGTTGGCTTCGGGCGGGCGGCAGGCTCTGGTTTCCAAGGGACCTGGTGGTGCCCGCAGCGGTGCCGCTGGGAATTCCCCGCTTCTCGACAGCGCTGGCCGCGCAGACGGCTGGTTCAGAGAAGCGGACACCGAGGGCTGCCGCTGCTCGCCATGGTCACTCCGGCTGACATGACCGACCGCGACGCGGCGAGGGGAGTGCTGTTCCGGCTGCGGCTGATGCGCCCCGAGATCACCATCGTCTGGGCCGACTCCGCCTACGCGGGACAGCTCGTGATCTGGCGAAGACATACCTGAACCTGACGACCAGGACCGTCAGCCGCCCGAAATACGTGCCCGGCTTCGTCGTCCTGCCCCGGCGCTGGGTCGTCGAACGCTCCCACGCCTGGGGCATGCACGCGCGCCGGCACACCTGTGACTACGAACGGCTCATCCAGCATTCGGAGTCACTGATCACCTGGGCCGCGATCACCCTGATGACCAGGCGAATCTCGCGCCGAAGTTCTCGCAGGAGGGGACAGCCGGCCGCCCACGAGGCTCAACGGGACTGATCATCTCGGCGTTGACGATCAGCAGCCCCACGGAGACCCCCCGCGTCCGCAGGCCTTCCCCATCCCGCGCAGGCAGGCCGCGGCTGTCGGTTTGGGCCGACGGCCGCGGGCCCGTCCGGGTCAGGTGTACTTCCCTTTGTCCTGCTCCCGGGAAAACGCGCGGAGCCGTGTGAAGGCCTGCTGGAGGTCGCCGAAGGCGCGCTCTTCGTCGCGCGGGCCGACCCTGGAGGCGGGGAGGCGACTGCCACGCGTGCCGCGGATGCGTGCATGGGTGTCGAAGCGGGTCTGGACCTCTTGGACCATGAACTTCTGCGGGGACAGAGAGGGAAAGGAGGGATCGTATGACGTTGGCATCGCCGGGTTCTTATGACGTTACGTGCTACAGGGTCGGGGAGTTCTCGAACCGGGGGCGGCTTCTGTATCCGGCGCCTTCAGCAGGAGGTCCGTTCCCCGGGGGTCGCTGAGGACCTGCTCGGCGAGAACGGACAACAGCTGCCGACGATGGCGGGCTGTGTCGCGCAGGAGCCTGAAGGCTTCCTCGGGGTCGATGGAGAGGCGTGCGGTGATGAAACCTTTCGCCTGCTGGATCCGGTGGTGGCTCTCCAGCGCCCGGTGGAGCTGACCGTTGAGGGTCACACCCTCCGCGATGGCCCGCTGCTGGAGCAGGCTGATGCCTGCCATGTTCGCCAGACTCTGCGCCAGGTACACATCACGGGCGGCTACCGGATGGTCATGGAAAAGGCTCAGCCCACCGATCGTCTCCTCGCGCAGCCGCATGGGCAGCGTGGTGATGCGCGAATGCCCCAGCGCCTGAAGGTCCGCCGCCACAGCGGGCCAGCGGCGCTCGATGTCGTCCCAGCCGGCTGCCAGAACCGGCTGCTCCGTATGAGAGCAGTCCAGCCAGGGCCCCTGTTCGTGGTGGTAGCGCAGCAGGTCCAGCAGTTCGGTGTCGTCGCCGGAGGCAGCCACCGGTAAAGGCGCGGACTCCTTGCTCCTCAGCACGATTCCGACCTTCGGTACCCCCAGCAGCACAGCGGCTTGGTCCGCCAGGTTCATCAGGAATTCGACGGGGTCGAAGTCGTCGACGAGGGTGTCCGCCGCTTCGAGAAACAAGCGCAGCAGACTACGTTCACGGTCTTCAGGCACAACCACTCACTTCCGGGCCGGCACCGGGACACGAGACGGGCGGAACCCACCCACGCTCACACTCCCGGCCCTCAGCCGCTTCGAACCCCACCCTCCCACCCATCCCACGCCTGCGAGCCGACGCGCCCAATATTGGTACACAAGTAGCAATTTCGAACCTTCAGACACCAGGCTGAGCGACTTTCGCGCAAGCGAGTGATATCAGGGGTCATCGGCGCCGACCTTCGAATGGGCCACGGAGTGACTCCCGAAGTCAGCACGAAACGACTCCCCGAAGAAACCACCACCCGCCACCCGGAAATAGTCCAGTTCGAGTCCTGCGATGGGAAACACGCAGCCAAGCTTTGCGATCAGGCACTCAACTTGAGATTTATCCCGTGGGAGCCTTCGGTGCTTGGCTCGCATACTGGTCTGATGAGCCCGATCTCCACACACCATCGGTTCCGGGACCCGCGCAGCACGAAGTACGACTTTCTCGCGTCGGTCCTCGTGTGCTGTCCCGGCTGCGAGAAGGTCGCGCGCGTCGTGGCAGGTCCGGAGCCGGCCGGGGTGCACGATCCGGAGCTCTTTGCACCAAGGCGTCTCGTCTGCCGGAACTGTGGGGCGGTGAAGGAATGGAGCCGTGGAGGTGTGGCCCTGCACCGGCACCGGGACCGGGACGAGTCGGCCACGGACCCGTACTTCGGCGTTCGCCTGTGGCTGCAGACCGAATCCCGGCACGGGTGGGTATGGGCCTACAGCCTGGAGCACCTGGACCTGATCAGGCGATTCGTGCAGGCGTCGCTGCGTGAAGGGATTCCCTGGCACGACCACGGCCGGAAGATGACCGTGGTGGCCCGCCTGCCTGCATGGATGCAGCAGGCCAAGAACCGCGACGAGGTGCTGCGGGCCATCGCCCGCATCCACGCCTCACTGCTCCGCGCCTGATCCGGGAACACCGAGCCTGCCGCTCATTCCGTGACGCGTCTGGGCTTGGTGCCCTTCTTGTGGTGACTGGGGCGTGAATGCGCTTCTCCGGTCTTGAGGATCAGACCGATGTCCTGAACGGTGGCCCGGCGTCGGTTTTTCACGCCGAGCGGGCGGCCCGGGCCGGGGTGGGTGGGTTTGGGCGCACGGGCTGGCAGGGGGCACTGCATACGGAGGTTCCTGAACCCGCGCCGGACCCGGGCCGGGGTGAGCTTGCTCGGCAGAGCTGGCCGTTCCCAGGGACGACGGAGACCGGTGACCAGGCCGCGGACGAGACGGAGTTGGGTGTGAGCGGCGACGATCAGCCAAGTCCACCGGTCGGCGGCCTCGGGATCACGGAGCTTGGGGCGGGTCCACCCGAGCGTCTGCTTGATCATTCTGAAGGTGCGCTCAAGATCGAATCTGCGCAGGAACGCGTGCCAGAGCCGGTCGGCATCCGTCTCGCTCGCGCCGGTGCCCGACCACCACGGCCAAACTGGTCTGGGGTCCGCTCCGTTGGGCAGGCGGTCGACCTTGAGTCGGATCACGGCGCCCTCGATGATCGGCAGCTCGTCCCGGTGGGTGAGCCAGGCCGCGCGGCGGGTCGGCCGCGGGTGGAGCCGGTCCAAGGAAGTGGCCACCGCGGTGCCGTACCGCTCCGTTTCCATGACTGTCCGGACGTCGGGCTCGCCCCAGGTGTCCGGCTGACCGAATACCAACTCTCCGCCGTGCTTGGGCGGCCGCCCGCCCTTCGGGTCGTAGATCCTCGGCGGCGTGGGCCTGCGCATCACCCGGTCCGACCGTAGTCTGCCCAACAGCTCAAGGGGTAGGTCCGTCAGCAGGAGCGACAGGCGCTGAACGTCGTAACCGGCGTCCAGGACCAAGAGAATGGCCAGGCCGCCGGGCTTCCACTGGCCGGCGGCAACCAGGCGCTCGACGACCTCACGGACCTGGACGGCGGTGACCGCCGCGACGTCGGCGCCCGGCTCCAGCCGGACCGCGTCCAGCAGCGCGGTCCAGGAGGTGCGTCCCACCTCCAGTGCCGCAACGATCGAGTACGGCCAGCCCGGGATCATCCGGTGCTCGTTCTTGCCCCGGCCATAGGTGTGGCAGAACGAACGGTCCGGCGTCGGGTGCTTCCCGGCGCAGGGTGGCGAAGACGAGGGTCTCGAAGGGGAGGCCCACGGCGGCGGGGGCGACAAGTCGCGCACGCTGCGCGTCTGTTGCTGTCGATCTGAACCTTTCGGCTTGGCGGCGGCGTGGCGGCGTGGGGGCATCTTCCGAACTGGAGACGGCTTGATGTGGGTCGTGGGGTGGCTCAGCTCTGTGGAACGCTAGGCCGATGATGACCACTGGTGCACCGGATGACGCGGAGTCGCTTGCCGTCGGGGCCCTTGAGTGGCTGATGAAGGCTGCGCGGGACATCGACGGCGGTGCGGCCTGGCCGAACACTGTCGCCGACGACCAGGTCACGCCACACCTGTACAACGGAAGTTCGGGGGTGCTGCCGACTCTCCTCGACGCATGGCGGTACTTTGCCGACGACCGGTACGCGGACATGGCTCTGCGCGGTGCCCGTAGCGTCGCTGACGCGGTCGACAACTGGGAGGACAGCGGCCTCTACAGCGGAGTGGCCGGCATGGCCGTCGCCCTGCGGGGCGTGCACTGTGTGCTCGGTGACAGCGCGGCGGGGACGGCCGCCGACCGTGCTCTGGACATCCTGCGGTCCCGCTACGACGGCGCAGGGTGGAACAACTGGTTCGAGCTGATCCTCGGCAACGCCGGCATAGCGCTCGCCGCGCTGGAGTGCGGCGATCTCGGCCTCGCCCAGTTGGCGGTCGACCGTTACGCGCTCGCTGCTGAGCCCACCACGGCCGGCGTTCAGTGGAAGATCGAGGCCGACACGGTCCCTCGTATGCATCACATGTCGCACGGCACCCTCGGCATCGTCTACGCGCTCGCTGCCGTGGGCCGGGCCGCCGACCGACCCGACCTCATCGACCTCGCAGTGGCCGGAGCCGCCGACGTCGTCTCCCGCAACGAAGCCGGCCCGGACGGCTTCCTCGTCGGGCACTCCGACCCGCAACAGCAGCACGAGACGATCGCACGCCACAACTACGGCTGGTGCCACGGCCCGACCGGCGACGCACAGGCATTCCGCCTACTGACGCACGTCCTGCCCGACGATCCCGCCTGGCCCGCCCTCGTCGACCGCTGCTGGCACACAGTCGTCAACTCCGGCATCCCACGACGGCTCCGCCCCGGCTTCTGGGACAACAACGGCCGCTGCTGCGGCACCGCAGGCGTCCTCGCCCTCGCCTGCGACCGTCAAGTCGAACGCGGCGACGGCCGTGACTTCGCCGACCTCCTCGTCGCCGACCTCGCGGCCCGCGCGACGACCGACGCCGACGGCACCCGCTGGTCCAACGTCGAACACCGGGCAACACCCAGTGACCTTGCCCCCACCACCGGCTGGGCCATGGGCAACGCGGGCATCATCCGTGAGCTCCTGCGCCACGCCCGCATCACCGCGGACCGCGACCCGCGCTACGCCGTCCCGTTCCCGGACCACCCACCCACCAGCACGTTCAGGACGCTCTCAGCGGCTCGCCCGGCCGAGGACGAGCGGCGGTGGGGCGGGTGAGCCGCCGGAGCATCGGTCTGATCGCCGCGAGTTTTGAGCAGCGCCTCGGCGCTTTCGGGCGGCTGTTCATCGTCCCTGGCCGGCGTCGGGCATGCATCACCCATGCCGGGCAACCCCGGCGGTCAGGAACTCAGCGTCTGCTCGACTTCGCGCAGTGCGGGGTCCGTGGCGCGGTCTCACCTGTTGAGCCACGGTTGATCACGACACCGAGGCAACCGGCCGGAACCGGACCCGGCGCGCCCGTACGGTGATCGTTGCGACCACACGCCGCAGGCCTGAGTGCACCTCATGCGGACGCCGCCTGGTCCGACGCGCTCGGCTGCATCCTGGACCCAGACCCAGGAACCGCAGTCGGGCGGGGGTCACAGGAGTGCGCAGAACGAGCATGCCACCTGGGCCGGCGTTGCGTAGTCCTGGTCGCGCCGGGTGACGAGTGGGGTCTCCGGAGACGGCGACGGACGCCGGCCCAAAGCCGTCCTGGCCGACGGCCCGGAACTGACGGCGCTCTCCGAGCACGTACGTTCCCTCGGCCACACGGTCGCCCACCTGTAAGGCGACCAGCTGCCCACCTGGATCGAAGCAGTCACCTGTACTGCCGACCTGACCAGCCTTCGGAACATCGCCCAGTACCTCGGACGCGAACGCGAACGCGACATGTACGCGGCTGACTAAGTCGGCCTGCTCAAGGTCGAGGACGGCGCTCTGAGCGGTGCGTTCGCTGATCCGGCAGGTGGCGGCGATGTCACGAGCCGGGCGGTCCGTAGGCGTGCGATGACCGGCAGCACCCGTGCCTGGTCGGTGACGGAGTTCCAGCTCACGGCCTGGCTCATGATGCCCGTTGCCTCTTCGCTCACACCCGCTTCTTCGCTCTCACCCGGTCCCGTCCGACTTCTGCGCCCACCGCTGCTTCTCGTGCTGTTCGAGGCCGATTACCCGGCCGTCGAAAACGCGAAAATCTATGTTGGCAAGAGTAGACATTGGGCGGCTGTGTGGGTATGGTTTTTCTCGTAGCCAGAGAGACGGCAAGGCCTGGCAGAGATGAACTGCCGGTCAGTAGTGCGTAGTTGCGGTATGCAGGGCGGTGCGGTGGTGGAGTTCCGGAGCCAGCGGTTGCAGGACGGCGACGGGACTGGCGGCCGTACCGGGTGGCTCGCAGTGATCAGGGGCCGCCGCAAGCAGGACCGCATGTGATGCGGTAGCAGTACCCGCAGGTGAAGTATGCAGAATCCAGCAGTGCAGTACGAGGCAGCACCTCGGTAAAGGCGTCGGCTGCGGGCGCGCGTACCGGGAAGTTCGGCAGTGGGGTTCCAAGCCCGGAGCAGACGCAGGATGGGCGACGGGGCTGGCTGTCGAAGAGCGGCGCTGACGCAGGCCGCCAAGCAGTTCGCACCACCAGTGGTAAAGGCAGTTCCCACGTAGGAAAAGTTGCGCAAGAGGGAAGAAACGGAGGAGCCGAACACCATCAGGATCGCCCGGGCGGAACGTATGGGCCCGGGTACCGCAGGACATCGATAGTGAGGTGGTCTCCGGTCAAGCAACCGCGATCCCAGCAGTCCCGACAGCTGTTCGGTCGGGCATGCGGAAACAGAAGGCCGGCGCAGCACTGAGGCCGGCGGATGGTGTAGCAGTTCCTTCGGGGCCCTGGTGCCATAGGCGCCAGGGCCCCTCAAGCGTGTTCCACAAACAGCACAGAGAGGTGCAAGTGACAGCAGACGACACGTTCGGCCGCCTTGAGGACGAGGACTACCCCGCCTACACGATGGGGCGGGCCGCCGAGATGCTCGGCACCACCCCCGGCTTCCTGCGCGCCATCGGGGAGGCCCGACTGATCACTCCACTGCGTTCCGAGGGCGGCCACCGCCGCTACTCCCGCTATCAGCTGCGCACCGCCGCTCGCGCCCGCGAACTCGTCGACCAGGGCATGCCCGTTGAAGCGGCCTGCCGCATCGTCATCCTTGAGGACCAGCTTGAGGAAGCCCGCCGTATCAACGCCGAGCATCACCGTGCGGCACGAGAACCGCATGCGGGGAAAGTGGCCTGAGCTCTTGGGTCGATTCCTCTTTCGCCGGTGGTCGTACGAACTCCACCGTGTACACCTGGCCGAGATCTACGGCGTGGACATGTCCAAGACGAGCATCAGCACGCACGAGCACCGACAAGGTGATGGATGGCACGACGGGACGGCAGAACCGGCCGCTCGACCGCGTCCGCCCGGTGTCCTCATTGACGCTATCGGTTCTGGAACGCACCGAGGCCCGGGGCAAGAGGTACCCGGCGATCGTGCGTCTCTGGGGGGCCAGCCGGCCCGAGTTCACGCCGTTCCTTCGGTTGCCTTTCCTTCGGTTGGATGCAGCGATACGCCGCATGTGTGCACGACCGACAGCATCGCGATCGTCAACGCGAGCTTCCGCAAAACCGTCCGCTCCCGCGGCCACTTCGAAGCAAGGGGCTGAGAGTGCGCCCCGCCTCGTAGTTCGGCATTGCGCTGGGAGTGCAGCCGGCTCACCTGGTGGTCGCGGTCCTGTGCGGGCCGTCAGGCTTCACTGTGGTCTTGTGGTTACCGGGCGTCGCAGGACGTGCTGCTCGCAGTGTGTCCAGTCCGGAGATCTGTCGGGACGTACTCTTCGCGATGGCCGCGGCCAGTCCCGTCGCCTCGTCGGCCCGGCCCTGGTTCTGCTCGCCGGCACAGAGCATCCGGGACTGCGTGAAGTGGGCCCGCAGCGCGTCGGTGAGGATCCGGTCGAACGGCCGGCCCTTCGCGGCGGCTGCCTTGTCGAGGGTGTCGAGGCCGACCATGCCCGGCATGTTGTGCCCCTCGTGGGGGCGTGTGTCGGGGACGCCTGAGAGCTTCAGCGCGGCGCGCAGGCGACGCAGGTCCTCGCGCAGTGTCGAGCCGGCCTTCGACGCCAGCGTGGCCACGGCCGGGTCTGCCGAGCGGGAGGGCGCCAGGTCGGTCAGCTGCCGGGCACGCTCGGCCATGGGGATCATCAGCAGGATCCAGGCGGTGTCGGTCGCGTTGAAGGCCGATGTCCGCGACGCCGCGGCTCCCGGCGAGGTACCGCCGGTTGTCGGCTGCGCGGTGCAGCCGACAACCAGCAGTGCCACAGCCGCGGCGCACACCGACCACAGGGTCAGAAGGTGCCGGCGGAGTTGCACTTGGCCCTCTGGGTGATGCAGTCCTTCACACGGTGTCCGAGAGCGGCGTTGTCCCAGGCGTTGAAGAAGTCGCCGTGGATGGACGACGCCATGCCCGAGGCCAGCCGGAAGCCCGCGCCGCTGCCGCTGGTCGGGTAGCTGACGACGAAGGAGAGGTTGGGGATGGCCACGGGGTAGGCGCCGCTGCACCTGCCGTCGTACGTGAACGCCACGTGCGACTTGTGGTCGGGGCTGTCGAGGTTCTTGCCGTCCCAGCAGTCGGGGAAGACGAGCTGGTGGGTGAGGTGGGCCTTCGGGGCGCAGACCGGCCAGTTGCCGTCGGCGCTGCGGCCGGTCTCACCGCCCTCGCCGGAGCACCAGTACTGACCGGTCGATCCCGCCGGAGTGGGCGTCTGCGCCTTGGCGTCACCTGCGATCATGCGGAACCCCTCCGGGAAGGGCACGGTCGCCGAAGGGTCGGGGAGCCGGGAACCGTAGTAGACGATCATGCCCTCGGCTTCGACGGCCCTGTCGCCCTCGTAGAGGGTGGGGATCCAGTACGCCGAGAGGTCGTCGGCAGGGGTGCAACTGGTCGGCCTGTTGGCCAGCAGCGACTGGGCCGTGGAGAACGCGTCGGTGCTCTTGTTGCCGAAGAAGCTGTGCATGTGGGACGCACCGGGAAGACCCGGCAGGACGATGGGGTCGTCCGGCTTGGAGTGACTGTAGGTACAGGTGGCGTTGAACTCCGGTACCCGGACCACACCGCCGGGCACCGCGGCCGGCGTCATCGCACGGAACTGACTCAGCTGAGCGTTCCACTCGGCCTGGTTGACGGGGACCCAGCCGGGCGCCGCGCCGCCGCCCTCACCGACGAAGGAGAACCAGTTGATGTTCACGAAGTCACCGGACCCCGTGCCGCGCAACACGGCGAACACCGTCTGCGAACCGGTGGGGTGGCTGGAGACCTCGGTGTCCCGGGTCGCCCAGTTCTGCCAACCACCGGTCGGCGACACCGAGATGACCGCGAGCAGCGGTCCGGTGAGGCTGCCGGTACGCAGCTCCACTGTGCCCGAGCCGACGGCGGAAGCGATCCGGGCCGACACCGTCAGCCGGCCGGCCGTACCGAGGTCGACGTTGTCGAACCGCATCCAGTCGCCGTCGGCGAGGAACGCGGCGTTCTGCCCGCCTCCCATGTCCGCGGTCGCCTCCAGCGCGACGCCCGACTGGGCAGCGTAGGACTCGGCCTGGACGGTGACCGTCGCGGCCTGCGCCCGCTGGGTCGAGACGGTCAGGCTCAGGGCGGCGGCCAACACGACCACCAGGGCGTTCACCAAGAGTGTGTACAGAGGGACGCGATATCTGCGCATCTCACTTCCTCACGAACATCGGGGGTGAAGGGATGGGGCGAAGTACTGGGCGAAAGGGCTGCTGCCTGCCGGAGAGCCGCTCCGCCCGAAGGGACGGAGCGGAGCGGCCCGGGAACCGAGGGCTACTGGTAGACCCGTACGAAGTCGACGAGCATCTTGGACGGGAAGGGAGTGCCGGCATCCGTCGGGCCCGGCCAGTCACCGCCGACCGCGAGGTTGAGGATCATGTAGTGCGGGTGGTCGAAGATCCACGGCCCGCGTGTCTGCTCCACCTGGTCCTTGTCGAGGGAGAAGACGGTCCGGCCGTCCAGGCTGTAGGTGATTCCCTTGCTGTTCCAGTCGGCGGCCCAGGTGTGGAAGTCGTCGGAGAAGTCGGCGTTTCCGGGCAGGGTGTACGGCGAACCGATGCCGCCTCCGCCGTTGTAGGCAGGCGCGTGGACGGTCGAGTACGCGGTCTTCACGTCCTTGCCGAGGACCTCCACGATGTCGATCTCGCCGTTGTACGGCCACGGCCGGCCCGTCAGGAAGTCGGCGCCCATCATCCAGAACGCGGGCCACAGGCCGTTGCCCCTGGGCACCTTGATGCGTGCTTCGACGCGCCCGTAGGTGAACTGGAACGTCGCGCCGGTGTTCATCCGCGCCGAGGTGTACTGGCAGGTGGTGCTGCCGCTCAACGGGTCGCGCGGGCACGACGATCCGGCGGTGGCCTCCTTGCGGGCCTCCATCACCAGGTGTCCCGACCCGTCCAGTGAGGCGTTGCGGTGGTCGGTGTAGTACTCCAGTTCGTTGTTCGGCCCGGTGCCCGGGTCGGCCCGCCACTTCGAGGCGTCGGGCCTGCCGCCCGCGGCGCCCTCGAACTCGTCGCTCCACACCAGCCGCGGCGGGTTCGCGGGGTCGCTCGGCAGGGGCGGGGGCGTGATCGGGTCCCCACCGGTGCCGTACACCTGGAACTCCCACAGCGAGTAGCCGTAGGGGGTGGCGCGTTCCGTGCCGTACATGCGCACGTAGCGGCCGGTGCCCGAGACGGTCAGTGTCTGCTTGAAGCCCGTGCCGGACGTTGTCGAGTAGATCGGCGTCCAGTCGGTGCCGTTCGGTGAGACCTGGATCTGGAAGGACCTGGCGTAGGCGGGATCCCATTGCAGGACGACCTTGTCGATCTGTGCCGTCGCGCCGAGGTCGATGGAGACCCAGCCCGGGTCGGTCCAGCCGGTGGTGGAGCTGGTGGCCCAGCGGGAGGCAGGATCACGGTCGAACGCCCTGGCCGGTGTGCACTCCCAGCAGTTCCCGTCGCTCTGGGAGGAGGAGGCCGCGCCCGGTCTGCCGTAGGAGAGCAGTCTGCCGGGATCGCCACCGGAACCGCCGGCGGTGCCGTACACCTGGAACTCCCACAGCGAGTAGCCGTAGGCGGTGGCACGTTGTGTCCCGTACATACGCACATAGCGGCCCGTGCCGGAGACGGTCAGGTTCTGGGTGCCGCCGGTGCCCGTGGCCGTCTGGTGGACGCTGGTCCATCCCTGCGCGTCGCTCGACACCTCGATTCTGAACGCCGTGCCGTACGCGGCTTCCCAGTTGAGGACGACCCGGCTGATCTCGGCACTTGCCCCGAGGTCGAGCTGGATCCACTGCGGATCGGCGAAGGCGCTGGACCACCGGGTCCCGGGGTCTCCGTCGACGGCACTCCGAGCGTTGAAGACTCCCTCGGTACTTGACGCGGTGGCGGTCTTTCCCTGCGAGAGCAGGACCTCCGCAGCCTGTGCGGAAGGTGCGGGGAGAGCGATGAAAGTGAGTAGTGAGGCCGCAAGTGTCAGAAATAGGGCAAAGCGACGCAGCGGGGCGTGCATGGGCGACTCCTCAAGTGGGGGAGAGGTGAGGGAGCGCTCCCTGAAGGGGAGAATGGAGGGGCGCGTGAAGGCTGTCAAGAGCTGCTTCACCTCGGAAGAACAGCGGTGTAACGCGAACGACTTCTGCAGGGAGCGGTACCTCACGACGCTCGTGGCGCACTGTCGGCCCGAGGGCCGCTCAGAGGGCGAAGGGTGCTTGGACATGCTCATGACGCCCCGGCCTGCGGATACGCTGCTTACAACGTCATGACGCTGAGCCGGAGGTCGCCCTGATGAGAAAACCCGCCCCGTGCACGAACCCGGGCGGCGGCACAGGGGACGGACAGGTATGAAACGCCCCACTCTGGAAGTGGTCGCCGCGCGGGCGGGCGTGTCCAAATCGAGCGTCTCCCGCGTCGTCAACGGCGAGACGACGGTCGCCCCGGAGATCCGGGACGTCGTCATGCGCGCGGTGCACGAACTGGGTTACGTGCCCAACGGAGCGGCCCGCAACCTCGTCACCCGCCGCACCGACACCCTCGCCGTGGTGGTCTCCGACCCGCCGCAGGGAGTCGTCTCCGACGACCCCCTCTTCTCCGCCGTGGTCCGCGCCGTCAGCAGGGAGCTGGAGAAGGCGGGCAAACGGCTCGTGCTGATGCTGGCGGAATCGGACCAGAGCCGGACCCGGGTGGTGCAGTACATCGCCGGCGGACACGTGGACGGCGTGCTCCTGGTCGCCCTGCACGGTACGGATTCCCTGCCGGCCGCGCTCGCCCGGCAGGGTTTGCCCGTCGTGTCCTTCAACCGCACCTCCGCACAGGACGTCCCGTACGTGGCACTGGACAACGCCGGCGGAGCGGCACTGGCCGTACGTCACCTTCTGGAGCGCGGCCGGCGCCGGATCGCCACCATCACCGGGCCGCTCGAACTCTACGAGGCGCGTGAACGCCTCGACGGCTACCGACGGACTCTGCGAGACACCGGCCGTCGATCGATCGTGGCGCTGGGCGACTTCACGAGAGTCTCCGGCGCCGAAGCCATGCGTCAGCTCCTGGAGGACGATCCCGACCTCGACGCGGTGTTCGCGTCCAACGACCTGATGGCGATCGGAGCTCTGCGCACCCTCCAGAAGGCGGGCCGACGCGTTCCCGAGGACGTGGCGGTGATCGGTTTCGACGACATCGAGGCCGCGTCCTACACGAGCCCCGCACTCACTTCGGTACGCAGCCCGATGGCGGACCAGGCGACCGCGGCCGTCCACCTGCTCCTCAGCCTGATAGACGGCGGCCCCACAGACCCGGTGATCATGCCGAACGAACTCGTGGTACGCGAATCGACCTGATCGCGCGACTGATGTCCCGGCAGCACGGCTGCAGGTCCTACGGACCTTTCCGTCGGGTCCTTCCTGGAGCGTGTCCTGCCGCAGAGCACTTGTTCCGAGGTCCCGTGACCAGCCGCAGCGCAGGAGATGGCGGAATCGAGGTGACGGGCCCCTCGATCAGGTGTGCTTCGTACCTCTGACACCATGACCTTCAACGTCGCGGCGACCACGCCGGTCCGCCCGCTCATGTGCCGCAGTCAGCATGGCGCCGCACCGACAGCCGTCCTGCGTCGCCCGACTGCGCAGGCATGCAAGCGGAGAGGAACGCGAAGTATGAGCAAGGATCTTCGTCTTGCGCGCACTGGTGACCCGAGCGGGCTCACCGCCGATACCGACGCGGGAGACAGCGAATCCGCAGTGGTCTCCTTCGCTCCGGGCTATACCCTGACGATTGCCGACCGGCATGAAGTGAGCGAAGCCCAGCAGCTGCGTCACGATGTGTTCGCAGCCGAGTTCGGCACGCACATGTCCACTTTGGTGGGCGGCCTGGATGCCGACGAGTTCGATGCGCATGCCGACCATCTGATCGTGCGTGAGAACAGCAGCCGGAAGATCGTCGGAACATACCGCATGATGTCACCGCGCTGCGCAACCCTCGTGGGGGAGCGGTTCGGGGACCGCACCTTCGATCTCGGTGCCCTGCGACCCATCGCCGCGGATCTGGTGGAAACGGGACGCTCGTGTGTGCACCCCGACCACCGAAACGGCGCGGTCATCAACTTGATCTGGAGCGGCATCGGCCAGTACATGCGCCGGACCGGGCACCGCTGGCTGGGTGGCTGTGCCTGGGTTCACCTGCGGGGCGACGAAGGCCCACCCGCGTTCACCTGGAACGCGATACGCACGAAGTACACGGCCCCGGCCGAATTCCGAGTCACCGCGCATCAGCCGCTTCTGAGTGACGACACCGCCGATGTGGACGGTCTGGTCATGCCACCGTTGCTACGCGGGTACCTGCGGTTGGGCAGCTGGGTGTGTGGTGAGCCGGCGTACGATCCGGACGCCCGAGTGGCCTCGTTCTACGTGCTTCTGTCCCTGGACCATATGAACCCGCGCTACCGCCGCCACTTCTTCGAATAGGGTCGGCGGACAGCGCCGCTGCGATGCGGCGCATGCTCGACGAAACGCCCGCGCTGCGGGAGCACGGGAAGGCGATGAGGCCGGCCACGCTCAGTCGCCGGCGACGGTCGTCGCAGCCGATCCCGCCCTGGCGCAGACCACAACGGCCTGCCGGACGATCCTGAGGTTCGCGGTCGACGCCATCGAGGCGGTCTGGGTGGTCACCGGCCCTTCGCACGAGCCCATCGGACGGCCGCCGGACCCTGGACGTTCGGCATCGCCGACACGACTGGCCCGGGCCGGCACGGCCTGGCAGCCTTTCGATCGACGACGCCGAGCCGGGGTTCACGCGAGCCGGGGATCACGCACGGCGGTGTGCGCGCTCGGGCAGGCGCCGACTGGCGGTGGATCGTTGGTACCCCGGTACCAGTGGCCCGCTGAAGAGTCGCCCCCGGTCCCAACGATCCGGGTTCTCCCGCCCGTAGCTTCGATATCGGTCGCGGCCCGGTCGTGACCGGTATCGAAGCAAGGAAGGGTGATCTTGATGATCGAAGCGCAGGAGCTGACCAAAAAGTATGGAGACAAGACAGTCGTTGATCGGCTGAGCTTTTCCGTCAAACCGGGCGAGGTGACTGGCTTCCTGGGCCCCAACGGTGCGGGCAAGTCGACGACCATGCGCATGATCGTCGGCCTGGACAGCCCCACCGGGGGCTCGGTCACCGTCAACGGGAAAGCCTATGCGAAGCACTCGGCGCCGCTGCACGAGGTCGGCAGTCTTCTGGAAGCGAAGTCCGTCCACCCGGGACGCAGCGCGCGCAACCATCTGCTGGCGCTGGCACACACGCACGGCATCGCGCGCCGCCGGGTGGACGAGGTGCTCGATCTGGCCGGGCTGACCAGTGTGGCCGACAAGCGGGTGGGCGCCTTCTCCCTCGGCATGGGGCAGCGGCTCGGCATCGCCGCGGCACTCCTCGGCGATCCGGACATCGTCATGCTGGACGAGCCGGTCAACGGCCTGGACCCGGAGGGCGTGCGGTGGGTGCGCAACCTCCTGCGCGAGCTCGCCGACGAGGGCCGCGCGGTGATGCTCTCCTCGCACCTGATGAGTGAGATGGCGCTGATCGCCGACCACTTGATCATCGTCGGCCGCGGACGAGTGCTCGTGGACACCACGCTGGATGACTTCATACAGTCGGCCGGTGGAGGAGGCGTGAAGGTCGTCACCGACCAGGCGGCGCGGTTGCGCCCGCTGCTGGAGGGCCCGGATGTGACGATCACCTCCGACTTGGCGGTCGAGTTGGTGGTCACCGGGCGCACCGCCCGGGAGATCGGCACGATCGCAGCCTCCCACGGGGTGCCGCTGTATGAGCTGACCCCGCAGGCCGCTTCCCTGGAGACGGCCTTCATGGACCTGACCCGTGAGGCCGTGGAATACCACAGCGCCCCCGCGGGTACCGACCGAAAGGCCGCATGATGACCACCTCCGCACTTGCCACGACGCCCGGCGCCACGACGACGGTCGGCAAGGTGACGTACCGGGGAGTACTACGTTCGGAGTGGGCCAAGTTCTGGTCGTTGCGCTCCAGTTGGATCACCCTGAGTGTCTCCGTGGTCATACTGGTCATTTTCGGGGTGATGGCCGCCTATACGTACTCCTCGGCCCCGGGAGCGAGCACCGACGGCCCATGGGCCTCCGAAGGCGCCGCTGACGCGGTCAGCCTGGCTCTGATGGGTGCGACGTTCGCGTCGCTGGTCGTGGGCTCGCTCGGAGTGCTGATGTTCGCGGGTGAGTACAGCACGGGCATGATCCGCTCCACTCTCGCCGCCGTTCCCCGACGGCTGCCGGTGCTGTTCGCCAAGATCGCCGTGGTGGGGCCGCTCGTGCTGGTGCTCGCCTCGGTCGGCGCGCTGATGGCGTTCCTGCTGGGCTCGGGCAGCCTGAGCGACGAGCAGATCGCCATGTCGCTGGGAGATGACGGTGTGGTGCGAAGCCTGCTGGGCGCCGGCGTCTACCTGGCCCTCGTAGCGGTGTTCGGTGTGGCCCTGGGTGCGTTGGTGCGCTCTCCTGCCGGGGGCATCACCGCCTTGGTCGGCATCATGATGATCCTGCCCAACCTGATCTCGTTGCTGTCCGACTCGCTCCAGCCGTACTTCCCCAGCAGTGCCGGAGAGGCCGTGTTCTCCTTGCACCAGCAGTCGGGTTCCCTCTCGCCTGCGGCCGGACTCGCGGTGTTCGCCGGCTGGGTCGCCCTCGCCTCGGGCGCAGCGGCCATCCGGCTGCGGCGCACCGACGCCTGAGGACTGTCGGCATGTTCCCCCCCAGCCTTCGGCCGGGAGGTGCCCCCAGCCGGATGTCGCCCGGCAGGGTCCCCCGACCTCAGGCCGGGGGACCCGCTCGCCGCACCGGGCGAAAGCCCACGTACGTCCAGCACGAGGACTTCCGCCCGGCACACTGTCAACACGCACCAGAGGCCCCCCGGCCCACCCGCAGGCCGTCCGGGCCCGCCCAGCGGACGGACGACGGGAACTTGACCGCGGGACCCGGCAGAGAACAGGACCTCGAAGAGAAGTGGGGACAATCGGGCCCATGAGTCCGCACCGCGCGGCCATCGCCGCGAACCAGGTCCAGGGGACGCCGTCGCCGCCCTCCTCTGGGCCCGAGGCTGCCTGGGGGCATCCCCTGCAAGTCGGGCTGCTGCGTTGCCAGCGCCACCTGAAGCAGCTGGATCAGCGGCACCCCTGGCTGCTCGACGCCGCGGTGGTGGTGATCCTCGCGGTGATCGGTGCGGCCGACGCGCTCTCAGACGTCAGCGACGGCCCCTTCGAGGAGACCGGAGTCCGCGACACCCTGCCGGCAGCTGTTCCGTACGTGGTGTCCGCCGCGCTCATCGTGCCGCTGTGGTGGCGCCGCCGCGCCCCGGCCCCCGTGTACTTCGTGATCGCCCTGGTCGCGCTCGTCCAGGGAGTGCTGGGCCTGCAACTGGCAGCCAGCATCGCCGCGCTCATCGCCCTGTACACCCTGGCCCGCTACGACTCCCTGCGGCGGCTGCGCTGGGCCGCCGCCGTGACCATCGCCCAGGTCACCGTTCCGGTCCTCGTCCTGTTGCCGGACGACGGCTGGCTGGAGAGCCTGTTCTTCCAGCTGGCAACGGTCACCGCGGCTGCCGCCCTCGGCCTGACGCTGCGCACCCGCCAGATGTACCTGACCGCGCTGGAGGACCGGGCCCGACGCCTGGAGATCGAACGCGATCAGCGCGAACAACTCGTCGCCGCCGCCGAACGCTCCCGCGTCGCCCGCGAGATGCACGACATCGTCGGCCACAACCTCTCCGTCATGATCAGCGTCGCCGATGGCGCCGCCACCCTCTCCGCCAACAGAGGCGAGCAGTCCCAACAGGCCCTGCGCATCCTCGGTGACACCGGCCGCCAGGCCATGAGCGAACTTCGGCGTGTCCTGGGTGTCCTGCGCGCGGAACAGCACGGCGAACGGCCGCTCAGCCCGCAGCCCGGCATCCGTGATCTGGACGCCCTCCTGGCCCGGGTCCGCGCCGCGGGCCTGTGTGTCACCTACCGCACCGTGGGCGACCTCGACACACTCGGCAGCAGCGTGCAGCTGACCGCCTACCGCATCGTCCAGGAAGCCCTCACCAACACGCTCAAGCACGCCGGTGCCGACTCCACCGCCGAGGTCACCGTGACCGCGGACACCGGGGGAGTCCGCGTCCGTGTCGCCGACACCGGAGCCCCACCGACGGTCCACCGGCCGGAGCCGCCGTCCGACGACCCCGGGCACGGCCTGGTCGGCATCCGCCAGCGGGCCGCCCTGTACGGCGGCACCACCACCATCGGCCCGCGCGACGACCGGCGCGGCTGGATCGTCGACGTCACACTCCACGCATCCGGCGAACCCGCCCCACCGGCACCAGGAGAAGAATCGCCGTCATGACCACCGTGCTGATCGCGGACGACCAGCCCCTGCAGCGCATGGGCTTCCGCATGCTCATCGAGGGCACTCCGGGCCTGACCTGCGCCGGTGAGGCAGAGCACGGCGCGGAGTCCGTACGCATGGCGGCCGACCTGCGCCCCGACGTCGTCCTGATGGACATTCGCATGCCCGGCATGGACGGCCTGGAGGCAACCCGCCGTATCACCGCCGGCGGCGGCCGTACCCGCATTCTCATCGTGACCACCTTCGACCTCGACGAGTACGCCCACGACGGGCTGCGTGCCGGAGCCAGCGGCTTCCTGCTCAAGGACGCCCGACCCGAGGAACTGGTGGCCGGCATCCGCGCGGTCGCCACCGGTGACGCCGTGGTGGCGCCCAGCCTGACCCGGCGCCTGCTGGACGCCTACGCTCACCAGGTCCTCGCCCCGGCCGGCACCGCGCACACCGAGGACCCACGGCTGGCCACCCTCAGCGGCCGTGAACGGGAGGTGCTCGTCGCCATCGGCCGGGGCTGGAACAACACGGAGATCGCCGATCGGCTCGTCCTCACCGAATCCACGGTGAAGAAGCACGTCGGCCGGGTTCTTGCCAAGATCGGAGCCAGGGACCGCATCCAGGCCGTGATCATCGCGTACGACGCGGGGCTGGTTCGGACCCAGCCGTAGCGAAGGCGCGGTTGCGACAGAGGGCCCACCACAGCCTCCGCGCCACACTTGTGTGCCGCGGAGGCACACTGAGGTGGCAGGTCGCAGGCCCATCGGCGGGCCGTTGTATGTCAAACTCCCTGATATGCGTGAGTATGAAGATCAGCCGATGGGCTTTCTGCTTTACCAGGTGATGGCGGCATTGCGTCCCCTTGTGGCCGACGAGCTCCGGCCCTTCGGCATCGGGTTGCCGGAGTTCGTGTGCATGCGAAACCTGTCCATGTTCCCGTCCCAGTCCAATGCCGAACTGGCCCGTCATGCCGGTGTGTCGCCGCAGGCGATGAACAAGGTCGTGAAGGATCTGCAGGAGATGGGCGCGATCGAGCGGCCTGCCGTGGTGCCGACGGGCAGGAGCCTGCCCGCTCAGCTGACGCCCGAGGGCGCTGCCCTGCTCGAACGGGCCGAAGCGGCGGTGCGCGTCGCCGACGACCGTCTGATGACCCACCTCGCGCCCGGCAAGCGGAATGAGTTGAAGAAACTGCTCCACGCGATCGACGCACGTAACGTCGGGAACGGGGGACCGGCTGTTCGGCCACGCCGGAACGCGGCGAAGTAGAGCGGGCTCCAGGTGCGGCGCCGGGTACGCGCGGGTGGTGCGTGACACCTGCCTGCCGGAGGCAGGTGCGTCGCACGCGTACCAGGGACCCGCTGTCAGGCTGTGTCGATGACGGTCAGTTCGCGCGGGCGGGTCCCCAGCCGCTCGGCGCCCTTCTCGGTCACGACGACGGTGTCGCCCCACGTGACATCGTGGGTGCGTGGGGACGGGACGGGCGCCTCGGGCACCTCCAGGAACGGCTTGAGGATGAACGTGGTGTTCGCCGTGATCGGCATGTCGGCCACGCGGGACCGGTCGCGGTTGGGAATGAGCAGCGGTCCGTCGTTGCCGAGTCCCCGGCCGTGGAGGAGGGTCAGCATGTGTCCGTCGTCAGTACCCGCCACGGACTCCACGGCTGCGAAGACATCACCCCACCGTTTCCCCGGCCGCATCGTGTCCAGGGCGATGTCGAAGGCCGCCGCGTTGCGCTCGAAGATCTCTCGCGCGCGGGCCGAGGGGGAGCCGATCACCATGGGCTGGGCCACCTGCGCCTGGTAGCCCCTGATCTCGGGCATCAGTTCCGTGGCGACGTACATGCCCCGCTCAAGGACTCCCGGCGGCGGTGTCACATAGCGGTGCCGCATCGAGCCCCACGGGCCGGGTGCCCAGGCGATGTGCAGCACGTCCGCGCCGGCCCGGACCTGCGCCAACAGCATCTGCCCGAACACCTCGGCCTGGGCCGTGCCCTCTCGGGCCGAGACCGCCATCGCCGCGAGGGATGCCTCGCCCACGCGCACGCCGGCAGCCAGGCGGGCGATCTCCTCCACGCCCTTGACATACCGTGCGCGTCCGAGGATCGCGGTCCCGTCGACGACGTTCTCGGCACCGACGGCTTCCACTATGCGCGACACCGTGGTGTGCGGGGCGTAGCCCTCGGGTTGCCGCACCGACGAGTACTCGTCGCCGCGAAGCCCGGCGATCGCCGTACGTCGGCCCACGAGGCCGCGCCGGCGAAGCACCTCGGAGGTGACCGCCCCGTACTCAGGAGCGGTCGAGCCGAACGGTGACGCGCTCATCCGGTCGTCGACCCAGTGGGGACGCTCGACGGCATAGTTGCTGTGTTCGCCGCCGAGGATCAGGATCGGGTCGCCCGCTCGCGGAAAGATGGTGACGCCGATCGTGTCGGCGATGTAGAGCGAGTCCGAAGTGACCCAGGCTGGCAGCACGATCAGCAACTCCACGCCCTGCTCGTCCATCAGGACCCGCAGCCGCTCCCAGCGCCGATCCCGCTCCGCCGTGCTGAACATCGGTTCGTCGATGGGCGCGGGGATACCCAGAATTCCTTGGACGCCACGCATAGCCTGCACTGCTGTCTCCTTGCTTCCGGGTCTGGCCGGTCTACCGCTCCAAGGTCACGGAGCGCGGTCTCCTGGTGGGCCGGTCGGGCCGACCGGAGACGGTATATCAACTAGGTTGACACATGATGGCGAGCGTTGATAGTCGTTCGGTGCGGCTCGTCGTGCCGCGTCCCGATTCACTCAGTCGCTGTGAGAGGAAACGTCTCGATGTCGCCGGAAAAACGTCATACGACCCCTGGTTCGACTCGCCGCACCCATGAGAGTCATGTCCTTGCCGACGTCGTGAGCGGCAGCCGTGTACTCGCGTCCGTCGGCTTGTCCGACATGGTGTGGGGCCACGCCTCGGTCCGCGATCCCGAGGGGCGCGGCGCCTGGATGAAGGCTTCGGGATTCGGCTTCGAGGAGATCGGCGAGGGCCGGGTCGTCCTGGTCTCGCCTGACGGCAAGGTGTTGTGGGGGGCCGGGAGTCGGCATCTGGAGTTCCCCATCCACACCGAAATCCTCGCTCGCCGTCCAGATGTCGGAGCAGTGGTCCACACACACGCTCCCGCGCTGAACGCCTTCTCCTCGCTGCAGCGCGATCTCCTGCCCATCTCTCACGACGCGGTGCCGTTCACCTATCCTCAGCTGCCACGGTTCACGGCCACGGGAGCACTGATCGCGACCAGGGACCTCGGGCGAGAGCTCGCCGCGGGACTCGGTGACGCCAACGCGATACTGCTGCCGCACCACGGCGCTGTGACGGTCGGTCCGGACATCGGGACGGCCGTCATGTATGCCGTGCTGCTTGAGCGCGCCTGTCGCACCCAACTCCTCGCCGACGCTGCCGGCGGCATACACACGGCATCGGACGAGACGGAGACCCGGTTCAAGCGTGAGCAGATCTGGAATCCACGCCAGATCAACGCCGGGTGGGAGTACTTGGTGCGCCGTGCGCACGGCAAGTGACCCGAACCGGAGGGCCGTTCGAGGTCTGATGCCGTCTTCTCTGCGGGTTGAGGGAGAGGGTGGCGCCTGGTCGGCGGCTCAGGTGAGGACCCCGAGCGGCTCACGGTGAATCATCGGCGAGCGAACCCTGCCGACGGTGTGAGCCGTCGTCCGCCCGCAAGGTGCCCGAACAAGTGCCGGCCGCGCCGAACCCGAGCGGCGCGACGTGGGTCCCGGGCCCTCGGTGGATCTCCGCGACCGGCCGGGGTGGCGGGCCTGATGGCAGCCGGGCGCTCCTGTACGGGCGCGGTGGGGTCGCGGCAGTCGAGGGACCGCGCTTGTGGACTTATATCAACCAGGTTGATATACATGAGGTGTGGCTGCACGACGTGCACAGCACTGGTGACAGACGTCGTGGCCGGGGTCCTGTGAGGTCGCGCCGCGCACTCGATGCCATAGGGCGTCCTGGAGGTTCCGTCGTGGCGCCACCCAATATTCCAAGGAAGAGGCCTTCATGAGGGTCATAGAAGACGTGATGGTCATCGGATCCGATGGGCCGCTGCGCAGTATCGATCGCGACGAGCATCTGCTCCTCGCGTCTCCCTACCCGAGCAAAATACCGGTCAAGCTGTGGAACGAGCACGAGTTCCTGCCCGTCGTCCACTTCCCGCAGGAGTACGTCGAGCAGAGGTTCGCGCCCCCGCGCGGGGTGTACGAGAACGACCAGCTCCGGGTCGAGTGGCAGGTCATGAACGGCCGTCAGCCGTTCTACCACCGCAACTGCGATGTCGATGAGATCTCGTACCAGATCGATGGTGAACGGACGTTGATGACCGAGCTCGGGGTCATCGAGCACCTGCCGGGCGAGTTCTCCCGGATCCCGCGCGGGGTCGGCCACGACAACTACGGCCGCCAGGAGAGCCACCTACTCTTCTACCTCCCTGCCCCGGTCGCCGAACTGGCCGAGCCCGTTCGGACGTCGCAGCCGGTGATGCCGCCGTTCCCCGGCTGGGTGCCCGGCGAGGCCAACGAGGCCGTCACCCAGTGCATGGGGACGGTCGGTCACGACATCGTGGTGTTTCCCACGGACGAGACGTCGCTCCTCGAACGCGTGCACGCCGAGCCCGAGCGGATGCGCGTGCACGCGATCGGTGACGGTGTCACCACCACGTGGATCTACGCCACACCGACGATCCGACTCGGCTACGTCAACATGGCCGCCGATGACGGGAGTCGGCGCTACCGGCGGACGCTCGACGCCGACGAGATCCAGTACCAGGTCTCCGGAATCCGCACCCTCGTGACCCAGCGGGGCATCGTCGAGCTGCATCCGGGCGACTTCGTGCGGATTCCGCTCGGCCTGGCCCACACCGGCATCACGCACGAGCGGTCGACCCACATCTCGCTCCTGTCGCACCTCGAACTTCCGCAGGTTGTCGATGCCACGCGCACTGCGGATCCCTGTACACCCGAGCGGCTGGCGGCAGCCGTCGAAAGGAGCCAGGCATGAAGACCATGCTGGCAACGCGCGCCCATGACGCCGAGAGCGCCCTTGTCGTCGAGGAGGTCCCGGTCCCCGAGCCGGCGTCCGGTGAAGTGATCGTCAAGGTCGAGGCCGCGGGCCTCGCCCCCGGGATGATGTCGCTGCTCAAGATGGGAGCCTTCAAGCAGCTGCCGACAATCGTCGGGCACGAGATGGCGGGCACTGTTTCGGAGGTCGGACCCGGCGTACCGGGATTCACCGGTGGCGAACGTGTCCGGGTGCACCCCCAACTCACCTGTGGCCGCTGTGTCCACTGCCGGTCCGACCGCGAGAACATGTGTGCCCAGTACGCCATGATCGGCCATGCGGCGTTCAGCAACGGTCCGCTGCCGCTGTACGAGCGCTACCACGACGGAGGGCTGGCCGAGTACGTTCGCGTCCCGTTCTGGCTGCTCGACAGGTTGCCCGCCAACGTCAGCTTCGACGTCGGCGCGAAGGTCCATGACCTGGGGAACGCTGTCCGCATACTGAAGGAGTGCCACCTGCCGCAGGCCGCGACCGTGGTCATCACCGCGGCAACGGGCACGATGGGCACCGCGAGTGTCAAGTTCGCCAAGCAGTTCGGTGTCGGCCGGCTGATCCTGGTGGGCCGCAGCGACGAGCGCCTCAAGGACGTCGAGAAGCTGGCAGCGGCCGACGGCATCCTCGTCGACTCCATCGCGACCGAGAACCTGCCCGAGGGATGGGAGGCCAACGGCGGCCTCACCGGCGCGATCCGGCGTCTGGTTCCCCAGGGCGTCGACGCTGTACTCGACTTCGTACCGTCCAGCCCCATCACAGCTCACGCCATGGCGGCACTGGCCACCGGCGGCGTCCTGGCGCACATGGGCGGCAACACCGTTCCGCTGCCCATCCCGCCGATCGCGATCATGGGCAACTGCTGGCGATTCGTCGGCACCAAGGGAGACACCCGCAACGACGTGGTGGACGTACTGAAGTTGCTTGAGATCGGCGCCGTCAAGGTGGACGACTTGATCACACACCATGTTCCGCTCGCCGAGACCGTCACGGCGATCCAGGAAATGCAGCAGCGCAGGAAGCCGATGTGGATGACGATCGTCCACCCGTAATAGACCGCCGGCAAGGAATCACACATGAAGCTGACGCACTACGGACATGCGTGCGTACTGATGGAGCTCCCGGGCGACGGCGGCGTCATCCGCCTCCTCTTCGACCCAGGTGCCTATTCACGGGAATTCGAGGACCAGGTCGGGATCGACGCCGTCCTCCTCACGCACGCGCACCCGGACCACGTGGACGCCGAACGCCTCGGCACACTACTGGCCGCCAACCCGCAGGCCGAGCTCGTACTCAACGCGCACACGCGGACAGCCCTCGCGGGGCTCCTCGACATCGCACCGAGCCGGACGCGCATCGTTGGTCCCGAAGACACGTTCGTCCTTCGCGGTGTCAGCGTCGAGGTCGTCGGCGGGGACCACGCGTGCATCCACGCCGCACTCCCGACCGTGCCGAACAACGGGTACATCATCGACGGCAGCCTGCTGCACCCCGGTGACGCCCTGGACGTTGCGCCCGGACCGGTCGAGGTCCTGCTGCTTCCCGTCGGTGGGCCGTGGATGAAGATCGGCGAGGCGATCGACTACCTGCGGACGACGGCGCCCCGGCTCGCCGTGCCCATCCACCAGGCCGGCCTCGCCCTCGTCCACCAGAAGATGCATTACGGACTGCTGCGCGACCTGGCGCCGGAGGGAACCGAGATCACGGTCCTCGAACACGGAGTTCCTCAGGACGTCAGGGACGCCGCGGTGAGCAGCTCACATAACGAAGGAGACCGCCGATGATCGCACTGAACGATTTCGACGCCCGGGCACCGTTCATGGCCCAGTTGGGTGGGCCCGGAGGCGAACCGGTCACGATCGTGAACACCTTCGTCGCGCCTCCCGGCCGGGACGAGGACGTCGTCGAGGTATGGCGCCTGGACTCGGGGGTCATGAAGACGAAGCAGGGGAACATCTCCCAGCAGCTGTATCGCGGAACGGCCGGCCGCGTGGTCACCAACGTCGCGAGCTGGGAGTCGGTGAAGGATCTGCAGAACGCCTTCATGAGTCCCGAGTTCCAGGGACTGCTCCCGTCCTACCCGGACGGATCGGTGGCGTATCCGCACCTGGTGCGGCCGGTGGAGGTGCCCGGTGTCTGCCTGGGCGCACCGTGGGACCGTGAGCCCGCCCCGGCAGCGGGGGAGTCGGCTTCCGCCGACGTGTCCGAGATGGGGTCCGAGTTCGGGTCCGAGTTCGGGTCCGAGATCGAGTACGTCGACTTGTGTCCGGAGGTTCCGCTCACGGAGCAGTTCCTGTCCACCAGCGGTGCCTTCACCCTGCTGCAGATCTTCGTCGTTCCGGACGGCGCGGTCGATCGAGCCATTCATGCCTACCAGAAGACCGGCGCGTACATGAAGAGCCGCAGCGGGTACATCCAGGCCCAGCTCCACCGGGGTACCGGGGGCAGCAGCGTTCTGATCGACCTGGCTGTCTGGGAGTCCGTGGGCGCCCTGACGGCTGTGCTCACCGACCCGGACTTCCTGGCCGTGTCAGCCCACTACCCTGCCGGAACACGCTGCTTCCGGCAGGTACTCCGCCGCGCCGCCGTGCCCGACGTCTGTGTCGACTAGGCAGCGCAACCTCGCGCAGGTCGTCGGCTCGCCGCCGCATCCTCGGCCCCGGGGCATCGCACATGCGGTACTGCGGGCACGGATGGTCAAGCTGAGCTGGGCAGTGCTGCGGGTGCCGGCGATCGCGGACGAGGTGGGCTGCGGCCAGAACGCGGTACGGCGTCGGCTCAGCACACCGACGGGGCACACCGACGGGACGTACGAAGGGGCGGCGTCAGCCGAGTAGAGGCGGACCGCGCACCGGGTTGACACCTCGATGTGCGACGCCCATCATCGGTTCCACTTCAGAGAGGCGCCTCACGCGCACGTTGTCGTAGCAGACCGGGACGTTTCCGACCATCGAATTGAATCGATTCAGTCGGCTGTCGACCAGAGCGGTTCATCTCCGCACCCGACCCAGGAGGTACTCGTGCGACGCCACCGCCCTTTGCTGTGTCCGGTGCTTCATCCAGGGCGCCTCCTTCGTCTCGCTCCGGTGGTCGGAGCACTGGCCGCAGCACTGGCCGCAGCACTGGTCACGGCTCCCGCACCGGCCACATCGGCGACAGCGGCCGCCCCCGTGGCGGCAACGTCGCCTTCCCGGGCGGAACTTGACGTCCCGAACTACTCACCGACCTCGCGCACCCTCAGGCCGACAGCCGTCCACCGCACGTCCGGTACTGTCGCGAACCCGCAGAACGTCCTTGCCGGACAGTCGACACGGATCTCCGGCTCGCAGTCGGCCGTCACCTTGGACTTCGGGAAGGAGGTCGGCGGTCTGGCAACGTTGTCTTTCGGCGGCACCAGCGACAACGGCCAACGGATCGGCCTGGCCTTCAGCGAGTCGTCCCTGTACGTGGGCAACAACAGCGACCTCAGCAGCGGTCGGGACGGCGGCGACGGAGCCCTCCACGCCGCCGTCACCGCCAACGGCACCTACACCATGCCTGCCGCTCGGCTACGGGGCGGATTCCGGTACTTGACGATCTTCCTGGACACCTCGGGCTGGGTGGATCTGAAGGGTGTCAGCCTCGCGTTCACCGCGGTTCCCGGAAAGGCGAATCCGGCCGACTACACCAACTACTTCTCCTCCAGCGACGAACTGCTCAACCGCATCTGGTACGCCGGCGCGTACACCGTGCAACTCAATACGATCGCCTCCGGCCAAGGCCGCGCCTGGCCCCCGCCCGCTTCGGAGTGGGACAACAGCGCCACGGTCGGTGTGGGTGACTCCATCCTGGTCGACGGAGCCAAGCGCGACCGTACGGTGTGGCCCGGCGACCTGGGCATCGCGGTACCCACGCAGTACGCCTACTCCAACGATCTCCTCCCGACCCGCAACGCGCTCACCACGATGTACGACGCACAGTCGGCCGAGGGGGAGATTCCCTGGTCGGGGCCGCCGTTCAATCTCACTGGGTCGGACACCTACCACACGTGGACGCTGCTCGGCACCTCCACGTACTACACCTACACCGCCGACCGGGCGTGGCTGGACTCCGAATGGGCCAACTACAAGCGCGGGATGGCCTTCGTCGTCAACAAGATCGACAGCAACAACCTGCTGAACGTGACCCGCACCCAGGACTGGGCCCGGGTCGGCCAGGGCGGCGAGAACATCTCCGCGAACGCGCTGCTGTACGCCGCGCTCAAGGGTGGTGCCACCCTGGCCACGGTCAAGGGCGACAGTGCACTCTCGGCGAGCTGGACGGCGAAGGCCGCGGCCCTCAAAACCGCAGCCAACACCCGTCTGTGGGACACCTCGAAGGGGATGTACCAAGACAATCCCACCAGCGGCCTGTATCCGCAGGACGGCAACTCCCTCGCCGTCTGGTACGGGCTGACCGACTCCACTGCGAAATCGAGAAGCGTCATCGCGGGGCTCGGGAAGAACTGGGGCGCGTACGGCCCCACCACGCCCGAATGGGGCAGCAACGTGTCACCGTTCGCCGGTGGCATGGAACTGAACGCCCACTTCACCGCCAATGACGACTACACCGCCCTGGACCAGATCCGCCGTACCTGGGGCCACATGCTGACCAGTGACATCGGCACGAAGAGCACCTTCTGGGAGGGCGTCAAGGCGGACGGCGGCCTCGCCTACGGCGGTTCGTTCATGAGCCTGGCCCACGGATGGTCCACCGCGCCGACCTCCGCGCTCACCTTCGACGTGCTCGGCACCGCACCGGAGTCGGCGACCGGCGCGTACCGCTTCGTCCCGCACCCCGGTGACCTGACCAGCGCCGAGGGCCGTATCACCATGCCTCAGGGCGCCGTCAACGCGTCGTGGTCCCGCAATCCGGCTGCCGGCACCTACACGGCACAGCTCACGAGTCCGGTCGGCACCACCGGCCGCATCGGTGTGCCGAAGTTCGGCGGCACGAACATCTCGGTGTCCGTCAACGGCCATGTCGTATGGAGCAACGGATCCTTCACACCCGCCTCGGGCATCACGGGCGCGAGCCAGGACGACACCTATGTCTACCTCACCGGAGTCGCTCCCGGCGGCTACAGCGTGAGCGCCACCGCACTGGGCAATCCGCCGGCACCCGCTGATCCCGCCACCACGGGTGCGCTGCGTACGGGTTACACCCGGTGTGCGGGCGAGGGCGGCACCTGCACCTTCAGCGGCACCCGCTCGGTGGCATACGGCGCCGGAACGTACACGTACAAGACGGTGACCGGCACCACCGCCTGCACCAGTGCTTCCTTCGGTGGCGACCCGGCGTCGAACCTCGTCAAGTCCTGCTACGTCGCCGACGCCGGCGGACCTTCCGGATACACCGTCTGCGCAGCCGAAGGCGGTACCTGCTCCGTGCCCGGCTACAACCGTGACGTCGTCTACGGTGCCAACGGCAACTTCGCCCATCAGGTAACCAATGGTGCCGTCGCCTGCGGTAACGCACACTTCGGCGATCCCGTCGACGGCGCGGCCAAGTCCTGCTACCTGCCACCCGCCGGAGGCCCGCCCGGCGGCTGGACCAAGTGTGCGGACCAGAACGGCACCTGCCCGGCCGCGGCGGGGCAGCCGGTGATGTACGGCGCTTACGGGGCGTTCGCCACGAAGAGGGCCACCGGCGACACCGCCTGCACCGACGGTACGTTCGGCGACCCGATTCCAGGAGAGTCCAAGTCCTGTTACACGGCCACCGGCGGTCCGGTCGGCTACTCCACTGCCTGCAGCGACGAGGGCGGGACGTGCGCCTTCACCGGACAGCGGACCGTCGCCTACGGCGCTCGGGGCAACTTCGTGTACGAGTCGTTCACAGGCAGTGCCAGTTGTACGGCGGCAGCGGTCGGCGGCACGGATCCGCTGCCCGGAGTACGCAAGGCCTGCTACCTCACGCCCTGACCGGCTGTCAGGGCGTGCGTGCCGACACACCGCATCCGCCTCGGTCGCCCACTGGCCGATCCGCTCAGCACGACCACGACACTTGATCGTTGCCTATCCGGTGGTGGCCTGATACGGGCCCTGATGCTTGGACTACCAGGACCCGCCGTCCGCGTGTGTGACCGGCCTGGCTGTCGAGGTGCGCCGCCGCGGCCTCGGCGAGCGGGTACGACTTGTCGACGGGGATGCGGAGTTTCCCCCGTGAGATGAGGCGGGCGGCCTCGGTGAGCGCTTCCGGCATGTTCCCGGGCCCGCCGGAGAATCGGACACCGAGCTCCTCCGCACCGGGATCGGCGATGGTGATCACCTTCTGCGGGTCCCCGGTCAGCTCGACGAGCTCGCGGAGTACCCCCGAGCCGGCCAGGTCGAGAGCCGCGTCGACACGGCCGAGCTGCCGCACCCGCTCCACCCAGCCCTCGCCGTACGTCGTGGCGACGGCACCCAGGCTGCGCAGGTAGTCCTGGTTCGTGGCGCCGGCCGTGCCGATCACCGTGATGCCGCGGTCGCGGGCGATCTGTAGCACCGCCGATCCAACACCCCCGGACGCACCGCTGACCAGCAGCCTCTGCCCGGCCCGCACCCCGACCTCACGGAGGACCCGCAGCGCGGCCTCCGTCACGGAGGGGTAGCCGGCCGCCTCCTCGAAGGTCAGGCCCTCGGGCATACGGGACCAAACCGACAGCACGGCGAACTCGGCATAGGTGCTCGCACCTGTGCCGAACACGTGGTCGCCGACCTCGACCCCTTCGACACCCTCGCCGACCTCGTCCACCACCCCGGAAGCGTCCTGCCCGACTCCGGCGGGCAGTTCGACCGGATCGAACGTCTGGAACTGGCCCTCGCGAATCCGCCAGTCGACGGGGTTCACACCCGCCGCCCGTACGGCGACGCGTACCCGGCCTGAGGGCGCGTGGGGCTCCTCGGCATCTTTGAGTTGCAGGACGTCCGGACCGCCGAACTCGGCGAAGATTACCTTCTTCATGCCGCTCAACTTAGCACTAACGGTTAGGATTTCAGTGTGGTTAGTGTTTAAGGGTGGTTGCGACTTCATATTTGATAGTGTTCCGTCATGACCGTGACACCCGGACGCCGTGAACGTAAGAAGGCCGCGACCCGGCAGCAGATCGCTGACGCGGCCCTGCGGCTCTTCCTGGAGCGCGGCTACGACGCGGTGGGTATCCGTGACGTGGCCACCGAGGCCGACGTGGCCGTCACCACCGTCTTCTCCCACTTCGCCTCGAAAGAGGCCCTGGTGTTCGATCAGGACGAAGACTTCGAGCAACGCCTCCGGCGGGCGGTCACCGACCGGGCGCCGCACGAGCCGCTCATCCCCGCCCTGCGCCGCGAGATCAAGACCCTGGTGCGCCTCTGTGAGGCGGACAGTGCCGCCCCGATGCGGCGCATGGTCGACGAAACGCCCGCCCTGCGGGAGCACGAGCACGCGATGGGGCTGCGCCACGCGCAGTCGCTGGCGACGGTCATCGCCGCCGATCCCGCCCTCTCGCAGACCTCAATGGCCTGCCGGACGATCGCGAGGTTCGCGGTCGGCGCATACTCGCTGGCCAGGGAGGCTGCCGATCCGGAGGCCGCAGTGGACGAGATCTTCCGGATGATCGAGGCGGCCTGGGAGGTCACCCGCCCCTCGGGCGAGCCCACCGGTACGGCCGGACGGTAGTCGGGACCCGATCCTGTCCGGCGCCGTTTCCCCGCGGACTTCGGCGACAGGGCGGACCCGCGGCCCACTTCTGATCGTTGGCAACGGGCCGGGGATCCCGCATGACGGTGCTCCGCGCTCGGGCAGGCCCCGACTGGGGGTGGCGCCCACTGGTACCCCGGTACCAGTGGCGCGCTGAAGAGTCGCCCCGGCCCCAACGATCCAGGTTCTCCCGCCCGTAGCTTCGATATCGGTCGCGGCCCGTTCGTGACCCTGATGAGCCTGGACCCGACCAGCAAGGGCCGCAAACGCTGGACCGTGGCCGCTGCTGCCGCGGTGTCCGCACAGGTATCCGTTGAGATGTGGCACGCCGGGCGCGGATCGCGTCAAGTCCACACCGGCATCCGACCCCTCACAGCGCCCCAAGGGTTTCATCCACCACAAGGCAGCGGCACGCGCGTGAGCTTCACCTTCGACCCGGCATACGTCGGTCCGGATTCTGTTCTCCCCGCGGACCCTGAGGGCCTCGGCCTGCACGGTCCCTACTGTTCGGAACCGGCAACCTCAGGCCATGTCCTGATCAGGGATGTCCGCAGCGGACAAGCAGTGGACAGGGCGGGATCGGTAGGCGACAACGTCGGCCGTCTCGGACACGGACTGGGCATGCAGCTGACCGAGCCCCCGAGCTACCAGGTCCTGCGGCTGCACGCCCTCGCCGGTGAACACCCGGAGACGACTGTGGCGGTGGGAGACATCAACACCCTCCCCGGACAGGTCGACGTCGTCCCAGGTTCCGAGACCCTCACGATCGACCTGAGGCACCGGACGAGTCAGTGCTGACCAAGGTAGAAGAGGCCACCTGCCCCCTGGCCGAACAGGTGGCCGTCGAGTACGGCTGCGAGCTGGCTTCCTGCGAGCGGATGCCGCGGACAGCACCTGCCGTCTACGCCCCCGAAATGGTCAACCGCGTGGTCGAGCGGCTCGACGCCCGGGGCCTGGCGACGCGTCAACTCTGGTCCGCGGCCGGGCATGATGCACAGCAGCTGGCTGCGATCTCACCGACAGCGATCGTTGACGAGGTCGACTGCCACGTCGCACATGAGCTGGACGCCCAGGGCGCAGTCGTCGGGCAGCGACCACTCCTTGTCCGAGTGTGCGATGCCGTCGCGCTGGCTGCGGACGAACAGGGGCCTCGACCCTAGGAAACGGGAGGCCGGCCGACCCATCCCGCATCGACCGGCAGCCCATACAAGCCGTGCACCTGCGGCACTGAACCGGGGTCACCGGGGTCACTGAAAAGGGGCCGCGGACACGGCACCGTTCATACCGGGCCGCGCCACTGCATCGAGCACCGTCAGCGCTCAACACCGCTTCAGACCGGGCGTTGAACACTTATGTGTTGGTTCGGTGCGCCACGCAGTTCTGGGCACGCAAGCTCCCGGGCTGCAGACCTTCTGAACGCCTGGATCACCTTCTCCGCATCAAGGTCTGAATTCCCACTCACAAGGTGCAGAACAAGGCCGTCCTCAAGGGCGAGCAGTATAGCTGCCACGGACTCGAACGGGTCCTCGATCTGGAAATGTCCCAGTTCGCTGCCCGCACGCAAGATGTCGGCGTACAGCTGGCGCTCCTGGCCCCACAGGTCGGTCATGAGCTGGGCATGACCGGGGCTGCGCCGTGCCAGGCCGTGCATCTCGTAGAGAAGGCGAATCAAGTCTTCATCTGCGTATGGAGGAACGCCGGCGACCATCATGGAGGTGAGTTGTTCCCGCGGGTCCTCAAGGTTTTCCTGGGAAGCGATACGTCCGGCCATGTATCGGTCCACAGCATTGCGGTGCACAGCAAGGACCAACTCGGAATTGTCCGGATAGTGGTACAGCACGGCGGCGGGCGACATGCCGGCCACGCTTGCAATCTCCCGGACCCGTAGCCCTTCCACGCCCCGCTCGGTGACGAGCTGCCCCGTCGCCTCGATCAGGTTGCGCCGGCTCGGCTCCGACCGCCGTGAGCGTCCGCTGTTCGCCATGCACAGAGCATGCCACAGCGTCACCCTGTCGCCGAGCCGCATCCCACATCATCCCAGGCGGTGACGAGGGGTTGACATTTGACCGGCCCGAGTCTGAACATCTGTTCAGACTCAGGCCGGCCCTGAGAACCGGCCAACCAAGGGAGCGCGCCATGGCCGCAGACACCACCCCAGCTACGCACGAACCGCCACGAGACGGTGTCTCTGGAGGCATGCGCAAGAGCCTGGGGCGTTTCGACATCGTCTTTCTGACAATCGGTGCCGTCATCGGCATCGACACGATTGCTCAGATCGCGGCCATCGGCGGCGCACAGGCATTCACCTGGTCCGCGGTCATCTCGGTCACGTTCCTGTTCCCATACGCCCTGGTCATGGCAGAACTTGGAAGTACATTCCGTGAAGAAGGAGGACCCTACGTCTGGGTCCGCATGGCCTTCGGCCGCCTCACCGCCGGAATTTCAACAATGTTCTACTGGGTTACCAACCCCATCTGGCTCGGCGGCTCACTTGCCTTCATCGCCGTGACGACATGGGACACCTACGTCAGCCCCATTTCCGCCGGAAGCCTTGGCGACTACCTGTTCAAAGTTGCGTTCATCTGGCTCGCCATCCTGACGTCCATGGTGGGACTCCAGCACGGAAAATGGGTCATCAACATCGGGGCCATCGTCAAGGTCATCCTGGTACTCACCTTCGTTGTGAGTGTCACCATCTACGCCGTCAAGAACGGAATTCACGGCTACGGCGCAGGAGACTTCTCACCGACCACCGCCGGTTTCCTCGCCGTGACCCCCGTGCTGCTCTTCGCGTTCGTCGGATTCGAGGCCCCCAGCGGCGCAGCCGAAGAGATGCGCAACGCCAAGCGCGACGTCCCGGTGGCCATTGCTTCTTCTGGTGCCATCGCCGTGCTCTGCTACCTGCTCCCGATCTTCGCGATCCTCGCTGTCATCCCGGCTCAGAAGGTCTCCGGCGCCAGTGGCTTCCTCGACGCCGTCAAAACCGTCTTCAGCGTGTACGGCCCCGCCGGCCCGACCATGCTGACCATCGTCGCCGTCGCCTTCATCTTCGTCGTCCTCACCCAGGGCAGCGCCTGGATGGTTGCATCCGACCGCGTGCAGGCCATCGCCGGTGCAGACGGAGCCTTCCCCCGGTGGTTCGGCGCCTTCCACCCCCGCCTGGGCACCCCCGTGCGCGTGAACCTGCTCTCCGGTGCCGTGGCGACCGCGTTCACCCTCCTCGCCACCGCACTGGTCAAGGGCGACACCGCCGACGTCTTCCAGGTCGTACTCACCATCGCCGTCACCACGCTGCTGCTGAGCTACCTGATCATCTTCCTGACCGTTGTCCGGCTGCGCTCCCGGTACGCCCACGTCGAACGGCCCTACCGGATCCCCGGCGGCCGCGCAGGACTGTGGACCTCCACGATTCTCATCTACTGCTGGGTTCTCCTGGGTTCCTGGGTCGCGGTCTTCCCCGGCACCATCGAGATGCTCCTGGGAATCCCCTACGACTTCCACGCGACCTGGGGCGTGAGCCGCCCCGTATTCGAGACCTTCACTCTCGGCACCCTCACAGCGATCGTCGCGATCGCCGTGAGCGGCTACGCCTGGGCCCAGCGGGGCAGCCGATCCGGCCGGATCGCTCACCCATCCGCACAGGACTGAACGCACCACGCCGAGCTGCTCAACCGCGCAACTCCAGACCGCCACCACATCCCTCTGGAATTCCTTACAGCAAGGTGAATCAGATGCAGATCATCGATACCCGGGGCACCTCCTCCGCCGCCGGATTCACCATCCCCCGCGCGGAACTCGACATCGAGGCCGCACTCCCCAAGATCCGGCCCATCATCGAGGAGGTCCGCACCGGTGGCGTCGAAGCCCTGCTGAACATCAGTGAACGGTTCGACGGTGTGCGCCCGCCCCACCTGCGTGTCCCGCGAGCAGAGATGCGTCGCTGTCTCGACGAACTCGACCCCCGGATCCGCACCGCGTTGACCGAGTCGATTCGCCGCGCCCGGCTTGTGCACCAGGACCAGCAGCGGCAGGAACACACCACACAGGTCGACACCGGTGCAACCGTCACGGAGCGCTGGCTTCCCGTCGACCGCGTCGGCCTGTACGTCCCTGGGGGCCGCGCCGTCTACCCCAGCTCTGTGGTGATGAACGTCGTCCCCGCGCAGGAGGCCGGCGTGCGCTCACTGGCAATCGCCTCCCCGCCGCAGCGCGACAACGGCGGCCTGCCCAATGCAACCATCCTGGCGGCGGCCGAACTTCTCGGCGTCGAGGAGGTGTACGCCGTCGGCGGCGCCCAGGCAGTAGCGATGTTCGCGTTCGGAGCACGCGACGCGCAAGGCCGCGAAGAGTGCGCCAAGGTGGACATGGTCACCGGCCCAGGCAACATCTATGTCGCCGCCGCCAAGCGGGCCCTCAAGGGCGTGATCGGCATCGACTCCGAGGCCGGCCCCACCGAGGTCGCCATCCTTGCCGACGAAACGGCCGACGCCCGATGGGTCGCCGCCGACCTCATCAGTCAGGCCGAACACGATGTGATCGCTGCGTCCGTGCTCGTCACCACGAGCGCCGACCTCGCTCAGGCCGTCACCGCAGCGGTGGAGGACCAGACCGCAGCCACGAAGCACACGGCGCGCATCAACGAGGCACTCGCAGGCCCACAGTCCGCCATCGTGATCGTCGAAGACCTCGACACCGGGCTGAAGATCGTCGACCAGTACGCGGCCGAACACCTGGAAATTCACACCGCCGATGCCGTAAACGTCGCCCGGCGCGTCCGCAACGCCGGCGCCATCTTCGTAGGCCCGCATGCACCGGTGTCACTGGGCGACTACTGCGCCGGCTCCAACCACGTGCTTCCCACCGGCGGCTGCGCCTGCCACTCCAGCGGCCTGTCCGTGCAGACCTTCCTGCGCGGCGTCCACCTCATCGAGTACGACCGCGACGCCCTCAGCAAGGTAGCGGAACACGTCATCACGCTGGCCAACGCCGAGGACCTGCCCGCCCACGGCCAGGCAGTCGCCGTCCGGTTCGCCGGCTGACATCCACAAGGACGGCAGCAGCGTGAACCGGACTCGCCGCAAGGCTCTGATCATCGGCGATCTTGAGATCGCGGCCAGAACCTGTGCCGCACTGCGCAGACACCAAGTCGATGTAGCGCACCTGGCCCAGCCCGACGACGAGGAGATTCGCGCCATCCTCAACGACGGCGTCGACGCTGTTGCCGTCCTGGTGCGCAGCGATGTCATCGCACTTCGCTACGCCCTCGCCATCGAACACCTCCGCCCCAGCGTGCCGTTGATCGCAACGGTCTTCGATCGCACGCTGGCTGACCAGCTCACCAGGACCGTCCCTGGCTGCCAGGTGACCTCGCCTGCGGACATCGCGGTGCCGTCACTGGTCAGCGCCTGTTTGGACACCGAGATCCCAACCCGCAAAGAGACCGACAACGCCGTTCCGGCGAGCGCGGGCTCTTCCAACCCGTACGCTTTCGCGCGGCCCACGAGGCAACTGCACCTGGTGCTCAGCCACCTCGGAGGCCAGCTCCGGCCAGCCGACCGAGCAACAAAGATCATGCTTGCCGGCCTGTCCGGGCTGGTGGGGATCCTGGCCCTCGACTTCGTACTCTCCCTGACGGCCCTACACGAACACCCGCTTCACGCTCTCTACGCAGCCACCCAGGTCATCGCCACCGTGGGCCCCGGCACCGACGGACACCTCCCTGCCTGGTATCTCCTCTTCGCGACAATGGCCATGCTGCTCACCATCGTGCTCACTGCCATGTTCACCGCAGGAGCAGTTGAGTGGCTGCTCTCCAGGAGAACCATGGGCCTCATCGGCTCACGCACCATGCCCTCCCACAACCACGTCGTGGTCGTCGGCCTGGGCCAAGTCGGCCTCCGGCTCTGCAGCGAGCTCAAGGCACTCGGCGTTCCCGTCGTGGCCGTTGAGAAGGATCCCGACGCCCGCAACCTCCGACTCGCCAAAGCACTGAAGATCCCAGTCATCATCGCGCACGCCGAGGACCGGGCAACCCTGGAGCGCCTCGCCCTCAAGAGAGCAAGGTCCCTCGCAGCAGTCAGCGCCAACCCTCTGGAGAACGTCGAGATCGCCATCACCACTCTGGCCGTCGCGCCACACGCCCGAGTTGTCATCCGGGCCGGCGGCGACGACGTGATCAACGAGAGCCGATCGCTCTTCCGGATCGGCCCTGTAATCGACGTCGCAGCGCAGACTTCGTCCTCTGTCACGCAGACATTGCTGGGCCACCTCGCCCGCACCGGCCCTGACGCGCAACAGCACGCGGCGAACTACCCAGAAGCAGAACACCTGGCCGCGGCCGATTCCGATCGGTGCAAGTGCATCAGCCTCTCCACGCCCATACCCGGGTGACGGCCCTCGACATACCCGATTGGGTGTAGTTCGCCTCGACGCGGGGAGAGCAGAATCCGGGCTTTCGGTCTGGTCGAAGGTGGCGGCGATCACGTGCTCGGGCGGATGGATGAGGGAGGCGGTGAGCCACTCGCGCTGTGCTCTTGGCCCTGGGCGAGGTGCCCGTGTGGTGCTGCGGCCCTCGGGCGGGGCGATCACATCGTGTGGTCGGCGCGGGGCCGGGTGGGTATCGAAGACGCAGGTCGGCGTGGCCATCCGCTCGCGGTGCGGCTTTTCGCCCGGAGCCCGGGACGCAAGCGGCATCCGGACCGGCTGGTGTTCCAGGGCATCCTGTTCGTGCTGCACACCGGGATCTCCTGGGAACACCTGCCGCAGGAACTCGGCTTCGGGTCGGGCCTGACCTGTTGGCGTCGGCCGGCCGAGTGGACCGAGGCCGGGGTGTGGCCCCGGTTCGCCGAGCTCATCCGTATCGGGGGCAGCCGATGGGCTGTTGCGGAGTGTTTCGAGACCGCGAAGCAGGAGTGCGGCCTGAACGACTACCAGATTCGCCGCTACCCCGGCTGCCGGCGGCGGTGGAGATTCTGTTGGCGGATGTTACGGACGGTCCGGGTGAGGCGGCGTCCGTCGCTGATGAACTGTGGGGCATTGCCAGTGACCATGGTGCCGCGGCTCTGCGTGCCATGGCCGGGCAGGCCGTCGGTGCTGTGCGGCTGGCTGGAGGGGCGGCCGGGGAGGCGCTTCCGCCGTTGCGGGAGGCCGGGCGGTTGTGGCGTGAGCTGGAGGTGCCCTACGAGGCCGCGCGTGTGCGTGTGCTGGTCGGTCTTGCCTGCCGGGCCCTGGGTGACGAGGGGTCGGCGGCGCTCGAACTGGACGCGGCCCGGCAGCTGTTCGAGCAGCTCGGGGCTGGTCCTGAGCTGGCCCGCGTTCAGCGCCTGACCGGCACGGCCCGCTCCCT
>NZ_JBIUVD010000029.1:0-110050 GCF_044742785.1 Streptomyces sp. NPDC087844 | reverse complement strand
CCCGGAGAGCCGGGCGGCCACTCCTTCGAAGCCACTGAAGGCAAGAACCCATAAGCCACACCCGGCCCTCCCGGGCCGCCTAACAACTTACGGAGTACCCATGGCCGATTACCCCACCACGCCCGACCCGACCCAGGAACGCGAGACGCAGCAGCCCGTCGAGATCAAGAGCCTGCCGCTCTTCGGCGCCTGCGGCTGCGGCTCGGGCTGCGGATGCGGGTGCCAGTCCGGCAATCCCTGTCAGTGCGGCTGACGCGCAGGCGCCTGCGCCTGCGCCTGCGTCCGCGGCCGCGTCTGCGGCCGATGCGTACGGCTGGCACGTCCTGGGGCCGACACGTCTGCGGCCTGCACGTCGTCCGCGTCCGACACGTCCGCGTCTGGCACGTGTGCGGTCGGCACGTCTGCGGTCGGCACGTCTTGGCGTGACGTGCGAACGCGGAAACGCGGAAGGGCCCCGCTTCAGGTGCGGGGCCCTTCCGTTCGTTCGTGAACCTTGCAGGTTGCCGGTTGCCGGTAGCCGGTATGCGGACGTTGATCGCCGACGACCGGTCACCGGTCACCGGCCGTCGGCCGTCGGTCGGCTACCGGTTCGTGGTCCGTACCGCGACCGCGTCCAGGTTCGGCTGCGGGGCCGCGGCACCGGTCGCACCTCGCGCGGTGTCGCTCGCGGCGCCGGGTGCGGCCGAGCGCGCCGACTGCTGGGCGGCCGGGATGACACCGTTGTAGTACGGCCGGTACTCCACCAGCGAGCTGCCCGCGCTGATGGCGGAGCCCGCCGCGGTCAGCTCGGCGGCGGAGACCGACCCGGTTCCGCCGAAGGCGATGACGGAGTTGACGCCGGCCGCCTGCTGACGCAGGTAGGTGGCGCTCGTCTCCGACAGGGTCGTCTCGTCGGTCCACAGGACCGGGCCGTAGTGGAGCATGCCGGTGCTCGCGGAGACCCCGCCGCGCCAGCTGTCCGTCCAGGCCAGGCCCACCTGGTACGGGGAGCTCCACCAGAACCGGGCCAGCTCGGCGGACGTACCGTCGTGGCCGCTGCCGCTGATCGGGTAGTACGAGTAGGTGTCGGGCCAGTTGGAGAAGGACGTGTGCGTGAGCGCGTACTTCGCCGAGGCGCCGACCGGGACGACCAGGGTCTGGTCGGGGTCGATCGAGTTGAGGTACGACTTCACCGACGACGAGAGCGTGTTGCCCTCGTTGAGGACGACCGTGCCCTTGCCGCCCGCGCCGAGGGCTCCGGCCGCCGCGGAGGCCGCGATCGCCGAGTGGTAGTCGGTGCCGGTGGCGATGAACACGTACTCCGGGGAGCCGGTGACCGCCTTCGCGACCGCCACGGAGGTGGAGTAGCGCGAGGTGCCCGACAGCCGCTTCGGTGTGAAGCCGAGCGAGCTGACCTTGGTCGCCACCGCGCTGGACAGGATGTCCGTGCCGCCCACCAGGTAGACCGTGGCGCCGGGCTTCAGCGAGCGCTTCAGCTCGTTCTGCACGGCGGTCGACACCGAGGTCTTCGACGTCATCAGCAGGGGGCCCTGCTTCTGGCCGGCGAGGGTCTGCCCGGTCAGGGCGTAGGACGGGCTGTCCTTGCTGATGAGGACGGCGGTCTTCGCGTCGATCAGGCCGGGTTCGCTCTGGCCGGTCGTGTTCCAGGTCCAGCGGGACGCGGCGACGTTCGTGGCGTACGAGTCGGCGCCCCAGACCCTGCCCACGCCCTGGCTGCGCAGCGGCTGCCAGGCCGGTTCGAGGACCGACGACGTACCCGGCGGCAGCGCCACCTTGGTGACCTCACCGGTGGCGACGTCCACGATGCGCGGGATGGCCACGTCCTCGTCGGTGCCGTTGGTGACGACGATCCGGGTGCCGGTGGGCGACCAGGCCGGGGCGTACGCGGCGTCGGTGAAGGTGAGTTGGCGCTCCCCGGTGCCGTCGACGTTGACGACGAAGAGCCGGCTCTGGCCGTCCGCCTCGCGTACGAAGGCGACCTGGGTGCCGTCGGGCGAGATCGCGGGGTTGGTGCCCGAGTCGGCCAGCTTCGTGAAGCCGCCGTTGGTGTCCTCCCAGAGCCAGATGGCCGAGCCGGTCGGCGATCCGCAGGTGTCGCCGGTGCGGACGAAGGCGACCAGGCCGTTGACGGACGCGCTGGGCTGACGGTCGCAGCCGTCCTCCGCGGTGGAGAACAGCGGCTGGGCGTAGCGGGAGCCGTCCGAGGACGCGTACCGGAGGCGACCGCCGCCGGAGTACACGACCGTGTTGCCCGAACGCAGGAACGTCGGGTGGCCGACGCTGCTCATGGAGCCCTGCTCCTGGATCTTGACCAGGGTGGAGCCGGTGTAGCGGCGGGTCTCGACCCGGTTGCTCTTCACATACGCGACCCGGCTGCCGTCGGGCGACCAGGCCGGCTGGCGGGCGCCGGCGAGGAAGTCGGTGTAGGTGGTGCTGCCGGGTTCCTGCGTCTGCATGACGTTACGGGCGCCGTTGACGAACGTCAGCTTGCCGTCGGCGGCCTGCCAGGTGACGGGTTCCGCCGCGACCGCGCCGGGCGTGGCGGTCGCCATGCCCGCGGCCACGGCGACGACGGTGCCCAGTGCCGCGAGCACGCGGCGTCTGTGAATCTTCATGTGCCCCCACAAGAATGCTGAAAGATTGCGTTGCCAAAAGCGCTGGCAGGAGTACTGACGGGAGTGTTTCGAGCAGTGCTGAAAGGAGTGCCTGAAGGAGTGCTGAAAGGGCTGCCGTTCGCCTCCCCGACGTGGAACGGACATTGCACGTTCTCCACGACAGCTGGGTCACTGTAGCGGCATACATGATCAGAAAGGAACAGTTTTGAACGACTGTTACGAGGTTGGGCGTCCCGTCCTCTTCCTCGACGTCGACGGACCACTCATCCCGTTCGGCCCGTCGACCGGTGGGCTTCGAGGGCCTCCTGATGCACCTGCTTCCACCGTCCCGGGGAACCCGCTGCTCGGGCGGCTCGACCCCGGCATCGGACCGCGTCTGCTGGCGCTGGGGTGCGAGCTGGTGTGGGCTTCGACCTGGCTGGACGACGCGAATGAGGTGGTCGCTCCACGGATCGGGCTGCCGGTACTGCCTGTGGTGAGGTGGCCGGATGCGTCCGCCGACGCGTCCTCGTCCATGGCCGCCGACGAGGGTCCGCGCGGTCTGCACTGGAAGACCCGACGCCTCGTCGAGTGGGCCGGCCGCCGCCCGTTCATCTGGGTCGACGACGAGATCGGCGCCATGGACCGTCTCTGGGTCGACGCGCGGCACCGGGAGCCGTCGTTGCTTCACCGCGTCGACCCGGGCAGGGGCCTGGTGGACGACGATTTCGCGGTGCTCACGGACTGGCTCAGTACCGCCGTGCCGCGTACGGCCGTACCGCCGCACCGAAGGCGTGACCGGCCCGCCGGGCACTAGCGTTGAGGTCATGATCGTATGGCTCAACGGCACCCATGGCGCGGGCAAGACGACGACCGGCGCACTCGTGCAGCGACTGATCCCGGATGCGCGGGTGTTCGACGCCGAGAAGGTCGGCGAGACGCTCATGGACATCACGCCTGGGCTGCCCGGGCCCGGGGCGGACAACTTCCAGCACTGGCCGCCGTGGCGACCGCTCGTGGTCGAGACCGCGCGCCGCGTGCTGGACTACGCCGGCGGCACTCTGGTGATGCCGATGACCGTTCTGGTGGAGCAGTACTGGCGCGAGATCAGCACGGGCCTCGCCCAACATGCCATTCCCGTACGGCACTTCGTGCTCCACGCCGACCAGGACACCCTGCGCGGGCGCATCGCGGGCGACACCGTTCTCGGCCCCGACTCCCCGTTCCGCCTCCGATACCTTGAGCCCTACGCGGAGGCGGCCCGCACGTGGCTGCACGCGGAGGCGGAGGTCGTCGACACGACACACCTCACACCTGCGGAGGCCGCCGGGCAGATCGCGGAAGCTGTCAGCTTTCCGTAAAGAGGCATGCCCGTCAGGGTGTGTGCGAGAGAGGCGAACAGGTGGTGGAACGGTCGGTGGAGAGACTCCGGCAGGCGTTCCTGCGTTTCGACCGGCGCACCGGCGGGGCCGAACCACCGCCGCGGGTGCAGGTGTTCATCGCGCGGCATCCGGTGGGTTCGGGAGTGGTGCACGGCGTCCTGCAAGGACTGCTGTTCACCTTTGTCCTGTCCGGCTTCGACGATCCGCGTCGCATGCTGCAGGCAGTGGTCCTGGGGCTGGTGGCCGGGCTGCTCACCTGGCTCGCGTGCCGCTTCGAGCGCCGGCGCCAGGCGCACTACGAGCGCAACGGGGGTTTCCGGTGGCCCCCTCCCCTCATCGCGAGCGACGAACCGCCCGTGTGGCTCGAAGGCTTGCTGTGGATCAGCCACTGGGCGGTCTTCATGGTGTGCGTGTGGCTCGCCGGACAGCTGCGGGACCCGCCGTACAGCTGGCTCCGGAGTGCGGTCCTGGCCGGGGCCATGATCATCGGAGGCTGGGCGGCCCGGCGGTACAGGGACCGCAGACGCCGCTGACCGCCCGTGCCTCCTGCGCTGTCCCTGAGGACGGCTAACCAGTCCCGCCAGTCATCCGTGGTCTCGGTACGGCCGATGCCTCGCCCCGCCGCCAGTGCCGGGACGTCGATGTCGTGCCCGGTCAGGGGACGAGTTCGAGCCGGGGCTGACGGGCGCCGAGTCCACGCGCATCGAGCGCGAGTTCAGCTTCGACTTCGACTTCGACTTCGACTTCGACTTCGCGGACGATCACCGAGCATTCCTTTCGCTCGACCAGGGAGCGAGGTTGCTCCCCTCGCGGTCGGGGAACGGAACGGCAAACGATGGGGATCGGGGGCATCGTGGAGATCGCGGCATTGATGGTGTCGGTGATGGCGCTGGGCGTGTCCGGCCTCGTGTCGGTGCGGCAGTTGCGGCTGGCGGAACACACGAACACGCTGCCGGTTCTGGTGGATCTCTTCCGTGAGCATCGCAGCATGCGCCTGGCCCGGGCCCGGGAGGTCGTGTTCGAGCAACTGCCCGAATGGGATCTGTCCACCGGAATGGAGGGACTGCCGGAGGCGGAGCGGAACCTGATACGTGAACTGGCATGGTTCTACGACAACTTGGGCGCTCTGGTCACACACGGTGTGGTCGATATCGAACCCGTCTCGGGCTACCTGGGTGGATCAGTGATCTCGGTGTGGGAACGCATGGAGCCGCTGGTGCGGGTTGAGCGTGCCAAGCGGGCGCAAAACGCTCTTCCGGACCCGAACCGCTGGCAAGAGTACTTCGAGAACCTCTACCACCTGGTGTGCAAGATGCCGCCGTCACAAGCCCGAGCGCAGTCCCGGCTATGGAGGCTCCGCAACCCCTGACAGCCACGGCTGAAAGCGACGAGGGACGCCCGGTCGCTGTCGCTCTCTCTGGCGAGGGCAGACGGCCGCAGACTCCGGACGCGAGATCCGGGGCGAGGCGCTGGGGCCCAGAGAGGGTCCGGAGAGGGTCCGGAGAGGGTCCGGAGAGGGTCCGGAGAGGGTCCGGAGAGGGTCCGGAGAGGGTCCGGAGAGGGTCCGCAGCATGAAAATGCCTCCCATCCGCGCCGTATGCGCAGGTGGGAGGCATGATCACGAAGGCTACTTCTTCTTGCCCTGGTTCTTCACAGCCTCGATCGCCGCCGCCGCGGCAGCCGGGTCCAGGTAGGTGCCGCCCGGGTTCACCGGCTTGAAGGATGCGTCCAGTTCGTACGCGAGCGGGATGCCCGTCGGGATGTTCAGGCCCGCGATGTCCTCGTCCGAGACGCCGTCGAGGTGCTTGACGAGGGCTCGGAGGGAGTTGCCGTGGGCGGCGACCAGGACCGTGCGGCCGGCCAGGAGGTCCGGGACGATGCCGTCGTACCAGTACGGGAGCATGCGGACGACGACGTCCTTGAGGCACTCCGTGCGCGGGCGCAGCTCCGGCGGGATCGTCGCGTAGCGCGGGTCGTCCGACTGCGAGAACTCCGTGCCGTCCTCAAGCGGGGGCGGCGGCGTGTCGTACGAGCGGCGCCACAGCATGAACTGCTCCTCGCCGAACTCCGCGAGGGTCTGCGCCTTGTCCTTGCCCTGCAGCGCGCCGTAGTGGCGTTCGTTCAGGCGCCAGCTGCGGTGGACCGGGATCCAGTGGCGGTCCGCGGACTCCAGGGAGAGCTGGGCCGTGCGGATGGCTCGCCTCTGGAGCGAGGTGTGCAGCACGTCGGGGAGCAGGCCGGCGTCCTTCAGCAGCTCACCGCCGCGGACTGCCTCCTTCTCGCCCTTCTCCGTCAGGTTGACGTCCACCCAGCCGGTGAACAGGTTCTTCGCGTTCCATTCGCTCTCGCCGTGGCGGAGGAGGATCAGCTTGTACGGTGCGTCGGCCATGGCCCCGAGCGTAATCGAAGCCCCCGATCGGCCGCTCGCCCGCCCGGAACCCGGACACCCGTCGGCCGCCTCCCCCGCCCGCTCCCCCGACACTTGACGACTTCTGTTAATTGAGTGGCCTCCGCCCGACCCGGCCTCGTAACTTGTGCTCGCTATATGCACCACTTACATGTGCCGCGCTCGTCAGAAGCGCTCATCAGACCTGGGGGTCCCTGATGCCGTTCGCCTCCCTGAGCGTGAGACGTGCCGCCCGCGAGACCCTCTCCGGGCTCCCCCGTGAGTTCTGGTGGCTGTGGATCAGCACGCTCGTCAACCGGCTCGGCGCCTTCGTCGCCACCTTCATGGCCCTGTACCTCACGCTCGACCGCGGCTACTCCGCCTCGTACGCCGGACTCGTCGCCTCGCTCCACGGGCTCGGCGGGGTGATCTCCTCGCTCGGCGCGGGCGTGATGACGGACCGGCTCGGGCGGCGGCCCACGCTCCTCATCGCCCAGTCGTCCACCGCCGTCTCCGTCGCGCTGCTCGGCTTCGTGCACGATCCGGTGTCCATCGCGGCCGTCGCCTTCCTCGTCGGCATGGCCAGCAACGCCTCCCGGCCCGCCGTGCAGGCGATGCTCGGCGACATCGTCAGGCCCGAGGACCGGGTGCGGGCCTTCTCGCTCAACTACTGGGCGATCAACCTGGGCTTCGCCGTCTCGTCCACGGCGGCCGGGTTCATCGCGGAGGTCAGTTACCGCGCCGGCTTCCTCATCGAGGCCGGGATGACGATGGCCTGCGCGGTCGTCGTCTTCGTGAAGCTGCCCGAGTCGCGGCCCGCACCGACCGCCAGAACAGCCGGCGAGCCCGAGATCGGTCTTGGGACGGTTCTGCGCGACGGGCGTTTCATGAGCGTCGTCGGGCTGTCCTTCCTCGTCGCGCTCATCTTCCAGCAGGGGTTCGTGGGCCTGCCGGTGGCGATGGGCGCGGCCGGGTTCACGCCCGCCGACTACGGCCTGGTGATCGCGGTCAACGGCGTCCTCATCGTCGTACTGCAGCTCCCGGTCACCCGTTTCATCCAGCACCGGGACCCGAAGCGACTCCTCGTCGTGTCGTCGCTCCTCGCCGGGTACGGGTTCGGGCTCACCGCCTTCGCGGGCTCGGTCGGCGTCTTCGCGCTCACGGTCTGCGTCTGGACCCTCGCCGAGATCGTCAACGCGCCCACCCAGACCGGCCTCGTCGTCCGCCTCTCCCCCGCCCAGGGCCGCGGCCGGTACCAGGGCATGTACACGATGTCCTGGTCCGTCGCCGCCCTCGTCGCGCCCCTGATGGCCGGTGTCGTCATCGACCGCTTCGGGGCGACGTGGCTGTGGGGCGTGTGCGCGGCCGTCGGCACGGTGGCCGGACTGGGGTACGGGCTGCTCATGCGCAAGCTCCCGGACGAGGAGCCCACCGCCGAGCCCACCGCCGAACAGCCCAAGCCCAAGCCCCTGACCGACCCCCAGCCCCTGCCCCAGCCCTTGCCCCAGTCGCTGCCCCAGCCCCGGTCCGCTACCGAGAAGCCCGGGGTCAGCACTCCATAGCGGCCTGCGGCATCCCGTTCACCTCAGTGGTGCATCCGCGCCCCCTTCACCACCTTGTCCACCGCGTTGCGAGGGCCGTACACCGCGAGGCCGACCAGGTCGAGGTCCGCGGTCGGTACGGCCCGTACCGCCGCCCGGTTGTCGCGGTCGTTGCCCGTGGTGAACAGGTCCGCGGTGAACAGCGCGCGGGGCAGGGCGCGGGACAGGGCCTTGCCGTGGGCCGCCTTCAGCGTCTCCTTCGTACCCTCGAAGACCAGCACCGGCTGGCGGAACATCGGCAGGTAACCGACACCGTCGGCGTCCTCGTACGGCTCCCCGACCACCTCGGGGACCGCCGGGCCCAGACCGCTGACCAGGAACGCGGTCACGTTCAGCCGCTGCCACGGCTCCAGGTCCTCGCGCAGCAGGACAGCGATCTTGGTGTCGAAACGGACGGGGGCCGGGGCGGAGGCCGGGGCGGGGGCCAGGGCGGGGGCCAGGGCGGGGGCCAGGGCGGGGGCGTTCTCAAAGGTCTCGCCGCTCGTGCTGCTCGTGCTGCTCGTGCTGCTCGTGCTGCTCATGTTGCTCGTGCTGCTCATGCACCGAGACTGCCGAGCCGCGTACGTTCCCGTCTTGTACGTTGTTTGCATGGTGGTCCGGCGTGAGGTCTCCGCCTGGCGCCCCAGCGTGCCGGGTGTCGTGGAGGTCTTCCACGCCCACTTCACGGAGTACGCGTATCCGATGCACGTGCACGACGCGTGGACGCTGCTGCTCGTCGACGCGGGCGCGGTGCGCTACGACCTCGACCGGCACGAGCACGGCACCCCGGACGGCACGGTCTCGCTGCTTCCGCCGCACGTGCCGCACAACGGTTCGCCGATCACCGCGGACGGCTTCCGCAAGCGTGTCCTGTACCTGGACCTCAGCCGCCTCGACGAGACGTACATCGGACCGGCCGTGGACACCCCCGACTTTCTCGACCCCGTACTGCGCCAGCGGGTCGGGCAGCTGCACACGGCTCTCGCCCACCCCGGTGACGAGCTGGAGGCGGAGAGCAGACTGACCCTGATCGGCGAGCGGCTGCGCGGCCATCTGCGGCCCGCGCTCGTCAAGGACGGCCGGGACGCCGACCACCCGCTCGCGCACCGGCTCCGCGAACTGCTCGACGAACGCCTCCTCCAGGGCATCACCCTCCAGGAGGCCGCCGGTCTCGTGCACGCGCACCCCGCCCACCTGGTGCGGGCGTTCAGCGGCGCCTACGGGATACCTCCGCACCAGTACCTGATGTCACGCCGGGTGGAGCACGCCCGTCGGCTGCTGCTTGCGGGTCGCGCACCCGGCGAGGTGGCCGCGGAGACCGGCTTCTACGACCAGTCGCATCTCAACCGCCACTTCAAACGGCTCGTCGGAGTAGCACCCGGCCGCTACCGCGACAGCTCGCGCTGAAGGTCACGTACTGAAGGTCACGTACTGAAGGTCACGTACTGAAAGTCATGTACTGAAAGTCACGCGCTGAGGGTCGCGCGCTCAGAGTCGCGCTGAGGGTCGTACAGGTTCCGGGGGGTAGCGCGTCCGTCGTCCCGTACAGCTCCAGACGGGAGTGCAGCGGCCCGGTGAAGTCGGGTACGTCGGGTACGTCGTCGGGTACGTCGTCGTACGGGCCACCGGCTCAGTCGGTCGGACGCTGAGTCAGGTGGCTGAACGCGTCCAGGTTGCGCGTGGACTCGCCCCGCGACACCCGCCAGGCGTACTCCTTGCGGATCGCGGACGCGAAACCCAGCTCCAGGAGGGTGTTGAAACTGCCGTCGGCGGCCTCCAGGACCGAACCGAGCAGCCGGTCGACCTCGCCGGCGGTGACCGCGGCCAGCGGCAGCTTGCCCGCCACATAGATGTCACCGAGCGGGTCGACGGCGTACCCCACGCCGTAGAGCTTGAGGTTGCGCTCCAGGAGCCAGCGGTGCACCGCGCCCTCGTTCTCGTCCGGGTGCCGGATGACGAAGGCGTTCAGCGAGAGGGAGTGTCTGCCGACGATCAGCGAGACGGTTGTCGACAGCTTCCGGGTGCCGGGGAGCGTGACCACGAAGTGGCCGGGCTTCGACGGGCTCTCCCACTCCAGTTCGGCGCCCTGGAGAAACTCCTCGATGGTCGCCGCCGCCCGCTCCAGGTCAGCCATGGTGTCAGCCATGGTGGGAGCGTACGTGACGGCGGTGTTCGTTCATCGCCGCCGTGTAGACGTCGGCCGTGGCCGCCGCCGCCGTGTCCCAGCCGAAGGACTGCGCGTGCCAGGCGGCTGCCGCGCCCATCCGGTCCGGGAGCGCCGGGTTGTCGGCGAAATCGCGCAGCACGCGCGCGTAGTCGACGGGATCGTGCCCGGACACCAGGAAGCCCGTCTCCTTGTGGCGGACCGCGACCGGCAGACCGCCCACCGCGGCGGCGAGCACCGGGGTGCCGGCCGCCTGCGCCTCTATGGCGACGAGCCCGAACGACTCGCTGTAGGAGGGCATCACCAGGACGGACGCGGCCCGGAACCAGTCGGCGAGCTGCTCCTGGCCGACCGGCGGCCGGAAGCACACCACGTCGGCGATGCCCAGCCGGGCGGCGAGTTTCTGCAGCCCCTCGGGCTTGGCGAGACCGCTGCCGCTCGGGCCGCCCACCACCGGAACGACGATGTTCGAGCGCAGGTCGGGGCGCTCCTCCAGGAGGACGGCGACCGCGCGCAGCAGCACGTCGGGCGCCTTCAGGGGCTGGATGCGGCCCGCGAAGAGCGGTATGAGGGCGTCCTGCGGGAGCCCGAGCCGCGCGCGGGCGGCGGCGCGTCCGTCGGCCGGGCGGAAACGGTCGAGGTTCACGCCCGGGTGGACGACCGCGACCTTGCCCTGCTCGGCCTCGTAGTGCCGTACGAGCTCGTCGGCCTCTTCCGCAGTGTTGGCGATGAGCCGGTCGGCGGCACGGACGATCTGGGTCTCGCCGATGACGCGGGCGGCGGGCTCGGGGGTGTCGTCGTCGGCCAGGGCGGCGTTCTTGACCTTCGCCATGGTGTGCATCGCGTGCACGAGGGGGGCGCCCCAGCGCTCGGCGGCCAGCCAGCCGACATGCCCGGAGAGCCAGTAGTGCGAGTGGACGAGGTCGTAGTACCCGGGGCGGTGGCCGGCCCAGGCCTGCATCACCCCGTGCGTGAAGGCGCACAGCTGGGCGGGCAGGTCCTCCTTGGCGAGGCCTTCGTAGGGGCCGGCGTCGACGTGCCGGACCAGGACGCCCGGTGCCAGCTCCACCTTGGGCGGCAGGGCGCCGGTGGTCGCGCGCGTGAAGATCTCGACTTCGATGTTGATCGCGGCGAGGCGCTGGGCCAGCTCCACGATGTAGACGTTCATGCCGCCCGCGTCGCCCGTGCCCGGCTGGTGCAGTGGTGAGGTGTGCACGGAGAGCATCGCCACGCGGCGTGGCCTGCGGTGCAGGCGAAGCCTCGTCGAGGCCGCCGGCGAGCGGCGCCCGAGCCTGCTCACGTACTGGCTCACGTGGCGTTCCTCCTTCTACGGACGTGCTGCGGGCATGCCTGCGGCGGGGCGTGGAACGCCCTTCAAGTCCTGAACGCCGGGAGACTCCGCGCCATTTCCTCTTTACCGAATCATTGCCGTCAGTCGCTCAACCGTTCGAGACGCTTCTGCGTGCAGGCGCACCACGGCACGCCGGGGTCGGCACCGGCCGCGCGTTCCAGCCAGCCGGGCGGCTCGCGGATTTCAGCCCGTCCGGCGGCTGCATATTTCGGCCGTCCGGTGTGCCGCACGTTCCAGCCCGCCCAGCGCGCCGCGCACTGCAGCCCGCCGGACGGCTCACGCATATCGGTCGTCCAGCGGTTCCCGGATTCCGGCCCGTCCGGTGTGCCGCACATTCCAGCCCGTCCGGCGTTTGAGGACGAGGCCGCAGGCCGACAGCGGGGGCCCGGGGGCGGCAGCCCCCGGACGTCCACACCGACCCCGAGTTCCCCGAAGGGCGCCACTTACCCTTGACCCCATGAAAGCCCGCGCAGCGAAACCCGTGGGGACGGTGACGCGCGGCACCACCAACCCGAACCGCCTCCGCCGCATGGACCGCTGGATCGCGGCCACCCACGGCGCCGAACTGCGCCGCGCCGACGACCCCGTGGCGGTCGACCTCGGGTACGGCGCGGCCCCCTGGACCGCGGTCGAGCTGCTCCAGCGCCTCCGTACCGCCGCTCCACGCACGCGCGTGGTGGGCGTCGAGATCGACCCGGCCCGGGTCGCCGCCGCGAGACCGTACGAACGCGACGGCCTCCGGTTCCGGCACGGCGGCTTCGAGATCCCGCTGCCCGTACGGCCGGCGCTGATCCGCGCGGCGAACGTCCTGCGACAGTACGAGGAGGCCGAGGTCGCCGCGGTGTGGGCCCGGCTGTGCGCACGCCTGGCACCGGCGGGCGCCGGCTCGCGGGGCGGGCTCCTTGTCGAGGGCACGTGTGACGAGATCGGCCGTCGCCACGTGTGGATCGCGCTCGGCCCCGAGGGTCCGCGGACCGTCACGTTCGCCACCCGCCTCGGCTCCCTGGACCGCCCGTCCGACCTGGCCGAACGCCTCCCCAAGGCCCTCATCCACCGCAATGTCCCGGGTGAGCCGGTGCACGCCTTTCTGTGCGACTTCGACCGCGCGTGGGCCTCGGCCGCCCCGTACGCCTCGTACGGCGCCCGGCAGCGTTGGATCCGGGCGGTCCGCGATCTGGCGGCCGACTGGCCGGTCGTGGACGGCGTGGCGCGGTGGCGGCAGGGCGAAGTGACCGTGCGGTGGGAGGCGTTGGCACCGGGCGCGTAGCCCCCGACAGCCTTCTGACGTGGCGGGAACGATCTCGGTGAGTCGTTCGTCACATTGGCGGGGAACGCGAAGGGCATCACCACCGAGTGGACAGTGAGGGGGAGGGGTAGGGAAAGGGCTGAAGGGAAGCGGGAGTTCTTGCCCGCCTCTGTCATATTCCGCGCCGACATGGCACGATCCCCGGGGCGTTCCTAAGTTACTGACGGTAAATCAGTTTGGGGGTCGGTTCATGGGGACCGGTGTGCGGAGCGTGACCACTACGGCCATGGCCCTGGCCTGCGCGGCAGTCATACTGGCCGCGCCGGGGGTGGCCTACGCGGCCCCGACGCCGACGCCCAGTCCGGCACCGACCCGGACGCCCGCCCCGAGCCCGGACCCGAGTTCAACACCCGTGAGCACCGCGGACCTTGAAGCGGTCCGCGTGAAGCTGGAAGGGCTGTACCACGACGCGGCGGTCGCCACGGACGCGTACAACCTCGCCGAGGAGCGGACCGAGAAGCAGTCCACGCAGATCGTCGGGCTCGCCCGCGAGATCGTCGAGGGCAAGGCCCGGCTGGTCGAGCTGAAGAAGCGCGTGGGCGCCGCCGCCCGTGCCCAGTATCGCGTCGGCGGGCTGCCGGACGAGGCCCATCTGATGCTCAGCGACGATCCGCAGGCCTTCCTGGACGGCGCGGGCCGGATCCGTCAGGGCGCACAGGCGACCAAGGGCCTGCTCGCCGAAATGCGCCGCACCCAGGAGGACCTGGAGCAGTACGCGCGCGACGCGGCGGCCCAGTGGACCAGGCTTGAAGCCAACCGCGAGGCGAAGGCCAAGGCCAAGAAGAAGGTCAAGAAGCAGATCGCCGCCGCCGAGAAGCTTGAGTCGCAACTGGAGAAGGACGAGAAGGAGCGCCTGGCGAAGCTGGAGCAGCAGGCCGCGTACAAGGCGCAGACGACCTGGCTGGACTCCGGCATCCTGGACGAGATCAGCGGCAAGGCCTCCGCGCAGGGCAAGAAGGCCGTGCGGTACGCGACGGCACAGATCGGCAAGCCGTACGAGTGGGGCGCCGAGGGGCCGAAGACGTATGACTGCTCCGGACTCACCTCACAGGCGTGGGCCGCCGCCGGACAGGCCATCCCCCGCACCTCGCAGGAGCAGTGGAAGCAGCTCGACCGCGTCGCCGTCGAGGCCATGCGCCCCGGCGACCTCATCATCTACAACTCCGACGCCAGCCATGTCGCGATGTACATCGGCGACGGCGCGATGGTCCACGCACCGCGCCCCGGCCGTACGGTGACGATCGCGGGGGCGGGCTCGATGCCGATACTCGGAGTGGTCCGCCCCGGCCGGTGAGGCCCGACCGGTGAGGCCCGACCGGGGCGCGCGTCCCGCCTGGCGCGCCGCCCGACCGCGGATACGCCGTACGCCACTTCGGTACGCCCGATGTCCCGTGGAGCAACGTGCGCCGCTGGCAACGTTTGCCGCTTCTGCGCGGCGCCCGTTCCCGAAGGGGCCGGACTCTCGCTGACGACGCCGCTCAAGCCCTGCCCGGCGTCGCCGCGCCCCCGTCGGCGCCCCCGTCGGCGCTGCCATCGCCGCAGCGACCTGCCGCAGGGAGCAGCCGCAGGGAGCATGCGCAGTGACCTGCCGCACGTGATACGCGGCACGTTCAGGGCCGGCGGTAAACCGGTGGGGCGTGATGTACGTCATCCCGTACAAGCGCGCATCCTGCCCAATTGCGGTACAGGATGCGGCATATGACGGCGGCCGTTTTCCATGCGCGTGGGCTGCCGCCATTCCTATGTGACGGCGCCTGACGCTATGGTCCCCGTCGGTGGATCGAGATCCCTCGACCCGCCGTGCCCTCGGGGGGAGGGAAGGAACCCAAGACGATGCCCGTACCCGTACCGCGGCAGAGAGCGATCCCCGCCGTGGAAGGTGGACAGGCTCACGCCGCGTCTCCATCCGGCGGACCGGCAGAGGCCGCGCCCGCACCCGGCGCCCTGTCCGGCCAGGAGCCGTCCTCGACGAGGCACGGCACCTCAGGCGACGCCTCCCACAGCGAGACCGACGACACCGGCCGCACAGCCCACACCGGCGGCGGCCACCACGGCAGTGCCCACCACGGCAGTACCCACCACGGCACCGCCGCCAACGGCACCGCCCCGCTGACGCTGCTCGTGATCGAGGACGATCCGGCCGGCGCACTGACCGTGCCCGAACTGCGGGACGCGGCCGGCAAGCAGATCCGGGTCCGTACCGCCCGCAACCTCACCGAGGCCGAGCGGCTGCTCACCGACGACGTCCAGTGCATCCTGCTCGACCTCGCGCTGCGGACGCCCGGCCCCGCCACCACGTCCGAGGGGGCGGCGGGGCCGGAGCCGCAGCCGGACGACGAGCTGGCCACGCTCAGGCACGTACTGCGGCTCGCGCCCCAGCACGCCGTCCTCGCGCTCACCCCGGCCGAGGACACCGAGCGCGGCGCGGAAGCCGTACGCGCCGGTGCCCAGGACTATCTCTTCCGCGACGAGCTGGACAGCCGGCTGCTGAGCCGCGCGGTCCGCTACGCGGTGGAGCGCAAACGTTCCGACCGGGCCGAGCGACGGCTGACCGAGTCCAGGCTGCGCGCGCAGGAGAACGCGCGGCTTGAGCGCGGTCTGCTGCCCACACCGCTCCTGGAGGGCTCCTCGCTGCGCTTCGCCGCGCGCTACCGGCCCGGCCGCTCGCGCGCACTGCTCGGCGGAGACTTCTACGACACGGTCCGTACCCCCGACGGCACCGTCCACGCCATGATCGGCGACGTCTGCGGCCATGGCCCCGACGAGGCCGCGCTCGGTGTGGAGCTGCGGATCGCCTGGCGCGCGCTGACCCTGGCGGGCCTGTGCGGCGACCGGCTGCTGTCGACGCTCCAGCAGGTCCTGGAGCACGAGCGCGACAGCGACGAGATCTTCGCGACGCTCTGCACGGTGGACATCGCGCCGGACGGCCGCCGCGCGGGTCTGTGCCTGGCGGGCCATCCCGCGCCGCTGATCTCGCGCCCGGCCCGCTCCCGGGCCCTGGTCGGCACCGACGGAATCGACGGGACCGACAGCACGTACGGGACACACGGGATGCACGGGACGCACGGGATCGAGGGTGCCCAGGCACCTCCCGTCGCCGAGTTGCTGCCGTACGAGAACGGCGGCCCCGCGCTCGGTCTGCTGCCGAACGCCCGGTGGCCGCGCCAGCAGGTGGAGCTGGGCGGCGAGTGGAGCCTGATGCTGTACACGGACGGCCTGATCGAGGGCCGCACCGGCGAGGGCAGGGAGCGGCTCGGCCAGGACGGGATGGTGGACATGGTCCGCCGCCAGCTGGCACAGGGCCTGCGTGGCGAGGATCTGCTGCGGGCCGCCGTGAACGAGGTACGGGACCTCAACGGCGGAGAGCTGACGGACGACGTGGCGGTCCTGCTGCTGGATCGCGTGGCGTAGAGGCCGTTCCCGCTTCCGGCCGGCCCGGCAACTGCACTTGCTCAGCTCCGCAGCTGCTCCTGCTCAAAAGCTCTCGCGAGCTCTCGCGGCCGACGTAATTCGGAGCCTCAGGGCTTGCGGAGGCTCTCGCGGGAGCTACAGGGGCTACAGGGGCTGCCGGGGGGAGGGCTTGGAGCGTGCGGGTCCGCTGCGGCTGGTAACGCAGTTTCCCGCGCCCCTAAAGACGCGCTCCTAAAGACAGAAAGCTGCGGCGCAGCCCCGCCTTGAGGGGCGCGGGGAACCGCGCGAGCAACCCCCACCCGACCCGCACGGGACCCGGACCCGCAGTACACGCCGGTCCCGTTGGCGGCTCAGCGGCCGCCGTTGTACGGCCCGTACGGACCGTCGCTGCTGCTGCCGCCCCGGCCGCCCCTGCCACCGCCCGAGACCTGCTGGAGAGCAGGTCGGACGTCCACGAAGAAGACGATCGTGGCGACAAGGAACGCGATCTGCAGGAAGAGCATCGGCACCAGCAGGTTCACGACCACCGCGAGACCGAGCAGGACCAGCCAGAACATCTTGGTCTGCTTGTTCGCGGCGCGGTAGGCGTCGTCGCGGGCGAGCCCGGCCATGACCAGCGCCACCGCCGCGAGCACCAGCATGGCGGTGTAGAGCAGCCACATGAGGCCACCGAATGCCGTCAAGAGCACTTTGCCCACCACCCGTGTCGAGTCCGTCGTCCCTACGCGGTCACCGTACCCGCAGAACGGGCCGGAAACTCCGATAGTGCCCGGAGTGCCCGACCCGTTCTCGTTACGGTCGCGGTCCGCGTCCTACTTCGCGGGCGGCGTCGACTTCTTGGCCGTGGCGGTGGTCCTGCGGGCGGCCGGGGCCTTCTTCACCGGGGCCTTCTTGGCAGGGGCGGGACCGGTCTTGGCCTCGGCGGGCGTCACGATCGTGCCCTCGGCGGGCTCGGGGTGCGGCTCGACGGCGATGGCCAGCTCCTCGATCTCCTCGGCCGCGTCGCCCCGCCAGGTCTTCACGGTCTGCTCGCCGTGCTCGGCGACCTTCTCGTACGTCTCGCGTGCCTTCACGGCGTACTCGGCGGCGACGCCGACACTGCGCAGGGCGAAGTCCTGAGCCGTTTCACCGATCTTCTTCAGATCGGTGTCCAGGTTGCTGATGAAGCCGTTCACCCTGGCCTGCAGGGTCTCCTGCGCCTCCTTGGCGCGGGCGGTGGCCTTCTCCTGGACGGCGTTCGGGTCGATGCCCCGTACGGCGTCGATACGGGCCGGCGCCTCGGCACGCAGCTGCTCGACGAGCCCCGGCACCTTCTTGGCCTGCTGCATGGCCAGATCGGCCGTACCGGCGGCGAAGTAGAGGGGGGTCGGGTCGCTGAGGGTCTTGCGCAGGTCGTCGGTGATGGCCATGGTGATGGTCCTCCCGGAATCGCTAGGCGTGGAGCGTGAGGGTGTGGTCTGTCGGGCGGTACTCCGTGGCAGGCCGGCCCGTCCGAACGGGATCGGGCCGGAACATTCCGCACCCGGTCGTGGTGCCGGGCCGGTCAGCTCGCGGAGGACCGCTGGTCGTGCGGGTCTTGCTGGTCGTGCGGGTCTTGCTGGTCGTGCGGGTGACGCGGGTCGTGCTGTGCGTCATCGCTGCCGTCGGCCGTGCGGACCCTGTCGACGACGGGGTCGTCGCCATCCGTTACGCACGTGACGGATGACGCGTCCGGCACATTCGCCAGGTCCGGCACATCTGCCAGGTCCGGCACATTCGGCATGCCTGACGTGTCCGGCGCGCCTTCCGCGTCCAGGACGTCCTCGACCGCCTTGATCTCGAACCCGTTCTCCTTGCGGAAGGACTCGTATATCTGGAGCAGCACCTGCTTCTGCCGCTCGGTGAGCGTCGGGTCGGCGAGGAGGACCGCACGCGTCTCCACCTCGTCCCGGTCGCGCTCGGCGTCGAGGATCCCGGCACGGACGTACAACGTCTCGGCGGAGATCCGCAGGGCCTTGGCGACCTGCTGCAACACCTCCGCGCTCGGCTTGCGCAGCCCGCGCTCGATCTGACTCAGATACGGATTGGACACCCCGGCGGCCTCAGCGAGCTGCCGCAGACTCAGCTGCGCGTTGCGCCGCTGGTCCCGCAGATACTCACCAAGATTGCCGACGTTGAGCGATGCCATGCCCCTACCCTGCACCACCCGCGCTAACTATTGCAAGCACACGCTTGCAAAAGTGCGCTACGCCACTCCAGCGCCTCCGGGTCGCCGCCCCGTGCCGCGTTGTCCTGTCTCTGTGCAGCTGAGGCAGTCTCGGTCGTCGTGAGGCATCTGGTTGCACGTCTCGCTCAATCTCGGGCATCTGGTGCGGTGTCTCGGTCAACCTGAGGCAGTGGCCTCCTCCGCTCTCTACGGTTGTTGGAGCCGTTCAGCGCACCGAGTTGGGGGTGGCTGGTGGAGGCGGAGGCCTTCTGGCTGGAGTACGTCGATGCCGGGGGTGAACTGTGTGGTGGGCCGCTTGAGGTGATGTGGCCGGTCCGGTTCGAGTCGGCTGGGCAGGTGCGTGTTTTCCCGTCGTACCGGGGGCAGCGAATTTCTCGGGCTGGTGCTGGGCTGCGACCAGCGCGGATTTGGTGGGTTACGAGTCGTGGGTGGAGCTGAGCCACCTGATGCGGCTGGATGCCGAGCCGGAGGTGTGCGGGTTGGTCTCGCAGCCGTTTCGGTTGTCGTGGCGGTGTGACGGCCGGAGTCGGCGGGTCAGCCACACGCCGGATTACTTCGTGCGCCGCCGGGACGGCAGGGTCGTGGTGCTGGATGTGCGTCCGGATGAGCTGGTCGAGCCGGAGGACGCGGCGAAGTTCGCGGCCACGGCGGTGGCCTGCGCTCGGGTCGGCTGGGATTACGAGCGGGTCGGGGTGCTCGGTCCGGTACTGGCGGCGAATTTGCGCTGGCTGTCGGGTTACCGGCATCCGAGGGTGCGGCGTGGGCCGGTGGCGGATCGTCTGCGAGGAGTGTTTGCCCAGCATCAGGGCCTGCTCGCGGGGGCCCGGACGGTCGGAGATCCGATCGCCGTACTGCCGGTGCTCTTCCATCTGCTGTGGTGCCGGGAGCTGGCCGTGGATCTGGTCGGCGAGCGGTTGTCGGCGGCGACGGTGGTGCGACTGGCGCCTGCGGCTACGGGGGAGGTGGGGAGCGATGCCGACGCGTCCGCGGCTTCTGTCGCTGGGTGACCGGGTCCGCTACGAAGGGCGCGAGCACAGCGTCGTCGCGTTGCACGGAACGGCGGTGCGGCTGGTCGACGATGCCCAGGCCGCGAGCGTGGTGCTGCTGGGTCACCTGCTGGCCTCCGAGGGATTTGCCGTGCTCGGCACGGGCCCGTCCCGTCCGCCGCTGCCGGAGGAAGGGGTACTGGAAGGACTCCCCGAGGAGGAAGTGGAGCGGGTCCGGTGGTGGCAGCGGCACTTGACCGAGCTGATGACCGGCCGGCCGGATGCTGATCCCGGCAAGCCGGTGAAGGCCGAGTACGACCCGGAAGTGCGCTCGGTGCGCCAGCGGGAGCTGGCCAAACTCGCCGAGCTGCGGGAGGCCGGCGAGGAGGTGGCCCTGAGCACCTTGCAGAGGCTGCGCACCCGTTTCGAGTGCGAGGGGGTCGCGGGGCTGGTGGACCAACGCCTGGTCAGGCCCGTCACGGGGACGGGCAGGGCCGATCCGCGGGTGGTGGCGGCGATCGAGAAGGTCGTGGACGGCCGGACTGATGAGGCGACTGTGTCCGCGCAGGTGCTGCGGCGCCAGGTCGAACGCCTGCTGGCGGACGAGCACGGCGCCGGAACGGTGGCGATGCCGTCGCGGGCCGCGTTCTACCGGCTGCTTCAGGCTGTCTCGACGGGACGGCATCTGCTGGGCTCGGCCCGCACCCGCCGCTCGCTGGGCAAACAGCCCAAGCGGATGTTCGGACAGCTCGCGGCAGCACGGCCGGGCGAGGTGATGGAGATCGACTCCACGCCGCTGGACGTGCTGGTCGTCCACGACGACGGGACGGTGGACCGCTGCGAACTGACCGGGCTGGTGGACCTGGCGACCAGGACGCTGGCGGCAGTGGTGCTGCGGCCGTCGACAAAGGCGGTCGACGCCGCGCTGCTGCTGGCACGGGCGATGACACCGGAACCGGTCCGGCCCGGCTGGTCGGACGCGCTGCGCATGTCCCGGTCGGTGCTGCCCTACGCCTCGCTGCTGCCGCTGGACGAGCGGCTGGCAAAGGCCGCCGCGAAGCCGGTGATCGTCCCCGAGATGGTGGTGAGTGACCGGGGGAAGGCGTATATCTCGGACAACTTCCGCAACGCCTGCCGGCACTTGGGGATCTCGTTCCAGCCCGCGCACCCCGACACCCCGACCGACAAACCACACATCGAGCGGACGCTGGGCTCGGTCTCGACGATGTTCGCCCAGTACGTTGCCGGTTACACCGGCCGCAGCGCCGAGATGCGCGGCAAGGACCCTGCCGCGCAAGCGGCCTGGTCCATCCACGAACTCCAGGAACTCTCGCAGGAATGGGCCGTCGCCGTCTGGCGGACGAGACCGCACGACGGTCTACGGGACCCGCTGATGCCGGACCGTCCGCTGAGCCCGAACGAGAAGTACGCCGCGCTGGTCTCGGCGGCAGGGTACGTGCCGGTCGCCCTGGCGCAGGAGGAGTACATCCAGCTCATGCCCCGCGAGCGGCGGGTCATCGGACCTGGCGGGGTGCGGATCAACAACCGCACCTACGATGCCCGAGCCCTCGGCCCCTACCGGCGCCAGCCCTCCGGGGCCAGGCCGGACGGCAGGCTCTGGGTGGTCCATTACGACCCCTCCGACATCTCCCGCGTCTGGGTACGCGATCACCGAGGAACGGGCTGGATCACCGCGACCTGGCGCCATCTGCGCACCTCCCCCGTCCCCGTGGGCGAGCTGATCTTCGACCGGGCCCACCAGGTTCTGGCCGAACGCGGACGCAGACCGGACGAGGAAGCAGTCGCCCGCGCCGCGTCCGAACTGCTGGACCGGGCGACCGACGGACCCGACGACCGCCCCGCCCGGCGGCAATAGGGGAGGTACCGAGCGGAAGAGCGGCGCGACCGCAAGGCCGCCGCCCGCACCCGGGCCACCAGCGCCGCAGCCTGGCCCCGGCCCGAACCGCCCGGCCCCGAGGAGCCGCCGGACGAAACGGCTCACGCCTCCGAACAGGCCGAGGAAACCGAGGAGTTGGCCGAGGTCGTGCCGCTGGGCATCTTCGACGCCCGCGAGGAGGCGAAACGATGGTGGTGAACCCCTCCGCCGACGACATCACACCCACCGACGAGGAACGCATCGACCCACCCACGACACTGGCCGGCTGGCGGCACTTCGTCGACAGGGACTCGGCCACCTTCCAACTCGCCTCCGCCCGAAGCTGGGAGGTGATGGGCGACCAGGTCCGCAACTCCTACAACGAGCGGCGCATCGACTACCACTCGGAACTGCAAGTCGTGCGGACTTCCACGGTCAACGAAGTCGCTCACCAGGGCAGACTGCTGACCCTGCTCACCGCCGGGAACACGGCGCCCGGCGGGGCCTGATCATCTCGGGCGAGCGGACCACAGGCAAGACCACCGCCCTGCGGCAGCTCGGCAGGCTGCACGAACTGCGAACCCGGCAGCGCTACCCGGACAGCAGACGGGTCCCGGTCGTCTACGTCACCGCCCCGCCCAAAGGATCTCCCCGCAAACTCGCCATCGAGTTCGCCCGGTTCCTCGGACTGCCGGCGATCTCGCCCCGGCACAACACCGTCGACATCACCAGCGCCGTCTGCCAGGTCCTCATCGAGGCCCGCACCGACCTGGTCCTGGTCGACAAGATCCACCTGATGAACCTGGCCACCACCGCGGGCGAAGAACTGTCCGACCACCTCAAGTACTTCACAGAACACCTGCCCGCGACCTTCATCCATGCGGGCATCGACGTCGAGCACTCCGGACTGTTCACCGGCATCCGCGGCGACCAGATCGCCGGCCGCTGCACGCTCCTGCACACCGGCCCCTTCCCGCTCAACTCCGAATGGGAGGCTCTGGTGGCGACGATGGAGGCCACCCTCCAGCTCCACCACCACACGGCCGACACCCTCGCCGGGCTGCACCCCTACCTCCACCAGCGCACCGGAGGCATGATCGGAAGCCTCTCCCACCTGGTCCGGGCCGCCGCGATCTCCGCCATCCTCGACGGCAGCGAACGCATCACCCGCCGTCAGCTCGACACCATCCACGTCGACCACGCCAGTGAGAGGGCCTTCCTGGGCGAAGCCCGACGCGGCAGGACAGCCTGATGACCGGCCGACAGCGAGGTCCTGCTCCCGTCACCTCACTGCCGTTCACTCCAGTCCTTCTCCGTCCGCTGCCACATACGGTCACTCCGTTCGCGAACGAGACACTCGACTCCTACCGTCGGCGCCTCGCTGCCGCGAACCAGACCGAGTTCCGCACCATGCGCAATCCCTCACGCCGGCTCCAGTGCCCGCTCAACGAGCTCGAACGACTGGAACTCATCAGCGGCCAGTCCCGCACTACCCTGCTCTGGGCACTACCGGAATTGCGGCGCCACGCTCCCGACATCGTCCCGCCACCCGAGATCTTCGTCGTCAACCACCGGGCCGCCTGCGACCTCTGTGCCTGGCCCTCCGGCAGTAACGGCCAGACCATCCAGGTCTACATTCGAGGGTTCCACGACAACGTCTGCATCCGTCATCGGCGCTGGCTGAGCTACGGACACGTGAACGAATCCCAGCAGCTTGACCTGTCACAAGCTCCCGAAATCGTGCAGGCTCAGCTTCTTCTGGACCAGCTCGAACAACTTGAGCGCCGGATCGCACACATCACCGGCGAAACCCAGACCGAGTTCACACAGGTCTTTCCCCTGGAACGCCACCCTCGCGGCATCACGATCCCGTGGTTACGCCAAGGACTCGGCGTCCTGGTGGAGGCAGTCGCCAAATGCCTCACCCCGACCGAGCCAGACGAATCTGAACCGTCTCGCTCAATCCGGCGCATGGCGCCTCAGAGCTTCATGCGTGTGGGGGATCATCCGGACGCCGCCGTCACTTGATCTCGATCCGCCGAAGCGAGGGCACCAGCAATGGCACCAGCATCGCCACCGCAGCAACCCCGCCGGTGACGGCGGTCGTCGCTGTCCCGAACACCGCGGCGAGGATCGGCGTGGACAACTGACCGATGGGAATGGGCACGAAGGACCAGAACTCGTCTTGGGCGCCGACCCGGGAGAGCAGCCGCTCCGGAACGTGGGTGTTTTTGACGGTCTCCCACACGACGGTGAAGGACTCCGAGGGGTCTTCGAACTTGAGCGGTGCTTCGGGTGTGCGCTGACTGTCCGTCACGGTCGGTGATGGGTGGGGTGGTTGTCGGCCCTGCATGCAGGACGCCCGTGGCCCTGGGTGATCATTTCTGTTCTCTACGCAGAAGGATCACTGGGGAGCCACGGGCTCGGTCAACGATACGACGTTGCTGCTCGACCTCGACGGGGTGTCCGTCATACGGGTCGAACGGTGCGAGGACGGTGGGCGCCGGGTCTCCCTGGCCACGGCGGATGCCTCGGCCCGGGCCTGCCCGGCCTGCGGGGTCTTCGCGTCCCGGGTGAAAGGCTCCGCGACCACCCGGCCCAGGGATCTCCCGTACGGCGAACGCGAGTTGGAGTTCCTGTGGCACAAGCGGCGCTGGTTCTGCCGTGAGCCGCCCTGCCCTCGCAAGTCGTTCACCGAGCAGATCCCTCAGATCCCGGCCGGCGCCCGGCTGACCGGGAGGCTGCGCAGTGCGGCCGGGCGCCGGATACGAGCAGGAGGGTTTGGGCAGCGATGCGGCGGGTGCCGGCGTCTTCGAGGCGTTCGTGGAGGGAGTCCTTGGCGTAGCCGTTGACGCCGCCTACGGCTCTCGCGTGGTCGGCGTCGTCCACGTTCTCGTGCGCCGCCCCGGCCGTGATGTGGGGGACGCCGTGCTGCGAGCGACGCGCAACCACCTGAGTGGTCCCCACTACCGGCGGACCCTGTCCAAGGCGGGGGTGCGTCTCGACGGAAACGATACGGACATCGCCGAGGAGCTCGTCGATCACGGCGTGGTACTGGTTGGTACATGCAGTGACATAGCTGCGGCCGTGAGCGAGTACTGAGCCGCAGGTATCGACGAAGTCGTGCTCAATCCCTGCGCCTTCCTGTCGGAGGGTCCCGAGGAGGCCTTGCGGGACTTGGTGGAGATCTCCACGGCGTGCCGGGCTGTGACACGGCCCCGACGGAAGGAAACACTATGGGCGACGCGAACGTGATCACGGGCAACGTGATCAGTGGCGGGGGCGTGAGCTTAGGCGCGGCTCTCCGGGCTCCGTGGCAAGCGCTGCGTAAGCGCACGGAGGGCGTGGAGATCCCCAGCCAGGAGAGGGGTGCCGTCGGTGTCGGCGTGATCCTTTTCCTGTCGGTGCTGGAGATCGTCCTGGTCGACCTGATGCTGTCCGCTCCGTGGAGTCGGCTCCTTGCTCTGGCCGTAGGACTTGCCGCAGCCTACTCAATGGTCGGTTTCGCGGTTGCGCTGAGCGTCTTTCCGCACCGCGTCTCCGACGGCACGCTCACCGTGTCGTATGGAGCCTCCTTCCACGTGTGTGTCCCGTTGGGCCTCATCCGCGAGGTGACCGCCCGGCGCACCTTCTCCGACCAGCAGCGGACGGCTGCGATCAAGGACTGTGTGCTGTCAGTTCCGGTCATGTCCACCAGCAACGTGGTGCTGAAACTGCGCGAGCCCGTCCGTGTCGAGGCAGGCAAGGCCGTTGGAACGGTGGAGGAGATCCACTTCCACGCCCTGAACCCCGCTGACGCCTCGCAGGTGGTGCGTGACGCCCTGACTGGCAAGACGGTCGAGGGGGCTCCGAAGTCTCCGGCCCCGGTGACGTCCACGCCCACGTCTGCCGCCCTGGTGCCCACCTGGCTGCGTCGGCTGCGGTGGGTCGGCCTCATTGTGCTGGTGGTCGAGATCCTGCTGGTGGCGACCGGCCTGTTGGACTGGCGTGTCGCAGCGGGCATCCTCGTGGTGACCGAGGGCACCCTGGCCCTTCTGGGGCTGGTCTTCGGCGCGGCGCTCGTCAGCCAGTACCGCAAGCTGCGCAGGACGGGACGAGGACGGCGCGCAGCCCTCGGCGAGGCGTTCTTCTCCCTCCTCCCGCCGCCCATGGCCGAGATGGTCCGCCATGAGCTGTCCGTGTGGGGCATCCTCGCCCGTGCCGCCACGTTCCGCACCCAGGCCGGCCCGGGCGAGACCCGGCTGGGGAGGGTCGGCATCGGCGTGCTGCCCGCCGTCGTGGCGGTTCTGCTGGCAGCCGGAGGCGTGTCGCTGGTGGTCGGGGTCGGAGCGAACGCGCTCACCCTCGTCGGCGGCATCCTTCTGGAGTACGGGGCTGCCGCCTTCGCCCTCGCTGGACGGGTGCGCCCGCACACGGTCAGCGCGGGACGGATCGCCCTGCGCTGGGGCACCCACCAAGGCGTCTACATCCCGCTTGAGACCGTGACCGGCGTTGAGATCGCCCTCTCGTCCGAGGCCGCGCCCTCTGAAGCGAGCTTCCGCGTGCCGGGCCGGGCCGCGGACGCACTGGTGCTCCAGCTCTGCGAGCCGGTCGAGGTTACTGCCCGTCTGGGCATCATGCGCCCGGTGACCACCGTCGTGGTGCCGGTTTCCAACGGCGTCGCGGCTCGGGCCGCGGTCGCGGAACACCATGGGGCGGCACCATGAACGCAATGGTTCTGGCCGACGGGGCGCCGGCCCTGGCCTACCGGCTCCGCGCCCTTGGTTTGCTGTCCGAATGGCGCCACACCCAGACCGTCAAGAAACCCGCCCAGTTGGGATACCGCACCGGCGAACCAGGTTCCCTGCTGGCCCGGGAGAACAGCCAGCTCCTGGCCAAGGTTTTCGACGCCCTGCATACCAGGAGGATGACGCCCTCTGCGGCGCCCCACCCGGTCCGGTCCATCCGGTCCGAGGATGCCTCGTCGAACGTGATCTTTGGTAACTCGCTCCAGCCCGCACGGTCCTTCCTGTGAGCCCGGGCAGGACGTGCCGGAGCGCTACCAGTGGGTCAGGTCGAATACTTCCGAGCAGTAGGCGTCCACGGCGTCCGAGGGGTTGTACTGCAACTGGTCGCCGGCGATGAGCGAGGGCAGGGCCGCGGCCAGGCCCGTGATGCCCACGGCCACGGCTCCTTCTTCGTCGCGAAGTGACACGTCGAGACCGACCGTGTCGGACAGCCCCTCGCCGGTCACGTAGAGACGCGCGCTGTGCTGGTCGAGGAGGAGGAAGCCGAGCAGATAAAGCTTCCCGGCGCGCTCGTGACCCCGGGGCGGGGTGATGCCTGCGGCTGCCGCGTGGAGAGCGTCCGTGAGGTCGAACTCCGGACCGTCCTCCAAGAGCCGCCCCACGTTCTCCGCGGCCACGACGGGGATGCCGTGCCCCTCACGGTCGTGGCCCGCTGCGTTCCGTGGATCGTCGGACGCCTGCCGTACGGCCTGCCGCAGAGCCGCTGCCAGTGCGGAGGCGGGGATGTTGTCGCCGTGGTGGTCCACCAGAGGCAGGTCGTAGGCCACCGAGGTCCCGATGTCGTGGCCGTCCCAGACGGCCACTCTCCCCACGCCTCGTTTCGTCGGGACGGGAAGCACGCCCCGGACGACAGGGCCATCACCTAGGGGTGCCGCCGTGAACCGGAGCATGCCCCGGACGAGAGCGGTTTGCAGCCGGGCCAGCCCTTCGTTCTCCCACCGCTGCATCGGCGCGGACTCCTGACTGCCGCCGGGGAGTGGAGTCGTCATGTCTCGTTCACCGCATCGGGGCACTTGTTGCGAGCAACCCGCTCACAGTACGCCGTGATGGTGCCGATCTTGTGGCTGTGGTCGGCGAGCTCGTAGTCGCCGTCCGGGGTCTTGTAGCTGTACTGGGCGATCACTTTGATCCGGGCGAGGATCGCGCCGAGACGGTTGGTCAGCACGCCGCCGTAGACCCGACGTGCTCCTTCCTTCTCTTCCGGGTGTTCACTGGTCACGATCTTGATCACTTTGGGGTCGTGAATGTTGTGCGGTCCTGAGAAGTGCCGCCAGCCGAACTTGCTGTTGCCTTCCCGGGTCGGGATGTTCTTCCCCTCGCCGTCCTTGCTGACGAACTTCACCACGCTCCAGTGGCTGACCGACGGGCCAGTGCCGGCACTTGGCGAAGGCGGACCCACCTGGGGCGGATTCACGACCAGCCCCTCCACTTCGGCGCGGGCCGTGCCGAAGACCTGCGCGTAACCCTCGTTCGGACATCACCCGCAGGTCCTTTCCGCTCGGTGGCGTCGTACGCGCTGAGGCGGGTGTGACGACCGCGGGTACCAGAAACATGCCTGTGGCCACGGCCGAGCAGACCGCGGCGCTGGTGAAGATGGGCAAAGAGTTTTCTTATGCTCGGCTATACGGCGCTTGGGGCAGGGGGCGGCTGTGCTGCCCTTTGGGGGCTGATTCGACCATGGGCCCGTGCCTTGATCAACGAAATATGGATGATTCACCCATAATCGGTAATAGGTGACTGGGCGCAAGCTCTGGCGGCGCGGGAAGCGCATCGCGGATCCGCCGCCCCTGACGAGTCCTCTGGCCTGGGCCGTGGGAAAACCGGCTACACAGCGTGGGAAACGATCTCTGACGGCACCCATGTACGCCCTGGCCAGCGAGTTCCGTCGGTGCCCCTGCATGCAGGACCCGTCACCTTGGCGGAACAAGCAGGCAATGCCTCACCTCAAGCGAGACAGACGGCTCCGAATCGTCTCGCTGAATCTGAGGTATCGCAGGTCAAGCCCTCACCCTGCACCACCTTGAGCGAGACCGGACACCGACCGCCAGATGGAGTGGGTCGAGCCCGCCGATCGCGGCGAGCGCCCGCCGCAGCGGCAGGTTGACGTCCACGTTCGTGGTGCCGTGCCCGACGTCCTCGCCGTCGAGGCCGGGCGCGAGCACGTCGAGCCGGGCGTACACACCGCAGCAGCCGGAGAAGGACCAAGGCGCAGCCGGTCGCCGTCGGCCGTCACCACCGGGTCGAGCAAGGCCCCGCCGGTCGACCGGTAGTAGCGGACGGACGCCACATCGGCGACCGTGAGCAGAGCCGTCGCCGCGGCGGCCGGCGCGGTCAGGAATTCGCTGAAGAACTGACACGACTGACACAACACCCGACACCCGACACTCAGCACCCGACACCCCACACTCGGCACCCCGTTCAGCGCCCCACACCCCACACCCCACACCCCACACAAGGACTGCCCCTGTATGCGACCGGACGACTGGCACCTCACCGAAGACGTCGACGATTTCCTCGCCCGAGCCGGTGGCTTCCTGCGCTCACGGCCCGGCCTGCACGTCATGCCGCTGACCTGGACCGCGCGACTGCGAGCCCGCGGGGCGGCGGCTTTCGGCGCCGAACCACCCCTCTTCGGCCTGCTGCAACAGGCGGGCACGGTCCACGCCGCCTTCTACCGTCTCGCGTCCCGCGCCCTGGTCCCCACCCCGCTCACCCCCGAGCAGGCCGACGGCCTCGCCGCCCGCCTGGCCGCCCTCGGGCACTCCCTTCCCGCCGTCAGCGCGGACGACGGCACCGCCACCCTGTTCGCCGAGGCCTGGCAGCGGCACACCGGTGTGCCGACGAGACTCCGCGACACACGGCTGGGGCTGTACCGCCTCGGCACCCTCACCCCGCCCGATCCGCACCCGGCGGGCCGGAGCCGTCTGCTGGGCGAGCGGGACCTCGAACAGGTCATGCACTGGTGCGGTGAGTTCGCCAGGGCCACCGGAGAGGACGTCTCCATCGACGCCGACTCCTGGGTCGGCACCCGCTACGCCGACAAGACCTACACGCTCTGGGAGACCCCGGACGGCACCCCCGTCTCCGTCGCGGGCATGAACCCGGTGATCGGCGGCCAGGTCCAGGTTGACGTCGTCCACACCCCGGCCCACCTGCGCGGTCACGGCTACGCGGGCGCGGTGACGGCGGAGGTGAGCCGGGCCGCCCTGGCCGCGGGCGCGAAAGAAGTCGTCCTCTTCACGGACCTGGCGAACCCCACCAGCAACGCGCTCTACCAGCGCCTCGGCTACCGCCTGCTCACCAACTGGTCGGCCTACGACTTCGTACGCGGTCCAGGTCCTTGTGCAGCGCCTGGAAGTAGTTGATGTCCAGGCACCGACCGCAGCCGACCAGCGCCGCGACCGCCATGTGTGTGAACGTCTTGAGACCCTCGTCGGCCATGCCCCACTCGTTCACCTTGGCCCCCGTCTCCGTCTCCGAGGAGTTCCGGGCGACCTCGGGGTTGTGCGCGGTCACTTCGAAGGGCTCGGGGACCGCGCCGAACTGCCTGATCATCTCCGGCTCGACCTCGCCCGGGACGTGACATCGCCAAGGCTCCGGCTGCCGCCTACCAGATGATGATCCCGCCGCCGATGTCCGACGCCCGCCGGGCCGCGTCCACGATGTTGTCGAGGCTGCGGCTCACCTCGTCGGCGCGACTGACGTCGTCGGCGCGGTTCACCTCGTCGGCACGGCTCACGTGGCCGGTGCGCTCGGTGCGTTCGGTGCGTTCGGTGCGTTCGGTGAGCCGTGCCAGATGCGTACGGACGAGAGCGCACTCGGCGAGGAAGGCGGGCATCTCGTCCGGTGCCACGGTGAGGTCCTCGGTCGCGAGCCGCGGAAGGAACCGCGCGCCCAGCGAACGGACCGGCTCCGACCCCCACACCTCGGTGCGCCAGTGTTCCCGGCCCGCCGCGTCGGAGCAGCCGGGCGGAACGTCCAGCACCTCGATGCCGCCCTCCGCGCGGGCCACGTACACATCGACCGACAGGCTCATGGCAAGGAGTCGACCACGGAGGGGTGCCGGCGGTCCACCGTGCACCGGTCACGGCTCGACAAAAGAGCCTCCGCAACACCCCGTCGCCCGGACGCCCATCGCCTGAACGCCCCTTGCCTGAACACCCATCGCTTGAACGCCCATTGTTTGCACGTCATTGGCTGAACACCATTGCCTGAACGCTCGGATTCCCTTAACATTTTCGCCGTGACTGCCGGGTCGGCCATTGGCCATAAAACAGTAGGGTTCCCGGCCTCCGAGTGAGGCCCGGGCGGGCCAGAGGGCCGCCCCACAACGCGTGCTCGTACCTAGCGCCGCACCATGATGCCGCCGGGCGGGCCTTCGCGCGCTTACCTGCGCGTCCCACCGTGCCGTCACCATCCTCACCGCACCCGAGTTCCGTCGCGCTGCGCTGCGCTGCGCGAAATTCACCGCGGGTTCCACCGTGCACGGTGTGCAATTCGCCCCGCGGCGCTTCCCCATGCCCTTTTACGGAATGAACCCAGCAGAAAGAAAAGAATGCCCAACGACTTCAACCAGCAGATCATCGAGGAATTCCGCGCCAACGCCGGGGAGGTCGGCGGCCCCTTCGAGGGCGCCCGGCTGATCCTCCTGACCACCACGGGAGCCCGTTCCGGGGAGCGGCACACCACACCGGTCGCCTACTACGCCGACGGGGACGGAGACGTGCTGGTCATCGCCTCGGCCGCCGGCGCTCCGAAGCATCCGGACTGGTTCCACAACCTGGTCGCGCATCCGCGGGTCACCGTCGAGAGCGGGGCGTTCACGTACGAGGCCACGGCTGAGGTTCTGGCAGGCACCGCACGTGACGACGCGTTCGCCCGCGCGGTCGAGGCCGACCCCGGCTGGGCCGACTACCAGGCCAGGACCAGCCGGGTGATCCCGGTGGTCGTCCTCCACCAGATCCCGAGCGACGGTCCGCCGAACGTCAGCGCCTCCTCGATGGGCCAGTACATGCAGCTGATCCACGACGCCTTCCGCCGCGAACTCGCCCTGATCCGCGCGGAGATCGGCAACGCGGGCCCCACGCTCGGCGCCCAGCTCCGTATCAACTGCCTGACGTTCTGCCAGGGGCTGCACAACCACCACACCGGCGAGGACATCGCCATGTTCCCGTTCCTGGCCGACAGCCACCCGGCCCTCGCCCCGGTCCTCGACCGCCTGCGCGAGGAACACGAGCGGATCGCCGAACTCACGGCGGAGTTGAAACAGGTCATCAGCGCGAACCCGGAGGGCACGGCAGGCCCGGCAGACCCGGCAGACCCGGCAGACCCGGTGGACCCCCAGCACGTACGCAAGGAGGTCGAGCGCCTTACCGCGGCACTGGAGGCACATCTGACGTACGAGGAGCAGCAGTTGATCCCCATACTGGACGCGCCGGCCGGGGCGGCAGGGCCGGCGCACTAGGCCCTGTCGTCAAATTCCCGTCTGCCGGCCGGGCGGACGACGGGAATTTGACGACAGGACCTAGCCCACCGCGTGCCGCACCGCACGCGCATCACTCGAACGGCAACGGCCGCGCGTGCACGACGTCGAGCCTGGACACGGCCCGCGTCAACACTACGTACAACCGGCGCAGCCCCCGCCCTTCACCCGCCCCTGCCCCCGTCCCTGTTCCTGTTCCTGTCCCTGTTCCTCTCCCCCTCCCTCTCCCCCTCCCGTGGTCCTCCGCGATCGCGGCCGGCTCCACTGCCACGACGTGGTCGTATTCCAGCCCTTTCGCGACACCGGCTCCCAACACCGTTACGCGGGCGCACAGTTGGTCCACGCCGGCGGCCTCGATCCCGGCGGCGCCGAGTGCCTCCCGAACCCGTACGACGTCCGGGTCGGCGGTGACGACCCCGACGGACCCCTCGTACGTGAGCGCGCGGCGGACGCACTCGGCCGTCTCCCGCAGCACGTCCGAGGGGTCCGTCGGGCGGATCCGCAGCTCGCCGTCCTTGCGCAGGGACCGCCCCGGAGGCACCTCCACGTCCAGCCGGGCCAGCACGCGGTTCGCCAGTTCGACGACCGCCTCCGGCACCCGGAACCCGATGGTCAACGGCACCACCGACGCCTCGGGCTTCCCCAGGTGCTTGAGCAGTTCGCCCCACTCCCGGGCGGCCCACGGCGTGGTCCCCTGGGCGAGATCGCCGAGGACGGTGACCGACCCGAAGGCGGCTCTGCGGCCGATCGCCCGGCACTCCATCGGCGACAGGTCCTGGGCCTCGTCGATGACCAAGTGGCTGTACCCATCGGGGTGTTCGACCAGGCCCGCGACCTCGTCGAGCAGGACCAGATCGGCCGTGGACCAGCGGGCGGACTTCCACGACCGGGGCGGCCTGGCCCACAGGACCGCCTTCTGCTCGTCCGCGTCCAGCACCCCGTCCGCCGCGGCGGCCAGCGCGTCCGGATCACTGAGCAGTTCCGCGACGACCTCCTCCGCCCTCACCCTGGGCCACACCGAGTCGACGTACGCGCCGATGGGCCGCGCCCGCGCGATCTTCTGCAGCCAGGTGTTCGTCCGGGGCCCGGCCCGCCGTTCGGCCTGCGCCTGTACGTTCCGCACGACCCGTGTCCGTACGCGCTCACGTCCGACGGCGTACGGCGGCTCCTCGGCCCGTACGCCCGCCACGATCCCCGCGAGCGTGCCGGCGGACACCCGCCAGCGGTACGAACCGTCCGGCACGGCGAGGTCGCCAAGGCCCTCGGCCCCCGCCGGTTTCACCCGGGCGTACAGGGCCCGCCGCAGCACCTGCGCCATGCGGGCGTCGTGCTTGACGACGGCTGCGCTCTCGTCGTCCTCGCCCCCGACCGGATGCCGGCCGATCTCGTCCCCGACCGTCGACTGCCGCACACCGGTCTCGCCGAGCGCGGGCAGCACCTCCGAGATGTGGGAGAGGAAGGTGGGGTTCGGCCCAAGGATCAGCAGTCCGCCACGCCGGATGCGCTGCGGATGGGTGTAGAGCAGGTACGCGGCCCGGTGCAGCCCGACGGCCGTCTTGCCGGTGCCGGGCGCGCCCTGCACGCAGACGGACACGGCGAGATCGGCCCGTACGAGGTCGTCCTGGTCCGGCTGGATGGTCGCCGCGATGTCTCGCATCGGGCCGACCCGGGGACCCTCGATCTCGCTCGCGAGGATGCGGCTCTCCGCCCGAGGGGTCCGCGGTCCCGCGTCCCCGAGGTGCTCGTCCTCCAGTCCCGTGAGGTCGGCCGACTCCCCCCGGCTGCCCGGCGCCCAGCCGAACCGCCGCCGCACGCCCACACCCTGTGGACGGCGGGTACTCGCCTGGTAGAAGGCGCGGGAGACGGGGGCACGCCAGTCGACGACGAGGGGCGGGGCCGCGGGATGCTCGCTGATCCGGCGCCGCCCGATGTGATAGCTCTGCCCGGCGTGGTCACCGACCGCCGGTTCCGCACGCTCACCGACCGCCGGTTCCGTACGGAAGTCCAACCGGCCGAAGAACAGCGGCCCCTCGGGCAGTTCACGCATCTCCTTCGCCCGGCTCCGGAGGGCGTACCCGAGCACCTCGGCATCCGCGCCGGACGCGGACACGTCCTCTCCGGTGACGACGTGTTCCTGTGCGCCGTCGACCATCGCGGCGAGGGCGGCACGGCAGAGGTCGTGGTAGCCGCGCTCCCTGCGGAGGGAGGCGGCGAGGGTGCGATCCGGGTCGGCTGACGTCATTCGGGCAAAGGTACCCGAAAAGCGTAACTGAGTTATATTTCTTACTCTATCTCGTAAGCCGGGAGCCCCGCCGCCAGCCTCGCGAAAGCGGCCTCGGCCGCGACGACGGCCTCCCGCCGCACCTTCGTGACGTCCTCGCCCCTCGCGATCCGCCGCCAGTTGTCCATCGCGAGAATGCGCTGGACGGCGACGATCTGCCCGGCGGCGAGCCGCGCCTCCAGGTCCCCGCCGAGCGCGGCGGCCAGCGCGGCCTCGGAACGCTCCAGGTACTCGTACAGCCGGGCCACCAGGGACGGGGTCCCGTACAGCAGCCGGTGGAAGGCGAGAACGTGCGGATCGCCGTTGACCCCGGTCACGGGGTCGCTCCGCTCGATACCGGCCAGGAAGTGCAGCCGCAGGGCGTCTGTGGCGGACTGCCCGGGCCCCCGCTCCCCGACCACCCGCGCGGCCTCGGCCTGATGATCGGCGAGCCGATGCAGGACAAGGTCCTCCTTGGAGGAGAAGTACCGGAAGAGGGTCGGTTTGGAGATCTCGGCCGCGGCGGCGACCTCCGCGACGGAGACCCGCTCGAACCCCTTCTCCAGGAAGAGCGCGATGGCGATGTCGGAGACGTCCTGGTACATCCGCAGCTTCTTGCGCTCACGCAATCCCATAGCGCCTGCGGCGCCCACCGTGCCTCTCACACCGGACACACCGCTCACATCAGCCGCGCCCCACGCACCCGTCTCGCCCATGCCCCGAGCCTACGCACCTTCCGGACGCCCGCCCTCCCCTTGAGCGGAACCGGTCTTGGGGCCGAGGACCGCACCGGCCCCACGACCGACCGCCTCCCGCTCCCGCTGCGGCTTCCCCTCCTGCCCTGACTGCCCCATCAGCTCCACCAGTCCCTCCTGTCTCTCCTGTCTCTCCTGCCCCTCCTGCTGGAGCAACGGAGCGTACGAACCGAGTACGACCGTTGCCCCGGCCTCGCGCAATCGCCCACTTTTTTCGGGGTTGCGGCCGTAGCCGATGAAGCTCACTCCCGCCCGACCGGCCGCCTCGACATCCGCGCCGGTGTCGCCGATCATCACCGCGTCCTCGGTGCGGAGTCCCAGACCCCGCAGGGCGCGGAACACGACATCGGGGTCGGGCTTCATCCGGCTGGGGTCGGAGCTGCGGCCTTCGATGACGGCGAAGTGGTGGAGCAGGTTCTTCCGACCGAGGTAGGTCTCGGCGGCCAGGGGCGAGTTGTTGGTGACCACGGCCATCCGCGTGCGCCGCCGCGACAGGAGGCCGATCAGGGTGTCGGCGTCCGGAGTCGGCCATGCCGTCCGCGCGGCCTTCACCTCACCTGCCACCACCAGCTCTTCGAGCGTTTCCAGGAGGCCCGGCACGGCCCTGTTCCGCCCCGCCCGCTGCACCGCCCTCAGCACGACATGCGGGTCCTTGACGGCGCGCTCATTCGCCGTCAGTACGTCTCCGGCGCCGAACTCGTCCGTCTTCCGGCGGAGTTCGTCGGCGACCGGCCTCGACCGGTTCTCGGGGAACAGCCGGCAGATCGGCCCGTCGAAGTCGAAGAGCACACAGCGCGCGTTCGCGAGCACTCTCCGGGCACCCCTGACATCCCGGACCTCGTCGATGTCGGCAGCCATACCGCTCGCTCCATTCGCGTCACCGCTGTACTGGCGAATCCGACCCACCAGGCACGTCCGCATGGTCGCTTCACCTTGTGCGCTTCGTACGGTGCCGGTGGCCCCGGTCCGCCACGCGCACCATGCCGCATCGACGTCCTGCAGGTCCGTCATTCCGCCAGTCAGGACCGGTGATTCCCGCGCCTGGCGCAGCACCCAGCTCCGCCATCCAGCGTCTCGGACAGGCTCCATGCAGCGGTCCACGGTATCGAAGAGACAACCATTGCGCGGCCGATTGGACTGATGCACAGCCCGCCGAGAGCCGTACCAGAGACGCAGGCTGTACGGCCGGGCCCCGGAGCTCACTCCTGTTGTCCCGCACAACGAGTCAGCGCGATACGCTAGCCCGCTAGCCCGCCTGTTCCCGGTGCCATCGGTCGAGCGCCGCCGCGATACGACTGGGACTCGGCACAAAATCCAGCCCCAACGGCAGGATGGCAGCAGTCAGGATCCTGCACAGTTTCTCGGCAGGGCGGGCGAGCTCTCGTCGATGACGGTCGGGCTCACCGTCCAGGGACAGAGCCTCCCGGATGACGTCGGTGAAGACGGACTGTGCCCTTTTGTAGTCGATGAGTCTCGGCAAATCGACCTCCAGGCCGCTCGAACTGCCCGGACGGATCCGCTCCACCGTTGTGCACCACTCTTGGACCGTCCGCCGTTCCTGCCACGGCGGGTACTGCATCAGGTACAGATGGGTGGCCAGGTCGTAGAGCGGATCGCCGATCATCGCCAGTTCCCAGTCGATAGCCCAGAGCCGTCGGTCGGGGTCGACGATGAAATTCTCGCGGTGCAAGTCGGCGTGCAGGAGACAGAAGGGTCGGGGCCGCAGACCGGACACATGTTTCCGGAGCTTTTTGAAGGAGTCACCTTCCACCCCCAGCTCCGCAAAGAGCCGTTCGAATCTCGCCAGGTTCTGAACATAGACACGCTGTTCGGAAAATTCGATGAGCCGTTCGAGAAATCTATCCGTATCTCCGTCCGAGGGGCGATCCTCGGACCCGCACACACGATCGATAGGGAGGGTTTCTTCGGTCACTTCAACCAGCTGGCCAAACAGATCCATGATCTGCATGAACAGGTCATCGGAAATACTCGACGCAGACTTGTGCAAGGTACCGAGGGTCTCCCCCTCGATAAATCGCTGCAATCCGGTACCACTGACCAGAAAAACATCTGGGATACTGGATATCCGACCTTCGAGGGCCACTAGCAGCTGCTCCTCCGAGCTGAAGCACCGCCGATCGAACCACAGAAGATTGCGGTACGGCTCACGGAATTTCCAGCGCACTGGCCGCTCCGCCCTCACCGCTCCAGGCAACGGAAATAAGTAGGTTTCGTGATGGTATCCACGGAGTGGCCCTTCAATCACATTTACACCATTGGCCATCTCGACCGCCCGCTGTCGAGCACGGGAATCAGCTTCGGGTGACATCGCCGCCCTTTCTTGCCTCGAACCCTTGCACACACGGAGAAGTGGAAGCACGCTACTCCTCCGGCTCCGAGCATCGTGCAAATTTGATCCATGCGCCGAAGCGGAATCCGGTCGCTCAAGAACGGGAGCGTATGCACACGGAGAGTTGCACAGTAATGACCGCACTGCCCACCGCTCTGCGATGCTGACAGTAAAGCCCGCCGTGGTCCACACTGTCCGGATGACGGGAAGGAAGCCCATGAGCGAGACGCCTGATGAGCAGGAAGCATTGCGGCAACTGCTTGTCCGCTCACGCGCAGTGCTGCTGGACTTCGACGGACCCGTCACCGCCCTGTTCGGCAACACTCCGACCGCTCCCGTCGCCCACGAGATCAAGGATGCTGTACGCGGTGCCTGGGGAACCCTGGATCCGGACGTAGAGAATTGCGAGGACTCGCACCATGTCCTCCGACGCGTCAGGGACATGTTCGAACGGCCGGCCCTTTTTCCCCGCGACCGTGCGGCGCTTGAGCAGGCGGAAGCCATTGTGACCCGCTACGAACACGTGGCTGTCAGAAGTGCCACGCCGACGCCCGACCTCGGCGAACTCTTGGACGTACTGCTGGACCTGGGCATGCGCCTGATGATCGTGAGCAACAACTCCGACGGTCCGATCTGGGAATACCTCAAGCGCCTGGGCCTGCAGTCCAAGTTCGATGCCGTCCTGGGGCGCGACCCGCACGAGTTGCGCCACATGAAGCCTGATCCGGATTCCGTGAATCGCGCGGTGAACCACCTGAAGCTGCCGGCGTCCGCGTGCCTGTTGGTTGGGGATCAGCTCTCCGACTTGAAGGCAGCACAGGCGGCGGGAACACGCTTCATCGGATATACCCGGTCGGTGGAGCGCACGGCGGAGATGAGGAAGCACGGCGCCGACTGGGTGGTGCCCTCGCACGAGCCCCTCATCGGCGCCGCCAGGCAGCTGTCTGCGGTCAACTGACCTTCTGGCTCAGCTGGGTCGACCGGGGCATCATGGTGCTACTCGGAAGACCTACAGACATCGTCGGCGCCTCGCGCCCGCGGTGGCACAGGGGGTAGTGGATGTCTTCTCGCAGTCCTGGGGGCAGAGGCAGTGCCCCGTCGAGACTTCAGCAAATAGGCCATGCACTGAGTGTGTGGAAGCCCCGCATTATGAAGTGGCTCCTTGCGTTTGTCATCGTGCTGGGGATCGCTGCAGAAATCATCGAGCCACTTGGAGACTGGTTCGAGGGACAGAGCTTCCTCGGCGGTTCACTTGCCGCCTTCATCGCCCTCATACTGTTCGACGCCCTGAGCGAGTCGGAACCGCATGAAGTCTCGGGCGTCTACGTACTCGCCGACCTGGACGACCTTCTTCCAGAGATGAAGGATGCTTTCGAGGCTCGACATATCCGCATCGACTTCTCAGGGTTCAGCATGGAGACACTACTCAAACTGCTCAGGGCATCCCTCGACAGGATGAGCTACGAGAAAGTGAACACACAAGAGCTCACCCTGTGCATCATCATCGCTCATCTCAATTTACCCATGAGTCTTCCAGGAAAACTCGAACCATTCCCGGACAGTGCTGGACTACCCGCCGGAACGGTCTATTTTGCAGACTCCATGGAAAACCGTGAACGTATGCGGGAGCACTTCACCAAGCCCAACTGGAACGAACTCAAGGATCTACTGGACCGAGTGCACGAAAGAAATCCCAACATGACCATCTCGTGCGAGGTGCGCGAATCGCCGCAGATACCGGAGCGCAAGTTCTACATCCTGAATCAGGAAAAAATATTTCACCAACCGTACGGCATAATCGAGGCGCGCATTTTCTGGCGTGAAAACACACACAGAATTCTCGACACTACCGGCTTTGGACTCCGGCACGGCAAAGCTCGCATCATCGGCTGGGACATGCGATCCGATTCCCGAACGACCCGAGAGGTCGCGGAGCATCACATGGAATGGCACAGGAACCTTTGGGAGAAGCTGCAATACGTAAAGCCCAAACACCCCGTCATCACGGATCCTCGCTGGATTCCACCGGAGGAGAGACGCGCAGGGTAGGGGGCAGTACGACACTCAGATGCTCCCAGGCCGACCGGTACCACTCCCTCATGCTGCCGAAGAAGACGGAGTCGTGTGTCCCTTCGTCCGCCTCCATACGGTGGTACGAGAGAGTCGAGCCCAGGCCCAGCACATCCAGCGAGTCGACGGCCTCGTCCTCCTCCGGGCGTCCCTCGCGGGGTACCCTGATCTGTCGCGGAGTCAGCGAATACGGACCGAAGAGCATGTGCTCGTCATTGATCACGTACAGCTTGAACTGGGGCGTCATCGGGATGTGCCGGACCTCGATACTGGTCTGCACCCCCAGGTTGGTGAAGTCGGCCTGCAACTCCTGCAGCTCATCGCCGCTTTCGCGGACCATGCGTCGCCACCGCACCCAGACCCGGGCGTCCGCTGGCTTCTCGGCGCGAGGGTAGGCGAGCGGTTCCGTCGTCCAGGGCAGGAGCATGCGGATCCGTAGCTTCTCCGGTGCGCTCGCGCCCTCGAAGGCGATCAGTTCGTGCTGGTTCCTGAGGTGCCGCAGCAGCGTCTCGGCGGTGAGAGTGGCTATGTCCAGCGTCACTTCGGCCTGCCGGAAGGCCTGCTCGATCAAGGGCTTGAGCGATGCCGCCCCGGGCCGCTGCGACTGCGGCGGTACGGGCACGGAGTTGGGCACCCTGATCACCCGGGTGCCGCTGCCCTGCCGGGTTTCGATCAGCCCCTCCTCGATCAACTGGTCCACCGCCCGCTGGACGGTGTGCCGGCTCACCCCGAAGTACTCGGCGAGCTTGCGCTGCGGGGGCACCGTGGCGTGCAGCGGATAGGTCCCGTTCTCCAACTGCTCCCGGAGCACTCTCTCCACGCGCGCCTGCGTGGACTCCGAGCCCTCGCCGCCCGCCGTTCGTGAGGTATCCACGCATCGAACCTACCGCCCGGCCGCCGACAACACACCACTTCTCACCAATAAGGCACTCCTATTGGCCTGGTGATTAGCGATCAGCCAGGCCGGGGACAACCAATTCAACTTCGACCAGCCCAATTGGTGGGCCGGTCGGTTCGGCGGCGGAAGCCGACGAGGGCAAGGAGATGGACGGTGGACTTACGACGTGCCTCGCACGGCACCACCCCGCACAGCCCGCAGAACCGTCTCCAGCGACCGCACGATGCCCCAGCGCGCCACGCCCGCGTCCAGCAGCATCTGTGCCTTCTCCTCATTGCGCGCGTAGCCGAGGAAGTGCACGCCGGCGCTGAGGGCCGCGGCGTGGTCCGACGGGGTGTCGCCGATCATCAGGGTGGTGTCCGGCGCGGCCCTGAGCGCGCACAGCGCACGGTTCAGCGTGTACGGGTGGGGCTTGAGCAGGCTCAGGTCCCGGGTGCGGCCGTAGATGTTGGGCACGAAGTACCCCACCAGGTGACGGCTCTCCAGATAGGCCCGTACTGCGCGGTCCGAGTTGTTGGTCACGATGGCGAGCCGCGCTCCCACGGAACGCCAGGTGCGGATGAGCGGATCGGCGTACGCCGTCGGCATCGCCCGTGCCACCGCCTTCAGCTCCTGCTGGGTGAGCCACTCCTCCAGTTCGACCACCAGATCACTGCCGCGGTGGCGCCCGGCGACCTCGCTGAGCACCCAGTGCGGGTCACGACTGCTGCGCTCCCCCTCGGTCAGCACCCCGGCCAGCCCGCGCGCGGCCAGCCATTCCTCCTGGTCGGTGGCGATGGACTTCGCGGAGTGGCCCGCGAACAGCCGGCAGATCGGCCCGTCGAAGTCGAAGAGGACACACCTGGCCCGTCCCACCAGCTCATGGAACTTCTCGGCCTCGCCCGCCACCAGCTCGAACTGCTCAATTTCGAATGTCACTCAGAGAGTGTCGGCTTCGCGACGATCGTTTCCCAGGGGGCGTTCACCGCTTTCGGGCTCTCAGAAGAGCGTGAGATCAGTGGCGATGGTGTCCCACAGGCCGTCGAACCACTTCTGGGACTCCTCGACGAACGCGGCGTCGCGCTGCCCCGACGGCGTCCGGAAGGAGAAGAGGAGAGTCTCGGAGCCGAGCGCGTCGTACATCTCCAGGGTCTGACTTTCGTACCTCCCTTCCCGTCGGGAAAGGACGTAGTAACCGATCAGCGCCTCCTGCCCGTTGAGCAGGTAGAGCTTCACCGGCGGGGTGAACGGCAGCGCGCGGAACGTGACCCGCACGTCGATGCCGTGCGAGGAGCGCAGGGAGCGGAGGTTGTGCCGCAGGACATGCCCCTGGGCGTTGCGCATGTCCAGCCAGCGCTGGTGGACCGGGTCGTCGTCGGCGTCGCTGTCGACGGAGACGGGGAAGGCGAGGGTGATCTCCCGGGACGGCACCAGGATGCGGACGTCGATCGACTCGGGACGCAGGGTGCCCTCGTGGATCCGGCGGACCGGGTCGCCGATGGCCAGCATCAGGGTCTCCGCCGTGTGGCAGACGACGTCTATCCGCACGTGCTGCGCGGCGAACGCCTCCACCAGCCGCGGTGCGAGACCCACCATCGTCGGCTGCGGTTCGTCCCGGGTGTGGGTGACCTCGGCGATCCGGGGCGGGCTGCCCTTGCTGACATTGCTGAGCAGGCCGTCGTCCTGGAGCGCGCGCAGGGCCTGGCGGACCGTGCCGCGCTCCACGCCGAACTCCTCGGCGAGCTCGGCCTGGGTGGGCAGGCGGTCGCCGGCGCGCAGATCGCCCGCGCGGATGCGGTCCCGCAGGGTGTTGGCGATCTCCTGCGGCGAGAGCCTTCTGCTGCCGTTCACTGCCACGTTCTCCTGGGTCACGACCAAACGCTACAACTTTGGCCCATCTTCGGTGAGTTGTTTGAAACTTGTTTGTAAGTAGGTACCAACTGGGGATAAGTTAAGCATAGTTGGTTGCCAACTTGATGAAGATGGCGGAAGTTCTCCTTCCTCTCGCAAGTAGTTGGCAGATGGGAAGGCCCCGCGCCTCCCCGATACCGGAGCACGACTCTCGCACCACCGCCCTCCATCGCACCACAGCACCATCGCACGCCTCTCGCCCGCCCCCGCAAGGCCCGAAGGAGGATCCACCATGCCCGCCATAGCCCTTTTCTCCGCCCTCCTCGTCGTCGGATTCGAGCAGTTCGTCGAGTGGCAGTACGGTCCCAGCGGCGCCGTCGGACTGCTGCTGCTCACCGTGGGCCTCAAGGTGAAGAGCCCCGCCTGCAGCTCGATCGGAGCCGTCGTCCTTGCGCTGCTGTTCTCGGGCCCGGCTCTGTGACCTGGGAAATCCGCGCGCACGCACTGCCCGCACGGCCCGCACGACCCGCACCACTGGGAGATCTCAGCGCGTGAGCACCAGCTCCGAGCTGATGGTCTCCCACAGCGCGTTGAACCACAGATGCGACTGCTCCACGAACGTCGTGGCCCGCAGCCCCTCCCCCTGCTCGAAGGCGAACAGCATCGACTGGGTCCCCTCGGCGTCGTACGTCTCCAGGTACTCACTGTCGATCTCCGCCCCCCGCCGCGACAGCGTGTAGTACGCGAAGAGCGCCTCCGCCTCGTTGAGCAGGTACAACTTCACCGGCGGAGTGAACGGCAGGGCCCTGAACGTGATGTGTACGTCGATGCCGTGCGTCGCCCGCAACGCCAGCAGGTTGTGCTTCAGGACCTGGCCCTGGGCGTTGCGCTGGGCCAGCCACCGCCGCTGCACCCGCTCGCCGTCCTCCGTCGCGTCCACCGCCGCCGGGAAGGCGAGATCGATGTCGCGGGACGGCAGGAGTACGCGGACGTCGATCCTGGCCGGTTCTAATCGGCCCTCGTGGATGAGACGCAGTGGTTCGCCCATCGCGAGCGTCAGGGAGACAGCCGTCAGGCACAGGGCGTCTATCTCCACGTGGGGCGCCGAGAAGGCGGCCGTGATCCGTGAGGCCAGCGCCACCATGGTGGTCCGCGGTGGAGCCGCCGGCCCGGTCAGAGCCTTCTCCACGCTCTCGGCGACGGTCGCGGGACTCCCCTTGGACACGTTGGACAGCAGGCTCTCCGACTGCAGGATGCGCAGCGCCTGCCGTACGGTCCCGCGCTCGACTGCGAACTCGTCCGCCAGCCTGGCCTGGGTGGGCATGCGTGCGCCCGCTCGCAGCTCACCCGACAAGATCCGGCTGCGCAGCTCGTCGGCCACCTCTCGGTGTGACATCTGTGGCCGTTGTGCCCTCTTCCGCCCATTGACGGCGACGTGTTCCGGGTCCACGGCCAAACACTACAACTTCGCGCCATCTTTGGGCAGTTACCGAGAAGGTGGTTATGAGACGCATCCAAGTGGAGATAACTTCATTGAAGTTGGTCACCAACTTGAGCAACATGGTCAGGCTTCCAGGGGGTTGGCCGCCAGAGTCGCACCAGACGACCAGGGCGGATCGGTCCCAGCGGGGGTCCGTCTCCCCGTCCCGAAGGAGGGACCGTATGCCACTCATCGCCATCGTCGTCGCCGCCCTCGCCATCGGCCTGGAGCAGTTGCTCCAGGTGAAGTACGGAGGGATGGGCGTCGTCGCCTTCGTCGCCCTCGCCATCGGTATCAAGGCCAAGAACTCAATGATCGGCGGCATCGGGGCCGTGATCCTCGTGATGCTGCTCGCCCAGTCCGGCTGACCGGGCCTCACCGCCCGGCCGGTCCGGCCGACCGGGTTCCCTTCCGGAGGGGAGCCGGGAGCCCGGTCGGCCCGCACCACCGCGGACACGTACGCCGTCCGCGGAAGCACGGCAGAACAACTGAATTGCTACGGATGAGCAGAACGAACGGAACAGAGGCCAGAGGCCAGAGGCCAGAGAGCCGGAAGCCGGAAAGGAAGGGAGAACAGGGAAGCAATCAGAAGATGTCCGGGCACCACGGTCGCCTGGACGTACGCAGCGGGGCGTCGGCCACCAGGGCGGCGCCCGCTCGTTCTTCCCGGCCCCGGTCCAGCGCCACGAGCCGCTCCTGGGCTCAGGAGCCGGGTGCGGCCGGCTCCCGTACACACGCCCACGCCGCACGCCCACGCCGCACGCGAGGCCGCACGCGAGGCCGACCGGAACCGGCTACATGAGCAGGTCGTCGACCTGGGCCTCGCCCTCGCGGTATCTGCGGGCGATCTCCGCGCTGCAGTCGTCGGCCGTCCGCTGCAACTGCTGCCGCCGCCGCGAGACCTGCTGCTCGTAGCGCACGAGCCGCCCCATCGCGGTGTTCAGCTCCAGATCCGTACGGGCCTCCAGGTCGGACAGCTCGACCTCGGAGAGCATCTCGGCGGCCAGCAGCCGGTACTCCTCGCTGTACGGCGTCCCCACGGTCACGTGCCGTGCCGACGAGCGGTGTCTGGCGGGCCCGTCCGTCAGGATCTCCGACAGCCGTGCGACGACCGACGCCTCCCCGACGGCAGGAGCCCCGCGGCCGTCGCCCCGGCCCTCCCGGGGGAGTTCCGTACGCCGTTCCACCTCGGCCCGCAGGATGTCGATCCGCCCCTGCAGCAGTCGCCGTACGTAACTCAGATCGGCCTCGTCCCGCTGCGCGTCCCTGCGCAGGCCGCGCAGTTCGGGCAGGAGCAGGACGCCCAGTTCGGGCGCGGGCTCCGGCATCGGACTGTCCGTTCGCTGGGTGGGCGGACGCACCGCCGGGATCGACGACGGCGACTCCCCCCGGATCAACGAAACCAACCTGGGTGACTGCCCCGTACTAGGTGTGCTCATGTGCCTCAACCGTCCCCTCGACCGGCGCGTGTGAGCATCGTGCCACCCCAAGTGGCCGCTATGTGACCGAGTGCCCCCGATCAGCCCCAGATGGCCGGTTAAGGATCAATAAGAAACACCCCGTACGGAGGTCGTGGCGCTGCCGTCGGGGGCCGTTCGGTGCGCGTGCCGACGTCGACCGGGCGCACGGCATGATGGACCACATGCGTGCGGTGGTGCAGAGGGTGGACGGCGCGAGCGTCGTCGTGGACGGCGAGACGGTCGGGGAGATCGACGGCGAGGGACTGTGCGTCCTCGTCGGGGTGACCCACGAGGACACGAAGGAGAAAGCGGCCCAACTGGCCCGCAAACTCTGGTCCGTACGGATGCTGGCCGACGAGAAGTCGTGCTCCGACATCGACGCACCGCTGCTCGTCATCAGCCAGTTCACCCTCTACGGGGACGCCCGCAAGGGCCGGCGCCCCACCTGGAACGCGGCGGCCCCCGGCGATGCGGCCGAGCCCCTCGTGGACGAGGTCGTGGCTCAACTCCGGTCGCTGGGCGCGACGGTGGCCACGGGCAGGTTCGGCGCGAAGATGCGCGTCTCCCTGACGAACGACGGCCCGTTCACGGTACTGATCGACATGTGAGCCCCGGGCCCCGGGCCCCGGGCCCCGGGCCCCGAGAGCTCGTACAAGTACTGTCCAGGGCTCGTCCAGGGCTCGTCCAGGGCAAGTGAAGAGACTGCCACGGGGCTTACGGCTCGACCACGACCTCCTGGGCGGCGGCCGTCCCGTCGGCCGTCAGCCGGGCGTCCAGGGGCACGTTCCGCTTGACGAGGGCCAGGGCGATCGGGCCCAGCTCGTGATGGCGTACGGACGTCGTGATGGAACCGATCTTGCGGCCCTCCGCGCCCTCGTCCGCGAGACGCAGTTCCGTGCCGTGCGGCGGCAGATGGACCTCGCTGCCGTCCAGGTGCAGGAAGACGAGCCTGCGCGGCGGCTTGCCCAGGTTCTGGACGCGCGCGACGGTCTCCTGGCCGCGGTAGCAGCCCTTCTGCAGATGCACCGCGCTGCCGATCCAGCCCAGTTCGTGCGGGATGGTGCGGTGGTCGGTCTCGAAGCCGAGCCGCGGCCGGTGCTGCTCGACGCGCAGGGCCTCGTAGGCGAGCAGCCCGACGGCGGGCCCGTGCTTGACGCCGTCCTCGCCCGCGTCCTCGGCGAACGACTCCAGATTCGCGCGCGGGAGGAAGACATCCCGCCCGTACGACGTCTCGCGGACGACGCCACCCTCGGGGACCTCGGCGATGGAACCGGCGGGCAGGTGCACGACCGCGAGATCGCCGGTGCGGTCGGCGACTTCGACCCGGTAGAAGAACTTCATCGACTCCAGGTACGCGATCAGCGCCTCCTGTGTGCCGGGCTCGACGTGCGCCCAGGTCGTCGTCCCGTCGTCGACGAGATACAGCGCGTGCTCGACATGGCCGTTGGCGGTGAGGATCAGCGCCTCGGTGGCCTGGCCGGCCGGCAGATCGCTGACGTGCTGGGTGAGCAGCAGGTGCAGCCAGCTGAGGCGGTCCGACCCGGTGACGGCGACCACCCCGCGGTGCGAGAGATCCACGAAACCGGTGCCGTCGGCGAGGGCACGCTGCTCGCGGAACAGGTCACCGTAATGGGCGGCTACGCCTTCGTCCACTCCCTCGGCGGGAACGGCACCGGGCAGGGACAGCAGAGGGCTCTTCATATCCACACAGCCTACGACCGAGTGGCGGCCGATTTTATTTCCCGGCGGTGCCGGAGCCCGTGCCGGAGCCGGAGCCGGAGCCGGAGTCCGTGCCGGGCTTCGCCGCGCACTCCTCGCAGCGGCCGAAGATCGCGAAGTGCTTCATGTCGGTGACGAAGCCGAAGGTCTCGCGCAGCTTGGCCGTGAAGTCGGCGGCGACCTCGATGTCCGCCTCGATGACGTTCGTGCAGTCGCGGCAGACCAGGTGGATGTGATGGTGCCGGTCCGCGAGGTGGTACGTGGGCGCGCCGTGCCCCAGATGCGCGTGCGAGACCAGCTTGAGCTCCTCCAGGAGCTCCAGGGTCCGGTACACCGTGGAGATGTTGACCCCCGACGCCGTCTTCCGCACTTCCACGAGGATGTCGTCGGGAGTCGCGTGCTCCAGGGTGTCCACCGCTTCGAGCACGAGCTGCCGCTGAGGCGTGAGCCGATAGCCACGCTGCCGCAGATCGCTCTTCCAGTCGGCGCCGGTGCCTGTCGTGTCCGCGCCTGTACCTGTGCCTGTGCCTTCGGTGCTGCTTCCAGTGCTCACCACACCGGAAGTCTAGGACTACTTGAAGAAAGCGATGCCGTCGTCCGGCATGTCGTCCGGGAGGGCCTTCGCCCAGCGCTCCACGTCGTCGGGGCTGACGACCTTCTTGAGCTGCGCCGACATGTACGGGCGGAGCGGGACCTCGGGGGTCTGCTTCTCGCCGACCCACATGAGGTCGCTCTTCACGTAGCCGTACAGACGCTTGCCGCCGTTGTACGGGCCGGAGGCGGCCGTCCGCGCCACCGCGTCCGTGACCAGGTCGATCTGCGGCTTCTTGGCGGCCAGGTCGCCGTACCAGATCTCCACCACACCGTCGTCGCGGACCATCACGACCTCGACCTTGCGGTCCTTGTCGATGCGCCAGAAGCCGGACTCGGACTCCAGCGGGCGCACCTTGTTGCCCTCGGAGTCGAGGACCCAGGTGTGCGAGTGGTATTCGAGGAAGTCCCGGCCGTCGTGGGTGAAGCTGACCTCCTGGCCGAAGTTGCACTTCTCGGCGCCTGGGAAGTCGTGTACGCCCGCGCCGGTCCACTCACCGAGCAGGAAGACGAGGGGGACGAGGTCCTTGTGCAGGTCGGACGGGATCTCGATCATGAGGTCGGCAGTTCCTTGATGGGGGTCAGCGCTGGCCCTGGTACAGCTTCTTCACGGCGAGCCCGGTGAAGGCGAGAACGCCGACACAGACCAGGATCAGCAGAGCTTCGAAGAAGTACTCAAGCACGGGGTGCTCCTCGGGTGACGCGGTGGTGGGCAGTACAGAGCCGGTCCCCACTCTAGACGGGCGGGGACCGGCTCTCTCTCCGAGGTCCGCCGGTCAGCCCAGAAGCTGGCTCTGCAGGACCACGGTCTGCTGGAACGGGACCTTCTTCGCGGTGCCCTTCCGGGACTGCACGATCACGGCGACGGTGTCGTTCGCCCCGAGGTACGCCTGCCGTACGTGCTCGGTGCCGTAGGGCTTCGCCTCGTCACCGATGACCCGTTCGACGCCGTCGACCTCGGAAGCCATCGGGAACCCGTCGTCGCCGTCGGACATCTCCGGGCTCCCGCGCAGCTCGTACCGCAGGGTGTCGTACGAGGTGAGCTTGCCGACGAACAGTTCGTCCACGACGACGGCCGTGGAGAACCGCAGCAGGTAGATCCGGGTGCGTGTGCCGTCCGGCGTGGTCCAGCCGCGTGCCGCGATGTGCCGCAGGCCGTTGTCGGTGAGCAGCTGTCCGAAGGGCTCCCGGTCGTCCTTGACGTACTCCGCCAGGAAGGTCTTCGTCGGGAGCCAGCCGTCCTCGCCGCGCAGCGCCGCGTCGGCCTTCGCGCCCTTCGGGGCGGGGAGTACGAGTTCGCGCAGGTCGGCGTAGTGGGCGCCGGCCCTGTTCGACTCGTCGGTGGGGCCCGGGCTGCCGGCGGGCAGCGGCGGCCTGCTGATCTCCGGGTAGTCCCAGCGCCCGTCCGACGCGGTCGCCAGGCCGGGTACGTCGGTGCGGTCCAGCTGCGTGACGCCGTACGCGGATGCCGTCCCGACCGCCGCGAAGACCACGACGGCGGCGGTCCAGCGCAGGGCCGCGCGCAGCACGCGACGGTCCTTCTTCGCCTTGGCCTCGGGCGGAGGCGAGGGAGGCGGCTGAAGGGGGAGGGGAGGGGGAGTGGGCGGTGCCTCGGGGGCAGGCGGCGCTTCAGGCAAGGGTGGCACCTCGGGCAAGGGTGGCACCTCGGGCGCGGGCGGCGCCTCGGGCGCGGGCGGCGCTTCCGGCGCGGGCCGCGAGGGCACCTGGTGTTCGATCTGCTCGGTCATACCGCCTCCCCCGGCTCGGCGATGCGGTCGAGCTGCTCGCGCAGGAACACCGCGACCCCCTTGGTGTTCAGTGGCTTGACCCCGTACGCGGTGGCGCTGACCATCACGTCGCCCCTGTAGGCGGAGCAGACCATCAGGTCGAGCTTGTCGACGGCGTCCTTCGGCGGCAGGAAGCACTGGGCGTTCTTGTGGCCCTCGATCTTCGGGCCCTTGCGGAAGATCTCCAGGGCGTTGAGGAACTCGCTCTGGAACGTGGCGAGGTCACGCACGGTCTTCTTGTCCATCCGGGACAGCACGACGTCGACCGTGAAGACCTTGCCGTCGCCGCCGTAGTCGAGGCTGTCGGACGGGCTGACGTAGCTGCGCATCGCCATGCCCTGGATGTGCTGCTTGTCGATCTGCTTCTCCAGGCGCAGCCGCTGGGAGCGGGGCAGGTCGCGGATCGACTGTTTGCGCAGGTCGGTGGCCTGACGGCCGCTGAACTGGGAGTCGGAGCCGAACTCGTCGATGTCGGGACCCCTGCTGAAGCCGTCGGCGTCCGGGTCGGTCCCGTAGGGCACCAGCAAGCTCGCGAGGCCGGTCTTCTTGCCGTCCACCTCCTCCTTCGGCTTCTCGTCGTCCGCCGACTGCTTCGGAAATCGCCACACCGGGGCGCCCGCGTCACGGTCGGCGCCGTCGACGGCCACCACGGTGAAGCCGGTGCCGCCGACGACGGCGACGAGGAGCGCCCCGCAGGCGACGCCGGCGACGACACGCCCACGCCGGACACGCCGCCGCACGGGCTTCTCCGCGAGCTCGGGCTCGGGCTCGGGCTCGGGCCGCGAAGGCTCGGACGCGGCCTCAAGGGTGACCTCGGCTGCAGTCGCACGCTCGGCCTCATGCGCAGGCCCAGGCGCGGGCGCTGGGTCGGGCCCAGGCTCGGGCGCTGGGTCGGGCGTCACGGCGTCGTCGGGTCTGTCGGGGTTCTCGTTCACAGCCGCTCCATCTGCTGCTCGGCCAGATCCATGATCGTCTTCTTGGGGACCGGCTTCGTGTCGTAGATCCAGATCTCCATGGCGATGTCGCCGCGCCAGGCGTGTGCCTGAGCCGAGTACACCGGCTGGTAGCCCGCCTTCTGCTGCGGCTCGTCATGGACGTACGCCATGCCGTCCCCCGTACCGGGAATGGACCAGCTGTGGTTGGCGCCCAGCTCCTCGGCCCAGTAGCGCTGGCTCTCGGCGTAACCGGCCGCGGCGGGCTTCTCCTCCTGGCGGTACTGCAGCAACCGGACCTCGACGTCGCGTGTGCCGCTCTCGCTCCAGTTGGCGACGGCCGCCCGCCGGAACTCGTCGCTGACGAGCTCGCGGAAGACGGTGTCGGGCTCGGTGTACCGGTCCGCGTACTCGGCGAGCGTCATCCATGCGCCGTCGTCGTCGGTCGCGTAGGCGCCGTCCCCGGCCCCCTTCGGCCGCTCGACCAGCAGCTTGCGCAGGTCTCCCTCGGCCTTCACCCTGCGGTCCTGCGCGGCCGACAGCGGCTCGGGGCCCTTGCCCTTCGCCTGCGCGAGGACCGGCTGCGAGAGCGACGGCAGCCTGGTGGGCTCGCGGTCGGCCTGGACCAGGTATCCGACACAGGTGCCGGCGACCGTCCCGAGCACGGCGGCCGTGGCGATCAGGAGCGTCGTACGTCCGCGCCGGCGCACACGGGCCGCCACAGGAACCGGCTCCGTCACTTCAGATACGTCAGGTGCTTCAGATACGTCAGGTGCTTCAGATGCGTCAGCTGCTTCAGATGCGTCAGCTGCTTCAGATGCGTCAGCTGCTTCAGGTATGTCAGCTGCCACGGGTACTTCGGGTACTTCGGGTACTTCGGGTACTTCCAAGACGTCGTCCCCCACAGAACGCGAAAGGCGGATTCCGTATCCGCGCGCACAGGAGACCCATGGCCAATGCTCTGGGTTGCAGAGGAGTTGATTACGATTCGGTCATGGCGAAGAAGCTCGTGATCAAGGTGACGGCAGGGGCCGACGCCCCCGAACGCTGCTCGCAGGCCTTCACGGTGGCGGCGGTCGCCGTGGCCAGCGGGGTGGACGTATCGCTCTGGCTCACCGGGGAGTCCGCGTGGTTCGCGCTGCCCGGCCGCGCCGCCGAGTTCGAGCTCCCGCACGCGGCCCCGCTGCCCGACCTGCTCGACTCGATCCTGGCCGGCGGCCGTCTCACGCTCTGCACGCAGTGCGCGGCCCGCCGGGACATCTCCGAGAAGGACGTCGTCGACGGCGTACGGATCGCGGGCGCGCAGGTCTTCGTGCAGGAGGCCCTGGCGGACGACACCCAGGCGCTCGTCTACTGAAACCGAGAACCACGGACTCCCGGAGTCGCTACCGCCGACGCTTTCTGCCGTCCAGCTCGTCCCACCACTCGTCGGACTTGTCGTCGCCCGAGGGGTCGTCCCACCAGCGGTCGTCGGGGCCCCGCCGGTTGGCCGTCATCGCCGCGAGCGGCGGGATCACCATCGCCACGACGCACATGCCGACGGCCACGGGGACCGACCAGAGCCGCACGACTCCCCAGGCCAGTACGAACAGCCCGACGCACGTCCCCATCATGGCGAAGTAGACGTGCCGCCTTCGCGCATACATAGGTCCAGGGTAAGCCGGTTCCGGGCAAGCGGGACAAGCCGAAGGGCCGCACCCCGTACCGGAAAGCGTCCAACCCCCGGGGGTGCGGCCCTTCGGCCGTTCATACGGTGCGAACCGTCGGACGGTTCAGGTGGTTCAGACGGCGATGGCCACTTCGGCCAGGCCGCCCGTCCGGGCGACGACCGTACGGTCGGCCGTGCCGCCCGGAACGAGGGCGCGAACGGTCCAGGTGCCCTCGGCCGCGTAGAACCGGAACTGTCCGGTCGCCGAGGTCGGGACCTCGGCGGTGAACTCGCCCGTCGAGTCCAGCAGGCGGACATAGCCCACCACCGGCTCGCCGTCCTTGGTCACGTGACCCTGGATGGTGGTCTCACCGGGCTTGATCGTCGAGGCGTCGGGGCCGCCGGCCTTCGCTCCACACATGTTTCGTTTCCGTCCTTGAGTCCTTGTAACCGTGAGTGGCCGTGAGGGTTACTTGTTGGCGCCGAGCTCGATCGGCACACCGACGAGGGAGCCGTACTCGGTCCACGAGCCGTCGTAGTTCTTGACGTTCTCGACGCCGAGCAGCTCGTGCAGCACGAACCAGGTGAGCGCGGAACGCTCACCGATGCGGCACAGGGCGATGGTGTCCTTCGACAGGTCGACCTGCTCGTCCTCGTAGAGGGCCTTGAGCTCGTCGTCCGACTTGAAGGTGCCGTCGTCGTTGGCGTTCTTCGACCACGGGATGTTGCGCGAGGACGGCACGTGGCCGGGGCGCTGCGACTGCTCCTGCGGCAGGTGCGCGGGGGCGAGCAGCTTGCCGGAGAACTCGTCGGGCGAGCGGACGTCGACGATGTTCTGTGAGCCGATCGCGGCGACGACGTCGTCACGGAAGGCGCGGATCGCCTTGTTCTGCGGCTTGGCCTTGTACTCGGTCGTGGCGCGCTCGGGGACCTGCGAGCCGTCGACCAGGTCGCGGGAGTCGAGCTCCCACTTCTTGCGGCCGCCGTCGAGGAGCTTCACGTTGTCGTGGCCGTAGAGCTTGAAGTACCAGTAGGCGTAGGACGCGAACCAGTTGTTGTTGCCGCCGTAGAGGACGACCAGGGTGTCGTTCGCGATGCCCTTGCCTGAGAGGAGCTTCTCGAAGCCCTCCTGGTCGATGAAGTCACGGCGGACCGGGTCCTGGAGGTCCTTGGTCCAGTCGATCCGGATGGCGTTCCTGATGTGGTTCTTCTCGTACGCGGACGTGTCCTCGTCGACCTCGACGACGGCCACGTTCGGGTCGTCCAGGTGCTCCTGGACCCAGTCGGCGTCTACCAGGACGTCACTGCGGCTCATGCTCGTTCTCCTCCGGGGCAGTTACGGCGGGGCTGTGCGTCGGTGAGGGGTGCGACCGCGGTACGCGCCCCGGCGGTCATGGCCGCTCGGGCGGGCGTACGCGGCGCGGGGGCGGCCCCGACAGAAAAGGTCGGAGGGCCCGGCTCGCGGAAGGACGGAGCTTCCGCTCAGAAGGTGCGACAGAGCATGGCGGCGACGCGGCACAGGTCCACTGCCCGCCGCTTCGTGAGGTCCGCCTGTTGCGTCATGCCGTCGATCGTAGGGACGGAAAGCCGGACATGTCACCGGCGTGTCGCATGCTGAGACGCGATCGTCCGCGATGTGGGATGCCGGGGCGCGCGGTCTGCCCCCGCACGCCCTCCGGGCCTTGACGGCCCACGGGAACCGTGTCCCGCCGCCCGCGGATCTACTGTGCGGACGGGTCCGTCTCGCCTTTCGGACGGTCGGCCGTGCCCCGTACGCCATCGGTACGGCGGCCGACCTGCCTACTACCCGACGAGGCTGACGTCCGAACCCTTGACGTCGATGTCGACGCCCTTGGCGGCGGCCTCGACCTTGTCGAGCTTGATGCCGCCCGGCAGACCGTCGATCTTCTGCTGGAAGTCGGTGATCAGGCGGACCTTGTCCTCGGCGAGCTGCACGCCCAGGTTGGGGAGGGAGTCCGCGTTCACCACGACGTTGTCGCCCTTGACGCTGACCGAGCTGAGCACGGAGACCGGCTTGGGCAGCTTCGTGCCGAGCACGGTGGCCTCCACCTCGACCTTGATCTTGCCGTTGCCGCCGTCGGAGAGGCCGACCACCTGGGCGGTGACCCCGGTCGCCACGTCCACGGGCTCGGCCTTGGCCGCCTTGAGGAGTTCGGCGTACGAGATCGTGGCCGTGCCGGTGGCGGTGGCCGCCTTCGCGGAGCTGTAGTCGCCGGAGAACGCGACGCCCCGCATCTGGGCGGTGAGGTTGTCGATGCGGATCTTGGCGGGTATGTCGGCGTCCGTGCCGTTCGTCGCGCCGCTCGTGTCGGCCTCGTAGTCCTTGATGCCGACCTGCACCTCGTCCAGTTCGCCGCCGACCACCTGGGTGAGGAAGGGGAAGCCCTTGATCGAGACGTCCGGGGTGCTGGACAGGCCCTCGTTGGTCTTCAGGCGGTCCGCCGCCTCGTCCTCGGCGAAGCCGACGGCTACGCGGTCGGCGATGACGAAGAGGCCGCCCAGGACGATGGTCACGATCAGAAGTATTCGCAGTGCTCGCATGGTCTCCGTGTTCCCCCACCTTGGCGGTCTTCTGTGCGCGAGGGTAACCCCGTGGGGTGGCCTGCGGCCGGGGGGACCGATTTGTTGTCGATCACCTGTGACAGGGGTTGGGCGGCGCTGAGGCGTTTGCTCGCCCCCCTATCGCGCTTCGCGCTCGTCCTCAAACGCCGGACGGGCTGAAAGCGTTTCAGCCCGTCCGGCGTTTGAGGACCGGGGGTTCGGGGGCGGCGCCCCCGAGTCAGATCAGCGCGCGGCCGAGCAGGTACACCGCTGGGGCCGCCGCAGCGAGCGGCAGCGCAACCCCCGCCGTGAAGTGCACGAACTTCGACGGATAGTCGTAACTGGCGACGCGGTGCCCGACAAGGGCGCAGACACCGGCCCCCGCCCCGAGAACCGCCCCACCCGAGCCCAGATCCGTCAGCCCGCCCACGGCAACCCCCGCCCCCGCCGCCGCGAGCAACGCCACCACCACCGACACGGCCGTCGGCAACGGCAGCGCCCGCGCCAGCAGCGCCGCGGCGACCGCCGCCCCGCCCACGGTCACCGCGTCCGGTTCCGCCGCCAGGTACCCCGTAGCGATGATCGCCAGCGCCGCCGAGACGACCGTGGCCATCAGACCGAGCATCCGCTCGTCGGCCCCGGCGTGGCTGCGCAGCTGGAGGACCAGGGTCAGCAGGACCCAGACGCCGAGCGTGCCGAGGATCGCGGCGGGGGCGTTCTCGCGCCCGGCCGCGAGGAGGGCCACGTCCGCGGTGAGCGCACCCGCGAAGGCGAGCGCGATGCCCTGCCGTGCGGGCCACATCCCGTTGAGCCGGAACCAGCCCGCCGCGGTCACCGCCTGGAGGATCACCAGCGGCACGACCAGCGCGTACTGCCCGACCGCCGCCGCGCCGGCGAGCAGCAGTCCGAGGACCCCCGTCAGCACGGCCGGCTGTCCGCCGGGCTCGATGATCGGCGAACGTCCCTCGGCACGGGCGCGCTGGGCGTCGGTGACCCGGGTGTTGCCGGTGACGGTGGGCGGACCGTAGCCGGCCTCGCCTTCGGCGGGCGCGGGGTTCCCGCCGACCGGATCCTGCTGACTCGGCATCGGCTGCCCGACCACCCCGTACTGAGCCCCGGTGTGAGCCCCGGTGTGAGCCCCGTACGGCTGCTGCTGGGCCCCGTACGACGCCTCCGCCGGACCCTGCTGCGGCAGATACGCCGTGTCCGCCGCCGGCCTGACCGGTGGCTGGACCTGGGTCTCCCAGGTCCGGCCCTCCCACTGCTGGGTGTACTGCTGCTGCGCGGCGGCCTCGTCGTACTGCTGCTGACCGGGCCACCCGGCCTGCGGTGCCTGCTGCTGGTACGGGTCGTATCCCTCGTACGGGACCTGGCCCTGCCCCTGGCCCTGGCCTTGACCCTGCCCCTGGTACGGGCCCTCGTAGGGCCCCTCGTACGGCTGATCTCTCATCGTCCCGTCACCCTCCTGCGAACGGCGGGAGCACCTCGACCGTGCCGCCCTCGGCCAGCCGTACCGTCTCATGTCCGCGGGTACCCACGGGATCGCCGTCGATGAGGAACGAGCATCGCAGCAGGACGCGGGCGAGTTCGCCGGAGTGTCGCTCGCGTACCGCGTCCAGCGCCTGCGCGAGGGTCTCCGCCTCGTACGGCTCCTCGGCGACGCCTGCCGCGGCCTTGGCGGCGGCCCAGTAACGCACTGTGCCCTGTGCCATCTGGTTCCTCGATCTTCGGTCAACAGTGAAGGAAAACGGGTGACGGACCCCGTCAGGCTAGTTCCTGCCTCCGTGGACAGAACAACTAGCCCGCGTGCGCGGCGGCCCATTCCCCGATGCGGGACAGGAGTGCGTCGTCCGCCGCGTTCTCTGCGTGGCCCATGCCGTGCTCAAGCCACAGGTCCGCGTGGTCGCCGGACGCGGCGGCCAGCATCCGCGGATGGTCCACGGGGAAATAGCCGTCCCGGTCGCCGTGGACGATCAGAAGGGGCGTGGGGACGATGAGAGGGACCGATTCCACCGGGGAGGAGGGGACCGGGTCCCAATCGCGGTGATGGATGCGGGTTCGCAGGCCGTAGCGCCCGACCGCGCGGCCCACCGGTCGGGTTACCAGCCAGTGCAGGCGCCGCATAGGGGCCGTACCCCGGTAGTACCAGCGGGCGGGAGCGCTGACCGAAACCACCGCGTCCGAATGCGCCCCCGTGCGCCCCTCGTGCTCCTGCTCGCTCCTCGGGTGCAGAGCCGCGTGCCGGAGCACCACCGAGCCGCCCATGGAGAACCCGACGGTGGCCACGCGGGTGTGACCGAGTTCTCTCGCCCACTCCACCGCCGCCGTGAGGTCGAGCACCTCGCGGTCGCCGACCGTGGAGCGTCCGCCGGAGGCGCCGTGCCCGCGGAAGGAGAAGGTGACCACGGCCGCGTACTGCGCGAAGACGCCCGCCGCCCGCCGGACGTGCGGACGTGCCAGGTCGCCCGTGAACCCGTGCGCCACCACGATGACCAGGCCGGTTCTGGGTCCGGACGCGCCGGAGCCACCGGATGTACCGGATGTTCCGGATGCGCCTGACGTGTCCGATGTGTTCTTTCCGGGGTCGTACGCTGCGTCGATCGTCACCCCGTCGGCGGCGCGCAGAAACTTTCTCAGCGCCCCTCGCGAAGATCCTCCTGAAGCACTTTCCGTACATCCACCCGCCGTCTCAGGTTCTGGACGAATGAAAGATCGCGTCACATGACCTGCCGGACCTTGGCTCATGTGGGCTATTCTCCTGGGCAGAGGACTCGGGCAGCGAAGCCCCCGGGTCCTTTTGCGCTTTCTGGAGCGTTGTATACGAACGCTGTATACGACGTCTAGCAGTGCCGAAAACGTCCTCGCAGGGACCGAGGAGGAACCAGACGTTATGGGCGAGCGAACCGTGCGTGACCGTAGGACGACCCAGGTAGGTGGGGTGCGATGAGTTCTCTGCTGCTCCTTACCAATGCCCTTCAGCCGTCGACGGAGGTGCTTCCCGCCCTCGGCCTGCTGCTGCACAACGTGCGCGTGGCTCCGGCGGAGGGGCCCGCTCTCGTCGACACCCCAGGTGCCGATGTCATTCTCATCGACGGCCGCCGCGACCTCCCGCAGGTGCGCAGCCTCTGTCAGCTGCTGCGCTCCACCGGGCCCGGCTGTCCACTCGTCCTCGTCGTGACGGAGGGCGGCCTCGCGGCCGTCACCGCCGACTGGGGCATCGACGACGTGCTGCTCGACACCGCCGGTCCGGCGGAGGTCGAGGCGCGGCTGCGGCTGGCCATGGGCCGCCAGCAGATCGTCAACGACGACTCCCCCATGGAGATCCGCAACGGCGACCTCTCCGTGGACGAGGCCACCTACAGTGCCAAGCTCAAGGGCCGGGTCCTCGACCTGACCTTCAAGGAGTTCGAGCTCCTGAAGTACCTCGCCCAGCACCCGGGCCGCGTCTTCACCCGCGCCCAGCTGCTGCAGGAGGTCTGGGGCTACGACTACTTCGGCGGCACGCGGACCGTCGACGTGCACGTACGGCGGCTGCGCGCGAAGCTCGGCCCCGAGCACGAGTCGCTGATCGGGACCGTCCGGAACGTCGGCTACCGCTTCGTCACCCCGGAGAAGGTCGACCGGTCGGCTGCCGCGGGAGAGGCGAAGGCCAAGGTGGACGGGCCAAAGCCGGAGGATGCGGACGAGACGGCGCACCTCGACACGGCCGGTGCCGCGGAGGCCCCGGCGAAGGTGCAGGAAGAAGCCGTACGACCTGCCCAGCGGTAGGTCCATCCGCGTAGACTCCGCGCGTGGCCAAGGTGACTCGGGATGACGTGGCACGACTGGCGGGTACGTCCACCGCCGTCGTCAGCTATGTCATCAACAACGGACCCCGGCCGGTTGCCCCGGCCACGCGCGAGCGTGTACTCGCCGCCATCAAGGAGCTGAGTTACCGCCCGGACCGGGTCGCCCAGGCCATGGCGTCCCGGCGTACCGACCTCATAGGCCTGATCGTGCCGGACGCGCGCCAGCCCTTCTTCGGGGAGATGGCGCACGCGGTCGAACAGGCCGCGTCCGAGCGCGGAAAAATGGTGCTCGTCGGCAACTCCGACTACGTCGGCGAGCGCGAGGTCCACTATCTGCGGGCCTTTCTCGGTATGCGGGTCTCGGGGCTCATCCTCGTCAGCCACGCGCTGAACGATCTGGCCGCCGCCGAGATCGAGGCGTGGGACGCGCGGGTGGTGCTGCTGCACGAGCGGCCCGAGGCGATCGACGACGTCGCGGTCGTCACGGACGACGTGGGCGGGGCGCATCTCGCCACGCAGCACCTCCTTGAGCACGGGTACGCGTACGTGGCCTGTCTCGGCGGTGTCGCGGAGACCCCCACGGTCGGTGACCCGGTCTCCGACCACGTCGAGGGGTGGCGGCGGGCGATGCACGAGGCGGGGCGCTCCACCGAGGGCCGCCTCTTCGAGGCGCTCTACAACCGGTACGACGCGTACCAGGTGGGGCTCCGGCTGCTGGCCGGTCCCGATCGGCCGCCGGCGATCTTCTGTTCCACGGACGACCAGGCGATCGGGTTGCTGCGGGCGGCTCGGGAGCTGCGGATCGATGTGCCGGGGGAGTTGGCTGTCGCCGGGTTCGACGACATCAAGGAAGCGGCGTTGACCGATCCGCCGCTGACCACTATCGCGAGCGATCGGTCCGCGATGGCTCGGGCGGCGGTTGATCTGGTGCTCGATGACGGGTTGCGGGTCGCCGGCGCTCGGCGGGAACGGTTGAAGTTGTTCCCGTCCTCCTTGGTGGTGCGGCGCAGCTGTGGCTGTTAGCGCGGCGCGTCGACGCCTGCCACTGTCGCTCTAGAACAGCAAGTTGTACTGGTTGAAGCCTGTGCCCAGGCTGGTGCGGGTGGCGAACAGGTCCGACGAGGCCTTGTTCGTGCCGCGGTACAGCCAGAGCTTGCCCGCCGAGTCGCGGGTCATGACGTCGGCGATGCCGTCGCCGCTCACGTCGCCGCTGGAGACGTACGAGGTGAAGTTCCAGCCGGTACGGGCCTTGATGCGGGCCGACCAGGGGGTCCTCTCCTTGCCCGTGCCGCGGTAGAGCCACAGCGTGCCGTCCGTGGAGCGGACGAGCAGGTCGGGCTTGCCGTCGCCGGAGAGGCAACCCGCCGTTTCCCCGGAATCACCGGGCTCCGGCGCCTTTATATCGGGCATACGACGTTCTGTCGGGCTTCTCAGGGAGCACTCAGGGAGCTCTCATCGTCGGGCGGCAGAGTCTTACTCATGACCGAGAGCTTCCGCCGCAGCGGCGAGTACCCCCAGGGCGACCAGCAGCAGTCCGCGTACTCAGGACAGCCGTACGAGCAGTCGCACCAACAGCAGTACGCCTCCTCCGTGAACCCGGAGTGGCCGCCTCCGCCGGCCTACCAGCCGACTCCGGGCGCAGCCGCGCAGGGCGGTGCTCCCACCGCTCTCCTCACGGAGCCCGTCTCCTCCGCTCCGACCGCGCCCCGCAAGCGCGCCAAGGGCCCGCTGGCCCTGCTGGCCGCCGTGGCGATCGCCGCCGCGGCCGTGGGCGGAGGTACCGCGTACGCCTTCCAGGAGCTGACCGGCAACGACACCGCGGCCGGCAGCGCCACCAGCACCAATGTCGTGGCCGCGAGCAAGAAGGGCACGGTCGCCGGGGTGGCCGAGGCGGTCAGCCCGAGCATCGTCGAGATCAGCGCGACCTCGAACGCGGGCTCCGCCACCGGTTCCGGCGTGGTAATCACGACCGGCGGCGAGATCATCACCAACAACCACGTGATCTCCGGCGCCTCGCAGATCAAGGTGCAGCTGAGCAACGGCAAGTCGTACACCGCGAGCGTCGTCGGCACCGACAGCAAGAAGGACCTCGCGCTGATCGAGCTGAAGGACGCGCCGTCGGGTCTGACCCCCGCGACGCTCGGCGACTCCGACGCCGTCAAGGTCGGTGACGGGGTCGTGGCGATCGGCTCCCCCGAGGGCCTGACCGGCACCGTCACCAGTGGAATCGTCTCCGCGCTCGACCGGGACGTCACCGTCTCCACGGACGAGAGCCAGGGCCAGCAGCAACAGCAGGGCGGCGGAAGCGGCAGCGGAGGCAGCGGTCAGTGGCCGTTCGAGTTCGGCGGCCAGGAGTTCAACGGCGACACCGGCTCGTCCACGACGACGTACAAGGCCCTGCAGACCGACGCGTCCCTCAACCCGGGCAACTCCGGCGGCGCGCTGATCGACATGAACGGCAACATCATCGGCATCAACTCCGCGATGTACTCGGCCGCCACGGACTCCTCGTCCTCGTCGAGCGCCGGCAGCGTCGGCCTGGGCTTCGCCATCCCGGTCAACACCGTCAAGGCCGACCTGGCCTCGCTGCGGTCCGGCGGCTCCGACAGTTGAGCCGACCCTGATCCGGCCCACCCCTGAGCCGGCCCCACCCCTGAGCCGCCCGAGCAGACCCCGGAGGTCGTCATGCAGATCAAGCAGGTCAAGCACACCGAGACCGTGCCCCACACCCTCGCCGGCGGCGACCCGGCCGGATTCGCCCTCGCCCTCGCGGTGGCCCACGAGCTGCACGCGCCGTCGCCCCGCGCGCCCGAGATGGCCACGGCGCGGGCTCCGCGCGGCACCGCCCGCCGGAGCGGCGCCGCGGCCCGCGCCCGCCGTGCCGTACGGGGCTGATCCCTCGCCCTGCGGGCGGCTCTACGAGAACAGCCCTGAAACGTGCGAGGCTGAAAGCGCCCCGACCACGTCCCACCGCACCCGAGGAACTGACCGCGATGAGCCCCGCCGAAGGCGACCGTGAACCCCAGCGCATCCTGATCGTCGACGACGAGCCGGCCGTGCGCGAAGCACTCCAGCGCAGTCTCGCCTTCGAGGGGTACGACACGCAGGTGGCCGTCGACGGCGCGGACGCGCTGGAGAAGTCCATCGCGTACCAGCCCGACCTGGTCGTCCTCGACATCCAGATGCCGCGGATGGACGGCCTGACCGCCGCCCGCCGGATGCGCGGCGCGGGCACGACGACGCCGATCCTCATGCTCACCGCCCGCGACACGGTCGGCGACCGGGTCACCGGACTCGACGCGGGCGCCGACGACTACCTGGTCAAGCCGTTCGAACTGGACGAGCTGTTCGCGCGGGTACGGGCCCTGCTGCGGCGCAGCTCGTACGCGGCTGCCGCGGTCGGCGCCCCGGCGGACGACGCGCTGGCCTTCGGCGACCTGCGCATGGACCTCGCGACCCGGGAGGTCACGCGCGCCGGCCGCCACGTCGAGCTGACGCGCACGGAGTTCACCCTGCTGGAGATGTTCCTGGCCCATCCGCGCCAGGTCCTCACGCGGGAGCAGATCCTGAAGGCGGTCTGGGGCTTCGACTTCGAGCCGTCGTCCAACTCCCTGGACGTGTACGTGATGTACCTCCGCCGCAAGACCGAGGCGGGCGGCGAGCCGCGTCTCGTGCACACGGTGCGGGGTGTGGGGTATGTCCTGCGGTCGGGCGGGGCGGAGTGAAGAGGCTCGTACGCCGGTTCACCTCCCTGCCGATCCGGGCGCGGCTGTCCCTCCTGGTGGCGGCGGCGGTGGCGTTCGCGGTGGCGGCGGTGTCGGTGACGTGCTGGTTCATCGTGCAGAGGAAGCTGTACGACCAGGTCGACAACGACCTGAAAGCGGCCGCCACGCCTCAGCCGCACTCACAGGTCGAGGCCGCCCTGGAGAACTGCACCCAGACACCGCTGCCGAAGAACGACGACTTCGGCGCCCGGGACATCTACTACCTGCAACTGATCAAGGCGGACGGGACTCCCTGCGTCTCGGCGAACTCCGAAGGCACGGTCACGGTCACCGGCGACGACACCGACGTGATCAAGAACGCGGACAGTGAAGACGGAACCTTCCGCAGCGGAACCGACACCGACGGAAACGCCGTACGCATCCTGACGGTTCCCCTGACCGTCACCCAGGGCCCGAGCCGACCGCAGCTCTACCCCGACACCGCCCTCCTCGTCGCCGTGCCCCTCAAGAGCACCCAGGGCACCCTCAACGACCTGGCCCTCGTCCTGCTCCTCGTCTCCGGTATCGGAGTGCTCGGCGCCGGCGCCGCAGGACTCGCGGTCGCCCGTGCCGGTCTGCGTCCGGTCGACAAGCTCACCGAGGCCGTCGAGCACGTGGCCCGCACCGAGGACCTCTCCGTGCGCATCCCCGTGCAGGAGGAGAGTGAGGACGAGATCGCCCGGCTCTCCCGGTCCTTCAACTCCATGACCGCCTCGCTCGCCAACTCCCGTGAGTTGCAGCAGCAGCTCATCGCGGACGCCGGTCACGAACTGCGCACGCCCCTCACCTCCCTCCGTACGAACATCGAGCTGCTCACCCGCAGTGAGGAGACGGGCCGGCCCATCCCCCCGGCGGACCGCAAGGCGCTGCTCGCCTCGGTGAAGGCGCAGATGACCGAACTGGCCGCACTCATCGGCGACCTGCAGACGCTGTCGCGGTCGGACGCGGGCACGCCGGCCGACCGTGTGCAGGTGGTCGCGCTCCAGGACACCGTGGAGTCGGCCCTGCGCCGGGCCCGGCTGCGTGGCCCGGAGCTGACGATCACGGCGGACGTGCACCCCTGGTTCGTCCGGGCGGAGCCCACCGCGCTGGAGCGGGCGATCGTCAACATCCTCGACAACGCGGTGAAGTTCAGCCCCGAGGGCGGAGCGGTCGACGTCACCCTCAGAGGCGGCGAACTGACCGTACGGGACCACGGTCCGGGCGTGCCCGCCGACGAACTCCCCCATGTCTTCGACCGCTTCTGGCGCTCCCCGAGCGCCCGCGCACTCCCCGGCTCGGGCCTCGGCCTGTCCATCGTGGCGCGTACGGTCCAGCAGTCGGGCGGGGACGTGGCGTTGAGCCCGGCCCCGGACGGCGGCACGATCGCGACGATCCGCCTCCCCGGCGCCCCGACTCCGCCGCCCACACCGGACGGAGACTGACCGGGGACTGCCCGGACCTCAGCCTGCCTGGCCGGACATTCACTGCCAGAAGATCTCCAGCACCACGATCTGCGGATCCTCGATGCGCCGCTTGAAGAGGTAGACCAACCAGCCTTTGTAGTTGTCGAAGTACAGAATGCGGGATCCCTTGGGATCAGTGGACTGGACCGGTACGACGCTGATCGTTTCCGGCAGGCCGGCATCGGCATCGATCCCTCGGAAGTACGGGTCCGGTGCGGTGACCAGCTCCGCGCGGGCCTCGTCAACCATCTTCCGCACGTGCTCGGGCAATGCGTCACGGCCCGCGAGGGCATCGAGCCGCCAGTCCATCTGCCAAGGCGGCCCCATGAACGCGCCGGTCACTCGCCGGGCTCCAGATCCCGCGTCCTGTAGCGGATCTTCGCCACCTCTTCGAGGAGGGCCTGGGCCTCGGAGAAGTCGTCGGACTCCTCCGCACGGCGGTACAGATCCCGCACGTGGGCGTCGAGCCCCGGGTCACGGACGATCGCGTACTCGCACCACCAGCGGGCCACGAAAGCGGGCACAGGGCCGAGGTCGTACGTGTCGGCGATCGCGCGCTTCCAGTGCTTGTCGAAGTCCGGGAGGAGGTGGGGAGCGTCCTCCGCGAGGGCTCTGCGCAGCGCCTTCGGGGTCCGCTCGGGCATAGGGGGGAGCACCGCGTCGGGTTCCGCAGCGTGAGCAACCATGACCGGTGTCCTCCTTCGACGCGTCGTGTCTACGACCATAGCCGCGCTCACCGCCCCCACGCGGATTGTGCGCGCGGCTGCTCCGCCGAGGGTTCTGTGGTCATGATCTCTGCCATGGCAGCACCCTGACTGGACCGCCCGCCTTCCCGTACGGGTTTCCCGCCCGCTTCACCCGCCGGGATTCAGGTCCGCCCCACGCTTGACGCCCTCCGTGAACGCGGCCCAGGAGGACGCCGAGAAGGTCAGCGGGCGTGCGGCCGGGGTCTTGCTGTCGCGGACGGGGACGAGGCCGGGGTAGCCGTCGGCGACCTCGACGCAGTTGTTGTCTCCCCCGTCGCTGTACGACGACTTCCGCCAGGCAGCGGTGCTGAGGTCGGGAGTCACGCCGACTCCCGCACCTTGCTCACGAACGACGCCCATGAGGCCATGCCGAACACGACCGCCGGACCGTTCGGGGTCTTGCTGTCGCGGACGGGGACGAGGCCGGGGTAGCCGTCGGCCACCTCGACGCAGTTGTTGGCCCCTCCGTCACTGTAGGACGACTTGCGCCACGCGGCGGTGCTGAGGTTGGGGGTGCGCTTCATGATCTGTGTTCCTCCAGAACGCCCCTGATGAACGCCAGCGAGTCCGACGGGGGCAACGCCAAGTCTCGGAGCCGATCGTAGGACAAGCGGTGCCGCAGGACCCCGTCCGGTTCGTCGATCAACTCCCCACCGCCGTTGCCTTCCTTGTAGGCAACGGCACTTCCGTTCTGTTGCCACAGCAGGGTCAGTGATCCGTCCATGAGGTGGTGCACTCCGGTGGCGAAGGGAAGCACTTGCAGGACAACGTTCGGCCACAAGGCCACGGCTTCGATACGGAGCAGCTGGTCGTCCCAGGTCTTCGCGATGGCAGCGGGGCGCCGGAATGCGTACTCGTCGATGATGAAGCGGACGTCGGGTGCCGGGTCCCGGCGCAACAGGAGCTGCCGTCCCATACGCGCGGCCACCTGTTCCTCAATTGCCTCGGTGTTGCCAACCGTTGTCTGGGCGCCAGACAACATCCCGCGCGCGAACTCTTCGGTCTGCAACAGTCCAGGCACCCCGGGCGTGAAGATGTGCATGACCCGAGCCGTCGCCTCCAGCCGCATGAACTCCTTGTACTTGTCCTTGAAGGCGTCGTGCCGTGCCACCTTCCACAGCTGAACCAGCAGGTCACCGGACCCGTAGTAGCGGTCGAGTTCTTGCATGACCGCCATCTTGGACAGTCGCTTACCCCCTTCCAGACGGCTCAGATAACTCTTGTCGTACGCCGTCTCCTGAGCCAGTTGCCCCAGCGACTTACCGGCCTTCTCCCTCAGGTGCCGAAGGGTCCGGCCCAGTCCCGCGAGCCCCGACTCCCCTTCAACGTCAACGCGTTCGTCCACGTCACCCCTCACCGTTGTCGGGGCGCCCAGACAACGGGCGCCCCCTTCCGCAGCGTACGTCCAGACAGTGACGATGTAGGCACGAACGGTAATCACCGCTCGTCAACGCCCCTGTTCACACCACTAGGAGCTCAGCCATGTCTGGACCCGGTACGAAACTCTGCGAGTTGCTGTTGCGCCTGCTGTTGCCCGCCCGGGGCCGGCATCGAGCGGCACCCGCTGTGCCCGGGTGTCGCTGCGGGCTCACCCCGGTGCACGCGTGAACGGCCCGCTGCGTCTGCTGCCCTGGACGACCCCGGAGGGAAAGCCCTGCTACCTGAGTACGGACAGTTCGGCGAGCAGGCTCTCCCTCCTCGCCGATGACGTGGAAGCGGCGCAACTGGACTCCGGCGAACAGGTCCTCGCGGGCGCCAGGGCCGTACTCGCCGACCCCAAGGCAGGCGAAGGCGAAGTGCGCTTCGCGCTCACCAGGTCTTTGGAGTGTCTGCGAGACGTACTCCGCATCGCGGCGAGCCGGGGAGCGCGGGTGCCCTGACTACCGGGCGGCGGCAGGCTCAGCAGTGGCTGCCCCGCCGTGACCGGTGCTCTCTCCCCGGCCCTCCGGCGTCGCCGCCAGGCTCTGCTGGAGGCGCAGATGGCAGAACTCGTAACGCGCCCCCGACTGCCGCAGCACCCCGCGGCGGTGCGCCTCCTCCAGGAAGGTCATGAGCCGCCAGGGGGCCCGGCCGGTCAGGGCCAGCCAGATTCTGGCCGGGCCCAGGCGGCCCCAGGCGCTCAGCGCGAGCGCGGACGTGCCGAACTGGACCCACACCTCGGTGTGCATGGTGCCCAGGGTGCCGCCCGGTGGCATCGCCGAGATCAGCGCCAGGCAGACCCCGCCCGTGAGGAGCGCGGCGATCGCGCTCCTGGCGAGCGTGGCGTCCCGGTCGGTGCGCAGGGTGCTGAGCGGACCGGCCGCGCGCATGGTGTCGGACGGGGTGTTCAGGGCGCGGTAGACGCCGGAGGCGCAGCCCCCGATGGCACCGATCAGGACGCCGAACGCCACGAACGGGCCCACCGCGTCGAGAACGACGGCCCCGGGCGAACGGTGTACGAGCCAGACCCTGGCCTCGTACGGCAGGGCGAGTACCAGGTTGTGGGCGTCGACCGACTTGCCCTTCCAGGCGCGGGGACCGCTCTGCCACACGGTCGTCCAGCCGTCCTGCTCCTCCTCGCGGATCGCCACCGTCCCCTCGAACGTCCCGAGTCTCTCGTCCCGCGAGATCCGCGCGCCCGCCTTCACGGCGAACGGCTCGTCCAGCCCCGTACGCCCCACCAGCCAGAACTCCTCCCGCACGACCGAGTGGACCGAGCGCTCGCCGTCGGCCGTCCGACGGAGTTGCCAGCCTCCGATCACCTCACCGCTCGCGCGCGGCTCGGCCGACTGGATCCGGTACGCGGCGAACGCGCCTGCCACGCAACCCACGAGCGCCCCCACGCAGACGCCGATGAGCGTGCAGACCACGAAGCCCCGGAGCAGTCCTCTGCCGAAGCCGCGCAGTACCGCGCCCGGGCCGGTGTACGGCACCGCCGTCCGCTCCCCGCGCCGCAGTCCGGCGAGGAGGAGCAGCAGCCCCGCGCCGAGGCAGGTGAGAGCGGGGACCACCGCCGTCTGCCGCGAATAGCCGTAGATCGCGAGTCCGGCGAAGACCACGACGGCACCGAGCGCGCGTACGGTCCGCGGACCGCTCGGGCTGCCCGCCCACGGCAGGCCCATCGGGAGAGGGCGTCGGGGCAGACCGGCGACGCCGAACATCATCGACAGGATCAGCCCGAAACAGCAGCCGTTGAGGAACCAGGCGGGCCTTCGGGTGAGCACCGCGCCGAGCCGGGAGCCGACCAGGGGTGGTACGAGCAGGCCCATGCCCACCGCCACCACCGTCGCGGCGGCGGCCATCGTCAGGGCCAGCCGCGCCAACTGCCGTGCCCCCTGCGGACTCCGCGCCGTGGCGGGCAGCAGCAGGGTCAGTCCGAAGCACAGGCCCAGCAGGATGCCCGCGTAGTTGAGGACGGCGGACGGCACGGTGTCCCAGTTCGCGACCACTCCACGTCCGTACCTGGCCAGCGGCACCAGCAGCGCCGCCGAGGCGAGCAGCGCCAGCACGGCGGGGCCGAGCACGCGCAGTGCCGGGGGCATCGCCGCCGGGAACTCCCACCAGGCCAGCCGCCAGGTGCCCTGGTGGCCGAAGTCGCGGGCGAGCCGGCGAAGCCAGCGGTGGGCCGCGTCCGGGCTCCATCTCATCTCCGAGCTCAAGGCCGCGTCCGGGTCCCAGGTGCCGCGGCCCGGGCCCGCCGCGCCGAAGGCCGCCGGGACGAAGGCGTTCAGCAGGTGTTCCTCGACGTCTCCGGCCGTGCGGAAGCGGCCGGTGTTCCGCAGTTCGGCCGGGTCGCGCGAGGTGTCCCCGTAGACCGTGCGGGCCAGCGCCACCATCAGCGGTGACGTCATGACCTCCGCCAGGGGCGGGGGCGGGTCCGCCAGGACCGGTGCCCAGGGGGTGGCGCCGTGCGGGTCCGGCCGGGCGGTGTCCTCCAGATAGCGGCGCGCGGTGGCGAAGTCCAGCGGTCGCATGCGGACGACTTCGGCGGCGGTCAGTACGTCGCCACTCCGCACGGCCCGGGCCCAGACCTCCGTACGGCAGGTGAGCAGGACGGGCAGCCGTTCGTCGAGTTCGGCGTTGAGGCGTCGCAACGCCACCTCGTGCGCCGGGGCGGGCAGCTCGTCGAAGCCGTCCAGTACGGGCAACAGGAGGCCCGCGTCCAGCAGTTCGCGTGCCATGGTGCGCTCGTCCGTGACGGCGGCCAGCGGCCGGTACTCCGCGGCCAGCCGCTCGGCCAGCCAGTCGCGCAGGGCCATGGAACGGGGGTCCCAGCCCGCCAGGGGGAACAGCACCGGCACCGGGTCGTCGGGCTGCCGGGCGGCGAGCGCCCCGAGCACGAACCGCACCGCGAGGACGGTCTTGCCCGCCCCCGGGTCGCCCAGTACGACCAGCCGCCGGGAGGGAAGCGCCATGAACGTCTCGACGATCCGGTCGAGCCGCTGGTCACCGTCGCGCGGCTCCGGCAGCGCGACCCCGTGCCGCGACTCCCCCGGCTCCCGCGGCTCCCCCGGCTGACCGAGCCCACCGGGCCGCCGGGCGTGGTGGGGCCGGTCGGCGAGCGGCGGGCCGACGCGGAACCAGCGCACGTTCAACGGCTCCGGGTCCTGCAACCTCCGCAGCCGCGCCTCCGCCTCCCACTGGAGCCGTACCGCGTCGGCGAGTTCGTCGGCCGCCCGCTGCCGCCGCTCGGCGCCGGTGCCGGGGTCCGCCTCCTCCCGCAGCAGGTCGGCCAGGAAGGCGCCGACCGAGACGAGCGCCGAGACCGCGGAGATCCACATCGACGTCCGGTCGGGACCGCCGCCGCCCGCCAGCGCGACGGCCAGTGCGAGCAGGGCCGCGGCGCCCATGCCCAGCCCGACCCGCCGTTGTACCCGTGCACCCCGCATGACCCGCCCCCGTGTTCACACCCGGCCGTCCAGGGATGAACGAGGCGGCGGGCGGTCGCGTACCGGCACAGCAGCCACCCGGGGCAGGCGCGCGGAAGCATGACGGGAGCACATGCCAGAGCCCGGCGACCGGCACAGGCACGGTCGCCCTCGGCTCCGCCCCCGCCGGTAGCCGGTAGCCGGTAGCCGGTAGCCGGTAGCCGGTAGCCGGTAGCCGTGCCAACGCACTTGGCCGGTCACCCTGCCGCCCCGCACCCGGCCGGTCTCCGTTCCCCGGCAACCTTTCGCCCACGGGTAGCGACCAGGAACCGACCGGCTCCCCCCACCCCCACACGAACGGAAGCCGCCCGTGACTGTGAACCGCAGCAAGGCCCGCCCCCGCAGGCTGAGGACCGCCGTGGTCGTCGGCATCCCGCTGGCCCTGGTCGCCTCCACCGCGAACGCGGCGAGCGGCGCCGAAGCCGACGCCGACGCCGACGCCGGAGTCCATGCGCGGGCCGCCGCGGCCACCACCCTCACCGTCGCCAAGGACGGCAGCGGGATGTACGCGACCGTGCAGGCCGCCGTGAACGCCGTGCCCGCGAACAACGCCTCGCGCGTCGTGATCTCCGTCAAGCCGGGCACGTACCGCGAGTTGGTGAAAGTCCCGTCGAACAAACCGCACGTGACCGTCCAGGGCAGCGGCGGCAGCCGCAAGGACACCGTCATCGTCTACAACAACGCCGCGGGGACCGCGAAACCCGGCGGCGGCACGTACGGGACCAGCGGCAGCGCCACCGTCGCCGTCGAGGCCGACGACTTCCAGGCCCGCAACCTCACGCTCTCCAACGACTTCGACGAAGGCGCCAACCAGAGCCTGAGCGGTCACCAGGCCGTGGCCCTGCGTACCGCCGCCGACCAGGTCTTCCTCGACGGCGTGATCGTCGAGGGCGACCAGGACACCCTGCTCCTCGACACCGCCGCCAAGGAGAAGCTCGGCCGCGTCTACGTCCGCAACTCCTACGTCGTCGGGAACGTCGACTTCATCTTCGGCCGCGCCACCGCCGTGATCGACCAGTCGGTGATCACCCTGAAGAAGCGCTGGGACGGCAGTTCGGCCGGGTACATCACCGCCCCCAGCACCGCGGCCGACCGCAAGGGCATCCTCGTCAACCGCTCGACCGTCAACGGCGACGTGTCCGCCGGGACCTTCCACCTCGGCCGCAACTGGCACGCGGGCGGCGACGCGACCCTCGATCCGCAGACCACCGTCCGCGACTCCACGCTGAGCGCGGCCGTGAAGTCGACCCCGTGGGTGGACATGGGCGGCTTCTCCTGGAAGGACGACCGTTTCGCGGAGTACAGGAACACCGGTCCCGGCTCGGGCGCCGCGAGCACGGACCGACCACAGCTGACCGACGCCCAGGCCACCGGCCAGGAGGTCGCGGACTGGCTCGGCACCTGGACCCCGACCGCCTCCTGACCCGGGCAGCCGGATCTACGGGCTCGGCTGCAGCAGCGGCAGGGTCGTCTCCGTCGGGAGCGGACCCGCCAGCTGCGCGTACGTACCCCCGTACGCGAGCAGTTCCTCGTGCGTGCCCTGCTCCACCAGACGTCCGCCGTCCACGACGAGGATGCGGTCGGCGTCCGGTGCGAGCGTCAGATCGTGGGTGATCATCAAGGTCGTACGGCCGGAAACCAGGCGCCGCAACGGCTGTACGACCCGGCGTGCGGCGAGTGCGTCGAGCCCGGTGGTCGGTTCGTCGAGTACGAGGACGGGGGCGGCCCGGAGCATCGCGCGGGCGATGGCCACCCGCTGGAGCTGCCCGCCGGACAGCACGGCCGTGCCCGGCGTGATCAGCGTCTCGTACCCGTCGGGCAGGGAGCGGACGAACTCGTGGGCGTCCGCGTCCCGTGCGGCCCGCTCGATCTCCTCGTCCGTCGCGCCCGGCCGCCCGCACGCGATGTTCTCGCGGATCGTGCCGTGCAGGACCAGGGTCTCCTGGGGCAGCAGGGCCACGTTCTCCCGCAGGAACTCCAGGGTGACGTCCGTGAGCGGGACGCCGTCCAGGCAGATCACCCCCGCGGAGGGGTCGTAGAAACGGGTCAGGAGTTTGGTGAGGGTCGACTTTCCGGCCCCGCTCGGGCCGGTGACCAGCACGAACTCGCCGGGCCGCGCGGTGAACGACACCTCGTGCAGGCTGTCGCGCTCCGCGCCCGGGTAGCGGAAGGACGTGTGGTGGAAGGAGACCCAGCCCTGTACGGGCCAGTGCCCGACCGGGGTGGCGGGGTCGGTGACGGCCGGCTCGGTGTCCAGGATCTCCTGGAGCCGCTGCGCCCCGGCGGTCGCGGCCGTCAGGGTCAGGCCCAGCTGCCCGAGGTCGCGGATCGGCGGATAGAGGTAGCCGAGGAAGGCGGCGAAGGCGAGCAGCTGGCCCAGGGACATCCGGCCCTGCGCGATCTCCCAGGCGCCCAGCCCGATCACCGTGAGCACGCAGACCGTCTCGACGACCTCGACGAACTGCTCGTACATCTCGCTCGCGCGGGCCCCGCGCACACTGGCCCGCAGCCAGGCGCGCGCCTCGCGGTCGAGCCGCTTCTCCTCCGCCCCGCGCCGGTTGTACGCCTGGGTGAGCACGATGTTGCCGAGGGACTCCTCGACGACCGAGGTGATCGCGCCGTCGGCGGTCCGCTCGTCCTTGGCTGCCTTCTGGATGCGGCCGGCGAAGCGGCGGGCCGCGACGAGGAAGAGGGGTGCGAGGAGGAAGGTGACCAGGGCGAGGTCCCAGCGGAGCCAGAGGGCGGCGGCGGAGTAGAAGACCGCCGAGAACAGGGCGGAGACCGCTCCTACCGCGCCCGAGACCACCATCTGTTCGATGGCCTCGACGTCGCCGGTGAGCCGTTCCACCAGATCGCCCCTGCGGTGCCGCTGGAAGAAGTGCGGGGGCAGGTCCTGGACATGGCGGAAGACGCCCGCGCGCAGCCGCAGTACGAATCTCTCGGCCGTACGGACAGCGAGGGAGTTGCCGAGATAGCCGACGACCGCGCCGACCACGGCCACCGCCAGCCAGGCACCGGCCGGGCCCCAGAAGGCGCTGAGCGAACCGGCCTGCAGCGCGTGGTCGGTGAGTTCCGCGAAGAGCAGGATCGACGCCGTCTCCGCCAGTGCGGCCACGATCACGCAGGCGATGATCAGCAACAGCCATCGGCGGTCGCCGCGCGTCAGCGGCCAGAAACGCGCGAATGCCTCCCGTACTTCCCGCATGGCGTTCAATTCCCTTTCCCTGCCCGTGCCTTACTCGTGTCCTACCCTTTTGCATCGCCCTTTTTGCATTTCCCGGGTCCGGGAAATGGCCGAGGCGGGGTCCCCGGATCGAATCCGGGGACCCCGCCTCGTGGCGTCGCCTACTTGTTGCCGACCGGGCGGCGGTTCTGCTGCTGCTTGGCGGCACGCTTCGGAGCGGGCTTCGCGGCCTGCTTCTTGGCGGCCGGGGCGGCCTTGCGGGACTTGCGGACCGGGGTGACCTTGTGGAAGCTCATGGGAATCTCTTTCCTGTGCGGGTGATCTCTTATGTCTTGCGTCTTGCGGTGTTCCCTTTGCCGTAAGCCCTGTTCGGCTTCGACATGGAAAACACTACGGGAGCGCGGAGACGGAAATCGCCAAATCCGCTGAGACCTCCATGAATTGCGGCTGAGACGGTTTTCAGACGGAGTCGGGAACCATTCCCCTATTCACACAGACTTTATTACGCCGCTCACCGGACCACTTGCTACTGGACAACGGTGATCCGGTTCGCCGCGGGCGGCGCGAGCGGTGCCGTCGCCGACGAGTTGGCCAGCAGGTACTTCTCCAGGGCCGCGAGGTCGTCGTCACCCACCAGGTCGTCGGTGCCCAGACCCAGCGTGGTGAAGCCGTCGCCGCCGCCCGCGAGGAAGCTGTTCGTCGCGACGCGGTAGGTGGCGGCCAGGTCGATCGCGGCACCGTTCAGCTTGATCGAGTCGGTGACGACCCGGTCGGCGCCGCTCTTGGTGAGGTCGAGCGTGTAGGTGAGGCCCGACGAGATCTGCAGCACCTTCGGCGAGGCCGCGTTCGTACCGCTGACCTGCTCCTTCAGTATCTGCACGACCTGGGCGCCGGTGAAGCTCTGCAGGTTCACGGTGTTGGCGAACGGCTGGACCGTGAAGCCCTCCGCGTACGTCACCACTCCGTCGCCCTCACTGCCCTTGGCCGCGTAGGTCAGGGGCGCCCGGACACCGCCCGGGTTCATCAGCGCGAGATCGGTCTCGGGGTCCAGCTCCTTGCCGTACGCGAGCTGCGCGTCGGCGATCAGGTCGCCGATCGGGGACTCGGTGCCGACATTGCTGATGTCACCGGAGATGTACCCGATGGGCTTGTCGCCGATCGGCGCCGCCAGGGTGTTCCACTTGGTGATCAGCTCGGTCATGTCCGGGGCCTTGGCCACGTCACGCGTCACCACGTGGTTCGCGGAGGCGACGGCGGTCCTGGCGATGTCGCCGGTCCGGCGGTCGTACGTCAGCGTCGTGTCGGTGTAGAGCCGCCCGAAGGACGCCGCCGAGGTGACCGTGCGGGGCTTGCCCGACGGATCGTCGATCGTGCACGCGTACGCGGCGTGCGTGTGGCCGGTGACCAGCGCGTCGACCTTCGGCGTGACGTTCTTCGCGATGTCCACGATGGGACCGGATATACCGTCGCCGCCACCGGGCGAGTCGCAGTCGTAGTTGTACGCCGACGAGGCGGGCAGCCCGCCCTCGTGGACCAGCGCGACGACCGACTTGACGCCCTGCTTCTCCAGCTCCTTGGCGTACTTGTTGATCGTCTCGACCTCGTCCTTGAACTTGAGGCCCTTCACACCCTCGGCGGAGACGACTCCCGGGGTGTCCTCAAGCGTGACCCCGATGAAGCCGATCTTCACGCCGTTCTTCTTCCACACCCAGTAGGGCTTGAGGATCGGCTTCCTGGTCTTCTCGTCGAGGACGTTCGCCGCGAGGTACGGGAAGTCGGCGCCCTCGAACTTCTTGCCCGCCACGTAACAGCCGTCCGTGGGGTGGCAGCCGCCGTTCTGCAGGCGGCCCAGTTCCTTGGCACCCTCGTCGAACTCGTGGTTGCCGACGCTCGTCACATCGAGGTCGAGCTTGTTCAGCGCCTCGATGGTGGGCTCGTCGTGGAAGAGGCCCGAGATCAGCGGCGACGCGCCGACCATGTCACCGCCCGCCGCGGTGACGGAGTACTTGTTGCCCTGGCGGGCCTGGCGCAGATGCGTCGCCAGGTACTCCACGCCGCCCGAGTCGATCGCCTTGGTGCTCCCGTCGGGCTGGATCTCGGTCACCCGGCCGGAGGAGCCGGACGGCGGCTCCAGGTTGCCGTGCAGATCGTTGAAGGACAGCAGCTGGACGTCCTGGTAGCGGGACGGGCTCTGGTGCCCGTGCTTCTTCGCCGACTCGCCCGCGGACGCCGGAAGCGCCGCGACCAGCGCGCCGACGGTGGCGACGCCCGCGGTCGCCGCGAGGAGGCGGGTGGTGCGGCTTCTTGGGCGGAACGGCTGAGGTATGGCTGACATGTGCCCCCCTGTGGGTCGGCTGATATATGGGCCCCGTCCCGGCGCAGCCTAGAGTCAACGCGCGTAGCGCGACAGGGGGTTCGGGGTTACGGACTGGTTGCCACGACGGGTGTTTCACCACGAACCGGACAGGTCGCGTACCGGCCATGTACGGACCGCGCACTCCTCCTGATGCTCCCTGGCGGGCCACTTCGCCATGAACCGGACACGCCGTACCCTCGTACCCATGACCAGCGACGACACCGCACCGGCTGCCCGCAAGCTCTCGGCCTCGCTCGGCCAGGGCGGTACTCCCACGGCCCGTTCCCTCGACGTCCTCACCGCGCTGAGCCCCGCGCAGACCGAGGCCGTGCTGGCACTCCTGGCGGAGGCCGCCCGCAACGACGGACAGCAGGCGGTGTCCGAACAGGGCCGGTTGCACCTGCGCGGAGAGGCAGCGGACGGAATCCGCCATCTGCTGCTGAGCACCGAGGACCGGCTCGTCGGGTACGCGCAACTGGAGGACACCGACCCCATCGAGGCGCCGGCCGCCGAGCTGGTCGTCCACCCGGCGCACCGGGGGCACGGGCACGGCCGCGCGCTGGGCAACGCGCTCCTCGCCGAGTCCGGCAAACGGCTGCGGGTGTGGGCCCACGGCGGGCACGCGGCGGCCCGCCATCTCGCGCAGGTCCTCGGTCTCGCGCTGTTCCGCGAACTGCGTCAGATGCGGCGGCCCCTGACCGGCCTCGACCTGCCCGAGCCGACGTTCCCGGACGGCGTGCGGGTGCGCACGTTCGTGCCCGGCGAGGACGACGACGCCTGGCTCGCCGCGAACGCCGCCGCCTTCGCGCACCATCCCGAGCAGGGCTCGCTCGGGCAGCGGGACCTCGACGCGCGCAAGGGCGAGCCGTGGTTCGACCCGGCCGGGTTCTTCCTCGCCTTCCGCGGCGACGAACTGGTCGGGTTCCACTGGACCAAGGTCCACGAGGCCGAGGGCCTCGGCGAGGTGTACGTGGTCGGGGTGCGGCCCGATGCGCAGGGGGGTGGGCTGGGGAAGGCGCTCACCACCGTCGGCCTCCGGCATCTGGCGGGTGCCGGGGTGCCGGACGCGATGTTGTACGTCGATGCGGACAACTTGGCCGCGGTGGCTGTGTATGAACGGCTGGGGTTCGCGGTGCACGAGACGGACCTCATGTACCGGACCGAGTCCTGACCGAGTCCGGGCGGGGTCCTGGCCGGACGGGGCGGGTCCAGAAGGCCGGTGCGAAAGTGCCGGCCCGGTGAGGGCTTGTCGCGCCCCGCGGCGGAGCCGCACATGTCACAGCCCCGCGCCCCTGAAAGACGCCCTACCGGGCGCTCCTGACCGGGCGCAGCCTCAGCCTTGCTCGTAGAGGTTCGGCGCATGCTCGTGCTCCCGCCAGTGCCGCCACGATCAGCAGCACCGTCCAGCGGTCGTGGCTGGACTGCCAGCGTGGGTCGTCCGGGGCCACGAACAGGGCCCAGTCGTGGGGCAGCAGCAGGAACGCCGTGGCGCCGGTTGCCAGCAGCCAGGTCGATATCGCCGCTCCCGGCTCGGTGACCTGCGTGCGGCGTATGACCAGGGCCGCCGCGGCGAGGGCCAGTACCACGGTGGCCGCCGCCTCCAGGGTGAGCGCACCGGCCGGCGGGCGGGCCTCCTCCGGTACGAGGAGCAGTGCCGTCGTCCAGCAGAGCGCGGCCCATGGGGCGACGAGCGCCACGCGCAGGGCGACCCGCACCGGGCGGCGGGCCGGCACCGCCGAGGTGATGTGCCGGGCCGGATCGTCCAGCAGGAACGCCAGGCCAACGGCGAAGACGAGCGCGGCGGCCCGCAGCGCGTAGAGGCCGACCAGCGGATCGGGCGTGCCTGACCGCATCCGCGGGATGCCGGCCAGCAGCAGCCCCACGGCGGCGGCGGCCACGAGCGCGCGCCGGGGCAGCGCGCGCCACACGGGCGGGAGGAGAGCGCGCGTCATGACCGTCACATGTCGCACGAGTCACCGTCCGTCGCCTTGCCGCCCGCGGCCGGCACGTTCAGCAGTTCCGCGACCCGCGCCATCGACGTGTCGGGCGAGGTGAGCTCCGTCCACTTGGCCTTCACCTTGCCGGCGACGTCGTAACGCGGCTTCTTGAGCAACTCCACGACGATCCGTGTCTGTTCGGCGCTCATGAAGAAGGGTTCGGTGGGCGACAGGACGAGGGCGGGGCCCACGACGTTGTCGTCGAGGCGGACGTTGCGCAGCGCGGACATCGGGTCGGGATCGCCGCCCAGCGCCAGCCACATGACCGTCACCAGGCGGGCGTCGCAGATCTCGGTGCCCGCCTTCTCGTCGCCCGCCACCAGGGCGGACGCGACGGCGACGGCGAACTCGGGGACGCGGTTGCCGCCCCAGTCGGTGCGGACGGTCACATGGCCGGGCTCGGTGGACGGGGAGAGCGTGCTGTCGGACTCCAGGCCGTAGCGGGCGTCGAGGCGCTGGTTCACGGTCAGCCGCTCGGCGCCGGCCCTGCCGCCCGCGAGGTTCTGGACGCGGTCGACCACGGCGGCCCAGTCGGCGGCGCGGCCCGTCCACTCGGGAAAGGCGCAGTACGAGGACTTCCCGTGCTCGATGCACGTGCGGATCTTCTCCGGGGTGACCGACGCCCGTTCGCGGGCCGGTGTCGACCCGGCCGGGGTGCCGCCGGACTGGCCGGCCACGCCCACCACCGTGAGGGCGAGGGATCCCGCGACGGCCGCCTTGACGACCGTCGAACGGCCGCCGCTGACCAGCACCGCGAGCAGGGCGACGACCAGGGCGAGCCCGATGAGGTACAGGGCGTGCCAGGCGGCGGGGCGTTCCAGCAGGTCGGAGGGGAGCGGGTCCGAGCCGGTCTCGGAGACCACCGGGTACAGCCAGCTCGCCCAGTCGCTTCCGGACGGGGGCGCCACGAAGACCTCCGCGAAGAGCAGGAGGACGAGAAGCATCGGCGCGGCGAAGATGGAGAGGAACAGGCGGCCGAAGAGCACGCCCAGGACTCCGAAGAGCAGGACCGTCAGCGGGCCGACGGCGAGTTCGGCGGGCGAACCGTGCCCGGCCGCACCCGGCTTGAGCGCGGCCCAGGTGAACTGGACGGTCACGCACACGGCCGTGAACAGGGCCGCCGGGACGGCGGACAGCACATGGGCGGCCGTGCGCCGCCATGGCTCGACGACCAGGACGTCGAAGTGGCGGTCGGTGTCGCGTCGACGGGAGCGCAGCACCGCGCGGTTGACGTTGAGCATGACGGCCAGCCCGATCAGTACCGGCATCATCTGCGTGCCGCGATCGACGTTCTGCAGTATCGGGAAGTCGCCTTGGCTCTGGGTGGTCTGCCAGACGATCCAGATCATGTACAGGACCGCGAGGGCGAGGAAGGACATATTCATCCGCAGCTCGCGCGCCTCGAAGCGGGCGAGGGCGAACACGGCTGCCCAGGGGCGTGCCGGGTGCGTCGGCCCGGTGGTCCGCGCGGGTGTCTCCAGTACGGCGCTCATGCGGCCGTCACCTCCGAGGACTCCCCGTCGAGGGTGAGCAAGTAGCCGTCCTCCAGGGTCGGTTCGACGAGTTCGGCGCCCTTGGGGGGCTCACCGACATTACGGAAGGAGCCCGTGCCCGTGCGCCAGCCGGCCCACGCGCCCGGGTCGCGTTCGGTGCTGCTCCACACCCGGCCGGCCGCCCGTGCGGTCAGCTCGGCCGGGCTGCCCTCGAAGCGGACACGGCCGCGGACCATGACGATCACGCGATGGCAGAGCATCGCGACGTCCTCGGTCTGGTGGGTGGACAGCAGCACGGTCCGCCCCTCCCCCGCCCGGGCGATCAACTCCCTGAACCGCATGCGCTGTTCGGGGTCGAGGCCGACGGTCGGCTCGTCGAGGACCAGGAAACCGGGGTCGCCGACGAGGGCGGCGGCCAGCGCGACCCGCTGGCGCATCCCGCCGGAGAGCTTCTTGATCCGCTTGCTCCGTACGTCGGACAGCGCGACGGCGTCCAGGACCCGCCGCACCTCGCGGTGCCGGGCGGTGCGGTCCGTCAGCTCCTTCAGGATCGCCACGTAGTCGACGAACTCGAACGCCGAGAAGTCCGGGTGGAAACCGGGCGCCTGCGGCAGATAGCCCAGCGCGCGCCGCACCTCCTGCCGTCCGGCCGACGTGCCCGGGTCGTTGCCGAGCACCGTGAACGCTCCCTTGTCCGGAGGCACGGCCGTGGCCAGGACCCGCAACAGGGTGGTCTTGCCCGCCCCGTTGGGTCCGAGCAGCCCGGTGACACCCTCGCCGAGCCGCACGGACACGTCGTCGAGGGCGGCCGTTCCGCCGTAGCGGAGGGTCAGCCCGGCGGCGGACACCGTCGGTACCGAAGGAGGTGCCGAGGACAGGTCAGACATGCGTGACTCCAGAGGATCCCGTGGAAGAGAGCGAAGGCAGGAAGAGGAAGAAAGGGCAGAAGAGGCGGCGGGAGGGGGCGTGGGGGCGAAGTGCCCTCAGCCGCCGTCCCCGCCGGAGGAAGAGGAGGAGGAGGACGAACCCCGCTTGCCGGAGGAGAAGGCCAAGAGGACCAGGACGGCGAAGTACAGCACCTTGCAGACAACCGAAGCGGTCACCAGCAATGCGGCTCCGACCAGCTTGAAGCGCCTGCGCCAGGCGACCGACATCACGCCGCACCCCCGTCCGTGAAGCCCGTGAAGCCCGCGAACGGGGTGTGCGCGGAGGTCGAGTCGAAGCGGTCGCGGCGGAGATAGAAGAACCCGGCGGCGAGCACGGCGACCGTGGCGGCGACGCTCTGCCCCGCCACCGTGTAGGGCGCGAGCGTCCCCTCGGAGGTCGTCCACTGCGCGATCAGCAGCACGGCGATCCACGTACCGCCGACCAGACCCGGTGCCAGGACCGGGCCCAGCCGGGGCGTCAGCGCGAGCCCGGTCGAGGTGAGCGCGAGCGCCGGCAGCAGCCAGGCCAGGGCACGCAGTCCGTACGAGGGAAGCGCGAGCGTCGCCAGGCCGTTCAGGGCGAGCGCGACGGCCAGCACCGGCACCGTGCGGATCAGCAGCAGCCGGAAGCCGTGCATCGGCGACACCACGGCCATCTCGTACGTCGGGTCGACCACCGGCCCGTACGACAGCGCGACCCCGGCGAGGGGCAGCAGCGGGGCCAGGGCGAGGAACATCGCCGGGCTCTCGGGCGCTCTGAGGGAACTGGTCGCCAGCACCGTGATGACCAGCACGGCGACGACCGCGCTCAGCCACGACCGGCGCAGCACCGGCGTCGCGGCCAGCAGTCGCGCGGTGTGGTCGGCCACCCCGGCCCGTACGAGCAGCGACTCCAGGAACCCCGGTCGCGGCACGTCCAGTTCGGCGTCGAGCCGCTCCCATCCCTCGTCCAGCGGGGCCGGGTCGCTCACCTCGGCGAGGACCGCCCGGCAGCGCGCGCAGGCCATGAGGTGCGTGTCGGTCGACCAGAGCATCGGGGCCGCCAGCTCGCCCCTCACATACGCCCGGAGGTCGTCCTCCGCCACGTGCCAGGTCATACCGCCCGGATCGCGGACCCCGTTCGTGTCGCCGTCGCTCATGCCAACTCCTCCCGCAGCTGCTTGCGGGCCCGAAGCGCCCGTGTCTTGACCGTCCCCGGCGGGATGCCGAGCAGGACGGCCGCCTCCCGGGTGGTCAGCCCGTCTATGACCGTGGCCTGCAGGACCGACCGCAGTTCCGGCGACAGCCGGACCAGGGCGCCGGCGAGGTCCCCGTGCTCCACCCCCGCGAGCACGCGCTCCTCCGCGGACGCCTCCTCGCGGTGCCGCAGCCGCGCGAGCGCCTGCCGCATCCGGCCCCGGGCGCCGTCGCCCCGCAGGGCGTCGATGAGCCGCCGCGAGCCGATGCGCCACAGCCAGCCGGCCACGTCGCCCTCCTCGCGGTAGCGGGCACTGCCGCGCCACACCGCGAGAAACGTCTCCTGCACGACCTCGTCGACCGTCCCCGCGTCGGAACAGCGGCCTCGCAGCCTCGCTCCGAGCCATGGCGCGTACCGCCGGTACAGCTCTTCGAAGGCGCGCCGGTCACCGTCCGCCGCGATGGCCCGCAGCAGATCACCGTCGCTTCTCGTTTCCCTCACACCCCCTCATCGCACGAGCCCCACGGATCGGTTCACGCCTCCGCGAGAAGTTTTCGGAACCTCTGAGGCACCTGACGCACCTCATGCACCTCATGCACCCCACGCACCCCACGCACCCCACGCACCTTGAGAATCGCCGCATCACCTTGACAGGCACCCAGGTCGGCCATCACCCTTTCACTACTCAATTAGTGAAAGGGTGATGGTCGGGTGGTCGAGTACCGCATCGACCGGCGCAGCGGTGTCGCCACGTACGTCCAGATCGTCCAGCAGACGAAGCAGGCACTGCGCCTGGGCGTACTCGAACCGGGCGACAGACTCCCCACTGCCCGCGAGGTCGTGGAGGCCACCGCGATCAATCCGAACACCGTCCTCAAGGCCTACCGCGAGCTGGAACGCGAGGGCCTGGTCGAAGCCAGACGCGGCCTCGGCACCTTCGTGCGGCGCTCCCTGGGCTCCGCACCCGCCGACCACACCGCCCTGCGCTCGAAACTGACGGCCTGGCTGGACGAGGCACGCAAGGAAGGTCTGGAGCGCGAGGACATCTCCGCGCTCTTCACCTCCGTACTGGACGAGAAGTGCCCTGAGGGGGAGCGATGAACAGGGACCGCGAAGGGACCGCGCTGGAAGCGGTCGGGCTGGGCAAGCGGTACCGGCGCGGGAGGGGCCACGTACTGCGGGACTGTTCCTTCCGACTGCCCACGGGCCGGATCTGCGCCCTGGTCGGACCCAACGGCACGGGCAAGTCGACGCTCCTGGCACTGGCCGCGGGCCTGACCCGCCCCACCGAGGGCACCGTGAAGGTCCTCGGCACCACTCCCGCCCGCGCCCGCGAGCGTTTCGCCTACGTCGCCCAGGCCAAGCCGCTGCCGCCGCAGCTCACGGTCGCCGCCACCCTGCGCCTCGGCGCCGAACTGAACCGCGCCCGCTGGGACCGGACGGCCGCGGAACGGATCGCGTACGGGCCGGTGTACGGGCCGGTGTACGGGGACACGGCGAGGCAGACCGCACTGGAGCCGGCCCCCGGCCCGGACGTGGTCCGGGAGGGCGGCCTCCACCCCGACGACCGGATCCGCTCGCTCTCCGGCGGCCAGCGCACCCGGGTCGCCCTCGCCCTGGCCTTCGGCAAACGGCCCGAACTGATGCTGCTGGACGAGCCGATGGCCGACCTCGACCCGCTGGCCCGGCGCGAACTCCTCGGGGCCCTGCTGGGTGAGGCCGCCGAGCACGGCACGACCATCGTGATGTCCTCGCACGTCGTCGCCGAACTGGAGGGCGTCTGCGACCACCTGTTCCTCATGGGCGGTGGCCGGATCAGGCTGGGCGGCGACCCCGAACGGCTGCTCGCCGCGCACACCCTGCTCACCGGGCCGGCCCGCGACCTCTCGGGCCACACCGTCGTCGAGTCGCACGGCACCGGCCGCCAGCTCACCGCGCTGATACGCACGGTCGGCCCGCCGACCGACGGCTGGGAGACCACCGCGCCCTCTTTGGAAGAGCTGCTCCTGGCCCATCTGCGCAATCCCGAGGCACCGGACCTGTTCACCGAGGAGACCGGCGGCACCGGCGAAACCGGCGAGACCGGCGACACCGGCGACACCGGCGACACCGGCGAGATCGGCAGCACCGACGAGACTGGCAGCACCGGCGAAACCGGCGAGACCAGCGACACCGATACAGCCGACGTGAGCGGCGAGGGGAACGTGCGCCCATGACGACTCTCCTCGCCTCCCCGCGCCCGGCCCCCTCACTCGGGCTCGCCCGGTCCCTCCTGCGGCTGCACCGGTCGGCGCTGTGGTTCTGGCTGCTGCTGGTGGTGGCCCTCTCGGCGGCGATGCTGTGGGCGTACGGTCCGGGCTACGACACGGCCGCCGCGAACGTCCAGGAACAGTGCCGAACGGACGTCGAGGCCTGCCACTTCCCCGGCGGCCCCTGGCTGAGCCGGTACAGCACGGCCGTGGCCCTCACCACCCTCGTCGTCTCCTTCCTCCCCCTCCTCCTCGCCGCCTGGGCGGGCGCGGCCCTCATCGGCCGCGAACTGGAGAACGGCACCGCGCATCTCGCCTGGACCCAGTCCGTCTCCCCGGCCCGCTGGCTCGCCGCGAAACTCGCCGTCCCCGCGCTGTTCGTCACCGCGGGCGCGGCCCTGCTCGTCCCCCTGCACCGCCTGATGTGGGACGGCGGCGGAGAACTGCTGTGGACGGACTGGTTCGACGCGTACGGCTTCCGCTCCAACGGCACCACCGCCCTCGCGTACGCCCTCTGCGGTCTGGCCGTCGGCGTCCTCGCGGGCCTGGTGACCGGCCGTACGCTCCCCGCCCTGGGCGTCGCCGTCGCCGTCATGTTCGCGCTCACCCATCTGGGCGATCAGTACCGGCCGAGTATGTGGCCCACGGTCACGGTCACCGGCGCCGAGTCCCTGAGCCTGCCGGACCACGCTCTCCAGCTCGACCACGGTGTGATCACCGACGACGGCGTCCGCATCGGCAACAACATGGCCTGCACCGACACCGGCGGCGCGGAGGATTTGCGGAGCTGCCTGGCCCACAACGACCTCGCCGAGATCTGGGCCACCTTCCACCCGCGGTCCCACTTCTGGCCCCTGCAGCTCGTCGAGACCGGGATCGTCCTCGTCGTCGCCGCCCTCGCGGTCACCGCCGCGTTCGTCCTGCTCCGCCGTCGTACCGCTGCCGCGGGAGCCGCCGTATGAACACCGGACCGCCGTCGAGAACCGGACTGTCGTTGAACTCCGGACCGCCGTTGAGAACCGGACTGCCTTGGAACGCCGGACTGCCGTGGGCCGTGCTGCGGCTGCACCGCGCGGCACTGGCCGTGTGGGGCGCGTTCCTGCTGGCCGCCATCGGCACCCTGGTCTGGGAGGCCGGGATCATCGCCGACTCCGTACAGGCTGAGGTAGGTGCGTACGTGCCGGCCCGGTGAGGGCCGGTCGCGCTACGCGGCGGAGCCGCACATGTCACAGCCCCGCACCCCTCCAAAGGTGCGGCCCCGCCGGACGACGTACGGGGGTGAGGATCGGATGCGTGTGCCGGTCCGATGCGGCCGGTCGCGCCCACGCGGCGCAGCCGCACATGTCACAGCCCCGCGCCTCTGACGGGGCGCGGCCCCGGGGAGCCTCCCCCCGATATCCCGCACGTCATGTCGCCGTAACCAGTGATTCAGACAGGCTTGCGACCCTCGGGCAATGAATCCCGGTCCGCCCGAGCCCCCGCCTCCGCCGGAGCGCGAGCCCTCCCCGAAGAGGAGGAACGGAAGCCCGCACATCCTCGCGGCGCTTCCGACCGCTCTCTCCGACGCGCCTGTTTCCGGCCCGGCACGGAAGAATGGGTTCATGAACCAGCCCAATGCCCAGGCGCAGGTCCAGCACCCGCAGCCGTCCGTCGGTTCCATAGCCGCCCACCGCCCGCACACCGTGGCGGCGAACGTCTCCGACCTGGAGCCCGACCTCGACGCCGATCTCGACGAGTACGAGGATCTGGTGCAGGACGGCGTCCAGCTTCCGCAGGGCCGGTTCCTCGACCGGGAACGCAGTTGGCTCGCGTTCAACGAACGGGTCCTCGAACTCGCCGAGGATCCGAACACGCCCCTCCTCGAACGGGCGAAATTCCTGGCGATCTTCGCCAGCAACCTGGACGAGTTCTTCATGGTCCGGGTGGCCGGCCTGAAGCGGCGCATCGCCACCGGCGTGGCCACCCGCTCTGCCTCGGGCCTGCAGCCCCGCGAGGTGCTGGAGATGATCTGGGCCCGCTCGCGCGAGCTCATGGCCCGGCACGCCGCCTGCTACCAGGAGGACGTGGCGCCGCAGCTCGCGGAGGAGGGCATCCACCTCGTCCGCTGGAGCGAGCTGTCCGAGAAGGAGCAGGCGCGCCTCTTCACGCTCTTCCGCCACCAGATATTCCCGGTCCTCACCCCCCTCGCGGTCGACCCGGCGCACCCCTTCCCGTACATCTCGGGTCTCTCCCTGAATCTCGCGGTCGTCGTGCGCAACCCGGTCTCCGGGCACCGCCACTTCGCGCGCGTGAAGGTGCCGCCGCTGCTCTCCCGCTTCCTGGAGGCCTCCCCGAACCGCTTCGTCCCCATCGAGGACGTCATCGCGGCCCATCTGGAGGAGCTCTTCCCCGGCATGGAGGTCCTGGAGCACCACACGTTCCGCCTCACCAGGAACGAGGACCTGGAGGTCGAGGAGGACGACGCCGAGAACCTGCTCCAGGCCCTGGAGAAGGAACTCATGCGCCGCCGCTTCGGCCCGCCGGTGCGCCTGGAGGTCGAGGAGTCCATCGACCGGTACGTACTGGACCTGCTGGTACGGGAGTTGAAGATCTCCGAGGCCGAGGTGTACCCGCTGCCGGGCCCCCTCGACCTCACCGGTCTCTTCGGCATCGGCGCCCTCGACCGGCCCGAGCTGAAGTTCGCGAAGTTCATCGCGGGCACCCACCGCGACCTCGCGGAGGTCGAGTCGGCGTCCCCGCCCGACATCTTCGCGGCCCTGCGCGAACGCGACGTCCTGCTGCACCACCCGTACGACTCCTTCTCCACCTCCGTCCAGGCGTTCCTGGAGCAGGCGGCGACGGACCCGGACGTGCTGGCCATCAAGCAGACGCTGTACCGCACCTCGGGCGACTCCCCCATCGTGGACGCCCTCATCGACGCCGCCGAGTCCGGCAAGCAGGTCCTCGTCCTCGTCGAGATCAAGGCACGCTTCGACGAGCAGGCCAACATCAAGTGGGCCCGCAAACTGGAGGAGTCGGGTTGCCACGTGGTCTACGGCCTCGTCGGCCTCAAGACCCACTGCAAGCTGTCGCTCGTGGTGCGCCAGGAGGGCGAGACCCTGCGCCGCTACAGCCACGTCGGCACGGGCAACTACCACCCCAAGACCGCCCGCCTGTACGAGGACCTGGGGCTCCTGACCGCCGACCCACAGGTGGGCGCGGACCTCTCCGACCTCTTCAACCGGCTCTCCGGCTACTCCCGCCGCGAGACCTACCGCCGTCTGCTCGTCGCGCCCAAGTCCCTGCGCGACGGCCTGATAGCGCGCATCAACAAGGAGGTCCAGCACCACCGCGCCGGACGCCCCGCCCATGTCCGCATAAAGGTCAACTCGATGGTGGACGAGGCGCTCATCGACTCGCTCTACCGTGCCTCCCAGGCCGGCGTGCCGGTCGATGTCTGGGTACGCGGAATCTGCGCGGTACGGCCCGGAGTCGCGGGCCTGTCCGAGAACATCCGCGTACGGTCCATCCTCGGCCGCTTCCTCGAACACTCCCGGGTCTTCGGCTTCGGCAACGGCGGCGAGCCCGAGGTGTGGATAGGCAGCGCCGACATGATGCACCGCAACCTCGACCGCCGTATCGAAGCACTGGTCAGGATCACCGACCCGGCCCACCGGTCGGCCATCACCCGGCTGTTCGAGACCGGCATGTCCGACACCACTTCCTCCTGGCACCTCGGCCCCGACGGCGAGTGGACCCGGCACGCGACCGACGCCGAGGGCCAGCCCCTGCGCAACGTCCAGGAGATGCTCATAGACGCCCGGAGGCGCCGGCGTGGCACAGCGACACCTTGACCCGACGGCCGGACCTGTGGCCGGGGACGCCCTCGCGGCATACCTCCGGGCCCAGGCCACGGAGTTCCTCCGCGCGCTGCGCCAGCACCGGGAGACCGGCGGCGCGGCGGGTGGGGGTCCCCTCGCGCGAGCGCAGTCGGGCGTGGGGGAGAACGGCTCGAAGGAGGCCGTGGACGCGGCGCGCGCCCTGCGCCGCTCGGCCCGCCGCATCAGCGGCACCCTGCACACCTTCCGGCCCTTCCTCGACGAGGGCTGGTCGGAGATCATGCGCCCCGAACTGGCCTGGCTCTCGGGGACCCTGGCCCGCGAACACGCCTACGGTTCCCGCCAGGAGAGGCTGCTCGCGGCACTGCACCGGCTGTCGGGCTCGGCGGCCTTCCCCTCGCAGGCCTCCTCCGAGGTACGGCAGGAGAAGGGCCAGCTGACCGTCGGCGCGGCCAAGGCAGGCGCCCTCCTGGAACGCCAGCTGACCCTCGCCCGGACCCGCGCCCACTCGGCCGCGCTCCAGGCCCTCGGCTCCAGCCGCTTCCACGCCATCGCCGACAATGTCGCGGTACTGGCCAGCGAGGTCCCACTGACCGCCGCCGCGACCACGGCCACGACGACGGTGACAGCCACGGCGACAGCCACGGCGACGGCGCACACGGCTTCCGCCGGGCTCAAGCCGCTGGCCGCCGCCGCGGAGGACCGCCTCCGCGACGCCGTCACCGGACTCCCCCTGGTCGCCGCGGACCACCCCTACAACTCGGAGGCCCTCGTCCACGGTCTCTCCGCCGACACGGCCCCGCAGCCCCAGGACGCCCCCTGGCACCAGGTACGCCTCCTGCTGCGCCTGCACCGCTATGCGCGCGAGGTCCTGTTCGGCGACGAAGTCCTCCTGGACGTCCGCCTGTTGAACGCGGGCAAGGCCCTGGACCGGCATCGCGACGCGGCGGAGGCGGCCGCGGCGGCGGCCGCGGCGGCCCGCACCCCGCGGATCGCACCGGCGACGGCGTACGCGCTCGGCGTGCTCCACGCGGACCAGCGACACGAAGTGGAAGCGGCCAGGTTCACGTTTCAGCGGGCCTGGATGAGGGAGACGGTCGGCACTCCGTGACGGCTTGACCCACGGAGGCCGCTACTCGCGATCGGAGGCCCGGTGCACTCGAACGGAAACCCCGTGCCCATGGACGGAAACCCCGTGGACGGAAACCCCGTAAACCAAGACCCGGTGCTCGCGGCGGGCTGCGTACTGTGGCGCCGCTCACCGGCCGACGGCGAACTGCGGATCTGCCTGGTCCACCGGCCGAAGTACGACGACTGGTCGCACCCCAAGGGCAAGCTGAGGTCCGGCGAGGACACGCTCGCGGCGGCGCTGCGCGAGGTCGAGGAGGAGACCGGGCACCGGTGCGCGCCGGGGCCGCGGCTGACGACCCTCCGCTATGTGGCCAATGACCGGCCCAAGCTGGTGAGTTACTGGGCCGCCGAGGAGACGGGCGGCGGCTTCGTCGCCAACCGTGAGGTGGACCGGGTGCTCTGGCTCGCGCCGGCGGCGGCACGGGGGCGGCTCACGCAGGCGCGGGACCGGGAACTGGTGGATGAGCTGCTGTCGGTGCTGCGGCACGCGTAGCGCTTGCGTGCGGCTGGTTCGAGCAGGGCTGGGCGGCTGCCGGCGGATGGTCGAGGGCGGGCCCGTGGAGGCTGGGGGGCGCAGTTCCCCGCGCCCCTTGAGGGGCGCGTCTCAGCCGGGGTCGGTCATGTGGCTCCGGGCGTCCGTCCTTGCCAGGCTTCTGGCTCTGCGGGCCGGGCCTCTCCAGCCGCAGGTGCATCGCGCCAGGCAGAAGGGGCCTTGCTCGACCGTCGTCGTCCGGTGTTCCAGGGGAGTGATCTCTTCCTGCTGTGCCACGCGCCCCACCGTACCGATGCTTGGTAAACGCTTCCCCATGCCCGGCGCCCGCGTGACAACACCCCTCACCGGTCGTTAAGCGGAACGACACGAGGCCCGCCCAAGGACGTCCCGGCTGGGGGTAGCAGGCGATGGTGGAGCGGCAGCGAAAACTAGGGGACGGGGCGGTCGCCCTGGCCGCCGCGGCGACGGGGCTTCTGCTCTGCGCCACCGGATGCTCGGGCGGTGGGACCGCCTCCGGCGACGCCCGGGCCGCCGAGGACCCGGTCGAAGTGCTCCACGGAGCGGCCGGAGACCTGGTCCGCGCCGGTACGTCCAAGGCGCGTACGTCCATGGAGATGGCGACCGGCGGCACCCGTGTGACCATCCGCGGCGAGGGCGTCTACGACTTCGCGGACCAGGTGGGCCGGCTGAAGGTACTCCTCCCGCAGGACCCGGCCGGCGCCGACGGCCACCGCCCCATCACCGAGCTGCTCGCACCGGGCGCGCTCTATATGAAGAACCGCGGCGCGGGCGTGCCCACCGACAAGTGGGTGCGTGTCGACACCGCCACGCTCTCCGACGGGAACCTGGTCACGGGCGGTGCGACCGATCCGTTCGCCGCCGCGGAGCTGCTGCGGGGCGCGCGCAAGGCGACGTACATGGGGAGGACGTCGGTCGCGGGCACGGCCGTACGGCACTACCGGGGCACCGCCGACCTCACGGTGGCCGCGCGCGATGCCTCGGCGGGCAACCGGAAGGCGCTGCGGGCGGCGGCGAAAGGCTTCGCCACGGCGACGGTCCCCTTCGACGTCTACCTCGACGACCAGGGCCGCATCCGCAAGGTCCGCCACCGGTTCAGCTTCGTGAACGGGCAGCAGAAGGACACGGTCGCGGTGTTCTCCACGACACTGCTGTACGACTTCGGAGCCGCGGTCGACGTACGCCTGCCCGAAACGAAGGACATCTTCGCCGGGCGGATCGCCCAGTGAGGAAACGTTGGCGTACGGGGCCGGAAATGGTCCGTTGGTGCCATGCGCTGTCCGTGGACCGCTCCCTACTCTAGGAAGTCGGTAACGGCAGGAAGAGGTGATGCACGTGGCTCCGGCGCGCGGTACGGCAGTTCAGGACCACGTGGCCCTGGCCGAGATCGAGCTGTGCGGCGACTTGATCATCGCGGCCTCGGCCGCCCACGAGGACCGTCTCAGCCCCGACCGCATCGACGAGGTCCTCAAAGTGGCCGAAGAACGCTTCCCCCACCAACGAACAGGAACCCCCACAAACTAACCCACCCCATAGCCCTCACGAGGGCCTTCCAGGGGCGCGGGGAACGGCGCAATCCGTTGGCCTTGAGGGGCGCGGGGAACGGCGCAGTCTTTTACCCCGCCCCCCGCCCCCCGCACATCGCCCATCGCCCATCGCCCAGCAGCGCCTACGTGCGCAACAGCCGAGCAATCGCCTTCGTGGCCTCCTCCACCTTCGCATCGACCTCGGCACCCCCCTTGACCGCCGCGTCAGCGACACAGTGCCGCAGATGCTCCTCCAGAAGCTGCAGGGCGAACGACTGCAACGCCTTCGTCGAGGCGGAGACCTGGGTGAGTATGTCGATGCAGTAGACGTCCTCGTCGACCATCCGCTGCAGCCCCCGCACCTGCCCCTCGATCCGCCGCAGCCGCTTGAGGTGCTCGTCCTTCTGTTTGTGGTAGCCGTGGATCCCGCGATCGTGGTCGGTCACGATCTCTGCGGCACCAGCCCCCGCCGCACCGGTCTCCCCGGAGGGCGCCGTGGCGCCGGCCTCGGTGGTCGTCATCGCGTCCTCCTGCTGACTGATACCCCTACCGGGTATATCGTAACGAACTTTGCTGGGTATAGGGCCCTTGGCAGATGCCCTCGCGGGACCCCGTGCTGATCACTGTGCCCGATGGGCGACACTGGGGGGCGGCCGGTTAGCCGTGGCCGGATGATGCGCCTAGCATCAGCCTGACCGACACCGAAGCAATCCGAGGACCCCACGTGCGATTTCGTCTGACCCCCAGGGAGACGAGCTTCTACGACATGTTCGCCGCTTCCGCGGACAACATCGTCACAGGCTCCAAGCTCCTGATGGAACTGCTCGGGGCGGACTCGTCCGACCGAGCCGAGATCGCAGAGCGTATGCGGGCCGCGGAACACGCCGGTGACGATGCCACACACGCGATCTTCCACCAGCTGAACTCCTCGTTCATCACGCCGTTCGACCGCGAGGACATCTACAACCTCGCCTCTCAGCTCGACGACATCATGGACTTCATGGAGGAGGCCGTCGACCTGGTCGTCCTCTACAACGTGGAGGAACTGCCCAAGGGCGTCGAGCAGCAGATCGAGGTACTGGCGCGGGCGGCGGAGCTCACCGCCGAGGCCATGCCGAACCTGCGCACGATGGACAACCTCACCGAGTACTGGATCGAGGTCAACCGTCTGGAGAACCAGGCCGACCAGATCCACCGCAAGCTGCTAGCCATGCTCTTCAACGGCAAGTACGAGGCCATCGAGGTGCTGAAGCTCAAGCAGATCGTGGACGTCCTCGAAGAGGCCGCCGACGCGTTCGAGCACGTGGCCAACACGGTGGAGACCATCGCGGTCAAGGAGTCCTGACCCCTTCATGGACACCTTCGCCTTGATCGTGACCATCGGTGTCGCGCTCGGATTCACCTACACCAACGGCTTCCACGACTCCGCGAACGCCATCGCCACCTCCGTTTCCACACGCGCGCTGACGCCGCGTGCGGCACTCGCGATGGCCGCCGTGATGAACCTCGCCGGCGCCTTCATGGGCAGCGGGGTCGCCAAGACCGTCAGCGAGGGCCTGATCGAGACTCCGCACGGCAACAGGGGCATGTGGATCCTGTTCTCCGCGCTGGTGGGCGCGATCGTGTGGAACCTCGTCACCTGGTACTTCGGCCTGCCGTCCTCCTCCTCCCACGCGCTGTTCGGCGGCATGGTGGGCGCGGCGCTCGCCGGCGGAATCGATGTCATTTGGTCCGGCGTCCTGGAGAAGGTCGTCATCCCGATGTTCATCTCCCCGGTCGTCGGCCTGATCGCCGGCTATCTGGTGATGTGCGCGATCATGTGGCTCTTCCGCCGCTCCAACCCGCACAAGGCGAAGCGCGGTTTCCGTATCGCGCAGACCGTGTCGGCGGCCGGTATGGCCCTGGGGCACGGCCTCCAGGACGCCCAGAAGACGATGGGCATCGTGGTGATGGCCCTGGTCATCTCGGACGTCGAGGAGGCGGGCGACCCGATTCCGGTCTGGGTCAAGATCGCGTGCGCGGTGATGCTGTCGCTGGGTACGTACGCCGGTGGGTGGCGCATCATGCGCACGCTGGGGCGGAAGATCATCGAGCTGGATCCCCCGCAGGGGTTCGCGGCGGAGACGACGGGCGCGTCGCTGATGTTCACGACGGCGTTCATCTTCCACGCGCCGATCTCCACGACTCATGTCATCACGTCGGCGATCATGGGCGTGGGGGCGACGAAGCGGGTGAAGGCGGTCCGCTGGGGTGTCGCCAAGAACATCATCCTCGGCTGGTTCATCACGATGCCGGCGGCGGCGCTGGTCGCGGCAACCAGTTTCTGGCTGGTGAACGTGACATTCCTGTAAGCCTCCTTTCCCATCCCTGAGGGCTGCGCCCCCAGACCCCCCTGTCGCGCCGGCGGACCGGGGGTTCGCGGGCGGGGACAAGCCAACGGGCCCGCCTCCCGATAGCCGGGAGGCGGGCCCTATCGGTCCCCGCGGTGGCACCGCCATGCAGCACCGCGAGGGGTCTACGCCACGGACGGGCTCAGCCGAAACGCCCCGAGATGTAGTCCTCGGTGGCCTGCACGGACGGGTTGGAGAAGATCCGCTCGGTGTCATCGATCTCGATGAGCTTGCCGGGCTGCCCGACCGCGGACAGGTTGAAGAACGCCGTCCGGTCGGAAACCCGCGCCGCCTGCTGCATGTTGTGCGTCACGATGACGATCGTGAAGCGCTCCTTCAGCTCACCGATCAGGTCCTCGATGGCCAGCGTCGAGATCGGGTCGAGGGCCGAGCAGGGCTCGTCCATGAGCAGCACCTTCGGCTCGACAGCGATCGCCCGCGCGATGCACAGACGCTGCTGCTGACCACCGGACAGACCGGACCCCGGCTTGTTCAGACGGTCCTTGACCTCGTTCCAGAGGTTCGCGCCCTTGAGCGACTTCTCGACGATGTCGCCCAGCTCGGACTTCTTGTAGCTGCCGTTGAGACGCAGCCCCGCCGCCACGTTGTCGAAGACCGACATCGTGGGGAAGGGGTTCGGACGCTGGAAGACCATGCCGACCTCGCGCCGCACCGACACCGGGTCGATCCCGGCGCCGTACAGGTTCTCGTCGTCGAGCATGACCTTGCCCTCGACCCGTCCGCCCGGCGTCACCTCGTGCATCCGGTTGAGGGTCCGCAGGAAGGTGGACTTGCCGCAGCCGGAGGGGCCGATGAAGGCCGTCACCGATCGGGGTTCGATGGCCATCGAGATGTCCTCGATGGCTCGGAACGAGCTGTAGTAGGCGCTGAGGCCGCTGACGTCGATTCGCTTGGCCATGGGATCACTGCTTCTTTCGAGGGGGAAGACTGGTCGCTGTCTGGCCGCGTCAGCGACCGGTCTTGGGGGCCTTCCAGCGGGCGATGCCGCGAGCCGCCAAGTTGAGGATCATCACGAACGCGATCAGCGTGAGCGCCGCCGCCCAGGCCCGGTCGTACGCCGCGCCGGAGCCGCCGCTGTTCGCGTACTGCTGGTAGATGTACATGGGGAGCGAGGCCTGCGGACCGTCGAAGGGGTCCGTGTTGATGAAGGTCGAACCCCACACCAGCAGGAGCACCGGCGCGGTCTCACCCGTGATGCGGGCGACCGCGAGCATCACACCGGTCGTGATACCGCCGATGGAGGTCGGCAGGACCACCTTCATGATGGTGCGCCACTTCGGCACACCCAGCGCCAGTGAGGCCTCGCGCAGCTCGTTGGGGACGAGCTTGAGCATCTCCTCGGTGGAGCGGACGATCACCGGCAGCATCAGGATGGTCAGGGCCATCGCGCCGGCGAACCCGGAGTAGCCCATGTCCAGGATGATGATCCAGAAGCTGAGGACGAACAGGCCCGCGACGATCGACGGGATGCCCGTCATGACGTCGACGAAGAAGGTGACGGCCTGGGCGAGCCTGCCGCGCCCGTACTCCACGAGGTAGATCGCGGTCAGGATGCCGATCGGCACGGAGATCGCCGTGGCGATGCCGACCTGCTCAAGGGTGCCGAGGATCGCGTGGTAGATGCCTCCGCCGGGCTCGGTGTCGGTGACCAGGCCCATCGAGTGGGTGAGGAAGTAGACGTCGAGGACCTTCACCCCGCGCTCGACGGTCTCCCAGATGAGCGAGACCAGCGGGATGACGGCGAGGAGGAACGCGACCCAGACGAGGCTGGTCGCCACCCGGTCCTTGGCCTGTCGGCGGCCCTCGACCCGCGCGGCGATGCCGTACGACGCGACCACGAAGAAGATCGCGGCCATCAGGCCCCACTGGATGTTGCTGTCCAGTCCGGCCGCGGCGCTGATGCCGAGACCGAGGGCGATCGAGCCGCCGGCGATCGCGTACGGGCTCCACTTGGGCAGCGTCGCGCCCTGCAGGGTACTGGGGCGCCTGTCGTTCACGGTCTGGCTCATGCGTTGGCCCCCGAGTACTCCGCGCGGCGGGCGATGATCATGCGGGCTCCGCCGTTGACCAGCAGGGTGATGACGAACAGCACCAGACCGGAGGCGATGAGCGCGTCACGGCCCATCTCGCTGGCCTCGCTGAACTTGCTGGCGATGTTCTGGGCGAAGGTGCCGCCGCCCGGGTCGAGCAGGCTGGCGTTGATCTCGAAACTCGGGGACAGGACCGTGGCCACGGCCATGGTCTCGCCGAGCGCGCGCCCGAGGCCGAGCATCGAGGCGGAGATGACACCGGAGCGGCCGAAGGGCAGCACCGACATGCGGATGACCTCCCAGCGCGTGGCGCCGAGGGCCAGTGCGGCTTCCTGGTGCATCAGCGGAGCCTGCCGGAAGACCTCGCGGCTCACGCTGGTGATGATCGGCAGGATCATGATCGCGAGCAGGACGCCCACGGTGAACAGCGAGCGCGGTGCGCCGCCCTGCCAGTCGAGGATGCCGGTCCAGCCGAAGTAGTCGTCCAGCCAGCCGAAGAGACCGACCAGCTGCGGTGCGAGGACCAGGGCGCCCCACAGGCCGTACACGATGGACGGTACGGCGGCGAGCAGGTCGATCACGTAGGAGAGGGTTCCGCCGAGCTTGCGCGGGGCGTAGTGCGTGATGAACAGGGCGATGCCGACCGCGATCGGTACCGCGATGACCATCGCGATGATCGACGAGATGACCGTGCCGTAGACCAGGACCGCGATGCCGAAGCTCGGCTCCGCGGCGGTCGGGTTCCACTCCAGGGTGGTGAGGAAGTTGCTCTCGTCCTTGCTGATCGCCAGCACGGAGCGGTACGTGAGGAAGGCCGCGATGGCGGCCATGATCACGAGCAGGAAGATGCCCGACCCGCGGGACAGGCCGAGGAAGATGCGGTCGCCGGGCCGGGTGGCCCCGCGGGCCGCACGCTTCTGCTCGGTCTCCGAGGGTGGGGAGACGGGGGGAGGCGCTGCGGAATTCTTGGTGGATATATCCATGAGGTTCTCCGGTCTGCGGGGCCACACACCGTGTGGCCCCAGGCGGCGGTGCACCGGACGGCGCGCGGTCCGGCCCCTCGTGCGGGGCCGGACCGCGCGCTCAGGTCAGCTCAGGCCCGCGACGGTCGTACGGACCTTCGCGATGATCTCCTCGGGGATCGGGGCGTAGTCGTTCTCGGCCAGGATCTTCTGGCCGTCCTCGCTGGCGATGTAGGTGAGGAACGCCTTCGTGGCGGCCAGGGTGTCGGCCTTGTTGCCCTTGTCGCAGACGATCTCGTACGTGACCAGGGTGATCGGGTAGGCGCCGTCGGCCTTGGTCGCGCGGTTCAGTTCGAGCGCGAGGTCCTTGCCCGTGCCGACGACCTTGGCGTCCGCGATGGCCGTGGTGGCGTTCTCGACGGTGGCCTCGACGGGTTCACTGGCGCCCGTGTCCAGCTTGGCCGAGGTGATGCCGTCCTTGGCGTACGACAGCTCCATGTAGCTGATGGCGCCGGAGGTCTGCTTGACCTGCTGGGCGACACCGGAGGAGCCGGACGCGGACTGGCCGCCCTTGGCCTGCCAGGCCTTGCCGCCCTCGTACTTCCACTGGTCGGGCGCGGCCGCGATCAGGTACTTGGTGAAGTTGTCCGTGGTGCCGGACTCGTCCGAGCGGTGGAACGCCTGGATCTTGAGGTCGGGCAGCGTGGCGTCCGGGTTCAGCTTCTTGATCGCCGCGTCGTTCCAGTTGGTGATCTTGCTGTCGAAGATCTTCGCAAGGGTCTCCGCGTCGAGGACGAGGCCCTCGGCACCCGGGACGTTGTAACCGACCGCGATCGGGCCGCCGACCATCGGCAGGTCGATGCCCTGGCCGTCCTTGCAGACCTCCTTGGAGGCGGTGACCTCTTCGGGCTTCAGCGCGGAGTCGGAACCGGCGAAGGCGACCTGGCCCTGGGTGAACGCCGTGACACCGGCGCCCGAACCCTCGGACTTGTAGTTGATCTGCACGTCCTTGCAGGCGGTCACGAACTGCTTGACCCACGCGTCGATCGCGTTCTTCTGCGCGGAGGAGCCGTTGGCCAGCAGCTGACCCTTGGCGTCGTCACACTTGATGGAGCTGTTGGCGGCGGTCGTGCTGCCGTCGCTGCTGCTGCCGCCGGTGTCGTCGGAGCCGCACGCCGTCAGCGCAAGGGCGCCGGAGACGGCGACAGCACCGAGGGAAAGGGCGCGAAGCCGGTTCTTGCGCTGAAGCTTCACTTTCGTGAGTTCCTTCCAGAAGCCGCCGTTACCGGCGGCGTGCGATGTCATGGGTTCCGCTTGTTCATCGATCGGCACGGAAGCGGACTTTCATCCGCACCACGCACCGTGTAAGGCCGAAATTAGGCAGAACAGGTGAAGCCGCCGATGGCCGTGAGTGAACGGAGGGTGAACCCCTGCCGTCAGTGCGGTGAGGTCACGGAACGCTTACGGGTAGAACACGTGCGGGTCCCGACGAACGGAGGCCCTCCCTTCGCTCCCTCACCCGTCTCCCACCCCTGGCCAGAACCCGTCACCGCGGCTTCACGTACGTACTCGTGCGCGTAGTCGTGCACGTACTCGTGGATTGCCGGACGCCGCCTGTGGAACCCGCCGGGCGGTTTACCCGTCTCGTTCACAGGGGGCAACGGGAGGCGCACATGCAACGGCGTACGTTCGTAGGCGGCACGGCGGCGGTCGCGGTGACCGCGGCGGCGGCATGCAGCGGCAAGGGCTCGGGGCCGCGGTCGGCCGGAACGACGCGTACGTCCGGCACGCCGGCCGAGGGCACCGGAGCGACCACGACGGCCAAAGGCACCCCGGCGGGCACACCGGCCGCCGACCTGCGGGCGCTGGCCGCGGACCTGGACGGCCCCCTGGTCCGCCCCGGCGACGGCGACTGGGCGGCGGCCCGCCAGCTCTACAACACCCGCTTCGACTCCCTGAGGCCGACGGCGGTCGCGTACGTGGCCCACCCCGACGACATCCGTACGGCCCTCGCGTACGCCCGCGGCCACGGCGTCCGCGTTGCGATCCGCAACGGCGGTCACTCGTACGCCGGCTGGTCCTCCGGGAACGGCCGGCTGATCGTCGACGTGTCGAAGCTGTCCCGGATACGCGCCTCCGGCGACGAGGCGGTGATCGGCGCGGGCGCCAAACTGATCGACGTCTACCGCGGGCTGGCGGCGAAGGGGGTGACCGTCCCGGCGGGCTCCTGCCCGACGGTGGGCGTCTCGGGTCTGGCGCTGGGCGGCGGCCACGGGGTGGTGTCGAGGGCGTACGGGCTGACGTGCGACAGCCTCACACACGCGACCCTGATCACGGCGGACGGCAAGCAGCTCACCGCGAGCGCGACCGAGAACAAGGATCTGTTCTGGGCGCTGCGCGGGGCGGGCAACGGCAACTTCGGCGTCGTCACGGAACTCCGCTTCAAGACGCACCCGGCCCCGCGGGGCGTGGTGGCGAACATGTCCTGGCCGTGGTCGAGGGCGGCGGCGGTCCTGGCGGCCTGGCAGGAGTGGGGCCCCGACCAGCCGGACGAGATCTGGTCATCGGTCCACGTCGGGAACGCGGCGGGCGGCACCCCCACCGTCTCCGTCTCCGCGTTCTCACTCGGCACGTACGGTGACCTGCAGAACGCGGTGGACCGCCTCGCCGACCGCATAGGCGCCTCCGCGCGGAGCGTCTCCCTCAGGCGCCGTTCCTACCAGGAGGCGATGGAGGTGTACGCGGGCTGCTCGTCCTTCTCGGCCGACGCCCAGTGCCATCTCCCGGGCGGAACACCGGGCCGCTCGACGCAGGGCGCGCTGGGCCGCGAGACGTACGCGGGCCGCTCGGACTTCTTCGACCGCTCGATCTCGGCGACGGGCATCCGGACCCTGCTCTCCCGCATATCCGGGGTACGAGGCGGCACGGGCAGCATCGCCCTCACCGCTCTCGGCGGCGCGATCAACCGAGTCGACCCCACAGCAACAGCCTTCGTCCACCGCCGCTCCCGCATGCTGGCCCAGTACATCGCGGCGTGGCGGCCGGGCACCTCAGGCAGCGCCTCGGAGTCCTGGCTGACGGCCACCCACACGGCCATGCGCCCCCACGCCTCAGGCGCGGCCTACCAGAACTACACAGACCCCACCCTCCCCAACTGGCGCAAGGCGTACTACGGCCAAGCGGCCCCCCACCTGAAGTCCCTGAAAACCCAGTACGACCCCAACAACTTCTTCAACTTCCCCCAGTCCCTATAACGAGACACAGAACCCGAACCCCCCAGGGGCGCGGGGAAGGGCGCAGTCTTGTGTCTTTCAGGGCCGCGGGCAACGGCGCAGTCTTGTGTGTTTTGGGGGCGCGGGGAACGGCGCAATCTTGTGTCCTTCAGGGCCGCGGGGAACGGCGCGACCTTTCGCCTGCAGGGGCGCGGGGAACGGCGCGACCAGCCACAGCGAACCCGCACCCCCACCCCCTACCCCCCACCTACCTACGCCGCAAGATCCCGCTCCGCAGCATCAACATCACTACGAGTCCCAGGAATCACTCTCTCCCGCGCCCCGGCGGAGCGATCCGCCCGAACCAACCACCCCACCCGCCCAGCCCGCTCAACAGCCTTGACCACAGGCGTCAACAAAGCGGTGGCAAGCGGCGAAAGCAGCAGAACAACGGCCGTCCCGAGCGCGAACCCCCCGACCACGTCAGTCGGATAGTGCACGCCCATATAAACCCGGCAGAACCCACCGAGCAGCGCAAGCCCTATCCCGACAAGCCCGAACTTCCGGTTCGCGACAAACAGCCCGACCCCCATAGCCATCATGAGAGTCGAGTGGTCGCTCACAAACGAATAGTCGCTCTTGCCGCCGATGAGAACATCAAGCCCCTCATGGTCCACAAAGGGCCGAGGCCGTTCGACGAATCCCCGTATCGGCACGTTCACGAGTACGGCGACCCCGGCGGCCAACGGCGCCCAGATCAGTGAGGCCACAGAGGACGCGGCCTCGTCCCCACCCCGCCGCCGTACGTTCCACCAGCACCACAGCACCAGCAGAACCATGACGAGCAGGAGTCCCCACTCGCCCACGAACTCCATGACGCGGTCGAACCAGTGCGGCGCGTCTTTGGCGAGACCATTGATGTCGTAGAGCAAGTCGACGTCGGGGTTCGATCCGGAGTCGGCGAGTCCAGCCATGGTGCAACGGCTCCTTCGTCGTCATCTTTCCGACGCACCCACCGGATGCGTCGCGCCACAACCCCCGTCGTCGGCTACAAGAACAGGAACGCACACTCCCCTTCAATACGTTCCACCCTCCACCGAATGATCACGCAGACGTTATCGAAGAGAGATACATCGCCGCAGCTCAGGGGTTGGTTTCACACAGAGGTGGGCAATGCTTTCGCGCCATCTTCGGTCACACGCGTCGCCCCGAAGTAGTCAGGGGTGTCGATGGCGTCGAAGCGGATCACGGCACCCGTCCGGGGCGCGTTGATCATGTACCCGCCGCCGACGTAGATACCCACGTGCCGGATGGCCCGGGAGTTGGTGAGGTCGTCCGAGAAGAAGACCAGGTCCCCGGGCAGCAGCTCGTCCCGCCCGGGGTGCGGACCGGCGTTGTACTGGTCGTTGGCGACCCGCGGCAGGGTGATGCCCACCGTCTCGTACGCGGCCTTGGTCAGCCCGGAGCAGTCGAAGCGTCCGCCCTGGTCAGCGGTGCCGTTGCCGCCCCAGAGATAGAGCGTGCCAAGCTTCTTCTGCGCGAAGTAGATGGCGCCGGCGGCCTGCTGGGAGGGCTGCACACGACCGACGGGAGCGGCGAAGCTCTCCTGCAGCGTGGTGATCGTCTTCACGTAGTTCTGGGTTTCCTTGTACGGCGGAACGCCCCCGTATTTGATGACGGCGTACGCCCCCGCGTTGTACGCGGCGAGCATGTTCTCCGTCGGGTTCCCCGGCGCGTCCTTGACGTACTTCGCGAGCGTGCAGTCGTACTTCGCGGCCGATGGAATCGCGTCATTCGGATCCCATACGTCGCGGTCGCCGTCCCCGTCGCCGTCGATTCCGTGCGTGGCCCACGTCCCGGGGATGAATTGCGCTATCCCCTGCGCGGCGGCCGGGCTCCTGGCGCCGGGATTGAACCCGCTCTCCTGATACAGCTGCGCGGCGAGAAGTGCCGGATTAATGGCGGTGCACAGATTGCCCCACTTCTGCACGAGCGTCCGGTACGCCGCCGGCACGGACCCCTTGGCAAGGCCGACAGCCCCCTGCCCCACACCGTTGGCGAGGTTCCCGGCAACCATGTAGACGCCGACCACCAGCACCATGACGAAGCTGAGCCCCGCCCCCAGGGCGGCGGTCGCCAAGATCCAGCCCTTACGCACCGTCAACCGCCCCTCGCCGCACGGTAATCCGAACGTCAGTGTAGAGCCGGAAAGCCCACCACGGAATGATCACCCCGCCACCCCGTCACCCACCGTCGAAGGGCGCGGACCCAGGACGGAGATACGGTTGCCGCCAAAGACGTTCGACGCCCTCATCCACGTACTCGAAGAGAGCCCGACCCATGTCCGACATCCCCGCGAACCTCACCTGGGAACGCGCCGCCCCGCCGGAGGCCACCGGGCCCGGCCCCTGGATCGAACTCGCCTTCGGCGACGACGAACTCGTCTACATCCGCGAGACCAGCGACCCCGAGACCGTCGTCACGACCACCCGGAAGAAGTGGGACGCCTTCGTACTCGGCGTACAGGCAGGCGAGTTCGACCACTTCGTGGAGGGAGTGGAGGGGTTCGAGGAATTCGGCGGCGGTCAGCCCTGAGCGGCCCGCCCCGCCGCACCACCCCTCGCCACACTCCTCGCCACACCCCGGGCCCACAGCACCAACGGCACCTGAAGCGGCAGCCGCGCCAGCGCCGCGGCCCTCTGTGGCGCTGGCCGGTGCCGCCAGTCCACGGCCATCTGGACATTCGCGGGGAACACCCCGACGAAGAACGCGGTGGTGGCCAGCGCCGCCACCCGCCTCGTACGCGGCACCGCCACTCCGGCCGCCAGCGCCAGCTCGACGACACCGCTCGCGTACGTCCAGGCCCGCGGCGAGCCCGGCAGTGCGCGCGGGACGGTCGCGTCGAACTGCCGAGGCACCGCGAAGTGGGCGACAGCGGCGGAGGCCAACAGGCCTGCGAGCAACAGGGGCGAGCGTTCCGACCTTGGCACGGTTCCTCCTCCGAGAGCCCATGAAGGGCTGGGGCAGCGGCTGCCGTGCGAGGTTACTCGAAAGTAAGCAGTCGGGTCTCAGGAGGGCTCCGCCCCCGTGTACGCCGCGGTCGTCCGGTCCGCCCTCCCCCGGGCGACCTCCTCGGCCTCACCGCCGGCGACGGCCGCCGCGTACCACCCCTCGCTGCTCAGCCCGACGAACCGCAGCCCTTCCTCGGTCCCGAACCAGGCCATGGCCTCCTGCGGATCCACGGCCGCGCCGGAGGACAGATGGAGGGTGAGCCCGATGAGCGCCATGTCCCAGCCGACGCCGACGGCCCCGGGCCCGAACTGCTGCCACTTCTCGTCGTCGTCGGGAGCGATGTGGTCCAGCTCGAAGCGCGTACCGCCGTCCGCCGCGGGGGTCAGCCGCAGCTCGATCCAGCTGACGTTCCCGCCGAACTCCCAGGTCGCGGTGAACCCCTTCGGTGGGTCACAACGCTCGACAGTGCCCCCGGCGTTGCCCTGCAACTGGTACGTGCCGCCGGGACGCAGCTCGCCGGTGACGGGCAGGAACCAGCGCGGAATGCGCTCGGGATCGGTACAGGCCTCCCAGAGGTCCTCGACGGTCGTGTCGTACGTCTGACTCACGGTCACCACGTGGGCTTCACCGGCCTCGACGACACGGCTGCCGACCTGCCGCCGCACGGCGTTGACCTGCTGATTGACATCGATCATGCGCTACTCCTCCACTACGTTCTTCGCTGCGTCCTTCACTGCGTCCTTCACTGCAAAGGGCTGCCGTCGCCGGCTCTGCCGTCGCCTGACCGCTCGCGGAGCCGGCGGTCACGCCTGCCGCGGGCCACCTCGGTGGACAGGGCGTCGAGGTGGGGCGTCCAGAAGCGCCGGAAGCGGTCCAGCCAGGCGTCGATGTCGCGCAGGGGGTCGGAGTTCACGGCGTACAACCGCCGGGCCCCCTCCGGCCGGACCGTGGCGAAGCCGTTCTCCCGCAGGACCTTGAGGTGCTGTGAGACACCGGGCTGCGATATCCCGAACTCTTCCCTCACGACCTCGCTCACCGCCCCGGAGCTCATCTCGCCGTCCGCGAGCAGCTCCAGGATCCGTCGGCGAACGGGGTCACCGAGTACGTCGAATGCGTGCACAGGACCAACATATCACTGCACACTTATATAAGTACGAGGCGATAGAGAGCGCCGTCCACCGCCCCACCCCGGCACACCGCGCCACCCCGTCCGGGATAACCTGCACCACAGCGAAACGGGGGCGTCTACACACCAGGAGACGCGCGACCCGGAGAACATCGGCACGACGGACCGGCGCACTCGGGACGGAGTCGGGCTCGATGGACGGGCGGAATCGGCCACCATCAGTTGGCGTTCGCGCAAGAGGGGCTAACGACGGAACCACACACAGGTTCCGCATCTACTTCATTGCCCGGCGTGACCTGCCGTGATACACAGAGTGACGATACGTCCCCTCGTATACCGTCCTGCGCCCCCTGAAGGGTCCCGCGAGCTCCGGTGACAAGGGATTCGCACGAAACCCGCCAATCAATGACGCCAAGTCGACATGCGACAGCATCATTGTCAGCGACAATAGCCGTGACCTCTGCGCAGAGTGGCAGAGGAGGCAGAACAACCCACTAGGGGCGGTGACTTACATGCTTTTCGCAGCCGAAAAGGGCGACATCAACACGATCATCGGCGGAATCGCTCCGGACTGGGGCCCGTTCGGCACCCTGGGCAACGAAGCCCGCGTGATGATCGAGGTCGTGATGGCGGTCGCCATCCTCCTGTGCCTCGGCATCGCGATCTGGGGAGCGGCGAAACAACGTATCGGCGCGACCGCCCTCCGCGACACCTTCAGCGCGGAACAGGGCAAGGGTCTGATCATCGCGGGTCTCACCGGGGTCTTCATCATCGGCTCACTGGGCACGCTCTTCACCATCGTGTACGGCATGGCCGTCTAGGCGGCCGCCGGCCCGGTGTCCTCGGACCCGGCCGGGCACACCCGGTCCCTCCTCCACCCACCCGTCCGTCGTGCCCACCGGCTGAGGTTGCGTTTCCCTGATGTCCAGTCACCACACCGCGCCCGCGCGGAAACCAGCGGGGCTACCGTCGTATCACGCGGTTCAGCACGAGGTTGAGGGGGCGTACGCGGCATGAGTCTCGGCGACGAGCACGGAGCGCGCGGCGAGGACGGCGGGTACGGAGGTACCGGCCAGACGCGCACGCGACTCCCCGACAGTGCCGGTGACGTCCACGGAGGGCCGCGACGCGGTGGCCGCTCGTCGTCGCGCAGCCTCGTCACAGTGGTGGGCGTGGTGGTCCTCCTGATCGCAGCCATCGCCTTCGCCAACCGCGGCGACGGAGATCCCGGCGCGACCTCCGACGAAGGCACCGGCAAGGCTGGCGCCGCGCCTACGTCGGCCTCGGGGGAGCGGCCGGTGCGGTCGAAGACCGCCGGAATCCCCACCGGGTACGCCCAGGACGACCAGGGCGCGCAGAGCGCTGCGGCCAACTACGCGGCAGCACTCGGTTCTGACAGCATGTTCATTACCGCCAAGCGGCACGAAATCCTGAAGACGATCGCCGAACCCGGCGCACTGGACCGGCTCCGGTCCGGATTCGACGCGGACTACTCGGCGGCGCTCCTGGCCAAGATCGGCCTCGCGGAGGACGGCAGCGCGCCTTCCGGCAGCACCTTCGTCAACCGCACGCTGCCAGTGGGCACAAAAGTCACGTCCAGCAGCACCGACGCGGCCACCGTCGAAGTCTGGTGCAACAGCCTCTTCGGACTCACCGGGGAGACGTCCACCAAACCCGTGACAAGCGGCTGGTTCACCGTGACCGTGAAGTTGAACTGGGCCGATGACGACTGGAAAGTCCTGGGAACCAGCCAGAAGACCGGCCCAACCCCCGTCAATGGAGACAACCCCGTCTCCGGGTCCGACGAGATCGGCAAGGCGGTCGAGGAGTTCGGAGGGTTCACGTATGCCCGGTAGCCCGCAGCGCGCCCTCAAGCTCACCAGCGTCGTAGCAGCCGTACAGACCACAGTCGTGCTGCTTGCTTCGCAGGCCCACGCGGCGCCAACGCCGACGCCAACTCCCTCGGAAGACTACTGCTCACAGATTTCGGGTCAGGCTCGCGACTACTGTGAACAAGGCAGCAACAATCGCAACAGCCCCTCCCTAAACGACCCCACCGCAGCCCTCGACCCCCTGGCCTCCCTGGCCAAAGGCTGCGCCAAAGCCGCCTCCTGGACCATCGACAAGCTCAGCGACGCCGTCCAGAACACGGCGACCGTCGACTTCACGAACCCCACGTTCCTCCAGCAGTACGCAGTCGTCTTCGCCGCGTCGACCATCCTCACCCTCCTCCTGTGGCTGCTCGCGGTCGCCAAGCGCGCCGTGCGAGGCGTCCCCCTCAGCACGGCCATCGGCGAAGCCATCGGCTTCCTCTGGCTGACGGTGCTGGCCTCCGCCTTCACCCCGCTCATCCTCTACACCGTCGTCTCAGCGACCGACGGCGTAGCCGAGGTCCTCGCCAAGACGACCGGCAACCAGACCGACACGTTCTTCGGCAACTTCTCCGGCGCCCTGAACAAGGGCACCGACATCGGCGGCGGCCCGATCATGCTGATCGTGGTCTCCCTCGTGTCGATCCTGGCCGCGGGCGTCCTCTGGCTCGAACTGGTGATCCGCGCCGCCCTCCTCTACGTGGGCGCCCTCCTCGGCACGGTCGTCTACGCCGGCCTCGTCGACAAGAACCTCTGGGGCCACGTCCGCCGCTGGGCCGGCATCATGATCGCCGTCATCCTCGTCAAACCGGTCATCGTGATCGTGCTCGGCCTCGCCGGAGCCCTCTCCGCGGAGGACGGCCCGGACTCCTTCTCCGCCGTCGTCTCCGGCCTCGCGATCATCCTGCTCGCCATCTTCGCCAGCGCGATGATCTACCGCTTCGTCCCCGGCTTCGGCGACGAGATCGCGGGCGGCCGCAACAACCGCATCATGCAGGGCGCCGAAGGCAAGGCCGCGGCCGCCATCAGCTCGCCCGCCACCCTCGTCGCCCAGGGCATCAAGACCCACAGCACCCGGGCCGACAACAACGGCGGCGGAGGCGGCGGCAACAGCGGCGCCCGCCCCTCGAACCCCATCTCCGGCGGCGTCGCGGCCCACAGTTCACGCGGCTCCTCGGGCAGTGGCGGCGGATCGGTCCCCTCCGCACCCCCGCCCCGCTCCAGCCCGATCAACACCCCCCACGCCGGGAACAACCGCAACAGCAACAGCAGCAACAACCGCACGGGAGGTGAAGGGCGTTGACGACTGATTCCCATGTGGCCCATACGTCCCATCCGGTCACGCCCCGCCGTACATATCTGATCGGCCGCGCCCGGCCGAGCGCGATCGTCGGCCGCAACCGCGAGTCGGGCGAGATCGGGCTCATCATCGCGGGCGCGTTCCTCGGCATGATGTGCGGCCTGATCGTCCCCGTGCTCTCCCTGCGCATCGTGCTGCTCATGGGCTTCCCCATGCTGGCGCTGGCCGCGGTCTACGTCCCGTACAAGCGGCGCACCTTCTACAAGTGGTTCGAGATCAACCGCAGTTACAAGCGATCGCTCCGCCGGGGCACCGCCTACCGCAGCAACGTCATGGAGTCGGGCACCCACGTCGACGGCCGCGAGGTCGAGATCGGCCCGCCCCCGGGCATCGGACGCATCTCCTGGCTCGCGGCGCCGTTCGGCCCGGACGAGATCGCCGTCCTCCTGCACGCCGACCGCAAGACCGTCACCGCCGCCATCGAGATCGAGGGTCCCGGCGTCGGCCTGCGCGACAGCGAGGACCAGGAAGCCCTCGTCGACCGCTTCGGCACCCTCCTCAAGCACGTCGCCAACGGAGACGGTTTCGTCACCCGCATCCAGATGCTCGCCCGCACCCTCCCCGCCGACCCGGACGCCCACGCCAAGGACGTCTCCGTACGCGGTGACGACCGGGCACCCGGCTGGCTGCAGGAGTCGTACGAGCAGCTCTCGTCCATGGTGTCGACCAGCAGCGAACAGCACCGCGCCTACCTCGTCGCCTGCATGCACTACTCGCGCGAACTGGCCGCCGAGGCCCAGGCGATGGCCCGCGCCGCCCGCCCCCATGGCGGCAGGAAGCTCGACAAGGACTCCGGGCTCGCCGTCGTCATGGCCCGCGAGCTCACCGATATCTGCTCCCGCCTCCAGGAGGCCGACATCCGGGTGCGCCAGCCGCTCGGCCAGGGCAGACTCTCCTCACTCGTGCACTCGATGTACGACCCGGACCACCCCATCGACCACATCCAGGCCATGACCAAGCGCAACGCCTGGCCGGCCGAGCTGGACGCCATGGAGCCGACCTACCTCCAGGCCAAGACCCGCGAGTCCTCCACCCGCGCCCCCTGGTGCCACGCCACGGCCTGGGTGAAGGAGTGGCCGATGACCCCGGTGGGCGTCAACTTCCTCGCCCCGCTGCTCGTCCACACCCCGGACGTCATCCGCACGGTCGCCGTCACGATGGACCTCGAACCCACCGAGGTCGCCATCGAGCGGATGCTGACCGAGAAGACGAACGACGAGGCCGAGGCCAGCCGCCAGGCCAAGATGAACCGCACCGTCGACCCGCGCGACGTCGCCTCCCACAACCGCGTCGACCAGCGCGGCCAGGACCTCGCCAGCGGCGCCGCCGGCGTCAACCTCGTCGGATACATCACCGTCTCGTCCCGCAACCCCGAGGCGCTCGCCCGCGACAAGCGGACGATAAGGGCCTCGGCCGGCAAGTCGTACCTGAAGCTCGAATGGTGCGACCGCGAGCACCACCGCGCCTTCGTCAACACGCTCCCGTTCGCGACCGGCATCCGGAGGTAGGACTTCATGCGGGAACCGCTGTCCGTCCTCACGGAAAGCTTCACGTCCTTCCTCTTCGGCAAGGTCGAGACGACCCGCCCGCCGGTGCGCACCTCCACCGGCCAGGCCCAGGCCGTCTACCTGCCGACCGCGGCCCCCGGCCTCGGCGACTCCGGCGTCATCATCGGCCGCGAGGTCTACTCCGGGAAGGGGTACATCTACGACCCCTTCCAGCTGTACGGACAGCAGCTCCCGGCACCGCACTGGCTGGTCCTCGGCGAGTCCGGCAACGGCAAGTCGGCCCTGGAGAAGACGTACGTCATGCGGCAGTTGCGGTTCAAGGACCGCCAGGTCGTCGTGCTGGACGCGCAGGGCGAGGACGGCGCCGGTGAGTGGAACCTCATCGCCCAGGCGCTGGGACTGACGCCCATCCGCCTCGACCCGACCGCCGCCCTGGACATGGGGATCCGGCTCAACCCGCTCGACCCGGCGATCACGACGACCGGCCAGCTCGCGCTGCTCCGGACGATCATCGAGGTCGCGATGGGCCACGGCCTGGACGAGCGCTCCGGCTTCGCGCTGAAGGTCGCGCACGCCTACGTCAACGAGACGATCATCGACCGCCAGCCCGTACTGACGGACATCGTCGAGCAGCTCCGCCACCCCGAACCGGAGTCGGCGGAGGCGATGAACGTCGCCATAGACGACGTACGCGCCTGGGGCCTCGACGTCGCCCTGGTCATCGACCGCCTGGTCGACGGTGACCTGCGGGGCATGTTCGACGGCCCGACGACGGTCGGCATCGATCTCGACGCCCCGCTCATCGTCTTCGACCTGTCCCACATCGACCGCAACTCCATCGCCATGCCCATCCTCATGGCGATCGTCGGCGTATGGCTGGAGCACACCTGGATCCGCCCCGACCGGAAGAAGCGCATCTTCCTCGTCGAGGAGGCCTGGCACATCATCAACAGCCCCTTCGTGGCCCAGCTCTTCCAGCGCCTGCTGAAGTTCGGCCGCCGCCTCGGTCTGTCCTTCGTGGCCGTCGTCCACCACCTGTCCGACGTCGTGGACGGGGCCGCCGCGAAGGAGGCCGCGGCGATCCTCAAGATGGCCTCGACAAGGACGATCTACGCCCAGAAGGCCGACGAGGCCAGAATGACGGGCCGCGTCCTCGGCCTGCCCCGCTGGGCGGTCGAGATCATCCCCTCCCTCACACCGGGCATCGCCGTGTGGGACGTCAACGGCAACGTCCAGGTCGTCAAACACCTGATCTCCGAGGCCGAGCGCCCCCTCGTCTTCACCGACCGCGCCATGACGGAGTCGTCGGCGGACCACCTCGCGGACGACGCCCTGCGCGCCGCCGAGCTGGAGGCCGAGGAGCGGGCCGCGGCGTTCATGGAGCAACACCTGAGCGATCTAGACGACTCGTCCGAGTCCACAGTGGCGTAGAGGAGCGACCCGAGATGAGACCGGACCACCGCGGTCACCGCGGTGATCAGCACCGCGGCGGCGAAGGGGGCATCCCCGACGGCCTGCTGCTCGGCATCCTGGCCTTCGTCCTCGGCATGACCGTCATGGTCTGGACGGCGACCGGCCTCGCCGGCCTCTTCTCCCACGGCTCCTGGCCGGCCGAGGTCACCTTCCGCCGTACGCCCCTGGCCATACGCCAACTCGTCGAGGCCCCCCACGACCTGCCGACCGCCTGGCCCGACACCCCACCGGTCCAACTCTCCGGATACGGGCTCTTCTGGGGACTGTTCATCGGCCAGCTGATGGTCCTGGTGGTCCTGGTGGTCTTCGTGCTGGGCACGGTGGCGAGATGGCGGGCGGGCACAGCCCGCCGCAGAGCACTCGCCCCAGCGGGCCCGGACCTTCCGCGCAAGGACGAGACGACACCCGAGATCCCTCGGAGCCGAGCGTCGGAACGGCCCGAGGTGACACGCCCGCCGGTCGAGCACGCCTCGGCGCCCGCGGCCCGGTCGGCGGAGCCACCGCTGGAGTCGGTTCCCGTGGAAACCGCCGAACGGGCGGGCGGGTGGGAAAGCCCCGTCACGGCCCCGCAGGGACCCGTGGTCCTCGGCCCGCCCGAAACCCGCCACCCCCTCGCCGTCCAGGCGATCCGGGACGCGGACGGCCCCGCCCTCGTCATCACCTCCGACCCCGCCCTCTGGTCAAGCACGAAGGACGCCCGCGCGAAACTGGGCCCCGTCCTCCTCTACGACCCCTCCCACCTCTGCGACAGCCCGGCCCGCCTCCACTGGTCCCCGTCCGCGGGCTGCGAGACCAAGGACACCGCGAAGGCCCGCGCGGCGGCACTCCTCGCCCCGGTCCGGCCGACCGCCAAGCTCGACCAGGCGGTCGCCGACACCGCGGAAACGCTCCTCCGCAGCTACCTCCACGCCGCGGCGGTGGACGGCCGCACCATCCGCCACGTCCACCGCTGGGCCCAGGGCGCCCAGGTCCAGGAAGCCGTACGCATCCTCCGTACGAACCCCAAGTCGGCCGCAGGCTCCGCGGGTGAACTCGAAGCCGCTCTCACCTCGCACCCGGAACGTCGTGACATCGCCCAGGAGTTGACGGCCCGAGCGCTCTCCGCCCTCTCCACCGTCAACGTCCGGGAAGCCTGCACTCCAAACCGAACCGACACCCTCACCTTGGATTCCTTCGTCAACGAAGGGGGCACGCTTTATGTGGTCGGTGAACCCATCGAGGACCCGAGGTCGAACCCCGGCGCCATGCCGCTCCTGACGGCCCTCGCCTCAAGCGTGGTCGAGCGCGGCCGGCGCATGGCCGAACGGTCATCCTCCGGTCGCCTCGACCCACCACTCACCCTCGTCCTGGACGACGTCGCCGCGGTGGCCCCACTCCCCCAACTCCCGGACCTGCTCGCCGCGGCAGGCGGCACAGCCCCGGACCGAGGCCTCCCCGTTCTGGCCCTGCTCCGCTCCCAGGAACAGGCCCGCTCCCGCTGGCCCCACCAGGACCTCCCGGTGTGACTTACGGCGCCCAGGGCCGCTCGTACACGAACTCCAGTTCCCGCGCACCCGAATCCCCGGGTGCCGGAACACTCTCCCCCGTGGGCACGAACCCGAACTTCCGGTAGAAGGCCTGAGCCCGCCCGTTCCCCTCGTGCACGAACAACCGCGCCCGCTCCAATCCGGCGTCCTCCCACGCCCACCGCAGCGCAGACGAGAAAAGCCGCTCGGTGAGCCCACTCCCCCGCACCTCGGGCCGCACAAACACCCCCACCAAATGCCCCTGCCGTACGTGGCTCACGGCACCCAGCGCCCCGACAGCCCCGGCTTCCTCGACCAGTACGACCACACACCCGACCCACCGGCCACCGGGCCCCTCGGCGACGATCTGCTGCCGTTCACGCACCCCTTCCGCGGCTCCGGCGGCCCGCTCCTGCCAGAAACTGTCGGGCCGGCCCACCGCGACCTCGTACGTATCCAGAAAAGCCAGATGTGCCACCGGATCACTGAGAGCGGCCAGCGCGAGCTCCTTCACTGCGGGCCACTCGTCACTGCCTATCGAACGGATCACGTACTCAGGATTCATGAGGGCCACGGTAACGAAACCGAATGCACCTGCATGTACCGGAACGCAAAAAAAAGCCCCCGCACCGAAGTGCGGGGGCTTTTCCGTAATATTAGTTCGGCGGCGTCCTACTCTCCCACAGGGTCCCCCCTGCAGTACCATCGG